>NZ_JAIRBO010000001.1:0-783082 GCF_021151565.1 Halomonas sp. IOP_6 | reverse complement strand
CACAAGCTGAACGATAGACCCAGAAAGCGGCTGGGATATCGAACCCCAGCCCAGGTGTTTTTAGGAGAATATTCAGGAGCACTAGAAACCGCAGGTGCTGCACTTATTAGTTGAATTCAGGGTATAAGACTAAAAAATGATCTCCAGAAGTGCGGGATTCGTTTATATGCTGATGGCAAAGAGATTTCATTGTGTGCTAGTGAGCTGTTTTATGAATATTTTTATGGTAATTGTTAAATAATCAATATTGGGGACGGAGGTGAACGAGCAAGCCTAATCAGAGGTGTACTAAGGTTTGTGAGAGCTTGTTTGTCTTCTTAAATAGAGACGGTTAATTTAAAATAGTGGAAGATCACTGCATCTGATCTGCCTGCTCAGCAAGTATTTAGATATAAAAATTTATTGATGATGTAAATTTTGCGATAGCAATCTAAACCAACCATTAAGTCAATTTTTTGATTGACTCAAGAGTTCTACATGATTAATAGAGTATTGAAAAGCCAGCTTCTTACAACGTTGGGAGCAAGGGGGTTGGCAGCAGGCGGTACTTTCCTGCTTTCTTACGTGTTGGCCACGTTTGTTAGTATCCAGTCTTTCGGTGCTTTCATGTTATGCCTCTCGATTATGATTGGTATGCAGGTGTTTGCCAGCCTGGGAACTGATCGGGCTACACTCAAATATATGGGGGTGGCTACTTCTAATAATAATCGCCAAGAAGTCGCATGGATTTACAAACATGCCATGACGGTTAACGTATTGGTGGGAGTCCTGCTGGGCGTAGTGCTGTGGATATTAGCCCCTAGTGTGGCAAGGATGCTGCTTTCATCAACCGAGCACGCCGTTGAGAGCCTACGTATTACCGCGCTATTGTCGCCGCTATACAGTGTGATTTATTTATGCAACTTCCTGATGAAAGGGTGGGGCAAGGCTAATGTTTCCTGCCTGTTCGAAATAGGGTGTATCTCTATAGTGCTCAGTGGCGTTGTAATTATATGTGCTTGGCTGGGTATTCCGTTGGGTGCGCGGGCACTAATTTCTGCGCTGGGCGTAATCCTGGTAGTGTACCTGCTGGTGGCGCTGTGGGCAGTCTGGTGGCTGTATCGACGCAGCACGCTGGTCGAAAGTGAAAGTGTCAGCTTTAGCCAAGACTTCTACCGCCATTTGCCTGACTTCCTGTTGGTAGGCATCATCTTCTATTACACTCAATGGGGGGTTGGGTTGGTGCTAGGTGCCTTCCATAGTGAAAGCGACGTAGCATTGTTTAGTCTTGGGCTGCGGCTGGCTATGATCATCGGTTTCATCCTGACGGTATATGACAGCATTCTAGGGCCGCGCTTTTCTCGACTTCAACACGAAGGGAATGGCGAAGGACTCAAGCAGCTTGCTCAGAAAAGCGCCTTCCAAATGACCTGCTTTGCCTTGCTGCCTGCGCTGGTATTCATTATCTGGCCCGAAGCTGTGCTTGCCCTGTTTGGCAGCGATTACAGCGGTGCTGCAGGCGTAGTAAGAATTCTCGTGATCGGACAGTTGGTCAACGTAATGACTGGCTCGGTCATATTGCTGCTTTTAATGGCTGACCAGCAGCGCGCAGCGCGGAATATACTGATCTGGTCGGTGGTAGTAGGGGGCGTTGCCTCGCTGGTACTGATACCACGTTACAGCGCAGAGGGGGCGGCTTACGCGCTGCTGCTGTGCCTATTGATTCAGAACGTCGTGGCGGTCTACGTGGTGAAGAAAAAGTTCGGTTTCCTGATGACCGATTGGCGTTTCGTCATAGCGCCGCGAAACCGAGCTTAACAATGATGGTGAACTAAAATGATTAGACTTGAAAGGGAATTTCACCTGGAAGAAGGGGTTGATTACAGCTTTATTAATCCATTTTCTCTAGGCATTGTGGCGCAAAGTCTGAGCGAACAAGAGTGCCGACAGATTCGCTTTTACGCCGACGGTATTGCTGTAGTGCTCTATGTCCGGCTGTTCAAGGGCAAAAAGATCGAACGTACCAGCTTCGACGATACCTCGATTGCCCCAGTGGTGTTAGGGCATGCACAGGCCTTGCAGAAGCGCGTTGCGCTAGTGGGTGGCACGGAAGAGAACATTCTTCAGGCGGCTGAGCTGTTGGTGCAGAAATATCCTGGCCTGGAGATCAGCTACGTACGCTCAGGCTTTTTTAGCTGCGAGGAGGAGCGCCAACAGAGCTTGGTGAATGCTGCCCGTGCAGACATCGTCATCGTAGGAATGGGCGCAGGCAAACAGGAGCGTCTGCTGCTGGATCTGCGCGCAGCCGGCTGGCAAGGCACTGGTTTCACCTGTGGCGGCTATCTAGATCAGTTCGTGCAGGCCAAGGGGCAAGATTACTACCCTGCCTGGGTAGACCGCCTCAACCTGCGCTGGCTATACCGAATGATCAAAGAGCCCAATCGTTTGCTGAAACGCTACCTGAAAGACTACCCTCGGTTTTTGATCAAATACGGTAACAAAATTGAGTGAATCATGATTCCTAAAAAGATCCATTTTTGCTGGTTTGGCGGCAACCCCATGGGCACGCTCTACAAAGAGTGCATCGCTACATGGAAAGAAAAAATGCCTGACTTTGAGATCATCGAGTGGAACGAAAGTAATATTGATAAAAATATTCCCTTTGTTCGTTACTGCCTGGAAAACAAAAAATGGGCGTTTCTTTCTGACTACATTCGGATGTATGCCTTGAATGAGCAAGGGGGGATCTATCTCGATGTGGATATGGAGGTGGTGAAGTCCTTGGGTCCTTTATTGAATCACCCCTTTTTCATTGGTTATGAAGATGAGGGAAGGATCGGGGCCGGAGCCATTGGCGGTGTACCTGGGCATCACTTCTTCAAAAACGCTATGCAGCTTATCGAGGAACGGCATCAGAAAAAGAAGCCTTACTTAATTGCACCAGAAGTGGCCAATGCATGCATTGCCAAAGAAGACACAGATACTGTCATCTTGCCTTGGCCACTGTTCTACCCTTATAACCCCTATGCAAAAGTGCATGACCGAAAGCAGCTGCTCTATCGGCATGTCACTGATGAAACTTATCTCATCCACCACTGGGGAAAGGGGTGGAAGATGAGCCTTCCCGAAAAGATATTAAGAAAATTGTCTAAAATGATGAGCTAAAAGTACTATGCCTATAAAAATAGATCACAAAGGAAATGTAATGTTTCCCAAGGTTGCCATTTTGCTTTTAAGTATTTGGCTATTTTTGGTTAATGGTAATCTTGATCAAAGGATTTTGTCAGGTGTGTATCTGCATGGCGCGATGATACTCGTGCTTACTGGCTTTTTGGTGTTGTTTCTTTTTGATCGATTTGATATTCCGTTGCCCATGGCTTTTTTTCCGGTCTTTTTTCTCTACATGTATTTTGTTTCTCTTTTTAATGGAGGTGATGTATATGCCATAGCTAAAGTTCTAGTTTTTTTTGTGGTGGTTTTGATAGCGTCATACTGTGCTTCAAGGATGAGTGTTGAGGTTTTTTTAAAGACGCTTGTCATTACTCTATTCACACTATCATTTGTTAATTTTACAGTTATCATCGCAATTCCTGAGATAGGCGTTGATGTTGGCTTTTTTGAAGGTGACTGGAAAGGGGTTTATGACCAGAAAAACTCCCTGGGAAGGCTGGCTTCACTGCTGACGATTGCTTCTTTTTTACTTTTTTTGTTAAGTAAGGACTTTGGAGTTCGCCTTTATTCTTTTTTGTTTACTGTGGCGGCAGTTTTGTTTACGTATCATAGTGGTTCAAGGACCGCTTTAGCAAGCGCTGTCATCGTTGCTGTTCTGATAGTTGGTTTCTGTTTTTTAATGTATGTTTATAGTCGTCCTATTAAGGATAAAAAGCTATTTACTTCAATTTTGATGGCTGAGGCAGCGTTATGTTTGTTCTTTGTTTTAAGTAGTGTTTATGTTGTTGACTTGCACACGAGCTATGATGGTATAAGTGTTATGGGGCACTTTGTGTCCTTGACTGGCAGATTGACGATCTGGGATTTTGCACTTGAAAATTTATCAGGGATTAATGCCTGGCTAGGTTACGGGTTGGACAACTTCTGGACATTCGAGCGTTTTAGTACGATTGGTCCCATGCAAGGTATGGGAGATTTCTACCCGCATGATAGCCATAGCGGATATATAGATATATTGATTCAAGGAGGATGGTTGGCAGCTTTTGCATATTTCTGCTTCGTGCTTTTTATAATTTATCTTTTCTTTTACGGAGGACTTTCTCCGCAGGTAAAGCTCTGCGCTTTTGGTTTTTTTGCTCTTTTCTTTTTTTCTAATCTAACTGAGTCATATGTGACAAAGTCAACCAATATAGTCAATTTTCTATTCGTTTACGCGGTAGGTTTATGTTTGTTTAACTCTGTTCAGATGAGTGGTAGGAGGGTTTTAAAGTTACGTGGTTATGTTGCTGTGAAGAATATGCGATTATTTGGGAGTCAGTAACGATGAGTAAGCAATCTTCTGCTAGTCGAAGAGGTGTAATCTTTTCCGAGCGCTATCCGCCCAAAATCATTTTCCCAGTGTTCGATGTTGCCATCGTCGTCCTCTCGGGGGTACTGGCGTACCTGCTGCGTTTCGAGACTGTTCACTTGCATGAGCGTTACGTACTGGCGCTTGCGTGCATGTCCTTGCTGGTAGTGGTGGCCAACAGCTCGACGGGTAGCTACAAGCGTTGGCGTATCTCATCCACCTTTTATATTATCACTAAGTTGATGTTGGTCTGGCTGGTGATTGGCATCATCGTCACCTCCGCTATTTATTTTGCTCACGCCGCAGAGCGCTACTCGCGGCTATGGGTAGGCCTTACCTTATTATTCTCTTTCGTGCTGACCGCCAGCGCCCGAGCACTGGTGCAGTATGGATTACGGCGTATTCGCATTCGCGGTGGCGCGCGCCGCCCGGTTTTTCTGGTGGGGCCTGCCAAGAATGTGCTGCACGTGGCGAGGGGCATGCGGGCGGCCTCTTGGGAAGGGCACTCCATTGCGGGTATTGAGCGCCTAGGTAATGAAGCGCCGAATCAAGAGGACCTGGAGCGCATCGCCAGCCGCATCAGCGATGCGGGCGCCGCCGAAGTGTGGATCTGTGTACCGCTGGAAATGGGTGAGACCGTGCATGGCCTCTTCTATGCATTGCGCAACCACACCGAAGAGATTCGCTTGATCCCGGAATTCAAAGACATGCGCCTACTCAACCACCGCACCAGCGAAGTGGCGGGTCACTTGGCGATCGACCTCAGTGTATCGCCCATCAACGGCATGGCGAGTATCGTCAAGCGCGCCGAAGACATCCTCGTCGGCAGCATGATCACGCTGATGATCCTGCCAGTGTGCATTGCCATTGCCCTGGCGATCAAGCTGACCTCGCCCGGTCCAGTACTGTTCAAGCAGCATCGCACGGGTTCCAACGGCAAAATGTTCAAAGTCTATAAGTTCCGGTCAATGAAGGTGCATCAGGAGAAGGACGGTGCCGTCACACAGGCCACCAAGAATGACGATCGCCTAACCCCGATAGGCGCCTTCTTGCGCGGCACCTCCCTGGATGAGCTGCCGCAGTTCTACAACGTGCTACAAGGGCGTATGTCGATTGTCGGCCCGCGCCCCCATGCGCTAGCCCACAACGAGTACTATAAGGAGCTGGTGGAGTCTTATATGCGTCGGCACAAGGTGAAGCCCGGTATTACCGGTTGGGCTCAGGTCAACGGCCTACGTGGAGAGACCGAGACGCTTGAAAAGATGCAGCGACGGGTCGAATACGACCTGTGGTACATCGACAACTGGTCGGTATGGCTCGATCTCAAGATAATTTTCATGACCGTGTTTAAAGGCTTTAAACATGCCAATGCCTACTAACCGGAGCCTCTGAATGATCCTAGTGACAGGTGGCACGGGCTATATTGGCTCGCACATCGCCGTTGAGCTGCTGGAAGAAGGTCACACGGTAGTACTGCTGGATGACCTTTCCAATAGTGTGGCCTCCGTAGTGCCGCGCATTGAAAAAATCACCGGGCGCACAGTTGCGTTCTACCAGGGCGATGTGCGCGATGCCGCACTGCTGGCTACTATTTTCGAGCGCCATTGTATCGAGGCAGTGATTCATTGTGCGGGCCTGAAGGCTGTGGGCGAAAGCGTTACCCAACCGCTGGCGTATTACAATATCAATGTATACGGCACTATTGC
The DNA here is from genome assembly GCF_021151565.1 of Halomonas sp. IOP_6. Taxonomy (NCBI): domain Bacteria; kingdom Pseudomonadati; phylum Pseudomonadota; class Gammaproteobacteria; order Oceanospirillales; family Halomonadaceae; genus Halomonas; species Halomonas sp. IOP_6. The sequence goes on along the minus strand of NZ_JAIRBO010000001.1, from coordinate 776,878 downwards.
GCTGTGCCATGCCATGCATAAGGCTGGTGTTAAAAAGCTGATCTTTAGCTCATCAGCCACCGTCTATGGCGTGGAAGCTATCCCGCCCTACGTGGAAACCATGGGGCGCGGCAGCTGTACCAGCCCTTACGGTACCTCCAAGGCAATGGTTGAGCAGGTGCTGGAAGATCTGTGCGTCAGCGACTCGGAGTGGTCTGTGGCTATGTTGCGCTACTTCAATCCCATTGGGGCGCACCCCTCGGGCATGATCGGCGAGTCACCTCAAGGGGTTCCCAACAACCTGATGCCCTATATCAGCCAAGTGGCGGCAGGCGTACTGCCCGCGCTGCAGGTCTACGGCAATGACTACCCCACTGAAGACGGCACTTGCGTGCGCGACTACCTGCACGTGGTTGATCTCGCTGCCGGGCATCGCGCTGCGCTTAAGGCACTAGAAATGCCGGGTGCCCGCCACTACAACCTGGGCACGGGGCAGGGGGTGTCGGTCAAGCAAATGATTGATGCTTTCATCCAGGCCACACAGGTGCCCGTGGCTTTCCGCTATGTCCCTCGGCGCGATGGTGATCTGGCTGCTTTCTGGGCCAGTGCTGAAAAGGCGCAGCAAGAGCTGGGCTGGCAAGCTACCAGAACCCTCGACGATATGATGATCGACACCTGGCGCTGGCAGCAGCAAGCAGCCTCATGAGGTAATGCCCGTCAAGTGAACTCCTGGCGAGCAACGTCGTTGCCTGTGCTACTATCGGTTTCCTTAATGAATTGCCGTCTCAAGGCCATGAAAGGAAGCCAGTTTCAATGTTGTCAACGCCCAGTTTTTCGTCACCAACAGGCAGTCAGCCCCCCCAGTTATTCACCGGCGTGGCCGTCTTTCTATTGGCCGCCATCGCACTGGTGGTGCCCAGCGGTTACTCACTGGGTGCGTTACTTCTGGTGCTGGCGGGTCTAGTGCTTATCGCCCTTCGCAGAGTTCCCATTCTGACGCGCCAGGACGGTGCCATCATCGCCGTGCTACTGGCTTATGCAGCTATTACGATGTTGGAAGCTTGGCTGGATGGTCAGGGTGGTAAAGGCTACGACAAGCCTAGCCGTTTCATCCTGGCCATTCCGGCCCTCTTCTGGGTGCTACGCTACCCCCCAAACTTGGCTTTTCTTTGGAGCGGCATCGCCGTGGGGGCGATCAGTGCTGGCACCTGGGCCGGATGGCAGAAGCTATTCGAAGGGGTAGATCGTGCCCAGGGGCATACCCACGTTATACAGTTCGGTAACCTAAGTATGTTACTTGGGGTGCTTTGTTTGGCGGGGCTTGGATGGGCAGTTGTTCAGCGACAGCGCAACGTGTGGGTGGTTTTCATGATGCTGGGTGCGATGGGCGGCATACTAGGCTCGCTATTTTCAGGTAGCCGAGGGGGGTGGGTAGGCTTTCCTATCGTATTGATGGTGCTATACCGTGCTTATGGAACAGGGCTTTCACCGAAGCTAAAGGTCGCGGCTGTAGTCGCGGTGTTAATCGCCGGTGTCGCGGTCTATGCCGTGCCTCAGCTTGGTGTGCAAAGTCGTGTTCATCAAGCGTTCAATGATATCAATTTGTATATCTCTGGTGAGAACCGTTCCACCTCGTTGGGTTCTAGGTTTGAAATGTGGCGTGGAGCTACGCTGTTAATTCAAGAAAAACCGTTAATAGGTTGGGGAAGCAATGGCTACGAGCAGGCGATGGCAGCGCTGGGGGAAGAGGGCATTATTGAGCAAGAGGCCGCTTCGTATGGCCACGCACATAATGAATTTATAGATGCTTTTGCCAAGCGTGGTTTAATTGGCTTGTTTGTTCTATTAGCGCTTTACATCATTCCAATGCGCTTGTTCGCTAGGCAGCTAGGTGCCGACAATTTAGCAATTCGATCTATTGCTACCGCGGGCGTGCTGCTCTCAGTCACCTATATCGACTTTGGCCTCTCTCAAGCGTTCTTAACTCATAACAGCGGTGTGATGATGTATACTTTTTTACTAGCCTCGTTTTGGGGTATCTATGCAAATCTTACGAGAGAAGCAAGTCATACCAAGTTCCAAAGTTGACTTTTAAGTCGTTGATCCCGTAACAAAAAAAGCCAGTTCTTACAGATCTGGCTTTTTTTATGTGTTTCATGGGGAATGTAGCAAAATTTAATGAATTAACTGTATAAGGTTTGTCAACGTAGAGCCTCGCCAGTTAATCCCTTACAATGGCTCCGCTTTGATAGCACAGGTTAACCACTTTTTTAAGCCGCACAGCGTAGGGCAAGGGAATGCGCCCGTTAGAATCCCTGGGCGGTAGCGTGCCTTTTTACTGGAAATCATCATGTCAAATAGCCCATTTTTTCTAACGCGGCCAGCTCGCATGCTGCTGGCAGCGTTAAGCGTTGCCGTAGTAAGCGGCTGCGCTACCTATCCCAATAGCACTCAACAGCAAGCGCGGTATGTGCTGAATACCGACTCAGCTAAACTGCTGAGTGACGACAACCTCAATGGCTTTTTATCTCAAGCACCTGCTGGGGCAGTTATGAACCTGGTGCGCAGCCCTTGGGGTGATAACGTCGAAATCGTTGCAGACGCCCCTTACCTCGCGGCCAGTGGTAGAGCGTGTCGACAGCTGCGGGTAGTAGAATCAGGAAGTGGCGCTGCACGCATCGCGCTCACCTGTGAGACTCCCAATGGTTGGGTTAATCAGCGAGTGCTAAGCCAAAGCACTTCCGCGACATCAACAGCAGCACAAGGGCGCTAAAATGAACGCTATTCGTCTTCTTAAACGGCTCTCGTTTAAACGCCCTCTTGCCGTTGCTTCGCTGGTTATTATGAGTAGTGCCGTAAGCACGACGGGCTGGGCACAAAGCATTAGCCTACCTAATACTATTTTGCCGGAAGGGCAAACCCGTGAGCAGCAAGAACAGGTAGATGATACGCCACGTGCCGATTGGCGTAGCGGCACCTATGGGCCCGTCAGCGCACAGCCGCAAAACCCAGATGAATTACCCCCGTTCGGGGCCAACCTGTTTAGCGGTGGCTTTCGTGGCGCGATGGGCGATGGCTTGAATGCTAGCTACCAAGTAAAGCCCGGTGATCAAATTACCGTGCGTGCCTGGGGTGCGTTTGAGTTTGAGCGCGTGTTACCCGTGGATGCTCAAGGCAATATCTTTATTCCTGGTTCTGGCCCATTAAATGTAGAGGGCCAAAACAGCCAGCAGGTAGAGAGCAGTGTGCGCGGTGCCATCACATCGGTTTACCCAGAAAACGTACAAGTTTACACCAACGTGCAGGGTGTTCAGCCCGTTGCTGTTTTTGTCACCGGGTATGTTGAAAATCCAGGCCGTTTCGCAGGCACACCGAACGACTCAGTACTCTATTTTCTTGATCAAGCAGGCGGTATCGACCAAGACTTGGGTAGTTACCGGCAAATTCGTGTAATGCGAAACGACCGTACGGTTGCCACGGTCGACCTATACGACTTTCTTATCAATGGTTCTATTGCTCGGCCGCAGTTTGAAGATGGCGATACCATTGTGGTCGAAGAGCGCGGCCCGGCGATTGCGGTGGGGGGCGATGTGCACCGCGAACACCGTTATGAATTACTGGGCAATCAGTTAAGCGGTGCTGAGTTAGTGAATCTGGCGCGCTTAAGAAGCGGTGTTTCCCATGTTCTGCTACGCGGCAACCGTGAAGATGGGCCTATTGCACAATATTTCCCTATCGACATGTTCTACGGTCAAACCATTCGTAGTGGCGATGAAGTCCTGTTCAGCGCCGACAAGCGTAGTGAAACCATCGTGGTTGAAGTGGAGGGCAGCTACTACGGGCCTTCACGTTACGCGTTACCCCGCGATGCACGCTTAAGCGAACTGCTAGATGCCATCCCCGTACCGGAAAACATGACCGCGGTGGAAAGTATCTCGCTACAGCGTGAAAGCGTTAGGCAGCAGCAAAAGCAGTCTATGGAAGACAGCCTGCGTCGCTTAGAAACTACCTATCTCAGTGCTGAATCCAGCACTAATGAAGAAGCGCAAATTCGTGCCCAAGAAGCCGAACTAATCCAAAACTTCATTGAGCGTGCCCGCGAACTAGAGCCTAGTGGCCGTTTAGTGGTCGCCTATAACGACCAAATTTCGGATATTCGCCTGCAAGATGGTGACGTCATCACCATTCCTGAGTTGAGCGATTCGATGCTCATTAGTGGTGAAGTGCTCGTACCCCAAGCCGCTGTTTATCGCCCTGGCATGAACGTGATTGACTACATCGAAAGCGCTGGTGGTTTCACTAACCGCGCCGATGAAGACCACATTCTAGTGGTTCGTCAGAACGGCGCGGTAGAAAATGCCCGCAACGTTAACCTGCGCCCTGGCGATGAAATTCTGGTCATGCCTGCCGCACCTACCCACAACCTGCAGCTAGCATCTACGCTCACGCAGATTCTATTCCAAATCGCTGTCGCTACCCGCGTCGCAGTTGATCTGTAACGGCTCTAGCCACGGAAGACATGGTAAGCACGGATAAAACTAAAGATTATTCTTTTGACCTTGTCCGTGTTTTCAGTGAGTGTCCGTGGCAAATTAAAAGCCGCATAACTTATTTCACTTTCAAAAAGTAGAGCTATGGCAAATGTAAAAGGCGCGCCCAAGGGCGCCCGTACGCCTTGGCAAGTCACTCGTAGCGTTTGGTACGCCATGTTTATGCGGGAAGCTATTTCCCGCACCATGGCAGACCGAATGGGCTGGTTCTGGATGGTTTTTGAGCCGTTTGCTTTGGTAGCCATCATGGTCGGGATTCGGAGCTTTATCAGCGGCGATCGACTAATTGTGAATGCTCCATTCATTCCTTGGATGATTACGGGGATGATGGGTTTTTTTCTGGTACGTGAAGGTATGTTGCGTGGTATGGGGGCGATTGAAGGTAATAGCGCGCTGTTTGCTTATCGGCAAGTGCAGCCAGTAGACCCAGTGCTAGTGCGTAATTTCCTTGAAGGCATGCTGCGAACTTTCGTTTTTTTGATTTTTATCGCTGTTGGGTTAATGCTCGGATTAGAGCTTTACCCGGATAACGCCATTCGTGCTATGGCCGCTTGGCTATCGCTATGGAGTTTAGGACTTGGGTTAGGCTTAGTGACCTCTGTAACCACCACCATGGTGCCAGAAGTAGGTAAGATAGTGAGGATGCTTTCACTGCCACTATTAATTATTTCAGGTGTTATCTTTCCACTGAATCAGCTACCCCATTGGCTGCTGGATTACCTAATGCTGAACCCTATTCCACACGGGCTAGAAACGTTGCGTTTGGGTTTTTTTGAAAATTACCAAACAGTTCACGGCACCAGCATGCTCTATTTCTGGCTAGTAACGCTCTCATTAAACGCCCTTGGGCTAGTGATGCACCTCCGCTTTATTGATCGGTTAAAGGCTAAATAATTCATGCAAGGTTCAATAGTTCAGTTTATTAAAAAGTTTCCGCAATGGGCGGTAGCCTTTTTAGCGATTGCATTGGTAAGTTTCTATTGGTTTATATGGGCAGAAGAGCGCTATGTATCTCGGGCCACCGTGGTACTAGAAAGTCCTCAAATCGCCACGCCGGAATTTAGTCTTTCCTCGTTAATGGGGGGCGGCAGCGGCAATACCCACGATTTATTGCTACTACGTGAGCACTTATTGTCGGTTGATATGCTGCGTTTGCTGGATGAACAGCTCGATATTCGTCAGCACTACAATGAGCACGGCGATATTTTTGCTAAATTGCGTGACCCTAATGTCCCCATTGAAGACCTGCATAAATATTACCTCCGCCGAGTAGAGGTGGAGCTTGACGAATACGCAGGAGTGCTCAATATTCGGGTTCAGGGTTATACGCCGGAATTTGCTCATGATATGGCTGCGTTGCTGCTGGAAGCGGGCGAGAACCACATGAATCAAATGGGCCATCGCTTAGCCGAAGAGCAGGTGCGTTTTTTAGAGCAGCAGATGATTCGCCTGGAAGATCGTTTTCGTGAAACGCGTACTGAACTACTCGAATTTCAAAACGAGTACGGTCTAGTATCGCCTACCTCAACGGTAGAAAGTATTAACCAAGTTGTCGCTACGCTAGAAGGTGACTTAGCTCGCCTGCAAGCGCAACGCAATGCATTGGCAAGCTTTCAAAGCTCGCAGTCAGCCGAGCTACGCCAGGTAGAGCGCAGCATCACCGCACTGCGCGACCAAATTGTTGAGCAGCGCGACCGCTTAGCGCAGGCAACGGGTGATTCGTTAAACCGCGTATCGGCTGAATACGAAACACTAGAACTTCAGGCTCAATTTGCTCAAGAAACTTATTCAAGCGCATTAGCCGCGTTGGAAAACACCCGCTTAGAAGCTGCCCGTCAGCTCAAGCAGGTTAGCGTGCTGCAAAGCCCACTATTCCCAGAATACCCAACCGAACCAAACCGCCTTTACAACAGCAGTGTGTTCGCCATCATCACCATCTTCCTAGCCTTCATCCTCAGCATGATCATGATGATTGTGAAAGATCATAGGGATTGATGAGTACCGTTGTAGCCGAGCGGTGCCCCTTGTAGTGCGGTGTAACGAGGTCGCGAGGAAGGAGCAAAACCGAGGCACCCGCAACGGCGGCGAAGCCGCCCAAAGGCCTCCAGTCAGCACCGCATTGATACCCCCGCGGGTGCGCTTCGCTTACCACGCGCTACAAAATCAATGCACATCGTAGTACGGCGCAACGAGGTCGCGAGGAACGAGCGAAGCCGAGGCACCCGCAACAGCGGCGCAGCCACCCAAAGGCCTCCAGTCAGCACTGCATTGATACCCCCGCGGGTGCGCTTCGCTTACCACGCGCTACAAAATCAATGCACATCGTAGTGCGGCGTAACGAGGTCGCGAGGAACGAGCAAAACCGAGGCACCCGCAACGGCGGCGAAGCCGCCCAAAGGCTTGCAGTCAGCACCGGATTGATGCCCCCGCGGGTGCGCTGACGCTTACACCGCGCTACAAAATCAATGCACATCGTAGTGCGGTGTAACGAGGTCGCGAGGAACGAGCAAAACCGAGGCACCCGCAACGGCGGCGAAGCCGCCCAAAGGCTTGCAGTCAGCACCGCATTGATGCCCCCGCGGGTGCGCTTCGCTTACCACGCGCTACAAAATCAATGCACATCGTAGTGCGGTGTAACGAGGTCGCGAGGAACGAGCGAAACCGAGGCACCCGCAACGGCGGCTAGCGCCACCGAAAAAGGACTTTTCGATGTTAGATATCATCCACCACGGTGGTGCTATGGGTGTCACCGGCAGCTGTCATCAGCTCATCCTCAATAGTACACACTCGTTACTAGTAGACTGCGGTCTCTTTCAAGGTGAAGACGCAGCGCAAGACCATTTCCAACAGCTGCAAATTGAATTTGATATCAGTACCGTTAAAGCTCTGATCATTACCCACGTACATATTGACCACGTGGGGCGGCTGCCTTACCTGCTGGCGGCGGGTTATAAAGGCCCCATTATCTGCTCGGTTCCTTCGGCCATACTGCTACCACTAGTGATTGAAGACGCCCTAAAGATCGGCTTCACGCGTAATGCAGACCTGATCCAGCGCTTTCAAGCGCAGCTTGAATCACAAATTGTCAGCGTGCCTTACGGCAAATGGCACACGGTGGTGAATGATTACGAAAAGGGTAAGCAGGGCATTACTACCCGCATCAAACTTAAACGGGCAGGCCACATACTCGGTTCCAGCTACGTAGAAATAGCTCATCAGCACGCCAACGGAACCAAAGAACGGATTATCTTTAGCGGTGATTTAGGGGCACCCTACGCCCCGCTATTGCCTGCGCCTAAATCGCCCTATGGTTGCAACCAGCTAGTTCTCGAAAGCACCTACGGAGATCGCCAGCACGTAGGCCGCCGCAAGCGCCGTGCCACGCTTAAAAATGCCATAGAAAAAGCCCTTGGTAACGGCGGTACGGTGATGGTGCCAGCCTTCAGTATAGGCCGTACACAAGAGCTGTTATACGAGCTAGAAGGCATTATTCATGAAGCCAAGCGCAACAAAAACAGCCAGTGGCAACAGCTAGAAATTATCGTCGACTCCCCTTTGGCCGCCCGCTTTACCCGTGTGTACCTCCAGCTAAAACCCTACTGGGACAAGGAAGCCCATCGCCGCTTACGCAGTGGCCGCCACCCGCTCAACTTCGAAAATCTCTACACCGTAGAAAGCCACGAAGCCCACGAGCAAACTGTCCAATACCTAGCAAAAACCGGTCGCCCGGCAGTTGTTATTGCTGCCAGCGGTATGTGTTCGGGTGGGCGCATCATGAACTACCTAAAAGCCATGCTAGGTGATGAGCGCCACCAGGTATTGTTCGTGGGGTATCAAGGGGCGGGCACGCCAGGGCGAGCGATACAGCAATATGGCCCACAGGGCGGTTGGGTGGAAATTGATGGTCAGCGTATCGATATTCACGCCGGTATTACCACAATTAGCGGCTACTCTGCTCATGCAGATCAAAAAGGCCTGCTTAATTTCGTCAAGCGTATGCGCCGCTGGCCTCACACCATACACCTGGTGCACGGCGAACAAACCGCCAAACACGCGCTCAAATATGAACTAGAAGCGCTTTATCAGCGCAACAGCAAACCGCTAAATATCAATATGTAATGCGGTGCAACTAGCCCAATGGAGGCGCAGCCGCCCCGTAAGGCCGGTGGCCCTAACCCCGCACCGCTTCGCGTTGCACTCGCGGGTGCGCTAACGCTTACGCCGCGCTACAAAATCAATGCACATCGTAGTGCGGTGTAACGAGGTCGCGAGGGACGAGCAAAACCGAGGCACCCGCAATGGCGGCGCAGCCGCCCCGTAAGGCCGGTGGCTCTAACCCCGCACCGCTTCGCGTTGCACTCGCGGGTGCGCTAACGCTTACGCCGCGCTACAAAATCAATGCACATCGTAGTGCGGTGTAACGAGGTCGCGAGGGACGAGCGCAACCGAGGCACCCGCAACGGCGGCGCAGCCGCCCAAGGTCAGTCACAAAAACGTTAATGCTTGAGATCCTATGAAAAACATTGCTGTAGCGGGTACAGGTTACGTAGGTCTTTCTAACGCTATGCTGCTAGCACAGAACAACCGTGTCACGGCGGTAGATATCGTTAAAGAAAAAGTAGATAAACTTAACTTAAAGCAATCGCCGATTGAAGATAGCGAGATTAGTCATTTTCTCAATCGTAATGATCTATACTTTAGCGCCACGCATGATGGTGAAAGCGCTTACGCAAACGCTGATATTGTTATCATTGCCACGCCTACTGACTACGACCCCGCCACCAATACGTTTAATACCCAAAGTGTAGAGGCGGTGATACAGCAAGTTATTAAGGTTAATCCCCATGCGTTAATGGTGATCAAATCAACTGTACCCGTAGGCTATACCGTCAGCGCCTGTGAAAGATTTAATACTGAAAACTTGATTTTCTCACCGGAATTTCTGCGTGAAGGCAAAGCGCTTTACGATAATCTCTACCCCTCACGAATTATTGTAGGCGAGCGCTCTGAGAGGGCAGAGCAATTTGCCAATATGCTCAAGCAAGGTGCCATCAAAAAAGATGCCCCCATTCTGCTTACCAACAGCACAGAAGCAGAAGCAATTAAATTGTTCGCGAATACCTATTTAGCCATGCGAGTGGCTTATTTCAATGAGCTAGATACCTACGCAGAAACGCATGGGTTAGACGCACGGCAAATTATTGAAGGGGTAGGACTAGACCCACGCATTGGCAAGCACTACAACAACCCCAGTTTTGGCTATGGGGGATACTGCCTACCCAAAGACACCAAGCAACTGCTAGCCAACTATCAAGATGTACCCAATAACATGATAAAAGCCATTGTGGATGCCAACCGCACCCGCAAAGATTTTATTGCTGAAGCAGTTTCCAAGCGTAACCCACGGGTGGTGGGGGTATATCGGCTGATAATGAAAGCTGGGTCTGATAACTTTCGAGCAAGCGCGATGCAAGGGGTAATGAAACGCCTTAAAGCAAAAGGAATTGAAGTTATCGTTTACGAACCAACCCTAGGGGAAGATCTCTTCTACAACTCCCGAGTGATTAATGAGTTAGGCGCGTTCAAGCAGGAAGCTGACTTGATCTTAAGCAATCGCATGGCCAGCGAATTAGCAGACGTAGCAGATAAAGTGTATACCCGCGATTTGTTCGGCAGTGACTAAATTTCCCATTCGGCACGTCTAAAAGCAAATCACATGATAGAAGTTAAAAATCTTTACAAGCGCTACCATAACCATCACGGCAGTGACTGGGTGCTGAAAAATATAAACCTGACTATTCCGAAAGGGGTAAGTGTCGGGTTGATTGGCCCCAACGGTGCGGGTAAATCAACACTACTGCGATTGATCGCCGGTATGGACTCACCAGAGCGTGGTGAGGTTATACGCCATAGCCGCGTATCCTGGCCGGTAGGTTTAGCCGGTGGTATGCAAAACAACATGACAGGGCGGCAAAACGTAAAGTTTGTTGCCCGCGCACAAGGCTGTAGGCCCGACGAAGTAAAACGCGTGATTGCCTTTGTCGAAAATTTCGCTGAAATAGGCGATGCCTTCGATGAGCCCGTACGTACCTATTCGTCGGGGATGCGCGCGAGGCTTTCCTTTGGGTTGTCACTTTCATTCGATTTCGACGTGTATATTTCCGACGAAGCAACGGCAGTAGGCGACCGCGCCTTTAAAGCAAAAGCCAAAGCACTTTTTGAATCTAAAGTAGGCCAAGCCTCTATTATCATGGTCTCGCACTCGGAAGGTATCTTAAAAGATCTGTGTCAAGCGGGTGTGTACATTAAAGATGGCGAAGCTTTTTGGTACGACAGCGTAGAAGCAGCGATTAGAGATTATCATAAAGACACAGATGCAGAAAAAGCCAAGCGGAAAAATACAGCTGTTGAATTAGTACCAGGCTTGCCCAGTGACTTGAATGGTGCTCGACAACACCTTAAACAGTGTAGAAATAAGCGAAGAAAAGCCAATGAAGCTTTACAAACTGCAAAGGAACAACAGTTTTTACCAAGGCTTTTGCAGTTCATAGAGAAGGATGTTGCACAACGATATAAAGCTACTGAAGATGCCTTTAAACACTTAAAGGCATTGGAAGAAAAAGAAGCTTTGAAGAAAGTTGTACCATCACTCATAACTGACCAGCAGCAAAAGCGTAATGGTAACAGTGATGCCTAAGATAATTATGACCACAGGTGGTGCTGGTTTCATTGGCTCTGCAGTTATTCGTGAGTTAATTCATAATAGCGGCCACAGTGTCGTGAATGTTGATAAGCTCACTTACGCAGGCAACCTAGAATCGCTGGCAAGCGTGGAAGGCAATGAACGCTACACCTTTGTGAAAGCAGATATTTGCGATGCACTCGCTATGCAGAAGCTGTTTGAACAGCATCAGCCGGATGTGGTGATGCACTTAGCAGCAGAAAGCCATGTAGACCGCTCTATTGATGGCCCTTCAGAGTTTATTCGAACCAATATAGTTGGCACAGCCGTTCTGTTAGAAGTCGCTCGAGCCTACTGGAAAGACCTACAGCAGAAAGATGCAGCCAAGGCAGGAACCTTTCGCTTTCATCATATCAGCACAGATGAAGTGTATGGCGATTTGGAAGGCACTGACGACCTCTTTACCGAAACCACGCCTTATGCGCCCAGTTCACCTTACTCGGCGAGTAAAGCAAGCTCAGATCATCTGGTTCGCGCTTGGCAACGTACCTACGGCTTGCCCACGCTGGTCACAAACTGCTCTAACAACTACGGGCCTTATCATTTTCCGGAAAAGCTAATTCCGTTGATGATTCTCAATGCCCTGGCTGGTCAGCCGCTGCCGGTGTACGGCGATGGCCAGCAAATCCGCGATTGGCTCTATGTAGAAGATCATGCTCGCGCCTTAATCAAAGTGGCGACAGAAGGCGAAATCGGTGAAACCTACAATATCGGTGGGCACAACGAAAAAGCTAATCTCACTGTTGTTGAAACATTGTGCGACTTGCTTCAAGAGTTAGTGCCACAAGAGCATTCGTACCGTGAGCTCATCACCTTCGTGACCGATCGCCCCGGCCACGATGTACGCTACGCAATTGATGCCAGCAAAATTGAACGCGAGCTGGGCTGGAAACCAGAAGAAACCTTCGAAACTGGGCTACGTAAAACCGTCGAATGGTACCTCGCCAACGAAACTTGGTGGAAGCGCGTACAAGATGGCAGCTACCAACGGCTGGGCACCAACACGTAGTGCGTGGTAAGCCTACGGCGCACCCGCAACAGACTTTCGGATTTCGCGGGTGCATCGATATCGCTTGTTCCTCGCGACCTCATTACACCGCGCTACAGGTTGCGCAATCGATTGACGTTAAGGCTTCACTATGAACATCCTTATCACCGGCGGTAATGGCCAAGTCGGCTTTGAGCTCCAGCGCCAGTTTGCCCCGTTCGGCACTATCCTGGCTCCAGTACGCCAAGAGCTAGACCTAATCAACGCCGAAGCTGTCGATGTTTATCTTGCAAAACACAAGCCTGACCTGATTCTCAATGCCGCTGCTTACACCGCCGTTGATAAAGCCGAGAGCGAACTAGAGCAGGCTAAGCGCTTAAACGCCGAACTGCCGACTCAGCTAGCTAATTATGCCGCGAAGCAGGGTATTCCCCTGGTGCATTACTCAACGGATTACGTCTACCCAGGCAACGGCGAATCAGCTTGGCAGGAAGATAGCCCCACGGGGCCGCTAAGCGTTTACGGCCAAACTAAGTTGGAAGGGGATAAAACGGTGCTTGAAAGCGGTGCCAGCCACCTGATTTTCCGCACGAGCTGGGTCTACGCCTCGCGTGGCAACAACTTTATGAAAACCATGCTGCGCCTGGGCCGCGAACGGGATGCATTGAGCATCGTTAATGATCAAATCGGCGCGCCTACGCCAGCACGGCTAATCGCTCAAGTCACCGCGCTGGCATTCACCACGCAAGGCTCACCACTGAACATCAATATACCATCAGGGGTTTATCATCTCGCCCCACGCGGTGAAACTAGCTGGCACGGCTTCGCCAGCGAGATTTTCAACCAAGCCCGTGAAGCAGGGGAAGCACTAGCGATTACGCCTGAAAAAACGGCTGGTATCCCCACGGCAGAATATCCAACGCCCGCCCAGCGTCCACTGAATTCACGCATGGCACTAGGCAAGCTGGAAAAAGCATTAGGCATCACCATGCCATCCTGGCAAAGTCAGCTAGCATTAACGCTTAAAGAACACCTAGATAATTTTTAAGCCACGGAAGGCACGAGTTTTGCCACGGAAGATACAGATAAAACTATATTCTTAATGTTTGTATTTTGGTTTTTCGTTGTTGACCTTATCCGTGCCTTTCCGTGTGTATCCTTGGCAAAAAATCATTACAGTGAGTTGAGTATGAGCACCCTCCAAAACCGTAAAGGCATTATTTTGGCCGGTGGCTCGGGCACGCGGTTACATCCCATTACCCGCGGTGTATCCAAGCAACTCCTGCCAATTTATGACAAGCCGATGATCTACTACCCGATCTCAGTGCTTATGCTGGCAGGTATCCGCGATATTCTGATTATCTCAACGCCGGAAGACCTTCCCCAGTACCAAAACCTACTAGGCACTGGCGAAGACTTTGGCATTCGCCTGGAATACGCTGAACAGCCTAGCCCTGATGGCCTAGCCCAAGCCTTTATTATTGGGGAGGAGTTTATCGGCGAAAGCCCCGTTTGCTTGGTGTTAGGCGACAACATTTTCCATGGGCAGCACTTTTCAGATCAGTTAAAGCGCGCTAGTTCGCACACGTCGGGCGCGACGGTATTTGGCTATTTGGTAAAAGACCCTGAACGTTTCGGCGTAGTGGAGTTTGATGAGCAGGGTCGCGCGATCTCTATCGAGGAAAAACCGAGAAAGCCCAAGTCGGCTTATGCTGTTACTGGCCTATATTTCTACGATAACGATGTTGTTGAAATCGCTAAAAGCGTAACGCCTTCAGAGCGTGGCGAGCTAGAAATTACCAGTGTGAATAACGCTTATCTAAAGCGTGGTGATTTACGTGTAGAGCGCCTTGGCCGCGGCTTTGCCTGGCTAGACACCGGCACCCACGACAGCTTGCTAGAAGCCAGCCAATACGTACAAACCATTGAACACCGCCAAGGTCTAAAAATTGCCTGCCTGGAAGAGATCGCCTGGCAGCAGCAGTGGATTAGCGACGAGCGTCTAGCCGAACTGGCCAAGCCACTCGCCAAAACCCAATACGGCCAGTACCTACAACGCCTACTCAAAACGAAAGGTAATAAGTGAGGGGTGAGTAGTGAGGAAAAAGTAGTCTCACCCTTCACGCCTTACATCGAGCTCCTCACCCTTCACCCCTCACGGTTTAGATATGCAATACGAAAAACTCACCATTCCTGATGTCATGCTCATTACCCCCCAAGTCTTCGGTGATGAGCGCGGCTTCTTCATGGAAACCTTTCGCCAAAGCGAATTCGAAGCTCACTGCGGTCATCACACATTCGTGCAGGATAATCACAGCAAATCCGCCCATGGCATTTTGCGTGGCTTGCATTACCAGCACCAACAGCCCCAAGGCAAGCTAGTGCGGGTAACGCAAGGCGAAGTCTTCGATGTTGCTGTGGATATGCGTCAAAGCTCGCCAACATTTGGCCAGTGGGTAGGTGTAACGCTGAGCGAACAGAACAAGCAAATGCTGTGGGTACCGCCAGGATTTGCACATGGATTTTACGTGACAAGTCATCAGGCAGAGTTTCAATATAAATGCACTGACTATTACAACCCTGCCGACGAGCACTGCATTATCTGGGATGACAGTGAGTTATCTATTCCGTGGCCATTCGAGAATAACCAGAATCCTACTGTTTCAGTGAAAGATGCACAAGGTAAAGCATTCAATGAATCGGTTGTTTTTTAAATAATAAAAAATTATTAATAAACATCGATTTTTGACGATATCTAACGCTTTTATGAGAAATTTATATTGAAGGTTGTAAGTAAAATTAAGTTTGCTCTGCTTGCCTGAAGGGACAGTTTCAAAAAATAGAGTACATTAAATATTTTTCCAGTGTTAAAGAAGTATAAAAGCAAAGTTTTAGTTGGTTGAGTTTTTTACTCCAAATATAGACTATGATTAAGGTGTATCTGTGAAGTTGAAGCGATTACAGAAAAGTGTGCGTCCGTACTATGGGGCTGCGTTGATGACGCTGCTGTGGTTGCTTAAGCAAATAGTGATAAGAGCTGGTGGTAAAAAACAGTATTATGCGTTTATCGCAAAGTTGCTCAAAAAAAATAGACTGTTTGATGAAGGCTGGTACTTGGCAAATAATCCTGACGTGGCTGATGCTGGTATTAACCCCTACCTGCATTATGCAACTTACGGCGATAGAGAAGGTAGGGCACCAATGCCGTTGTTTAACCCTGCTTTTTACAAAGCTAAGTCTAAAAGCAGAGGTAGGTTCGTCAATACCTTGATTGATTACACAATGATAGGATGGCATAAAAAATATTCACCAAGTAGTTGGTTTGATATCAATTACTATTTGTCTAATAATAAAGACGTACGTAAAAGTCAGTTGGAACCGCTATATCACTATTTGCATTTTGGGGGCGTGGAAGGTAGATCCCCTAATCCTCAATTCGATGGTGGATGGTACCTAGATAATAATCCTGAAGTAAAAATAGCCAAAGTAAACCCACTCGTTCACTATCTTCAAGAAGGGCACTATGCGGGCCTACCAACAAGAGAGGAAAATTGTAATTCAGCAGTTAACGTAATGCACCAACCTTGGGAAGATATTTCAAATTTGTTAAAGCCCTTGCAGTTTGAAGGTATGTTAGAAATAGATATTATTATACCTGTCTATAAAGATAAAGATTTGACACTGCGCTGTATTGCTAGTGTGTTAATGGCAGAGTACACGAGGCCTATTGAGCTTATAGTTATTAATGATAAAAGTCCAGATTCAGAGTTAACCGCTGAGCTTCAGAAACTGGCTGAGCGAGGACTAATTAGCTTGTATGAGAATGCAGAAAACCTAGGTTTTGTAGGTACTGTTAATAAAGGAATGTCGCTTCATGGCGATAGAGATGTGTTGTTATTAAATTCAGATACGGAAGTATACAATAATTGGGTAGATCGGATTCGCCATTCTGCTTACCAAGAAGCGACCATTGCTACTGTCACGCCACTATCTAATAACGCTACCATTTGTAGCTATCCTAGATTTTTGCATGATAACCCCTATCCGTTAGAAACGTCTTATAAACATCTCGATCAATTAGCAAGTCAGTATAATCAGCACCAATACGTTGAAGCGCCTACAGGTGTTGGTTTTTGTATGTATATTCGTCGCGATGCGGTTAATCATATTGGTTTATTTGATGAGGAAGCCTTTGGCAAGGGATATGGGGAAGAAAATGACTTCTGCCAGCGTGCAATAGCAGCTGGTTGGAAAAACATAATTGCGACAGATGTATTTGTAAGGCACCTAGGTGGTGCTTCCTTTCTCGGTGAAAAAGGAAAGCGTATCACCAATGCACTACAAGTTTTATCAAAGCGATATCCTGATTATCAAAAGCAGGTAGACGATTTTATAAAAAGTGATCCTTTAAAGAAGTTTCGTATGAGGTTAGATGTGGCACGACTATCTACCTTTACTCAAGAGCACAATATTTTAATGGTTTGTCATAATAGAGGAGGAGGGGCTGAGCGACATTTGCGTGAAGATGCGTCTAAAGCAATGCAAGAAGGTAAAGGTGTTTTTTATCTTAGGCCTGAACGTCATCAACCTTACAGAGTGAGACTTCAGCACCCTTACTGTCGGCAGTTACTAAACTTAGGCTCAGTAGTTCTTTCTAACACGGAAGCAATGTGTAAGTTACTAGAACCTCTAGATATCAGTATTATTAACCCACACGGCATGGTGGATTTTACAATAGATGCACCATTGCACTTGATGGAGTTAGCTAAGCAATTAAATGCCTCACTGCATATTGATATTCATGACTATAAAGTAATATGTCCAAGGATTAATCTAGCTGACGAGCATGGCTTCTACTGTGGAGAGCCTTCTTCAAAACAATGCAACCGCTGCCTCAAAGAGAGGGGTAACGACTTTGGGGAGGAGAGTATTGAGAATTGGCGTTCGATACACCGAGATATAATGAAATTCGCTGATATAGTGACAGTGCCTGATGAGGACGTTCAGCGTAGACTAGAAAAATACTATTCAGAAGTAGCCTACCAAGTTATTCCTCATGATCAACTCCCTGTTATTAAAGAACAACGAAATATACAAAAACCGGGTTCCACTTTACATGTTGTAGTAATTGGTGCGATCAGTAAGCTGAAAGGCTTTGAAGTGCTTCTAAATTCTGCAGTAGATGCAAAAAAAAGAAAGTTGCCTATTCGTTTTACCGTAATGGGTTTCTCTATGAATGACTTGCTATTACGCGCCCAGGGTGTAGAGCTTACTGGTCAGTACAAAGAGTCTGATGCATTGAATGTTTTAGCTGAATTAAAGCCAGATGCGATATGGTTACCGTCTATATGGCCAGAGACATATAGTTATACGTTATCCATTGCATTGCAAACCGTAACGCCTATTGTTTCCTTTAAGATAGGAGCAATTGAGACGCGTTTGAAAAAATACAACCGTAGTGACTATCTACTACCGTTAAATTATGCAAATGAGCCTAAAAGAATAAATGATTTTTTAATTGATAAATTAAACCAATATTAAAGAATTGAGAGTACGCAAGGATGATTCCAATGAAGCAGTTAGTAAAAAAGCCTAAAGCATTTTTTCAATCTAAAAAAGTAGAAAAAAGAGTTGAAGGCTTCGTAGAGCGTGTAACACATGAAGGTATAGAGGGTTGGGTAATCCATCTCGACAGAAAACCGTTATCACTGAGTATAAGGCTTGAGGGGCAAGAATACACATTGGCTCCACAATGGCATACAAGAGATGATGTTGCGGCTCAACATGGCAATGACTTTCATACGTCAGGATTTACAGCTGAGTTACCTGATAAAGTTAAAAACGCATTAATTAGCAAAAAGCTAGATAAAACTATGCTGGTAGTTTTGGCTGATAGTCACGAAATAAAAATTACTGGTGATTTGCCAAGCTTACAAACAAAAACAAACCATGTTGCTAGCGCTAGCTATTCGTCTGAAGCGACTATGAGTTCAGAGGCGAGTAAGGGAGCGCTGATAGGCGCAATAAACAACAAGCATGGTGATGTGGTAGCAGGAATCGAAAGCTTTGATCATTTTGTTATCAAAGGCTTCATTACGTTAGCTTCTCACGAGACACCCCTATTAACAATAAAATTAGGTAAAGAAGCTCAGGATTGGCCAGTACTACTACGTACACCTATCGGTGATATAAAAACTGAGATATCGGACTCGTTCGCAAAGATAGGTAGAGTTTTACAGAAGGCAGCATCAAGCAAAACCGCTGTTCAACATCCATTTGAAATTGAAGTGCCTGGTTATGTGTGGGAAGATTCTAGTGCTGCTCTCAATAACACTATTGAGATAAGTATTCGTGCTGCAAGTTATCCGGGTGCACTTAAACTTAACCTAACAAGTGAACAGAAATCTTTATGGCTTGAAAATATCGCCAAACTGCCAGAATCAGATAACAAGCAGTATTTAGGCTTATTGGCGTTAGAGCACCTACGTTTTTCTGGGGCATTAACTTCACTGGAGGAAAGTACCCAAGCTTATTATCGTGATTTTGCAACTACTATGCAGCTAGATAGTTTTTTGAATGCAGGAGGTGCACAGGAAGAAAGTGAAATTTCTATAGCGTCCTACTCTGTTGGTTTTGATACGCAATTAATGTGGCAGGCGCAAAAAAAATTAAATCATAAACTCCAGAAAAAACACAACAATACATTCGATGCGATTTCAGCGGTTGTTCATGAGCTTCAACTGGTAGGTAACGTTAAAAAAACTTTTTTGCAGTCTGTTATCCCTTTGATGGCCAAAGAAGCCAAGTTACTTAGCTTAAAGCAGTTGACGGATTTTACGGGTTACTATTCACTTGACCATGCTGATAATACCTGGGCGGTTTCCTTGGCAATTGCCCCGTTGGTAGCCGATCGTCAGCTAGGTCGGGCAACCGATGCGATGTGGCGGTTGGGAAAAATGCTGGATAAAGGGTGGCTTAACACAGAGTGTGTTTGGTATGCAGTTCATCATATCCAAGTGTTAGAATCACGAGGGGAGGCTACCCAGGCACAAGCTGAGAAAATGCGTTATGCCGTATTAACACTATTAGATAACTTTCAGGGCGAATGGTTTTCGCGGCTTCATGATGCATTGTTACAAGATGCATTGGTAGCAATGTTAAGCAAGCTTCCATTGATGACCGATTACCAGCAAAAAGATGTCGCTTTAGCAGCTGTTCGCCACTATGGACTCTCACCTTCTTTTTGGCAGAAGTTAGACCAAGCAGAATTGATGCCTACCGCGCCGGCTTCTTTGGTAAGAGCTCATCAGCACTGGCAGACTATTCAATATGCGTTTACTCATCTTGAAGAACTCACTACACAGTGGCGTCAGGTTCATCGTGGGCTCGAATATTTCAAACTAAAACGCAATCCTGAAGCGCGCTTTATGCAGCGTGAATTGATAGCAGCGCTTCTACCAAAACAAACTCTTGGAAATCAGGAATTATTCGAATTACTGCAGGATGTTATTGGTGCCGATCACATAGAAGCTGTCCGTTATGCCGCACACCCACTGATTAATCAAGCCATTAGTGAACAGTTAGTAGCATTATATCGTGACGATATTCGTAGCGTACTGCGTCAAAATACCGAACGAGCCAGTAGTGTTTCAAATAATGCACAAAATTTTGCCGCTAAAGCGTTGTTAGAAAACCGGCTTGGTAACGATCAACTCATGGCAATTCACAACTGGCATGCCATGTTCTTAAGTGTTGATATGCTGACTAGTGCTTTAAGCCTTTATCCAGAAGACGCTTCTACACACTTACAGCTTATCGATCACTGTCTCCACCAAATAATAGCAGACTCGAATCCAGCCTATTGGTTACCTGCACCCGCATGTACGGCGTTGGCTAACCTTCAGCAGTTAGCTAGTCAGCACGCTATGATTAAGCAGTGGCTAAAAGGGATACGCGCCACGTTAGAAGCCAAATTTGGCAATATTCACGATGCACTTTTCTCTAAAATCACACCGGTTGCGCCCAGCGCAAAAGCGCTTAGCATTCAGCCTGCTTGGCCGCAAGACACCTTGGTGGTGGTCTACTCCTGTCGCGCTTATTTGGACACTCGTATCAAAGCAATACGTGAAACCTGGCTGAACGACCTCAAGACACGTGGAATTCCCTATGTGATTATGGTGGGTGACGGCGATGATACGCTAACGGGAGATATATTAGAACTTAACGTTTCAGATACCTATGAAGACTTACCCCATAAATCGCTAAAGTTGATGGAATGGGTGTATCAGAATACAGCTGCTCAATACGTATTAAAAATTGACGATGACTGCTATTTGGATGTAGATAATTACTTTAATACCTTGGCTTACCGCAAACACCATTATTATGGGCGGGTAATTTATCGCCCTATTGGTGGTATGGACCGGAGTTGGCACCATACAAAATCTAAAACTATGCGTGCTCAAAAAGCGCTGGATAAATCGCCAGAGCCCTCCTTATATGCAGATGGAGGTGGTGCCTATACTCTTTCACGCATTGCGCTTAAAGCGCTAATAGATGCGAAAGCAACGCCAGAGGGTAAACGCTTAATTGTTAACTCCTTCATGGAAGATAAGTTGGTAGGCGACTTGCTAGCGATGCAGGGAATTGCGCCTAATAATGAAGATTACGAATGTTACCAGCGCCGACGGACTTATGGGGCTGCTGTACCTATCGGCATGTTTGAAAATACATTTATGCCATCTGCGGCTACACCTACTCAGGTTACCCACCTAGATCTTGCGGAACATCAGAAGATTGCCTATCAAGTAAAAGGAACAGATCAGCTATGGCCTAAAAAAATATGGCCATCATGTTGGGGGGCTTCAGTTAAAGAGAATAGCAACCAACTTGAATTGATTTCTTCACCGGAAAAAGTGCAAAAGCTTACTAGCAGCTCTGTTATCGTTGTAGCCACTGTGCGTAATGAAATGATTATGCTGCCACATTTTTTGGAGCATTACCGGAAACTAGGAGTTAAAACATTTATAATTTCTGATAATTGTTCGGATGATGGCACGCGAGAATACCTTTATGAGCAACCGGATGTTGTGCTCTACTCAGCGGACACTGAGTATAAATACTCACATTATGGAGTAGCTTGGCAACAGGCTATTTTAGCCAACCACTGCATAGGAAAATGGGCGTTGATTGCCGATGCCGATGAGCTACTGGTATTCCCTGGATACCCGCAATGTTCACTGCAAAGCTACGTAGAGGAAGCAGAGTCCAAAGGGTACGACTGCATTCGTACGGATATGATTGATATGTACCCATTCGGTGATTTGAATGATGCCGATTTTACGGTCGATAAACCATTTGAAGTAGCAAATTGGCACGATAAAAAACCCTTGGTGAACTGGCATATTGGCAGTGGTTTTTATTCTAATAATGTTAGCTCTGTAAGCAGCTTGCGACATCGAATTGATCGGAATGCTGAACCAAATGCCTTTACATCGCAAAAATATGCTTTAGTTAAATACAGTCCTTGGATTCACGTATCTCAAGGCATTCACGATATTGTAAATGTTAATGTATTGACTGATAACGTATGGTTTGCTCACTTTAAGTATCATGCTGGCTTTAAAGCCAAGGTGAAAGAAGAGATCAAACGCAAGCAGCACTATGGTGGTGCTAAAGAGTACCAGCGTTATGCAAGTATGTTGGCTGAGGCTAACGGAAGTTTTGGTTGCAGTGAAAATTCTGTCAAATTTTGAACTTGAGGTTGTGTATGAAGTTTCAACATGTTTTGATTGTTACCTATGGTCGTACTGGTTCTACTTTGCTTCAAGGATTATTGAACGATGTTGATAAAACTATAGTAAGAGGTGAAAATTTTAATTTTTGTTTTGGTTTGTTTAAGTCTTATCAATCTTTAAAAAAGTTATTGAAAGACCAAGGTCAAAATGGAGAAAGTCCAAGCAAGCCTTTTTATGGGAGTTTTTCTTTTGATGAAGATAAGTTCTTAAAGTCGTCTTACGAACTTTTGAAAGAACAGTTGGGTATTCCTCCTTCGTGTGATTTTTGGGGGTTTAAAGAGATTCGTTATACACCTAATGGGTTAGAAGATAAGTGGGGTTATAAGCTTAAAGAATATCTGGCCTTTTTAAATATTTTGCTTCCAAATACGGCCTTCATCTTTTTGACACGCGATCATAAAGCTGTTTTAAAGAGCGCTTTTTGGAAAAGTCGTGACCAAAATGAAGCTTTGAACGATATACTATGTTTTGAAGAAAGTGCAAGAAAATGGAGTCAATCTCATAGTAACTCATTTTGGATTGATTATAACGAAGTTGTAGAAAATGGAGATGTATTAAAGGATATGTATGAGTTTTTAGGTTTAAGTTATAATTTTGATGCTGTGCGTCAAACCTTGGGTGTTGAACATAGTTATGCTGGTAAAAAAGAAAATTTAGCTAATGTCTCTAGTGAAAAAACTCTTATAAAAAAAGGAAAAAAGATACTTTGTAATGTTGAAACATCTTCAGAGTTAGAAGCTGCTTTTGTTGATAACGATGGTTGGGTTACTGTTCGTGAGAACGGCTTTACTTCAATAGGAGGGGTCGTTCTTTTGTCAAATAGTCTAGATATATCTTCTTATGATATCTATGCTATCGTAGATGGAAAAGAATACCTTGCAGATTGGCAGTTGCCTTCACCTAAGATTGCTATACTTTTTCCTGATAACAAACATTCTTCTAATGCGCGGTTCCATGTGAAAAATTTACTTGTTGGCTATAATAGTGATATTTCAATAGTGTTAAGATCTAAGGCATGAGTTTTGGAGGTTTTAATGTTTGATTATTATGTTAGGGGGAGTTTATTTTATATAAAGTCTCCCGTCATTATCGATATCATAAAAGTTAATGATGGCGAGGTAATGCCGTTTGATCATGTTGATATAGATAAGAGGCTATATTGTTTTGATATAAGTGAAATTCAGGATTCTATTGTTTTCAATATAAGCCTTTTTTCTGGGGGGGAAGAATTTTTATTACATAAAAATACAAGTTCACCCCCTTTTTATTTTTTAAATTATAAGGATTATGTTGCATCAGGCTATACATGGGGGAAAAATAGACATAAAGACAATGAGACCAATGCTTTTATATGTTATCAGGCTTTTTATTCTACTCTCCCTTTGTTTGTTAAGTTTAGCTTATGTGTTGTTTTTTGTTATAAAGCATTAGAGCTTGATAAAAAGCCTTTGATCATAAAAGCCTTTAATATGGCTAATGAATTATTGCCAAGAGTCGGTGAGATTTCTCTGAGTAATAGTGTCAGAGAAGATAGAGACCATCTTTTCTTTTCTCTTTTTTATGTCCGGCAATTAATTTTGATATATCAAGGTTATGAAAGAGAGCTTGTAGAATCTTGGTCGTTTTTATATGATGAATTGAGTAAAATAAAAGATAGAGATATTTTTAGAATATCATTAATTAATATAGTTAATATTGTTGTTTTTATTTCTGTATATTGCCATTTTTGTGGAGACTATAAGAGTAGGAATGCTTTAGTAGGTTTAAATTTAGATTTTTTTAAAACGGCAGTGAGTTTATTTGAAAGTGGGTTTGATATAGTTCACTTTAAAGAACTTAGTGTTCCCTACTCCACGGTTTCATTTCATCAGGTTTTATGTAAACTATCTGATTCAGATGGGGAGTTTTCAGAGAATATACAACATCATTATAAAGTGAAATCGTATAGTGATTATCTTGATAAACTTTTAAGGCTTTCAATCCGGGCTGATGAAAAAATAAAAAAAAATATAATTGCTAGTTTTAAAAGTCTAGATTTTAGTTTTTATGATAACGTAAGAGATGTTAAGGAGTCACTTGAGAAATCTTTTGGAAGAGTTGTTCTCTCTGGTAATAGTTTTTCTCCGTTGGATAAGTTCCCTACTGAAAGATATGGACTTAGCGAAGATTTATATATAAATATTATACGCGATTTAGCTTTGTTGTATGAGAAAAAAGAAAACTATTCTATTTCTCTTGATTTAATGAGACAAGCGTTGTATTTAAGGCCCAATGGTCCATTAATACAGAAAAAAATTAATGAGTATTTAAAACGCATCAAATAGGTGGCTAGAATGAAAAATTTGCTTTTCTTAGATTGTACTCTTCGCGATGGTGGTTATTACAATGGATGGGATTTTTCTGAAGACCTTATCCATGAATATCTTGTAGCTATGCAAGCCGCTGGTGTCGATGCTGTTGAACTTGGCCTTCGTTCGCTTAAAAATCAAGGCTTCCAAGGGCCTTGTGCATTTACTACAGATGAGTTTATTCGTGGCCTAACCATTCCTGCAGGTTTAATGGTCGGTGTTATGATTAACGGTAGTGAGCTAGTGAGCAATATTCCTCAAGTTCAGGCACTGGAGCGTTTGTTTCCTAACAGTGCGGAAAATTCTCCAGTAGAGCTTGTTCGTATTGCTTGTCATGTACATGAATTTGCGGCTTCTTTGCCTGCTGTTACGTGGTTAAAAGAGCGTGGCTACAAGGTTGGCTTTAATTTAATGCAAGTAGCTGATCGTACCGAAGCTGAAGTAAAAGCGCTTGCTCGTGAGGCTAAATCTTACCCACTTGATGCGCTCTATTTTGCTGATAGCATGGGTAGCATGAACCCTGATCAAGCTGCTCAAATTATTCAGTGGATGCGTACTGAATGGAAAGGGCCAATGGGGATTCACACCCATGACAACTTAGGCTTAGCCCTTTCCAATACTCTACGTGCGATTGATGAAGGCGTTACGTGGGTAGATGCGACTGTTACTGGTATGGGGCGTGGCCCTGGGAATGCTCGCACTGAAGAGTTAGCTATTGAGCTAGCGGAACGACGCGATAAGCAGGTAAGTATGGTGCCTTTAATGGCGCTACTTCGTAAGCATTTCAAGCCCATGCAAGAGCACTACGGCTGGGGAACCAATCCGTACTACTATTTAGCGGGCAAATACGGCATTCACCCGACCTATATTCAAGAAATGCTCAGCGACTCCCGCTACGATGAAGAAGATGTGTTGGCTGTAATAGAGCACTTACGTGTAGAAGGTGGTAAGAAGTTCAGCCTCAATACCCTGGATGCGGCGCGTCACTTCTATCATGGCGAGCCCAAGGGGCAATGGTCACCCAAGGAGCGCTTTGCCGGACGTGAGGTGCTGCTGCTAGGCACCGGACCTGGTGTTGCCCGCCACCGCTTGGCGCTGGAGCGCTATATCCGTGATCATAAACCGCTGGTGTTGGCGCTTAATACCCAGAGTGCGATTAAAGCCGAGTTGATTGACCTGCGTGTTGCCTGTCATCCCGTACGCCTGTTGGCAGACTGTGAGGCACATACCAAGTTGCCTCAGCCGTTAATCACACCTTATACGATGTTACCGGCGGACGTGCGTGAATCTTTGGCCAACAAAGAAGTGTTAGACTTTGGTTTGAACGTTCAAGCAGATAGCTTTGCCTTTGCTGAGACGCACTGTACTGCGCCTACTTCGCTGGTAGTGGCTTATGCGCTGGCTGTTGCGAGCAGCGGTGGCGCAAGCAGGGTATTAATGGCAGGGTTTGATGGCTTTAGAGCAGATGACCCAAGAAATGCTGAAATGGATAAAGTGCTTTCGGCATATGCAACTGCTAAACAAGCTGCAAGAATTTTGGCGGTAACGCCCACACGCTACCACCTCGACAGTGTCAGTATTTACGCACTATAAAGCGGTTGTTCTCATTAAGGAGGAGCTATGTCATTGCTTGACACAATGCAGAATCGAACTGCAATGGGTATTTTTAGTAAAACAATAGATAGTGCTTTTGTAGAGGCCGCAGGGCTGTCTGGCCTGGATTTTATCATTTTGGACACTGAGCATGGCCCTGTTAGTTTAGATACTCTGCATCATCATGTGCGCGCTAGTCGTCTAACCTCGATGAGTGCCCTTATTCGTGTGAAAGGAGTTGACGCCCACGCGATTGGTAGCGCATTGGATACAGGTGCTGCAGGCGTTCAGGTACCTAATATTAATACAGCTGCTCAGGCAAAAGCAGCGGTTGATGCAGCACGATTCTACCCGCTTGGTAGTCGTGGAGTTTGTCGCTTTGTAAGAGCAGCACAGTTTGGCAGCCAAGATAAAGTTGACTACTTTTCTGAAGCCAACCGATCAATTGTAGTATTGCAGGTAGAAGGTCTTGAAGGCGTCAATAATTTAGATGCAATATTAGACGTTCCTGGTTTCGATGTGCTTTTTGTCGGACCGTATGATTTATCACAGTCGGTTGGAAAGCCTGGTGAGGTAAGTGCTCCTGAGGTAGTAACATTGATGCAAGAAATTGCACAAAAGGCTAAAGCAAAAGGAGTGGTGCTAGGTGCCTTTTGTGATACCCCAGAAAATGCCAAACTACTTCAAAAAGAAGGATTTACTTATCTTGCGTACTCGGTAGATGTAAATATTTACCTTGAAGCTTGTCAGCAACTAAAAGAGTTGGCCCAATGAACGATTTCTCTAATATTTCTGTTGTTATTCCCGTACGTGAAGGCAGTAGCAGAGTAAAGCAGAAAATTTTTTTACCATTTCATAAGGAGCTTAATCTTGTAGAATGGAAGGTCGATCAGCTAAAGCGTATACAGCGTTCTGATCGAATTTTTTTAAGTTCCAATTCTGAACGTGTTAAAGAAATTGCTCATAATATGGGTGTTGAATATTTACCGCGCAACGACTACTTGAGTACAGGACATGATGCTTCTTTCAGTGAGGTAATTACTGGTATTGTAAATGATGTTCCTACGGATCATTTTGCGTGGGTAACAGCAGTAGTTCCGCTGATGAAGCCATCTGAATATCGTGAAGCCTTTGAACTCTATTTGCAAAAAGTTGTTGAAGCTAAAAGTCACGACAGCCTTGTTTCAGTAAACCTTTTGAAAGAGTACTTTTGGAACGACAAAGGGCCGCTAAATTATCGTGCAGATAAAAATCATACAATTAGTCAAGAACTACCCAATATTTACCGCGTTACGAATGGACTCTATATGCGAAACAAAGTCGATACTTTAGCGGAAGGGTATTTTTTGGGCCAGAAGCCCTTAAAGCATCAAGTGTGTAAGATATCTGGTGTAGATATTGATGAGTATGAAGATTACCAAATGTCGTTAGCTTTAAAAGAGTTTTATGATGAATTCTGATGTTTTTACATATAAAACTTTTGTATTTGACTGCGACGGTGTGGTTCTGAACTCTAATCGTGTTAAGACTGATGCGTTTTATCAAGCTGCCTTGCCTTATGGTGAGTCAGCTGCTCAAGCACTAGTGAACTATCACGTGCAGCATGGTGGTGTCTCACGCTACAAAAAATTTGCCTACTTTCTCGAAAACCTTGTAACTCCAGATAAAGTCGGCCCAGACTTAGATGCGCTTTTAAACCGCTACGCTTCAGAGGTGCGTGAAGGCCTAATAAGCTGTGATATAGCTCCTGGCTTAGAAACCTTGCGAAAGAAGACACCCGAAGCCCGCTGGCTGATTGTTTCTGGAGGAGATCAAGCAGAACTTCGTGAGATATTTTCTGTGAGGGGAATTGCCGAGTTGTTCGATGGCGGTATTTTTGGTAGTCCAGATACTAAAGATGAAATCCTCAGTCGTGAGCTTGAAAGTAGAAACATTACACAACCCGCATTGTTTTTAGGAGACAGTAAATATGATTATCTAGCCGCCAGAGACGCCTCCATTGATTTTGTTTTTTTGAGCGATTGGAGTGAAGTGTGCGACTGGGAAACTTGGGTAAAACAGGAAAAAATAACAATTTTTAGTAGAGTATCTCACCTGATTGTCTAGTTGCTTTGATGATTTTTTAAACTTAGCTTTTTAATCGCGCTTGAATCGCAGGCGTTTTATAAGGGCTATGGAAGGTCAGTTAATGATTCGTCAATTTTTTAAAAAACCTAAGCCCGAAGTTGTCTTGCATGTAGGTATGAACAAAACGGGTACCACTGCGCTTCAGAGCTATTTACAACATATAAGTGGCCAGTTAGCTAAACATGGCATCTTATATCCTAACGCAGGTCGTATTGGTGCAGCTCACTACTCCCTAAGTGCTTCCCTAGGATTTTGCAATCCTGGTGTTCCCTCAGAGTGGCTGTGCTCACCTAGTAAACTATTAAAATCTTTAGAAAGTGAAATTACTTCTGACACACGACAAGTGATCATTAGCTCTGAAGATTTTTTACTGAATAAGTCTTTTAATAAACTGAATACTTTTTTTGAAAGCTATCCACTGAAAGTAATTGTTTATTTACGTCGCCATGATCACTGGTGGCTTTCAGCCTATGCTCAAGCGGTAAAAATGAAGCATTTACCACCATGGAACCGTGGGCCTTATGGGTTTATTAATTTTCAACAAAAAAAGAATCCACGTTATGGTGACTATAGGTATTTAATTGATCGTTGGGCTGACGCTGTTGGACGTGAAAACATCATTGTGCGCCCTTATGAGTTTGAGCAAAATCAACCGGATTTAGCCAGTGATTTTTTATCATCAATAGGGCAGCAAACTTTGATTTCCAAACTACCTACAATGGCTCAGCGTGACAATGTATCGTTACCGATACGCTCGCTCCAACTGATGGATACCTTTCAACGAGTAAACACCAGTGATGCAGTTCGTGCTGCGCTTTTATCGCATGCAAAGCAAGTTACTAGTGAAGACACGCAAAATAATATCCAGGATATGTTGAAGCCAGAGTTTCGCATTCGTCTCGTAGAAGATCAGATGAAAACGTATCGTTACATTGCTGAAACATACTTGGGACGTGAGAGTGGACAATTGTTTTATGAACCGCTTCCAACCCCTAACTCGGAGTGGCGAGGTATTCCTTGGCCTTCACATGAAGAAGTAGCTCAGCACGTTATCGACGTAATGGAGCAGCTGAATGGCTAGCCGTGCTGTTCCTGCTATTTTGCATGTTGGTATGCCTAAGTGTGGTAGCAGCGCATTACAAGCAGCTTTGTCTCAACATCACCTTTCTAATAATTATCGTTACACGGTAATTCGTGAAAATGCTGATGTTATCAGTGGTGAGAAGCTCAACCAGTTGGCAAATACATCTGCTACTGGCTATATACCTTCGGTTTCTTCGTTAAAAATTGATCAGTGGGACAATGAACATTGGCAGGCATGTAGGAAACGTCTTTTTGATCTCGCTGGTTCGAAAAGTACTCTTGTATTGTCAAACGAAGCATGGGGCAACCAATCAGCTCAGTTTGCTAAGATGAATATATTAAGACGCTTAGGTCTTGAAGCTGACATTATTATGTATGTCCGCCCTCAGCTACAGTGGTTAAACTCTGCATGGTGGCAATGGGGTGCCTGGACAGGGCAGCCTTTTGAAGACTGGCTCAAAATTAATATAGTAAAAGCTGATTGGTATGATGCTTATGAGTCATGGCTAGTGGTTCCTGGTGTAAATTCTGTAACAGTACGGTTGCTTCCCAGTGATGTTGTTACTGACTTCTATCATTTAATTAAACAGGCTGCTCCAGATGTTACCCGAACAAATACAAGTTTGCCTGGTTACTTGTTGCGTTTTTTTCAACAGCATAAAGACCTTCGAGGTGGGCCGCATAACTCTGAGATAGAATTCGTAGTGGCTCGTCACGTTGAGTTGCCAAAAGAACCAACACCTTGGGTGCTTAATAAAGATCATGTTTTGCTTTGTTTACGCTATTACCAGAGAAGTAATCAGCAGCTTTTGAAAGTTCTTCCTGATGAGCAGCAACAAGAGATGGAAAATAGTGCTGCTTGGTGGTCATCGGAATTTTACAACAGTTACATGGCGCATAGCCCTCATGAAAGTGATCTTCATTCTGCGGATGTGGAACAAATAGCTAAACAGGCTATGCTGGCTCTTGTCGCTCTTGATCGCTCCCATCGGCAGCTGCAACGTCGTTATGATCAGCTTCAGCATAAAAAATTGTCTACTGATTCATGTAAGTATCATTTTTCATATTGGTGGCATCGCCTCACACGTAATGGTTAAGGACAGCGTATGAATGTCTGTTTAACAAAAGTTGATGTTGATTTACTCAGCGATGCCGCTGCACTTAATGGCGTGACTGAGTGGCTAAGAGCGAAAATAGCTAGTCTGCTTGTAAATATTCCCTTAGATAATACGTTGAATGGCAGTCAGCGGCATAACGTTGCTGATATTTTTAGAGATACGGCGACATCTTTAGAGTGGATTGATCTCTACCAATCACAGAAATTAATGCTACGTGCTCTTTATTTTCGTCCCGATGGTCCTTTTCTAAAAAAAAAGGTGCAAGAGTATGGTCGTTATATAGACGCAGCTGAGAGTGGTGAGTGCGAGGTCAAGGGCATCTATCTTTCGTTCCCAAAACATCCACCTTCTCCTTTGCTCCAGTCATTGGTGGAAGGAAGCTATGAGCATAAAGAGGCTGAGCTATTAACGCGTTTCATAGAGCCTGATGATAGAGTTCTGGAACTTGGCGCTGGTATCGGTTTTATGGGCGTGACAGCAATGATGCGATGTAATCCCGCTTCTTATACTGCGTTTGAGGCTAATCCTGCACTGTTACCGTTTATTGCTAAAAATATGCAGCATAATGACGTAGTGTTTAATGTCAAAAACGCGGTTTTGCTGGATAAACCTGGCTTGCAGGCTTTTTATGTAACACCTGCCTTCTGGGGGAGTAGCTTGCTGCAGCCAGCAGAGGGTTACTTCGAGCAAGTTGAGGTGCCAGCCTTAGAGAAAAATAGCGTTATTGCTGAGCTGGCTCCTACAACACTGATTGTTGATATTGAAGGTGGTGAAGCAGCTTTTTTCAGAGAATTAGACTTAACTAGTGTTCGTAAAATTATTGTTGAAATACACCCTATGATATTAGGTGATGATGAAATTATAGAAATTTTCAACACATTAATCAGTCAAGGATTTTTATTAGACTTTAAAGCATCCGGTAAACAAGAGCTTTTCTGGTGCCGGAGTGATAGTAAGGTGAATATATGAAAATTTTAGTTGTTGGTGGCGCAGGCTATATTGGATCTCATATGGTGAAGCAGTTAGCTCGCCAAGGTCATGATGTGGTGGTTTTAGATAATCTTTCCACCGGTTTTCGTTCTTTGGCTAGATACGGAAAACTGGTAGTTGGTGATTTAGCTGATACCAATTTACTTGAGCAGCTGTTCCACCAATATACTTTTGATGGCGTGATGCACTTTGCCGCTGCAAGCTTAGTGGGCGAGTCTGTTCAACAACCAGGTAAGTATTACCGTAACAATGTATCCAACACGCTTAACCTACTAGAGGTGATGGTTAGGCATGGCACACGACACTTTATATTTTCTTCCACTGCGGCGACATTTGGCGAGCCAGAATATGTGCCTATTGATGAAGCCCATGCTCAAACGCCTATCAACCCTTACGGTGCTAGCAAGCTAATGGTTGAGCGTATATTGCAGGATTTTTACAGTGCTCATGGCCTTAACTCCGTTTGTTTGCGTTATTTCAACGCCTGTGGAGGGGATCCTGAAGGCGATATTGGTGAGTGCCACGATCCTGAGACGCACCTGATACCTATTATTTTACAGGCTGCATCAGGCCGACGCAGCCACATTACAGTTTTTGGACGCGACTACGCTACCGAAGATGGCACTTGTGTACGCGATTATATCCATGTCGAAGATTTGTGTTCTGCTCATGCTCTTGCATTACATGCATTGAACGCTCAACAGTTGCAGGGAGCGCTTGCATATAACTTGGGTAATGGGCTGGGATATTCTGTTCAACAAGTGATTTCTGCTGTGCAAAAGGTCGTGGCTGAAGATGGTAAAGAGGTTATTGTCGAAGAAGGTCTGCGTCGTCCTGGTGATCCTGCAACGTTAGTGGCAGATGCTACCCTGGCAAAAGAAGCTTTGGATTGGCGTCCGCAATATGCTGATTTAGAGACAATTATTCGTCATGCATGGGCTTGGGAAAAGAAAGTTGTTCTTAGCGAAGAATAGTATTTATCCGGCCTGTACAGGTTTTATGTGCAAAATAATACGTTTATCGTTCTTAGCGATAGTGGCCTGCCCACAGAAGATATCTACTTTCTCGAATCAGCAGCTCCGGTGCTGCGACGTCAGGGGGCAACGGTTGAGCGCGCTGTTACTTCGCGCTCTTTTGGTGCAGCTTGGCGTCATGGCCGCTCTTTTTTGCACCAGTATGCTGGCGCAAATGTGTTGTTATGCCGCTCGTTACCGTTGAGTTGGCTGCGCTGGCTAGAACGGCATCGCCAAGCATTTGGCTATATCGGTTATCTAATTGATGATGATATTGAGGCGGCAGCTAGCGATCCAGCGCTTCCGCCAGCTTATCGGAAACGTATGGCGCGTATCGCTAAGCTTCAACCCCGCTTAGTGGCATTAAGTAATGAGGTAATTGCTTGCAGCGATATGTTGGCTGAGCGTTTTCGTCCTCATCACCAGTGCGTATCAGTCTTAACGCCGCCTCTTATTGCTACGCTGCCAATAAAGACTCACTTTGAGTCATCTCCTTCATCCTCAGCACCGTGGCGAATTGGTTTCCACGGTACTAGAGCGCACCTGAATGACTTAATGCACATTGCTCCTGCACTGCAGGCTATTCAGCAAACTCGCAACGACACACAGCTTGAGCTGATGCTGGGTAAGCATACGCCAAAGGCCTTGGTAGAATTACCTAATGTTTTGGCACCAGACCCGCTACCTTGGCACGCTTTTCGCAATTATCAGGCTAAGTGTCAGCTGCACATTGGTCTAGCGCCGTTATTAAACACACCCTTTAATCAGGGCAAGTCATTTATTAAGTTTCTCGATATAGCTGCGATGGGCGGAGTAGGTGTCTATTCTAATCGTTATCCTTATACCGATGTGGTGAGCGACGGGGTCAATGGGCTGTTGGTAGAAGATGTCCCAGAGGCTTGGCAAGCTGCTATTGAGCAGCTACTTAATAATCCAATGGCGACGGCTAAAATGGCGCAGCAGGCCGCAAAAGACGCCAGTGAAATCGGTAATCCGCAGCGTGCACTAAGGTTCTGGCAAGCGCGCGCGAACCAATCAAATGTAAATGAGGGAGCAAGTAGAATGGATGCCATCGTTAAGGCGTTTTTTGATGAAACCCCAGATGCCAATATCACAAAAGAGCGAGTGGCATTTGGAACCTCAGGTCACCGAGGACGGGCTACAGATCGCACCTTTAACGCTGCGCATATTTTTGCAATCACTCAAGCGGTGGTGGATTACCGCTCTGAGGCAGGCTATCAAGGCCCTATGTTCCTTGGCTACGATACTCATGCACTTTCAAAACCCGCATGGGAGTGTGCGTTGCGGGTGCTGGCCGCCAATAAGGTGCCTGTATTCATTGAAAAAGATAATG
This sequence comes from Halomonas sp. IOP_6, assembly GCF_021151565.1. Classification (NCBI taxonomy): domain Bacteria; kingdom Pseudomonadati; phylum Pseudomonadota; class Gammaproteobacteria; order Oceanospirillales; family Halomonadaceae; genus Halomonas; species Halomonas sp. IOP_6. The sequence goes on along the minus strand of NZ_JAIRBO010000001.1, from coordinate 743,196 downwards.
GTATTACGGCTACACCACTGGTCAGTCGTGCAATTTTGCAGCATAACCAACTCAATCATCAAGCAGCACCAGACACTGCGTTAGCCGATGGTTTGATTATTACCCCTTCCCATAATCCACCTGAAGATGGCGGTATTAAGTACAACCCGTCGCATGGCGGGCCAGCGGATACCGAAGCAACAAAATGGATTGAGCTTCGCGCCAATGCCTATTTGCTACGTCAGTTATGTGATATTACACCGGTGCCGTTAGAGCAGGCGTTGGCGCATGCGCAAGAGTATGATTTCACCGCCCACTATGTAGCTCAGTTGGGCGACGTGGTGGACATGGCTGCTATCCAAAACGCTAATCTCACTCTTGGCGTTGACCCCATGGGTGGAACAGCGCTGCCAGTATGGCAAGCAGTGGCTGAGTACTATGGCTTGAATCTTGAGGTGGTCAATACATCAACAGATGCCAGTTTCGATTTTATGCCGTTGGATCACGACGGTAAGATTCGTATGGATTGCTCTAGCCCTGATGCCATGGCTAACTTGTTAAAGATCAAAGATCGCTTTGATCTCGCTTTTGGTAACGACCCTGACGCTGATCGCCACGGCATTGTGGATGCCAACGGGTTGATGAATCCGAATCACTTTTTAGCGGTGTGCGTGGACTATTTGATTGGCCATCGTCCTGAGTGGGCGGAAACGCTCAACGTAGGTAAGACGCTGGTGTCTTCTTCGATGATTGATAGGGTTGTGGCTGCCCATCAACGTGAGCTTTATGAAGTGCCGGTTGGCTTTAAGTGGTTTGTTGAAGGGTTGCACGATGGCTGGCTCGCCTTCGGTGGTGAAGAGAGTGCTGGTGCGAGCTTGTTAACGCGCGATGGAAAGGCTTGGTCTACTGATAAAGACGGCATTGCGCTTTGCTTGTTAGCGGCTGAAATTACTGCGGTCACAGGTAAAACGCCCAGTGAGTACTACCGTTCATTAACCGAACGCTTCGGCGAGCCGTTCTACAAGCGCGTCGATACTGCCTGTACAGCTGAAGAAAAAGCAGCTTTTAAGAAGCTTACTGCTGACAGTGTTACGGAATCCACGTTAGCCGGTGACCCGATCACCGCGGTATTGGTTAATGCCCCCGGCAACGGCGCAGCCATTGGTGGTTTGAAGGTAACAACTGACAATGGTTGGTTTGCGGCCCGCCCCAGTGGTACTGAATCGCTCTATAAAGTGTACGCTGAAAGCTTCAAAGGCTCGCAGCATTTGGACGAGTTAATTGAAAGCGCCACCGCGTTGCTTTCTGGTGTGCTAAAGGGCAAGTAGTGGGCGTTGTCACATGTTACATAACCTGTTGAATATACGAATGTTGTAGTGCGTGGTAAGCGAAGCGCACCCGCAAAGGCAGCGCGAAGCGGTGCTGGGGTGGGTTGATTTCGACACCTCTGGATGTCGTTCCGCCGCCTCCCGCGGGTGCCACCTTCGCTCGTTCCTCGCGAGAGGCGTTACCACGCGCTACATAACTTATAGAATGCTGATGTTGTAGTGCGTGGTAAGCGAAGCGCACCCGCAAAGGCAGCGCGAAGCGGTGCTGGGGTGAGTTGATTTCGACACCTCTGGATGTCGTTCCGTCGCCTCCCGCGGGTGCCGCCTTCGCTCGTTCCTCGCGAGAGGCGTTACCACGCGCTACATAACTTATAGAATGCTGATGTTGTAGTGCGTGGTAAGCGAAGCGCACCCGCAAAGGCAGCGCGAAGCGGTGGTGGGGTTGATTTCGACACCTCTGGATGTCGTTCCGCCGCCTCCCGCGGGTGCCGCCTTCGCTCGTTCCTCGCGAGAGGCGTTACCACGCGCTACATAACTTATAGAATGCACTGATGTTGTAGTGCGTGGTAAGCGAAGCGCACCCGCAAAGGCAGCTATCGGAGTACGAGATTGCTACTCTTACTTAACAATTCTTTGTCATCCTATTGTAAACTCTCGCGTTGAATGTGATGAGGGGTGATTTGGCTTGGCTTTTGCCTTGTATATTTGTCAGGTCATCCCTTAATTTATCAAGGAAGACAATATGAACTCACCGCTTTCTAACGTAAATCCACGTGTTTATACACCCGTAAATGAACTGCATGTGCATGCAGAACATCTTTACGCCCAGTCCTTAAGTGATCTTTTAGGTAATGATTCTGCCTGTGCTCAACAGCGTGCCCGTGCATTGGCATTCACCTTCGGTAGCCTGCATATTGATTTCAGCAAGCAGCGTTTAACGACTGAAACCATCGAGCTTTTAACGGCATGGGCAGAAAGCTGTGGGCTAACTGCTAAACGGCAGGCGCTGTTTGCTGGTGAGCAGGTCAATACGTCTGAAAGGCGTGCTGCCCTGCACATGGCTGCAAGGTGGCCAGCTAACGAAGAGCCGCCAGAGGGGATGGAAAGTGCAGCGGCTTTTTGTCAGCACCAGCGTGAGCGTATGTCGGAGATGGTTAAGCGGGTTCATCGTGGTGAGTGGTATGGCGCTACCGGGCAAGCGATCACCGATATTGTGCATATTGGTGTGGGTGGTTCTGACTTGGGACCGAAACTGATCAGTGAAGCGTTAGCAGATCGCCCCAGTATTACTAAAGTGAACGTACATTATGTTTCCACGATGGATGGCGCGCAGCTGCTGCCCTTAATGGAGTGCTTAAACCCTGCGACCACGCTATTGGTGCTGGCCTCCAAATCTTTCACTACCGCAGATACTCAGTTTAACGTACGTACGGCGCTTGCGTGGTTAAGTCACGCACTAGAGGTAGATGAAGCGACCGTTTGCCGTTACCAGTTGATTGGCGTGTCATCTAAGCCTGAAAAAATGACAGATTTTGGCATTCCAGAAGCGCAGCAGCTGGTGTTCAAAGAGTGGATCGGCGGGCGCTTTTCGCTGTGGTCGCCTATTGGAATAAGCGTGGCGATGCAACTGGGAGTGGAGTACTTCGATGCTCTGTTGGAAGGGGCGCATGCCATGGATAAGCATTTTCTGGAGGCGCCGTTAGCATCAAATTTACCAGTATTGATGGCCTTGGTTGGGGCGTGGAACTCGCAGTTTTTGAATATTCCCACTCATGCCGTGTTGCCATACGATGGTCGTTTAAAGAGCTTAGCTGCGTATTTGCAACAGTTAGAAATGGAATCTAACGGTAAAAGTGTTGGCTTGGATGGGCGTTCTGTTTCCCATGCAACATGCCCCATTTTATGGGGAGATGTGGGGCCTAATGGCCAGCATGCGTTTTATCAACTTTTACATCAAGGTAGCCATACGGTTAGTGCTGATTTTGTGGCTGTTGCACAGCGCCCAGTGGCGGCCTGTGAAAAAATCAGCCGTTCACTCGAAGCCCAGGAGCAGTTAACCTTAGCCCACTGCCTAGCTCAATCCCAGCTGTTCGCATTAGGTGATGATGCTATCCCTCAATCACTTCGTGGTTATATGGCGCAGGGGTATCGCGGCAATCAGCCCAATTCTGTTGTATTGTTGAAAACGTTAAATGCATGGTCAATTGGTGCCTTGTTAGCGCTTTATGAACACAAGGTGTTTGTTCAGTCGGTATTGTGGAATTTAAATCCCTTTGATCAGCCAGGTGTAGAGCTTGGCAAGCGATTGGCAACAAGTTTGTATCAAACGTTGGCTGATGAGCCGGTTGAGCATCAAAATGTAGAAGATCCGAGTACTACTCAACTGCTGCATAAAGTGAATGAGTGGCGTAAGCAACGAAACGATAAAGGAAGTAATTAATGACTCAAGTGCGCAAAGCGATTATTCCGGTCGCCGGTTTTGGCACACGCCTGCTGCCCATCAGCAAAGCGATCCCTAAGGAGATGGTGCCCGTTGTGGATCGTCCATTGATTCAGCATGTGGTGGAAGAAGCGCTGGCGGCAGGCATCAATGAAATAATCTTGGTGACCAGAGCGGGTAAGTCGGCCATAGAAGACCATTTTGATGCGCACTTTGAGCTTGAGCATTCACTTGCCAGTAAAGGTAAAGATGCGTTATTGGAAACACTGTCTGCTATTTCTCCCAAAAAACTTAAAGTGACCAGTGTTCGCCAGCCCAACGCAAAAGGTTTAGGCCATGCAATTTTCTGTGCTGCGCATCTATTGGATAAAGACGAGCCATTTGCCGTCATTCTTCCTGATGTGTTGGTAAAGCCCCAGGTTGGTAGCAATATCTGTGATTTAGGTAGCATGGTAGAGCGCTGGGGTGCCAACGATGCTTCGCAAATTATGGTGGAAGCGGTACCTCAGGAGGATGTTGATCGTTATGGTATTGTGGACTGTGATGAGCCTGCCGCTGGCGAAAGTGCAACTATGCGTGGCGTCGTAGAAAAGCCATTGCCTGAAGAAGCACCTTCTCGTCTTTCAGTCATTGGTCGTTACGTGCTTCCTTATCGCGTCATGGAGCTGCTACGTGATCAGCCGCCTGGTGCGGGTAATGAAATTCAGTTAACGGATGCTATCGACCGCTTGATGCAGGAGGGTAAAATTGTACAGGCGTTCCGGATGCATGGCCGGACTTTTGATTGTGGACACATTGAAGGGTGGCTAAAAGCCAACACGACGCTCGCTCGCGAAGCGGGCTACGACGTGTAAGGTTAGACAGAATCGTATTAGTAAATAAAGCCGCTCAGCTCATGCTGCAGCGGCTTTTTTTTGGTCGTGCTCAAAAAGGAAACACCATCGGTGTAATCACTAAGACTGCGGCCGAGTAGGTGATGCTGACGGGTAAACCAATCTTGAAGAAATCAGTAATCTTATAGCGGCCCGGTGAATACACCATCAGGTGGGTCTGATAGCCAAAGGGAATTAAAAAGCAGGCGCTGGCACCGTAGGCAACTGCCATCACAAATGGCAAGGGGTCGACACCAAAGGCTTGGGCGGTGCTCCAGGCAATAGGGAAAGCCAGGGCGGCAGCGGCGTTATTGGTAACTGTTTCGGTTAGCAATAGGGTTAGTAGGTAGCAGCCAATAAAGGCAGCGTAAACGCCGTAACCGCTAAACATCCACTGCATTCCCCCTGCCAGAACAGCGGCGGCCCCTGAATTTTCTAACGCTTGCGCTATCCCCAATGCAGAGCCAATAATCAGCCAAAGCTCAAACGGAAAGCGGCGGCGTAATTCTGCCAAGCTAATCACTTTTAATAGCAATAGGCCGCCCAGCAACAGTAGCAAGCCATGAAACAGCGGTAGCAAGTTGGCCGTCGCCAGTGCGATAACCGTTGCAAATCCGCCCAGGGTAATAGCGCTCTCTTTTCGCGTGAGCTGCGGGCGTGTGAAACTGCCACTGAGCAGATGGAAGTTACGGTCTATATTGCGGTGTTGACGAAAGTCGGCACTCACAGCTAGGAGCAGGCAATCGCCCACCCGCAGGGGGATTTTGCCAAGCTGACCCTCCAGGCGTTTCCCGCCACGGCGTATGCCGACAACCCCTGCACTAAACATACTGCGGAAATCGACGTCCTGTAGGGTTTTGCTGGAAAGTTCTGATTCGTGGGAAATAACCACTTCTACTAAATTGGTGGCGAGTAGGTTATCGGCTTGATGGCCAAATAGATTGAGCCCAGGAAAGCGTTGTAGTGCCTGAACTTTGCTCACTTCTCCAGTAAACACCAGCGTATCGGCCGCTTGAAGGCGTTCTTCTGGCGCAACCGGGCTGATTAGGCGGCCTTGGCGTTCAATTTCTAATAGATAAAGCCCATTTAGGCTTCTTAAGCCGTTCTCTTCAATACTCTTGCCAATCATCGGTGAGTCGGCTTCTACATCTGCAGCAAGAAAGTAGGAGAGCTTTTCGTCGGTGTCTTCCAAGCGATGGTGAGGTAGGGCATTCGCCCGCCAAAGCAGTATGCATAGCGTAATTAATGCGACAGGCACGCCCACTAAACTAAATTGAAACATGCCTAGCTCACTACCGCTGGCGCTAAGATTAAATGAGTTCACCACCAAGTTAGTGGATGTGCCTACCAGCGTAGTGATCCCTCCTAAAATCGAGGCGTAAGAAAGCGGAATTAATAGCCGTGATGGTGCAATCCGCTGTTGGCGGGAAATAGCCCCTAAAAAAGCTGCAACGACTGCGGTGTTGTTCAAAAATGCAGAAAGCACTGCAGTGCTGCCCATTAGCCGAGCCGTGGCTAAGCGGGGGTGGCCTTTGAGTAAGTGGCGGGAAAGCCAGTCCAGCAGTGGCGAGCGCTCTAATGCAAGTGATACCAATAGTAGTAAGAGTAGCGTAGCCAAGGCGGGGTTGGTGTATTGCATTAGCAACGTGCTGGTATCAACAAACCCAAACAGCAAAAACAGGCCTGCAAGGGTAACAAAGGCAATCGCAGGCTTAACCTTGCCGCTGATTAGTAGGACGAGCAAAACAGTAATTGAAAATAAAACGGCCCAGGGAGTCATTGTGGGTCCTTATAAAACCAAAAAATACGCTAGGTGCTTGCTGGATTTTACGCAGGCTTTTATGATGGTGTCTAATAATTGCTTTAAATAGTATTTTCCAATGATAATTATTTTTTAAAAATCAAAAGGTTAAAGGATATATTGAGCACTAAACATTTATCGCCTGAATTGTTGAATGCACGTCGTAAGCAGGCTGTTCAGCTACGCTTAGATGGCTACACCGTCGCGGTGGTCAGTCAACAAACAGGGTTGTCAGCGCCTACTGTTTCGGCAGCGTGGAAAGCCTTTCGTGAAGGCGGGTGGGCGGCTGTTCCTGTTAAGCCACGTGGGCGGTTAAAAGGTCAGGCAAACGTGCTTAGTGCGGATGTTCAATCGTTATTGTGGCAGGCGCTTTTTCAACAACCTGCTCAAGTATCAGATCAAGTTCCAAGCCAATGGGCAGCAGAGACGCCGCATTTGATTGAGCCAGGCTGGAGCAGTGCCGGATTAGCCGAGTGGTTGGCTATTCAGCATGGTGTTGTGCTCTCTCAGCGGGCCATTGAACATTGGTGGGAAGCGCAGGGGCTAAAGCATGAGCCTTGGAAACTAAGTGCCTTAGCAACGCAGCGCTCACAACAGGGTCGCTGGTTTCGAACCGCAGTAGCTCCGCGCTTCAATAAGCTGAAAGAGGCTGACCAGCGGTGGCAGGGGGGCGTTCGACATGTTGCTCATCCTACGAAGTCGCTGTTCCAGATTTATTTGCATGGGTCGAGAGGCCGTTTGCTGATGCGCTGCTTTGAAAGCCCGCCAGACGCCCAGGCATATCTATCTGTATTTGCTGCCTTGAACGCCAATGGCGTGAAGGTGCTGGTGTTTCAGGGAGCGTTGCTAACCGCTAGCCCTGAAATTACCGATTGGTTGGCGCAGCAGACGCCGTTTTGTCTAGTGCCTGTGCCTGCTAATTTAGCGCTTAGTGCCTAACAGCACCTGAGGTAAGCAAGGTAAATCGTTATTCAGCATCAACATGCTGCTAATTTTGCAGGGTTTTTAAGGCGGTGCTGCGAGCGACCACTTGAAAACAGTTTTTAACACAACGTCGGGAAAGATGATGACATCACTCACCCATTTACAGCGACTGGAAGCGGAAAGCATCCAGATTATGCGCGAAGTGGTCGCCGAGGCCGAAAACCCGGTAATGCTTTACTCCGTAGGTAAAGACTCTGCGGTCATGCTGCACCTGGCACGTAAGGCGTTTGCGCCTGGGCCGCCGCCGTTTCCATTGTTACACGTGGATACGCGCTGGAAATTCCGTGCGATGTATGAATTCCGCGATAAAATGGCCGAAGAAATTGGTATGGATCTTCTGGTGCATATCAACCCAGAAGGCATTGAGAAAGACATTAACCCGTTTACGCATGGCTCGGCGATTCACACCGATGTGATGAAAACCGAAGGCCTGAAGCAAGCACTTGATAAGTACGGGTTCGATGCGGCCTTTGGCGGTGCTCGTCGTGATGAAGAGAAGTCTCGTGCTAAAGAGCGCGTGTTCTCTTTCCGCTCTGCTCAACACCGTTGGGACCCGAAAAATCAGCGTCCTGAGCTGTGGAAGCTGTACAACACGCGTAAGAATCCTAAAGAGTCTATTCGTGTGTTCCCCATCTCTAACTGGACCGAGCTGGATATCTGGCAGTATATCCATCTGCAGAATATTCCCATCGTGCCGCTTTACTACTCGGCAGAGCGCCCTGTGGTTGAGCGTGATGGTGCGTTGATCATGGTGGATGATGAGCGCATGCCGCTGGAGCCGGGTGAAGTCCCGATGATGCGTAAGGTTCGTTTCCGCACGCTTGGCTGCTACCCCCTAACAGGGGCGGTGGAGTCTGATGCCGATACGCTGCCAGCCATTATCCAAGAGATGCTGCTGACTAAGACCTCTGAGCGTCAGGGGCGTGTGATTGATCATGACAGCGCAGCGTCCATGGAGAAGAAAAAGCAAGAGGGGTATTTCTAATGTCGCACTCATCTGAACTGATTGCCGAAGATATCGAAGGTTATTTGAAGGCTCATGAGCACAAAGGCCTGCTGCGCTTTATTACTTGCGGCAGCGTCGATGACGGTAAAAGCACCCTGATTGGCCGCTTGCTGTTTGAATCCAAGCTGCTCTTTGAAGATCAGTTGGCTGCTATTGAAGCTGACTCTAAAAAGTTCGGTACTCAGGGCGGCGACATGGACTTCGCGCTGCTGGTTGATGGCTTGGCAGCAGAGCGCGAGCAAGGCATCACTATCGATGTAGCGTATCGCTTTTTCTCCACCGAAAAGCGCAAGTTTATCGTTGCTGATACGCCTGGGCATGAGCAGTACACCCGTAACATGGTGACCGGTGCTTCCACGGCAGACGCTGCTATTTTGATGGTTGATGCGCGCCACGGCATTTTGACACAGACTCGTCGCCACAGTTTTTTAATGTCTTTGATGGGCATGCGGCATGTCGTCGTTGCCATCAATAAAATGGACTTGGTGGATTACTCTAAAGCGCGTTTTGACCAAATCGTTGAAGAGTACCGTACGTTTGCCAAACAGCTCGGTTTGGAAAATATTACGTTTATCCCCATGTCGGCGTTGAAAGGCGATAACGTTATTGAGCCAAGCCCGCACATGCCTTGGTATCACGGCACTACGCTGATGGGCTATTTGGAAACCGTAGAGCTAGATGCCGAGCATTTGCAGCGCTCTCCCTTCCGGATGCCAGTGCAGTGGGTGAATCGTCCTAACCTGGATTTCCGTGGTTTTTCTGGGATGGTAGCCAGTGGTGTTGTTCGCCCTGGCGATCAGATTCGTGTTCAGCCTTCTGGTAAAACCAGCACGGTGTCACGCATCTATACCTTTGATGGTGATTTGGATGAGGCGGTGGCAGGACAGTCGGTAACACTGTTGCTGGAAGATGAAATTGATATCTCTCGGGGTGATGTCATCTCCGGTGTAGAGCAGCCTGCGCATACGGCTGATCAGTTCGAAACAACGTTGGTGTGGATGCATGAGGCGCCGCTGCTGCCGGGTCGCCCTTACTTAATGAAGCTAGGCACCCAGATGGTGTCAGCGACCGTTACTGATATTAAATATCAGGTTAACGTTAATACGCTGGAACACACGGCTGGCAAACAGCTTGATTTGAACGGCATTGGTGTCTGTACGATTAGCCTCAACCGTGCGGTTGCTTTTGATGCTTATCAAGATAACCACGATACCGGTGGCTTCATCCTGATTGACCGTATGACGAATAATACGGTGGGTGCAGGTATGCTGCATTTTGCCCTTCGTCGTAGCCAGAATATTCATATGCAACATGTGGATATTGATAAGCAGGCACGTGCGTTGGCGAAGGGCCAGAAACCGGCAGTTCTATGGTTTACAGGCCTTTCTGGTGCTGGCAAATCAACGATCGCTAACCTGGTTGAGAAAAAGCTATTTACCCAGGGCCAGCATACCTACTTACTGGACGGTGATAACGTTCGTCATGGTTTAAATCGTGACTTAGGCTTTACTGATGCTGATCGCGTTGAAAACGTGCGTCGCGTAGCGGAAACTGCCAAGCTGATGGTTGATGCTGGGTTGATCGTTATGTCCGCGTTTATTTCGCCTTTCCGTAGCGAGCGTCAACTAGCGCGAGATTTGCTGGAAGCAGGTGAATTCATCGAGATTTTCGTAGATGCACCGCTAAATGTAGTAGAAGCTCGTGATCCTAAAGGTCTTTATAAAAAGGCCCGTCGAGGTGAGTTGAAAAACTTCACAGGCATTGATTCAACGTATGAAGCACCTGAGTCGCCAGATGTTCATCTGAAGACCTCAGAAATGAGTGCCGAAGAAGCGGCTGATAGCGTGATTAAGACGTTGCGTGAGCGTGGCCTAATTAGCTGATTTCCATGCAGTGTAGGTTAAACACGTAATGTAAATACTGATAAGCCACCAAGCAGCCAGTCGTTGTTTGGTGGCTTAATCATAAGGAAATGACAAAATGATTGATCAAGCGTTATTGGATTCTGTGGAACGTATTGCTCGTGAAGCGGGCGATGCCATTATGGCGGTTTATGCACGCGAATTTAGCGTGGAAGAAAAAGAAGACAAAAGCCCATTAACTGAAGCGGATCAAGCTGCTCACCATGTGATTGTAAGCGGCTTGCAGGCGCTTTCTTTACAGTTGCCTATACTCTCTGAAGAAGACGCAGAAGGCTTTGCCGGTGTAGACGGCAATGGCCGCTATTGGTTGGTAGACCCGCTTGACGGGACTAAAGAGTTTATCAAGCGTAACGGTGAGTTCACCGTTAATATTGCGCTGATTGAAAACGGTAAGCCCGTGTTGGGTGTTGTTACCGCTCCGGCGCTTGAAACCGCTTATGTTGCCGCTGAAGGTTTAGGTGCATTTAAAGTGGAAGCGAATGGCGAACGCCATGAGATTCGTGTTGCGGGCGAGCCGGAAGCTGCTTCCACTTGGCGTGTTGTGGGTAGTCGCTCGCATCCCAGCCCGGACTTGGCAGCGTGGCTTGAAAAGCTAGGTGAGCACGAAATGTTGCCCATGGGCAGTTCGCTTAAACTATGCTTAATTGCAGAAGGTAAGGCCGATGCTTATCCTCGTTTAGGCCCTACCTGTCTTTGGGACACTGGCGCCGCTCATGCGGTCGTGCTTCAAGCGGGTGGCCGAGTTGAAACGCTAGAGGGTAAACCGCTTAGCTACGCCAACCCCAGCGAAAAGCTTAATCCGTATTTTGTTGTTTGGGGAAATGTGTGAAGGCCATGTTTTAAAGACCGAGCTTTGAAGACCGAGCTTTAAAGACCGAGTTTTAAAGACTCTGAGCTACGGGGGAGTGTAATATGCTCCCCTTTAAGAAGAGCCAGTTCACGGGATGCTCGCTATGACGGGTCTTTGTAAATAGCTCTCTGCAAATGGCCCTTTGCTAGTTGTGTTTTGCAAATAGTTCTTTGCACATGGCTCTTTACATACGATGAAAGCTATCGTCGTTATAAGTCGTTATTAAAGGATTGAGTATGTGCGGAATCGTTGGCGCCATTGGCGCAATGGAATGTACCCCGTTTTTGCTTTCAGGCTTGAAAGTACTTGAATACCGTGGCTATGACTCTGCTGGGTTAGCTGTGCTAAGTGACTCTGGTACGCTATCGCGTGCCCGCGCCAAGGGGCGAGTGTCAGTTCTTGAAGCCCGCGTTGAAGAGGAGGGAGTTGAGGGGAAAGTGGGCATTGCTCATACCCGTTGGGCAACTCACGGTGTTCCTGCTGAACGTAACGCTCATCCACATATTTCGAGTGGCTTGGCGGTGGTGCATAACGGCATCATTGAAAACTATGAAACCCTACGTGAAAAGCTTCAGGGGTTAGGGTACGAGTTCACTTCAGACACCGACACTGAAACCATTGCCCACCTGATTCAAGCGTGCTTTAAAGGCGAGATTGGCGAACCAGCCGAAAATCTTTTTTCTGCTGTGCGTTGTGCCGTGGCGCATTTGCATGGTGCTTTCGCGCTGGCGGTGATAAGCGAAGAAGAACCAGGTTGCTTAGTCGTGGCTCGTGAAGGTTCGCCGCTGATGTTAGGTATTGCTGATGACGGCCACTATGCCGCTTCAGATGCCTCGGCGCTGCTGTCGGTCACCCAGAAGATGATGTACCTGGAAAATGGTGATGTGGCGCGCCTAACGCGTGACTCGATCACATTAGTCGATGCGCTTGGTCAGCCCGCTCAGCGGGAAGTGATTACCTCTAGCCTTGCTGCGAATGCAGTTGAGTTAGGTGAGTTTAATCACTACATGCAAAAAGAGATATTTGAGCAGCCACAAGCGTTGGGGAATACGCTGGAAATGCTGAGCGGCGCAGGTCAGTTGCAGCCGGGTATTTTTGGCGCAGAAGCGCAAGGTGTTTTTGAGCAGGTTGATTCCGTATTGATCCTGGCCTGTGGTACGTCTAGCTATGCGGGTATGACGGCTAAGTACTGGATTGAGCAAGTGGCCGGTATCCCGTGCAATGTCGAAATTGCCAGTGAATACCGTTATCGCCAAAGCGTAGCGAATCCTAATCAGCTCGTCGTGGTTATTTCTCAGTCCGGTGAAACCGCTGATACCCTTGCCGCGTTACAGCACGCTAAATCAATGGGGCACATTCATACGTTAGCAATTTGTAATGTGCCTGAGTCTGCCATTGTGCGTGAAACACTGTTGCGCTTTATTACCCGTGCTGGCCCGGAAATTGGTGTTGCCTCTACTAAAGCCTTCACCACACAGCTCAGCGCACTATTTTTGCTTACGCTCTTGTTAGCAAAAGCGAATCAGCGGCTAGATGAAGCAGATGAAAAAGCTTATCTGGATGAGCTGCGCCACTTGCCCATCGCGGTTAAAAAAGTGCTGGCACTAGAGCCAAGCATCAAGGCGTGGTCAAAGCATTTTGCTAATAAGCAGCATGCGCTTTTCTTAGGCCGAGGCCGCCACTTCCCAATTGCATTGGAAGGGGCGCTGAAGCTAAAAGAAATCTCTTATATTCATGCAGAAGCTTACCCTGCTGGGGAATTGAAACACGGCCCGCTAGCATTAGTTGATGCTGATATGCCTGTGGTGGTAGTGGCGCCTAACGATGAGTTGTTAGAAAAGCTAAAAGCCAATATGCAGGAAGTGAGTGCCCGTGGAGGTCAGCTTTATGTGTTTGCCGATGGCGGCAGTACCGTTAAGCCAAGTGAGGGCATTAATGTGCTGGTTATGCCGGAAAACTACGGTTTGCTTTCCCCTGTGCTGCATGTCGTGGCACTTCAGTTGTTGTCGTACCACGTAGCGCTGGTAAAAGGTACGGACGTAGACAAACCACGTAACTTGGCGAAAAGTGTCACCGTGGAGTAATTCAGGGGCGGCTTAGCCGCCTCTGCAGGTGCCTTAGTAGGAATGTGGGGCATTTCCGCTGTTCTATCATCCCCGCATCCCCGCATCCCCGCATGCCCGCTGTTCTGTCATTCCCGTATGTCTGCTGTTCTGTTATTCCCGCATGCCCTTAGCGGGAATCCAGTTTGGTTCAGGCATTCGGGGTCCCAGCGGGTAAGGTCAAGGTGGATTCCCGATAACCCCACTCGGGAATGACGGTTGTGTGGGGAGCCGATATTTTGGGGTCGAGAAGAGCCTTGCCGGGATCTCATGCTCTGGTTCGCTTTGGTAGGTAAGACAGAGAGGAGACCGACGCTAGCCCTCCTGTCTCTACCTTGTGATCTAAAGTGCTGCGCTTATTCTATGAATCCAGGCTAAAAGTACTAGGTTTTTCGCGCTTACTGATAAAGAAAATTAGGTGATAACTATCTTGACACTGGAGGTTGCTAGTTAAAGATATCAATTTAACTAAATTCCAACCTGTATAGTGAAATCTTATTTGATGCTAAGTTATTCATAAAAAATACAACATGTTGTTCGTTTTTTGAGAGGTTGTATTATTTTTGTTTGCTGCAATATTTTTATAATATGTGTTTTTTTGATTCTTGAAGGTATAGCTTCATGTTATAGGTTAATAATCTTAATGGGCTTTCAAGTTATGAGTAATGGCCATAAAATGTTCGGACATCAATAAACAATAAACGGGTGTTCTATGAGCAATATTGACTGGGCTATGATAGCCCTGTATTTCCTGCTTATGATTGGCATAGGGGTTTATAGTGCTTTCAGAGTAAAAGATAGCGATGACTTCGCCGTTGCAGGGAATAAAATAATTTGGCCAGTGCTTTTCGCTACGCTCTCTGCGTCTTTTTTAGGCGGCGGTTCAAGTATGGGAAGGGCTGGACAGACTTTTAACGATGGATACGTATTTCTCTTTGCAGCGTCTGGATTTACTATTCAAACATTCCTAACCGGTTGGTTAATCGCACCAAAGTTAAAACGCTATCCCGGCGCTCAAACGTTAGGCGATATAATGGAAGTTCATTATGGTGGGTTTGCGCGTTTGCTTAGTGCGGTTTTATCTTTAGTGTTTTGTATAGGCATACTGGGTGCTCAAGCACTTGCCATCGGTACTATCTTCCAAGCAATTCTAGGCATCAGTATTACTGCTGGAATTTTGATCGGTATGTGTATTGTAATGGTCTACTCGGTGGCTGGTGGTATGTGGGCAGTCATTCAGACTGACGTAATTCAGTTCATGCTTCTAGGTATCTTCTTGCCTGTCACGCTCATCATCGGTCTATATCAGATCGGTGGGCCTGCTGAACTAGTCGCAGCTCTACCAGTGGGGCACTTCAGCGTTATAGGTAGTTATGAAATTGCAACATTTATAACAATATTTGTTGCCTTTATGCTCGGGGAGGCGCTTGTTCAGCCCTATGCCCAACGTGCTTTCTGCGCGCCAGATCCTAAAAATGCGCAGAAAGGGTACATGCTCTCAGGTTTGTTTGGTTTACTTTTCTTCACTATTACAGCCACTCTGGGTCTAGTCGCTGTTGTTCTATTCCCAGATATTGCACCAGATCAAGCACTGCCTACATTAGTCAAGAGTATCTTACCTATTGGTGTCACAGGGTTGGTGTTAGCCGCACTATTGGCGGTAGTTATGTCAACGGCCGACTCTTACTTGAACTCAACAGCTGTTGTCTTTGTAAGAGACATATACTCTAAGCATGTAAATACCAAGGCGACCTCTAAACAGCATTTGAAAATTGAACGTTGGGTTAGCTTGATAGTGGGCGTTGCAGCTACTCTATTCGCCTTAACAGCGACTTCTATCGTAGATGCTCTACTCATGAGCTATGCGCTATGGGCACCTACCATGATTATTCCACTTATCGGTGCGGTTCTATTTGACGTAATGAGCAAACGTGCTGCTATTTCAGCCATCGTTCTTGGTGGAGCAACCACAGCACTATGGAATTGGGGGCCATTTCCGCTTCAGGAGTTAACCGGATTTACGCCTCTACTTGCTGGTGTGTCTGTGAACCTAATAGTTTTTGTACTGCTTGCGATTACTGACAAAAAAGTTATTAGTATCAATACTGTTCTGGGGAGTGAATCATGATTTTGTACTCAGCGGTTATCTACACTTTCAGCGCTCTATGTATTGCTACTTCTTTATATATTGGGATTGTTAGTCTCAAGTTTTATATAGATGATGCAAAAAATATAAAATAAACAATAGTGCGGATGAGCAATGCTTTTCCGCACTGTTTTTGGAAGAATAAAGTTATGGATTATACTGTCATTGTAGTCGGTGCTGGTGTTGTAGGGCTGAGTAGTGCTATTTCACTTGTAAAGATGGGATATGATACTTGCTTAATCGACAAAGGTCTCCCAGGGGCAGACACATCCTATGGCAATGCGGGTATCATCGCTAATTATGCTGTTATGCCATTAATTACCCCCAGCTTGCGAAAAAACTTAGTACCAATGGTGCTTGATAAAAATAGTCCTCTATCTATTCGTTCAAGCTACGCGCTGAAATTATCGAAGTTTGGTAAGTATTTCTTACGTGCTACGAGGCAGCGAGAATGGGAGTCGAGCGGTTACAGTATGGGGTCAATGATGAAGGATGCCTGGAACTGCTGGGAAAACTTGCTCGATGATGCAGGCTGTGCATCTTTAGTAAAGTCGTCTGGTGTTGTCGTTGCATTTGATAAACCCGGCACCTTTCAGGACTTTATGAAAATTGAAGCACAGTACAAAAAAGCTTTTAATATCCCATACTCTATCTTGAGTGGTAACGAAGTAAAGGAGAATGTCATAGGGCTAAGGAGTCATTATAGTGGTGGCGTTTTTTATCCAGACGCTCGCTTTTCTACTGATCCTTATGAATTAAGTAAAAAACTATTTGACCATTATTTATCTATTGGTGGCAGGTTTCAGAAATCTGAAATTGAAACAGTGCGAACGATAGAGGGTGGGCAAGCTGTCACTGCTAAAGGTGGTGAGTTTTGTGCGAAACATGTAGTTCTTGCAACAGGTACCTTTACCGGATACCTGCTAAAAAAAATGGGGATAGATTTGCCCATCGTATCTGAACGCGGCTACCATGCGATTGTTGACGAGCCAATTGAAATATCTCGGCCTGTAGGGCTAGCTAATCATGGTGTTTTTGCTACTCCTATGAATGGGGGCATAAGAATTGCTGGATTATCAGAGTTTGCGTCGCATAATGCGCCGGTGAACAACGATCGAATAACTCAACTTGATAGGATTGCGAAGCGTCACTTAGGAGCAGGTGTTCGCGAACCATGGGTAGGGGCTAGGTCTACCACGCCGGATGGTGTTCCCTATGTTGGTGGTTTGCGGCATCACCCTGGGCTTTGGGTCAATACGGGGCATGGTCACTTGGGATTGACCCTTGCGGCAGTCACGGCTAAGACTCTTACTGACGAGATAAAGTCAGGCTTTAATATGTTAAATCCACTTTCCCCACACCGACACCTTTAGCAGCCCCACAATATGTTAAATCCCCGACAATTAACGTTGTTTCAAGCGATTGCCATGACTGGAAGTATCAGTGGCGCAGCCAGACAGTTGGGTATATCACAGCCTGCAGCGAGTAACATGCTGGGCAGGCTAGAAGAAACGGTTGGTTTTGTATTATTTAAACGAATGAAAGGTAAGCTGGAGATTACTCCTGAGGGGGCGACACTTCTAATTGAGGTGACGCATGCCTTGGATGTGCTGAATACCTTGGAAGTTAGGGTTGATCAGCTAGCCAAGTTAGAGTACGGAATGCTGACAGTAGGAGCGCTAGGTTGGGTGTCCATGGGGGTGTTGCCTTACGTAATTTCCGAATTTATGCGAGAACATCCTGGCATCAATGTTTCGCTCCAAACGCATGCCTCAACGAAAGTTATAGATGCGGTCCTCGCCGGGCATTTTGACATAGGTGTTGTAGAGACGCCGTCGCCAACACCATCGCTAAGAATAACGCCTTTTCAAGTCAATTTGATTGCCGTGTTGCCCAACAAAAGTGATCTTTTTGAATTGGAAACGTTGACGCCGCAGCATCTAAGTGGTCTTCCACTGGTTACATTAGATCGTAGGCATGCAACAACCCAGCGTTTAGTACAAAATTTTAATTTAGTTGGTGCTGAATGTAATATTGTCGCTGAATCACATCTTTTTTCGCCAGCGTTAATCATGTGCCAGGAGGGTGTGGGTATAGCGATTGTCGCTGAGCATACTGCAAAACAGCACCAAATCGAGAGCCATAGGTTAAAGAAGCTGTCGCCATTAATACCATTTCCTATCTCTGTTATTACTGCAAGATACCGTCCGCGATCGCGAATCTCTCATGCGTTTGAAAAATATCTGATGCAGTATATGGAGAATATCTCTATTCGTTGTTAGTACTGGATTTGGTTGTTTTAGATAAATTTAATTGATTGTTGTAAGAGTTTCTATCTACGATAAATGCTATTTTTTGTCTAAGTTTTGATGTTGTAGAGAAAACGTGCGCCTGGTAAAGAATCCTTCTGTTTAATAAATTACCAAAGTGAAAATTATCTTTCCTAAGTTTCGGTGAACTACTCCAGGGCGGCATTCGATAAAGGCATTTGTAATGGCAATGGTTGGGGCGGTTGCATAGTAATAATAGTATCAGGCTGCCAAACAACAGGAATCAGCGGATTCAATTAGATTCGCGGTAATCCCCCTGAAAAATAATCGCGTTGCTTACGTTGCCATGACGCGGGTGCCTCATTGACTCGTTCCTCGCGAGATTCGTTACACCGCGCTATGGTAAGTGCAGTTGGTTAGCCGGTATTTTGGGTTCGAAAAGCGCCTTGGCTAAAAAATAACATCGACAACAATCATATCGGTGTAGGTACCTGCCGGTGGTGTGTTTTGCCCCGGTAGAATGTCGCCTCGGTAAGTGAAGCCCTGGCTTGTTACGCCACTGGGTGTGCCGGGGTTGGTATCGGCGGAGGAGGAGGGGCGTCGTTCGCTGCCAGTATTGCCCCAGCGGTCGTTGCCGGTAGTGCCTTTGTAAAGTTGGTATTCCAGGTAGTGACCATTGTTCTCCATGCGGCGGATGTTGGCAGCAGGATGCTGACCATCACTCAATCCTACTGAGTAGTCGCTGCCTTTTGTGCAGGTAATATCGATGGTTTGCGTTACTGGGTTGAATCCGGCGACCAGTGGGGAGCTTCCGAAGTTCAGGTCGGGTGCTTGAATGGCGCAGTCGGGGGTAACCGTCAGGCTTAGGTTGATCGTATTGGTGTCGGTGCCTGTCCTTGCCAGACAGATCCCTAATAGGCCAATGTCGCAGATTCGCCAGTCCCAATTAACGGTTAGTGTGTCCGTGTAAGTACCGGCTGCCACGTTATTAGTGGGCAAGGTGCGAAACTCCATGGGGATGTCGATGCTTTGGCCGCCGATAAGCCCCAGCAGGTCGATAAGCACCGAGTTAAAGTAGTTATACGGTGTGTTGAGAAATATCTCTTCGTTTTCTGTGGCTAGGGCAAAGATGCGAAAAGGGATTGCATCGCCGCTTGCAGTATTAGCGAGTGTTCCAGCGTTGGCGCTCGACACCGTGGCGGTGATGCGCTGGTTGCTGGCGAGTGCTAGTAAACTACCATTACAGACAATGCCTGCATTGGGTTGGGCGGATGTGTCGTGTGGTGTATTAGTGATGGCAAAGGAACTGATGTTACCAAAGTTAGCGCTGGTGCTTGGGCTTACCGTGCACGCCCAAGCCGTAGGCGTAATCAATAACAAAACCAGCAATAGAGCTCCGGCCAGCCAGCGGTGATAGCAGCGATGAGTTGTGAGTGGCATTGGTTGGCGCTCCTCTAAGTACAGGGTTTAGGCCCTAGCTGCTGGATATCATCGATGTGGGTATCAATAGATAGGCTGAGCACGCACGCGCTACCGTCGGGCAGTGTCACTTGTAATTGGTTGTCACTCTGTAGGCCTTCGAGATACGTCAGTCCATCCCAGCCCACCAGCGCGCTTGAACCGTTGTCAGTGATAACACGAGAGCCTAACGGCAGTGGCTCGCCTTGCCTGTCTAGAATGGCCATCGTTGCGGCAATAACACGTTCAACCGGGAAGCGCAGCAGGTAGCCGCTACCTGGGTTTATCGCTACGCGCTGCTCAATTGTTGGGACATTGAGGTTGGCGGAAAGAACCAGTGGGTCGATCTCGTATTTACCAGCGTAGTAGGCACGGGCCCAGGGGACGAGTAGGTGGCCGCTATCACGGGTATGGCCGACTAATTGATTCTCGTAGCGAACTGGCACGCCTGCCTGGCCATCGGTACTGACGACGACAAATCCATCGCGCACGTAATTGGTCGCGAACCACTGATTGTCCATGTATACCAGCGATCCTCTGGCATCGGCATAGCGTGTGTCATTGTCGCCGGTGCCGAAAATGCCACCTCGTAATTCAGTGGAAGCTCCCCGCCAAGCCACTTCAGCCTGACGGTAGTTGCTTTCGGTGTCGCGGTGTTCATAGGCGAGGTTCCAGCCCCAGCCGCCTTGTATGGGTGGGGTGTGGGCATATTGGATTCTGCTGGTCATTTCTCCGTTATTGTCTCGGCGTACGCTGGTGCTTAATGTGCCAGGACGGCTGCTTAGCGGCACTGTTATCTGGGCTAGGGTGTTCCAGCCGCCGCCTATCTCACGGTTGGCAGAGAGCGAGAGATGCATGCGATCCCATAGAGAGCGGTTGTACGACAGGTTAAACAACTGAGTACGGCTATCGTCACCGGTCTGGATGTCAAAGTAGCCGCCAGCAAGCGACCCATGCGTGCCAAGGTTTAAACCCCCGGTAACCTGGGTAACTTTCGCTGCGTATTTTCGCGTGTCGCGCTGTGAATGTGGCGAGATAGATCGGTGAAACCAGCCTGCTCTACTTGGTGGCGCAGAGCGATGTTAAAGCGGCGGCTCCGGTAGCGGTATCCGGCCGTGTAGGCATTACCGGTGACGCCTTCGCTGCGGCTTTGGCGGTAGGCTGTCTCTAGCGTGCCTAGCTGCCATAAGCCAAACGTGCCGCCAGCGCCTGCAGTGGTTAAATCGTCGCTGACTTCAGTTTGCAATTCCATGGTGAATTGATTGTTGATGCCGCGCCGATAGCTGCCGGTGGCGGCCATTCCGCTATAGGCAAAATCACGCTGGCCGAAGTGGCGGCGCGGGGCACCTGCACTGAAACTGAAGGTGCTTAAACCGGGTTGTAGCAGTTCGCTGGAAACGTAAAACGGCAGGCTAGTGGAAACTCGTCTTCCCAGGCTATCGGTGGTCACAATGGTGGCTTCGCCAGCGCCGGTGACCATGGGCATATTGGTGACAGTGAAGGGGCCCGGCGCTAGTTCCATTGAGGATTGCTGCGCGCCATCGATGAACAGATCGAGGGTCGTGGGAATCGCTACTTCGCCGCTGAACTCAGGTAGTGGGTGGGTGATGATATCGGGACGAAGGGCAAAGTTTCGAGAAACCTGAATGCCGCCAAGACGAACTGCATTTGTCCAGCCCAGTGGTCTGGTGATGACGTCTCCTGCGCTGTACTGAAGCATACGCTGTTGATCGGCGTACTCCCAGCGGGTGTCGAAGCGCCGGTAGCCGTTGTCTTGTCCACTCTCTCCCGTCACTATCTCGCGGTAAATGCCAGAGGTGCTTAGTGTCCCCGCTGCACCAAACAGTCGCGCTTCGTGCCCTAAGCTGGCAAGTGTCGCGCCACCCTGAGTGTCGCTGATATAAGCGTCGTAGTTAAGCAGTGCGCCAGGACTGGTGTTAAGTGCGAATGTCTCGTTTTGAGGTAAATTAGTATGAAACTGATGTGGTAGCCAATGGGAAGGTACTTCCAGATATAGCCGTTGGCTGGGGCTGTGATAGCGCGCTTCTAATCCATCTAATTGGCTGATATTAATGATGTTATCTTGACGCTGCAGGTGTTCATTAGGAAGGCCTAGTTGTTGGAGTACCTCACGCTTGATGAACAGTTCGCCATTCTGCTGGGTAACGTGCTCGATACGCTGGGTGGAGCGTTGATTGACGATGATCTCCAGGTGGAGTTCCGAAACTGCCTGGAGATCACCCGCGCGTGGCGGTGGCGGCAATGCCTGGCCGATAGCAGGAAAAGACACCGCCGTTAAAAGTAAAGCGCAACTGCCCAACATGAGCCATGCCGGGAAATGCCAATGGATACGCGGGAGCATGCTGGCGCCTACTCGGCCGAAATGCGATGACTGACTCCCGAAATATGAGCGCGAAGCTCGCCAGTAGGTCTTATGTTTTGGGGTAGTGGCCAGCGTCGTACCTGCCTGGGCAGTACATAGCCAAGCAGCCCGTTGGTGACTTCGTTGCGCTGCCCTGGTTGCTCAAAGGTAACTTGGCTTAGGCGCACATGATGCTGACCCGCGTTGTGTATTTCTAGTTGCGACTGTCCCTCATGTGTTACGAGTCTCCAGGTTAGGCCGGGGTAGGGGATATTACTGGAGGCGATACGTTCAGGGGGCAGTGCTCCTTCACCATAAACGAACAGGGGAAGAGAGTAGCGCATTTGTAATTGCACAGCGGCACGAGGCGAGCTTTCTCCTCCGCTATTAGGTGCTAGGGCCGGAATTTCGTCAACAATAATGCGATAGGCTTGCTCTTCGCCAATTGGTGAGGGTTCTTGGCGGATCAGGCGCACTATCTGGCGTTCCCCGGGAGCAATTGCCGTCATGGGTGGGCTACCCACAACGCTTTGTTGAGATTGGTAGTGATTTTCTCCTCCTACCTGAGACCAAGAAAAAATCCGCACCTGCATATTGACCGTTTCGCTACCTCTGTTTTCCAGCCAAAGTGCACTTGCCTGCTGGTGACTCTCAATAACAGGGTAAATGGGCCAAATCAACAGAGAGTTAGCTGATGAAGGGCCCGCAAGAAGGCTTAGCAGGATGAAAATACCAATGATGTGGCCGAAGCGCTTTTCCAGCATAGATGTTCTCCTAAATCGAGCTTGTGCCCTTCGCTGCGATGTCACCACTCCAGCGTTACTACGAGTTCGTCGCGGTAACTATCTGCTGGGCGGTTGCCTGGCAGCGTTAACCTGCCCCAGATGGGGAGGGTAATATCATTAGGACTGGTCGTGGTTTCTAAGGTGATAGGCTGGTCAATACCAATCGCGTTCTGTGAAGCGGCATCCTGGTAGAGTTGGTAGGCCAGCGTTTCGCTGCCATTTTCCCGCTTGAGCTGTCGATCACCATCCGGCTGAAGTCCACCATCAATACGCATGCTTAATGAAATTCCTGGTGTACAGCTGAGCGTAAAAGACCCGGAGGCAAGCAGCGATACATTACGCGTTTCCTGTGAAAGCGCTGAGGCGGTGCCAAAGGCTAGGCTTCCTAGTGCCCCAACCTGGGTGCCTGCCGGAGGAACTTCGTTATTGATTAGGCAGCCAGGCGTAATGGTAGCTGAAACCATGAACGTGTCGGTGGGAGAGGCCTGCGTTAGCCCCGCCACTATCATCATCGGGGCGATGAGTCTCAAGCGCCGAGCCATTCGAGAAGCTACCAGGACAGCTCAACATTCAGTGTGTCTTCGTAGGTGCCTGCAGGTAGGTTGCCAGGGTCGCCAAAGGCTCTTCCGTAAAGATCGATTGTCTGGGGAGTGCTGGCGAATGCGCTGAGTATGATGGTGTCGTTTACAGCCAGCGCCTCCGTTCGTGCTGTATCTGTGTACAAGGTGTAGCCGACAAATGCCGTTGCGGCAGTATCTTGCATGGCATGGGTAGCAGGTGAGGCTTGGTTATCATGAAGGCCGCTGAGCAGAGTGAAGGTGGGGGTTACTCCAGGTGAGCAGAGCACTGTAATACCACCTCCGCCAGCTACTTGGGCATCTGCCTGATCGAATAGGGCAGAGTGGGTGCCGAATGCCAAGCTGCCGAAGTCGACTGCAGCGCCTTCTTCCCCATTAACTGAACAAGCGTCTTCAAGAGTAATTGAAGCGTCGATGGTTCCGCTAACGGTCTGGGCTTCTAAAGTGGAGTTAGAGAAAGTGAGTGCGGCAATGACAGTGCTTAATCCAGTGATTCGAGAGTAGCTTGTGCGAGAGTAGTTTAAGGTCAGCATAATCAACTCCTTAGAGATTAATTGCTTATAGCGTTGCCCGCAGAAAAGAGCATTTTGCTTTATTACCTCAAGGTCTAACTCAAGACCTGACTCAAGACCTGACTCAAGACCTGACTCAAGAACTAAAATGCTCAGTAATATTTGTTAAAGTTCACGCCTATTTTTAAGTTAGCACGTAATACTAAAAAAGCACCGTTGGAGTATTAGGGAATTAAAAAATGGATAGGCGGCATCAACTGTGTTTAAACACTTACTTAAACTGACTTCCAAGCAGCAATGTCGTTTATTTTTCGTTTATTAGTATTTATTGATTGCACCAAAACTGGGCGGAAAAGCTAGCACTTTAGTCTATTGTTGATGTGTTTCTGGCCTATACCGAACCTGCATAGGGTATGCATATATTCGTTGCCGCAGTTAAATACGTCATCGCTCTGGCCAGCAAATCGACGTTTTTAACTATAAAAGGGTGACTGTATATGCCTTATGTTCACGATACGCTGACACGTTTAGCGAAAAGTAGCCCTGCACAAACTGAGTTTTATCAAGCCACTGAGGAAGTGCTTGAGTGTCTTCGCCCATTGTTCGAGCGTGCGCCGCATTACCATCAGCACAGTATTATTGAGCGCATTGTTGAGCCGGAGCGTCAAGTTATGTTCCGGGTGAGCTGGGTGGATGATGCTGGTCGTGTACAAGTCAACAAAGGCTATCGCGTGCAATTTAATTCGGCGCTTGGCCCTTATAAAGGCGGTTTGCGTTTTCATCCCAGCGTGACGTCGGGCACCATTAAATTTTTAGGGTTTGAGCAAATCTTCAAAAATGCGTTAACGGGGTTGCCGATTGGCGGTGGTAAGGGCGGCGCTGACTTTGATCCAAAAGGGAAGTCTGACAACGAAATCATGCGTTTCTGTCAGGCATTTATGTCGGAGCTTTATCGTCATATTGGGCCACATACCGATGTGCCCGCTGGGGACATTGGCGTTGGTGGACGAGAAATTGGTTATCTATTTGGTCAATATAAGCGTTTAACGGGCCGTTACGAGGGCGTGTTGACGGGGAAAGGCCTAAACTGGGGTGGTTCCCTCGGTCGCAAAGAGGCGACTGGCTACGGTGCGGTTTATTTTGCCGAGAACATGCTGGCAGCGAAAGGCGAAGCTTTGCGTGGTAAAACCTGCTTGGTATCTGGCGCGGGTAATGTGGCGATTTATACGATCGAGAAGCTCTATGAACTGGGTGCCAAGCCCGTTACCTGTAGTGATTCCAAGGGGACTATTCACGACTCTAGCGGTATCGATTTAGGCCTGCTAAAACAGTTAAAAGAAGTCCAGCGTGTATCGTTGGAAAGCTACCTGCATGAGCACCCGGAAGCTCACTATATTTCGGCTCGGGATTACCCGCAGGATGGCCACGCGGTTTGGCGTATTGAAGGCGAGGCAGCGTTCCCTTGTGCGACGCAAAACGAGCTGACCGAAGCCGATGCCAAAACACTATTGGCGAATGGCGTTACCTGCGTGAGCGAGGGTGCTAATATGCCTTCCACCAAAGAGGCGGTAGATGTCTTTTTGGAGGCCAAAATTGCCTATGGGCCCGGCAAAGCAGCGAATGCAGGTGGCGTGGCGACGAGTCAGTTGGAGATGGCCC
This sequence comes from Halomonas sp. IOP_6, assembly GCF_021151565.1. NCBI lineage: Bacteria > Pseudomonadati > Pseudomonadota > Gammaproteobacteria > Oceanospirillales > Halomonadaceae > Halomonas > Halomonas sp. IOP_6. The sequence goes on along the minus strand of NZ_JAIRBO010000001.1, from coordinate 718,142 downwards.
AGAACAGCAGTATGGAGCAGTGGCCGTTAGAGAAAGTTGACCAGAAGCTTAAACAGATTATGGCGGATATTCATCGTCAGTGTGCGGATACGGCAAGTGAGTTTGGTGAACCTGACAACCTTGTATTGGGTGCCAATATTGCGGGCTTCCGCAAAGTGGCCGATGCGATGATTGAGCAGGGCGTTATCTAATCGCTTTTATTAGCTAAACCACATACACTGTTGTGACACAGTCCTTTCCCTCTGGGGAAGGGCTGTTTTCGTTGGTGCGTTTTATGCTCACTAACATCACTATTGATTGCTTTCCAAGGAGAGTAGAGATGGGGCAGCGTCCTTCTATTATCATTAATCGTCTTGATGCTGAACGACTTCAGCGCCTGATTGATAATGCATCTGAAAAAGACATGATGGTGGCGGAGCTACTGGAAGAGGAGTTGGAGCGCGGAGAGGTGCTTGACCCTCAGGATATCCCTGAGGATGTGGTTAGTATGAACAGCCAGATACGCTTTACTGACCTGACCCGCGAACGTCAGATGATTCGAACGTTGGTGTATCCTCATGCGCTTGAAAGCGTTGAGGATGGAATTTCGGTGATGGCACCAATAGGCGCAGCGTTAATTGGCTTGCGCGTGGGCGATGTCATTGAGTGGCCGCTACCCAACAACACCGAAGTACGCCTACGCATTGATGCGATTTTCTGGCAGCCCGAGCGGGAGAAGCAGTTCCATCGCTAAGTAAGTAGTGACAAGTAAGTAGTGACTACTCTCCGTCCTGGAGGGGAGTGTTTCATTAAAGCTTTCAAGTACGAACTGATGCCTAATGGCGAACGGGTCGCAAAGCGTGCCAGTTCGCCGTGTCCTTATCACGACTGTCCTTAAACTACTGGCCTTATCACTACTGTCCTATCAGCTCCGCTAGCTGTATCGCGGAAATCTTTACCTCGCGAATTGCTCGCTCACTATCCAAGTCATCCATCGCGACGACCCCAACACACGCTTCCATACCACTACGAGACTGGGTAGTCGGGATGTGGGTGGCTACGCCAACCGCGCCGCGCTGAAGCTGTCCCCGCGTAAGGCTATAGCCATCAGCGCGGGCTTGCTTGACCTCTGGGCTGTCTTCTTCCTTTGGTGCTCGTCCTGCCAGGATTGCGATACCAGCCGCGCCTTGTGTTAATGGATGGCGGCTGCCAACGCGATATCCCACACGCAGCATTCCTTCTTCAGGCTCAGCGACCAGCGTCACCATGCACTCTTCCCCTTGGGCTAGAGAAATAAACGCAGTCGCACGTGTTGCTTTGGCCAGGGTTTTTAACAATGGCAGGGCGACCGTATGGAGCTGAGGTTCAAAACGCGAAGCTAGCAAAGTAATGCCTGCGCCTAACCTAAGGGTGCCTCCCTGTGTGCGGGTAAGCAGGGCATGTGACTCGAGCGTCGCGACGATGCGGTAGGCGATAGTCCTGTGGACTTCAAGCTCCTCAGCAAGCTTAGCAATGCTGATACCTTCATTATGCTTGGAGACTATTTTTAAGGCGAGCAGGCCGCGATCAAGCGTTTGAAGCGTGGACGACATCAGTGGAGAACCTCGAACAGACGTTTGCGTATGGACAATGAAGGACCGACAAGTATGGCGCAGTACCTTGGGGCTGCAAACATGTATTGACGGTGCGCGACACTTCATCTATTTTTTGTTTCTATAATAGATAATTATTGTGCGTTAATAGAGACAAAAATAAAACCAACGTCTTGTCGAGCGTTCCCCCTTGGAGACATCATGACCACACCTGCACGCCAACCCGATAAAATTTCAGAAGGCTGTCCTTTTCATCAGCCAGCTTATGCAACTAGCCAAGCAACAGTGACATCACCAACGGGGTGCCCCGTCTCGCGTGATGCTGCTGCTTTTGATCCTTTCGGCGCGTCTTACCAGCTCGACCCCGCCGAGGCGCTACGCTGGTCTCGCGAGCAGGAGCCGGTGTTCTTTAGCCCTAAGCTTGGGTATTGGGTCGTAAGCCGCTATGAAGAGGTAAAAGCTGTTTTTCGTGACAATCTGACCTTTTCGCCCGCTATCGCGTTGGAGAAGCTGACGCCAGCGCCACCCGAAGCGGTAAAAATTCTCGAAAGCTACGGCTTTGCAATGCGTCGCACCATGGTCAATGAGGATGAGCCAGACCACATGGAGCGCCGCCGCCTACTGATGGATGCTTTCCTGCCTGAAAACCTCGAGAAGCATGAGGTATGGGTTCGCGAGTTAGCGCGTAGCTATATGGATCATTTCATCGATAAAGGCCGCGCGGATCTGGTGGAGGAGATGTTTCGGGAAATTCCCATGACCGTGGCGCTGCGCTTTCTGGGGGTGCCCAGCGAAGATGCCAAAGAACTTCGCAAATTCTCGGTCGCCCACACGCTCAACACCTGGGGCCGCCCCTCGCCAGAACAGCAGCTGAAGATTGCTGAAGACGTGGGACAATTCTGGCAAACGGCGCAGGCTATTCTCGATCGCATGCGTGAAGAGCCAACGGGTGAGGGGTGGATGTATGATTCGATTCGTATGCACAACCAGCACCCCGAGATTGTGCCTGAGAGTTACCTGCGCTCAATGATGATGGCGATTTTGGTAGCTGCCCATGAGACGACGGCTTTCGCCACCACGAATGCTTTCCGCATCCTGCTATCGAATCGTGCTTCTTGGAATGATATCTGTGAGAACCCGACGCTAATTCCCAGTGCCATTGAGGAGTGTCTCCGTGCCGCTGGCTCTGTGGTGGCTTGGCGCCGTATCGCTACTGAGGATGCTGACGTAGGGGGTGTGACGATCCCCAAAGGTGGCAAACTGTTGTTGGTACAGGCATCGGCTAACCGTGATTCACGACATTTTGAAAACCCTGACGAGTTTGATATATACCGCCATAACTCAGCAGAGCACTTCACCTTTGGTTATGGTGCGCATCAATGTATGGGTAAGAATATTGCCCGCATGGAAATGCGGATTATTCTAGATGAGTTTGTCCGCCGTTTACCCCATATACATCTCATCGAGGACCAAACGTTCGAGTATCTGCCGAATACGTCTTTCCGTGGTCCAACCTCGCTTTGGGTGGAGTGGAATCCTGAGCAGAACCCAGAGCGTCGTAACCGTGCGGTGTTAGAGAACCCGACGCATTTCCATATTGGTGCGCCTATTAAAGAGGATATTTTGCGTCGGGTTGTAGTCGCTGAGGTGGAGCGTGAAGCCGAGGAAGTCGTTCGGGTTGATCTTGTCGATCCCTATGGCCGTGAGTTGCCGGACTGGTCACCTGGCTCACATATCGAGCTGGTCTCAGGCGAATGGCGGCGCTATTACTCGTTGTGTGGAAAGCGCAATGACCAGCATCGTTTGTCTATTGCTATTTTACGTGAGCCTACGGGGCGTGGCGGGTCATTATATTTCCATGAAATGATCAAACCAGGTGACGTGCTGCATATTGCTGGCCCAAAGAACCACTTTCACCTGGATGAGACGGCAGAACGCTATACCTTGATAGCCGGCGGTATTGGTATTACGCCGATTCTTACCATGGCGGATCAACTTAAGGCATTAGGCAAACCTTACACACTCCACTATTGCGGCGCCGGGCGGCAAACCATGGCCTTTTTGGAGCGCGTCGAGCGTGACCACAGCGAAGCGCTAACCGTTCATGCAAGCGATGAGGGCTGTCGGCTTGATATCTCGACCGCACTTAGTAACGTAGCCAAGGGTGACCAGGTCTACTGCTGTGGCCCTGAACGAATGTTAGAGGCGCTCGAGGTATTGGCGCAGAACTGGCCTGAAGGCGTCTTACATGTTGAGCATTTTTCGGCTCGCTCAAACATCCTTGATCCTGAGCAAGAGCATACCTTCGAGGTAGTGCTTAGCGACTCTAACGTGACGCTTCAGGTCGGGAATGATCAGACCTTGCTGGAAGCACTGACGGCGTTTGGCGTGGATGTGCCCAGCGACTGCTGCGAAGGTTTGTGTGGTACCTGTGAAGTCGCTGTTGTCGAGGGGGATATTGATCACCGTGACGTGGTACTCAGCCGTGCTGAGCGGGCTGCCAGTGATCGGATGATGGCCTGCTGTTCGAGAGCTAAAGGGGAGCGTCTTGTTCTCGCTCTCTGACCGCTAGCAATTTACAAACAGCAACTAACAATATTAAAACGCATTACGTTGCACGCTAATCCTGTAATCAAAGAGAGGAAATTAATAATGAAAAAACTCGCTACACTGACAACGCTTTCTGCCTTGGTGGCATTAGGCACTTTACAACATGCCGCCGCCGCGACTGAATTACAGATTAGTACTTGGGCGGGCCCTAATCACGGCGTTAACACTATTGTTTGGCCAACATGGGGGAGTTGGGTTGAGGAAGCTACCGAAGGGCGCGTCACTGTTAACGTTGTTCACGATATGGGGCCGCCAGGCTCGCAAATGGAATTAATCGCAGATGGCGTTGCCGACGTTACTTGGCTTTTTCATGGATTAATGCCGGGGCGTTTCGAGCTGACCAAACTGCCCGAGCTACCCACGTTTGAGGATTTCTCGTCCGAGTCTGCGTCGGTGGCTTATTGGCGCACCCATAACGAGTTCCTAGCCGAGGCTAATGAACACCGAGGGGTTGAGGTGATTGGGGTTGGGGTACATGGGCCGGGTGCGCTTTATCTTACCGAAGAAATTGATAGCCTTGATGACCTAGACGGAAAGCGTGTTCGTATCGGTGGCGGCATTATGGCGGACATTTCGAATGCACTTGAGCTTACCGGCGTAGCACTACCCCCCGCTAGCACTTATGAGGCTGCTACACAGGGCGTTATTGACGGCGCAATGCTAACACTTGAAGGGCTCAAAAGTTTTCGTCTAGCGGAAGTGTTGCCCTACACCGTTCAGATGCCGGGTGGTTTTTATCGGGGGAGTTTCTCGCTGGTCATCAACCCTGATACATGGGCCTCGCTTTCTGAAGAAGATCGTGCGGCCATTGAAGACGTGTCGGGAGAAAGACTCTCTCGCTTGTTTGGCTACATGATGGACGTGGTGGATGAGCGTGGCGTCGAGTTTGCGCAACAGCAGGGCAATACGTTTGTGGAACTGCCGGCCGAAGAACTTGAGCGCTTCCAACAAATAGCCGCAGATCTTCCAAGTCAGTGGGAGGCCGGGGCTAAGGAGAGTGGCGTTAACGGTGAAGCCGCGCGCAGCTTCTTCCTGGAACAGCTCGACGTTGTAGATAGTGAAGAAGGATTGAGTGCTGAGGAAGTGGTTGACCAGAGCATGTAATGTATCCCTGCCCGAGGCGCTGTTTTGCCTCGGGCAACGGGTTATTTTTTCTGTAAGTTATCGACAGATATCTCGACATCCTGTGGGCGTTGTAGCACGTTAAGCAGCACAATGGCGCGCTCTTCGCCTTTGCAACGTTTGAAAACGGCTTCTAAATCTTTGAAGGGGCCGTCGGTGATCGTCACTTTTTCCCCTGCGCAGAAGTAGCTGTGGCTGCCTTCTTGATGATGCGGCTGTGCGCGAAGGGTATCTACCAGGGCATTCGGTACGGCGATGGGCGTGTTGCCAAAGGTGAGTAGGCGCAGCACACCGCGGGTAGAGCGAATTGGCCGCCAGTTGCTGACGGTCTGATCTAGCCGAATAAACAGGTAGTAGGGGAAAAGTGGCTCGGTCACCAGGGTAAGCTTGCCTTGGCGCTTACGTTTAGCGTTAAGCACTGGATGGAACACCTCATAACCTTGGTTGGTGAGGTGTTCTGCGGCGCGAAATGATTCGCCGCCTTTGCATTGAATTACATACCAGCAGGGGGTAGCCCGCTCTGCTTGGGTTTCGAACTCCTCCATAAATCACCCTTTGGCGTTTGCGAGCAGTAGCGCGAGTGCATCCAGCGTTTGGTCAACATGGTCTTTCGTGTGTTCACAGGAAAGAAAAAAGCGTAGCCGAGCACTTTTTTCAGGAACCGCAGGATACAGAATAGGCTGCACGTTAATGTGCTGTGCAAACAGCGCATGGGAGAGGTGTGCCGCGAGCGGCGAGCTACCCACAATAACGGGTACGACGGCAGAGCCAATGCTATGACCGGTGTCCATTCCCCTAGCTTGCGCCTGCTCCAGGAAGTAGTGCGAAATTGCCTGTAGCTGGGTAACCCGCTCGGTTTCCTGGGGCATTAATTCCAGTACTTTAAGCGATGGCGCGGCCACTTGAGCGGGCATGCCGACGCTGTAAAGAAAACCGGGTGCAAAGTAGCGCAGTGTTTCGACCAGCGCTTTATTGCCTGCGATATAGCCCCCGCAGCCTGATAGCGTTTTGCTCATAGTGCCCATCCATATATCAACATCGGTTGGGTCAATCGCAAAGTGCTCTCGTAAGCCTAGGCCAGTGTCACCCATGACGCCAAACGAATGCGCTTCATCGACCATCAGCCACGCCTGATGACGCTGCTTTAGTTCAATAAAGCGGGGTAGGTCGGGGATATCGCCATCCATGCTGTAAAGCCCTTCAATGACGACAAGAACGCGTTCAAATTGATGGCGATGACGGCTTAACAGAGCATCGAGTGCGGCGGGATCGTTATGGCTGAAAGATATACGCTTGGCGCCGGAAAGCTGTGCGCCGACTAACGAGCTGTTGTGGATGTACTCGTCGTGAAGCACAAGGTCTTTCGGGCCCAATAGATAGCCAAGGGTCGACACATTGGTTGCGTGACCGCTGACAAAAACAACCGCGTCTTCAACACCATAGATGTTGGCGATCGCTTGCTCTAGTTCGCCGTGAATAGGTCGTTCACCCGAGACGACGCGACTGGCAGAGACGGAGGTGCCGTAGTGAGCCGCTGCGTCGGATGCCGCTTGAACAACCCGTGGGTCACCGGAGTAACCCAGGTAGTTGTAGCTGGCGAAATTAATGCACTCATGTCCATCAATCACGCTGGTAGCACCGGCGAGGCCGTCATGGACTTTAAAGAACGGGTCTATAAGCCCGAGCTGTTTAGCGCCCTGGCGCATCATGACTAGCTGCTGATAACCCGGGTGGGCATCAAATCGTGTAAAGCGCTCGGGAACAGTCCGAGTTGCCTCGACGCCTGAGATAGCAGGGGCCTGGGTGCTGGTGGCACGGGGCGTTGGGCGCTTGCGTGCCTGTTCCAGCAGCTGTCGTTTCAGTTCAGAGCGCTTTACGGTCATGGTGTCTCGGTGGTAGATGTTGAAGCCGACTCATTGTTGAGCCCGTCCGCCCCGTGGCGAGCGGCCAGAGAGGCTAACGCATCTTGTGGCGCTTCTTCAACATCATTGTCATGCTGATGTAATTTTTGAATCAGCACACCTGCCAGTTTGTTCAGCGTTGACGCTTCACTCAACACCATCACCGGTACTTGCACGTTCAGGCGGTTCTCGATGGCGGTCATCAATTCAACGCCCATGAGCGAATCAAAGCCCATATCGTATACCGAACGGTTGATGTCGATTTTCTCTTCATCAATCAGCAGGATACTGGCTAGTTCTGCGCGCAGTAGGTCGATAATGGTGCTATGCAGCTCTTCTGGCGAGAGGTCGGCCAGTAGCGCACTGATATCGTCATCGTGGTCAACGCTGCCATCATCATCGCTGGTGCGGGCAATTTCGTTAAACCGTGGTGCCTGGGCGGTGGGTAAGAAGCGTGCCAGTGCGCCCCATTCAAGTTCAAGAACACCAAGGCTTGGCCCTGGGGTCAGCAACATTTGTTCGAGCACTTTGAGGGCGTCATCAGAGCGCAGCGCAGAACCGCCTAAGCGCTCTTGCAATGCATCTCGTGTACGCGTATTGCGCGCCAGGAAACCGACATCTTCAATGGCCCCCCAGCGTACGCAGGTAGCAGGAAGACCCGCGGCGCGACGGCGGGCAGCAAAGGCTTCTAGCCAGTGGTTGGCGGCAACGTAATTGGCCTGTCCTGGGTTACCAAATAGCGTCGTCGCTGAGGAGTAGAGCACAAAGAAGTCGAGTGGGATGTCCTGGGTGAGAGCATCCAGGTGACGGGCACCGTCAATTTTAGGAGCCAGCACCTTTTGAATACGCTCGGCATCTAAGTTACGAATCAAGCCGTCGTCGATCACTGTGGCGGCATGCACGATGCCACGCAGCGGGCTAAGCTCGCGTTGCACGCGCGCCATAACGCTTGCTAGCGCATCGTAATCGGTAATATCGCAGGCCGCAGCCAGTACTTTCACGCCTTGGGCTTCAAAGGTTGCGATAGCGGCTTGGGCTTCTTCGCTAGCGGGGCCGCTCCGGCTTAGCAGGATAAGCTGACGTGCGCCCTTGCTGACTAACCATTGAGCCGTTTTTAGGCCAAAGCCCCCCAAACCACCGGTCACTAGATAGCTGGCGTCGGCTGCTAGTGTCATAGCGCCGGTGCCTAATAGCTCGTTACGCGGTGGAGCAATAGGCTGTTCGTAGGTGACCACCACTTTGCCGATCTGGCGTGCTTGCTGCATATAACGGAAGGCATCAATCACTTGGTTGTGACTGAACGCCGTGAACGGCAGCGGGCTGAGTGTGCCATCGTTAAATAGCGCCATCATTTCACCGAACAGGCGCTGGGTGAGGGCAGGCTGCACTTTCATCAACTGGTCAGAGTCGATGCCGAAGTAGCTTAAGTTGTTGCGGAACGGACGTAGGCCAATATGAGTGTTTTCATAGAAGTCCCGTTTACCTAATTCCAGGAAGCGACCAAACGGGCGCAATGCGCGGAGGTTTTGGTTAATCGCTTCGCCTGCCAATGAGTTCAGTACGACATCCACGCCTTCGCCTTGCGTGTCCTCTAGGATCTCTTCGGCAAATGTCAGCGAGCGGGAGTCGTAAATACGCTCTTCACCCATAAGGCGCAGGAAGTCGCGCTTCTCTTCAGAGCCAACGGTGGCGTAGATATCGGCGCCCAGCCACTGGGCAATTTGCAGCGCGGCAATACCCACACCGCCAGCGGCACCGTGAATCAGTACTTTCTCACCGGGCTCCAAGCGCGCTAGATGTTTTAGCGCGTAGTACACGGTGAAGAAAGTGGTCGGTATCGTCGCGGCAGCAGCAAAGCTGACGCCTTCCGGCAGGGGCGCGACGGCATTCTGGCTAGCAATGAGACGGTCGCTGAAGCTGGCGGGTCCAAAGCCCACGACCGCCTGACCGGGCGCAACGTGCTGAACATTGGCACCCACCGCGATAATCTCACCCGAGAACTCAAGCCCTAGAGTCGGGCCAGCGAAGCCATTTTCAATCGCTTCATCAGACAGTAAGCCAAGGGTGTACATGACATCGCGGAAGTTGAGACCGGTCGCTTTGACGCGAATTTCAACGTCATCCGCGCCAAGTTCAGGCAGTGGGCGTGGCCGCCACTGCAGCTGACGCAGTTGCCCTGGTAGGGCAAAGCCCAGCGTCATTGCCTGATGAGGCGCAGCGCTTGCCTGCTTGACTGGGTGAGGAGCGGGCAGGGTACGAAGGCGGGTAGCAAACCGCTCGCCTTCAACCGTTATTACCAGCTCGTTTTCGCTATCTGGCGTAGCAAGCGACGCTGCAAAGGCGTTTAACGTCGCATCGCTGGGAACGTTTGGTAGATCGATCAGCGTGACGCTATGGCCAACCGCTTCATTGGCGAGCGAACGACCAAAGCCCCATAGCGCGGCGTCATCGCCTGTACTGGCAGACTGGGTCGGTAGCCAAAGCGTGACACGGCTGCCTTGGCTTTCCAGCCCGCTTGCTTCTAATGCCAGTGACCACTGTTGTGCCATGTAGCAGAGTTGGGTTTGAGCGGCGGTTGTACAGCCCTTAAGCCCACGCAGATCAATCACATTGAGTGCAGCAGGTACGTCTTCGCGTTCACCTAGCGCTGTATTTAACAGTGCTTGCGGGGTTGCGTCGCTGACGGTTAGCCATGTGTTGGCGGTGCCTAACCGCTCTGCAAGCTGGGCAGCAAGTGCTTCGTGCTCCGCGTCAGAGACAAGCAAATGGTAGGCCTCTGCTGCCGTTTGCGTCAGCGAGTCATTGCTTGCTGCGTATTGGCCATGCAGTAGGTAAGCACCATTCTCTTCCAGCTCAACCGGCGGCGAAACGCTGAGGCCTTGTTGCGCTAACCACTCGACTAGGTTGTCTTGTTCCAGGGCGGTTTGGTCGATGCCGGGTGTGGCCAGTAAGTCATCAAGCCAACGGCTCGGGTGAACACCAATCACCATTACCTGAGCGCCTGGCGCAAGCTGGCCTGGCAGCGCTTCAATCAACTGGCGGGTGCGTTCAGGCTGGGTCACGTCCACGCTGATAAACGCCAGCTGGGCTTTCTCTGCAGGACTAAGCGTCGGCAGTGAATCTTCCAGTGGCTGAATATCCATCAGCGGGAAACGTTCTTGAAGCTGTTCCGCTTGATGGCGAGCCGTGTCGCTGGTGGTGATGGCGCGGTAGTGGTGCGCATCTTTAGAGATAGTCGTATTCGCTAGCTGTTCGAGCAGTCGCTGGCCCAGAGCGGGAGTACAGGGACCTGCTTCTAACAACTGCAGCCGCTGACCGGTGGGCATCGTGGCTAGCGTGGCTTCCATTAATGCGCCAAGCTCGGCGGCTAACACTTGCCAGCCGTTTTCGCCGATAAGGACGCGATTAATGCCTGCTAGGTGCTCAGTGGTAATGCCTAGGCTTTCAAGGGTGTCGTTGCCGCTGGACAATTGCTCACGGTGTAGCCCTAAGCGACCCACCATATGAATCGGGGCAAAATAGTCGGGGTAATCCTGTACCAGTAACTGCCAAATGGTTTCCGGTGCGAGCTGATCTTCGCCGACGTTAACATTAACACCAGTAAAGGCTTCGCTAAGGCTATCGAGCAGCGGTGATACTTCTTGGGCATAGCGTTGGCCGGTGCTGGCGGTAAACGCATCGCTTAGCCCAGCCAGCCGGGCGAGTGCACTGCCTGGCAGCGAAAGCGTCGCCGCGTTTAGCGGAGCAGGCGTTAACTCAACATCCAGGTAGCTAAAATGCTGGTGATGAGCGCGGTTTAAGCGAATCGCCTTGAAGCGGGTTTCACTAAGCACGGCCACGGCGTTACCGGCGGCGTCATACAGTTCGAAGTCGGCGGTGAAGGAGTGGGGCGCGCGCTTACCCATTACTGCTCGCGCCAGCACCGGTGCACCGGCTTCAGCGTTCACCTGGATGCGCCCAACACGAACTGGCACAAAGGCTAGCTGGGCTGCAAACTCGTTGTGTTGAGCTAGCAGCGGAATGAACATCTGAAAAGCACTATCCAAAATGCCCGGATGAACGTGCAGCGTATCGAGCTGCGACTGGACACTATCGGATAGGGTAATTTCACCAATGACGCTGTCGCCTTCAATCCAGCCACGGCTAATGGCTTGGAACGCAGGCCCGTAATGCAGTCCGATACGTTCGGCCATCTGCAAGTGCTCGGCCAGGGTATAGTCTGGCGCGCGGCTTGGCAGGCTTGGTGCTTTTCGGTTGAGCAAGAAGCCGCGGCTTTCGCGCATGCGGCGAGCAACGGCATTTAGCTGCCATTCGCTACCGGTGGCTGGCTCGCGGGAGTGGATGGCTAAGCGGCCGTCGTCTGGATCCAGCGTCAAGCGCATGGTGCGCCCATTGGGCCCATCCAACAGTAAGGGAGCGCGAATCTCCAGCTCTTCAATGTCTAAAAGCGGTGTATCTTTCTGCTGTAGGGCTGCTGCTAGCGTAAGTTCCACAAACCCCGCACCCGGGAAGACTGCACCTTCGCCAACGACGTGGTCGGCCAGCCATGGCTGGCGCTTGGTATCCAGCTGGCTTTCCCAGGTGTGATCCTGCTGCGCCAATGGGTAGCCAAGTAATGGGTGCTGATAATAGCGGGAAAGCAACCCTTGGCCATCGTTGGTGCCTTGCACCCAAAGTTGGGTGCGTTGCCAGGCGTAGTGTGGCAGCAGGACGCGCTGGCCTTCTACAGGGAAGAAGTGGTGGCTATCGAGGCTTAACCCGCTTAGCAATAATTGGCCGAGGCAGCGGGTTAAACCATCTGCGCCTGACTTATGCCGTTCAATGGTGCCTAGCACTAATCCGCTACGCTCTTGCTGGCGTAAGGAGTCGTTCATATAGCGACGCAGGATGGGGTGCGCGCCGACTTCCACAAATACGTTGTAACCCTGCTCAATAAGCACCGTAGCGGCGTTGTCAAATAGGACGGGTTCACGAATATTGAGCCACCAGTAATGGGCATCCAGCTGTGTGCCTTCACTGATGGTGCCGGTCACGGTGGACACATAAGGAATCTGCGTGGTGCCTGGACGAATGTCAGCCAGGGCTTCCACGACGCCTGCTTTGATACTGTCCATGGCGGGGCTGTGGAAGGCGTAATCCAGTGGCAGGCGCTTTGCAAAGGTGCTCTGCTCGCTAAGGGCTGCCTCAATGGCGCTTAGTTGGTCACGATCACCTGCTAACGTAATGCCTTTGGGACTGTTAATGCCTGCCAGGCTAATGTTGCTAAATTCGGGTTTTTCAAGCCAGGAAGCGATCTCTTCCGCGCTGATAGCGACAGCCGTCATTTCCCCAAGACCACGGGTTTTGCCCTGGTAGAAACTGCGGTAATAAATAACTTTAACGGCGTCTTCTAACGTTAATGCGCCGGATGCCCAGGCGGCAGCAACTTCGCCAACGCTGTGGCCGAATACGGCGGTGGGCACGATACCGTTGGATTTAAGCCATTCGGTTAACGCGACCTGCAGTGCAAACAGGGCGGGTTGAGCGATTTCGGTGCGCTCAAAGCGGCCTTCGCTGGACTCTTCCTGGTTACGGCCCGCAAGCTCGTCACGCAGCGAAAAATCACCATGCTTCTGGAACAGGGTATCCACACGATCAATGGCGTCGCTAAACACGGGGTCGCTGTCTAGCAGGTCATGACCCATGGTTTCCCATTGGCAGCCGTTACCGTCGTAAACAAACACCGGGCCTCGGGCGTTAGCTAAGCGCTCCAGTGTCACAACGCTGTTGGTTTCACCTTCAGCAAACTGGCTGAGCGCGCTGGCGGCGGCTTCCGATGTTTGGGCGAAACAGAGCGCGCCAAACGTGTGTTGTTCGCGGTGGCTGTTCAGCGTGTGGGCGGTATCATAGAAAGCATGGTCGCTTTCGCGTAGGAAATTAGCTAGGGCACGGGCATTAGCCGCCAGTGCTTCCTGGCTTCGTGCGCTTATACGAACGGGTAGCGCAGCATCGGGCACTTGGCGAGGTGCTGGTGCTTTTTCGGGGGCACTTTCCAGTATGACGTGAGCATTGGCGCCACCAAAACCAAAGGAGTTGACGCCAATGACCAAGCGGCCCTGTTTTTTGAGCGCTTGGGCTTTGGTGACAACGCTAATGTTCCACTCATCAAATTTGATGCGTGGATTAAGATTGCGTATACCAATCGTAGCAGGCACTTCGCGGTGCTGCAGGCTGTACAGCGCTTTAGCAAGCCCGGCAACGCCAGATGCCGTTTCTAAATGGCCGAGATTACTTTTCACTGAGCCAATCAGCAGCGGTGTTTTACGATGCTTGCCGAGTGCTTCGCCGATAGCCCGGGTTTCAATGGGGTCGCCAACGGCGGTGCCGGTGCCGTGAGCTTCAAGGTAGTCGATCTCGTCCGGCGAAATGCCAGCCTGTTCGTAGGCGCGGCGCATTAATTCAATTTGGGCGCTGGGGTTGGGCACCGTAAGGCCAGATTTGTGGCCGTCAGTGTTAACTGCTGAGCCTGCTACCACGGCCAGGATATTATCGCCATCGGCCACGGCTTGATCATTATCTTTTAGCAAAAACAGCCCAGCACCTTCTGAGCGAACGTAACCATTACCGGCTTCATCGAAGACTTGGCAGCGGCCAGTGGGCGAGAGCATGCTGGCCTTAGAAAAAATAATAAAACCATAGGGGTGCAGGTGCAGGCTGATGCCACCTGCTAGCGCCATATTAGTTTCGCCGCTGCGTATCGATTGGCATGCCTGGTGGAATGCCACCATGGAAGATGAGCAGGCGGTATCCAGCGACATGCTGGGGCCATGTAGATCAAAGACGTAAGAGAGCCGGTTAGAGGCGATGCTTGATGTATTGCCTGTCGCGGTCGAGGCATCAATCGCCGACATGTCATCGGCAAGACGATAGGAATAATCAAGGCTGGCGACGCCAAGGAAAACGCCGCATTGGCTACCGCGCAGGGTGCTGGGCACGATGCCCGCGCTTTCCATGGCTTCCCAGGTAAGTTCTAACAGCATGCGCTGTTGCGGATCCATGTTCGCCGCTTCACGGGGCGAAATGCCAAAAAACTCTGCGTCGAATCCGCTTATATCGCCTAGGCTACCCGCGGCAAACGTGACGCTGGTGCCGGGATGGCGTTTGTCGGGATGCAGGAAAGCATCGTGGCTCCAACGGTCGGAGGCCACTTGGGTGACGAGGTCTTTTTCGGCTTGCAGGTCCTGCCAGAACGTTTCAGGTGTGGTGCCGGGGAAACGATGGGCGGCACCGATAATGGCAACGCGTTTAGTCATTCTTGCTCCTGAGGTTCTGGTTCTGCCTTGATCACATCGCTACTTATATCGCGTCCAAACGCCCGTTTAAATAGGTGGACGCCAAGTTCGTTTGCTTCCAGCATGTACGACGCGCGCTCAATTGGCGGCTGGTCGCATAAATTACGATCTACTTCCGTTGACCATATCATGTACGGGGTGCTGCTAGCAGGAGGCGAATAGTGCCTATATGCGGCAGGCAGTATGGGTACGTGGTCACCGTACCAGCCCAGCAGCCCTGGTCTTATAGCAGAGTTTAGCGCTGCTTTAACGCTTCCGAGCATTTTATCTGATTCACCTAAGTGGTGCAGGTAAACGGCCAAATCGCGTAAATGATGCGGTAGTGGCCACGGCGCTGCTGGCAATGTTGACGCTACTCTGGCCTTTTCCGGTGCTTCTAAGTGTAAAGGGCCGTGATTCTCCATGGTAATAACAAACACAAAGAGTGGCCTATTATCGTTATCTTCAAGCAGGCGTCCAACTCTACGTGCAACGGCTTGGTCACCAATATATTGACCATGCTTATCCTGGCTTTCGAATGCGCGAATGTCGATAAACGTCTCAAACCCTAGTTTGGGAATAACGCTGTCACGCATGTAGAAGGTAGCCGGGTAAGGGTGAACACAAACAGTTCGATAGCCTTGGGCTTTGAATGCACTGGCAATGCTGGGCAGTGTGTGGCGCGACAGCGTACGATAAGGATTAAACTGGCGCGGTCCCCAGGTGTCAGGCGCTATGCCAGTTAAAACGGCGCATTCGGTGCGCACAGTGTTTGCGCCCCATGCGGGCACATTCAGCGCTCCCTGCACGACAGCTTCCTGGCAGGTAGCGTCATAATTCGGCAGTAAGTCAGCGGCAATCTCGCTACACCAGGGGCGAGGATCAAAAAACGATTCACTTTGTACCAGCACAACGTTTGGCTTTGCCGCATCGGCTTCTAGCTCAAGGCTATGTTGAGCAAGTGACTGATGTTGAGAAAGTGGCTGAAAGGGCGATGCGTCGGGCGTGGGCGGTTGTGAGCGCATCAGGGCAATGCCGTATGCCCACAGGCTTGAAAATAGTCCCAGTCGATCTAGGTCAATGTTAGGAGTCAGCGTGATAGGCGGCAGTTTTCGCCACCCCAGCCAAACGAGCAGCGCACCGATTGCTATCAGCATTAGGCTATTCACTAGAAACGCAGTGCCGCCCCATTGGCGAATTAGCGATGGTTCAAAAACCAAAAAGCTACCAATCGCAACCGCACCGGCGCTGCTGGCAGCAATGGCGAGACCAATGCCGAAAAAAGGCACATACAGACGCGGGTGCAAAATAGCATCCCAGAAGTATTCAAAATCATGGCAGATAAAGGGTTCGTTCAACGTGCGTGATTTAGTATTGCTGGACTGCACGACCACGAGTTGCAGCGATAAGATGAAAACAACAGCAAACCAAGGGCGTTGCAGAAGCAGCATAAAGGCGCCAAACAACAGTAACCAGCTACCAAGGTGCAGCGTGTTTGCGGCTATGCCGCGTTTCCAAAACGGTTGTGGGCGAGGGCTCAGCAGTGCCTCGAATAGCACGCTACCTAACAAGCCTACTAAAAGTGGGCTAATAAATGTGGATGATAGAAAGAACTCCACGCTACGCGCCCCCGGTATGATTGAAGCCAAGGCGTTTGATGAGCCATTGAGAAATGCCCGCCGGTAGCACGGCCAGCCACCAAGTACCGAAATTCAGCGGGAAGGGAAAACTGATGCGGGCGCGGTTAGCGGTGATACCACGTTGTATGGCGTTGGCGGCCCGCTCTGGCGGCCATTCCCAAGGCTTGGGGCCAGGCATGGCATTGCACATGGCGGAAGTGACGTAGCCAGGCATTACCACGGTCACACCAATGCCATGGGGTTCGAGTAAGCCTCTTAGGCCTTCTCCATAGGCTTTGATGCCCGCTTTGCTGGCGCTGTAGCTTGGCGTTGTCGGTAGGCCGTGCCAGCCCGCCAACGAGCTAATAAATACCAATTGACCGCTGCCGCGTGCTTGCATGGCAGGAACCAGACGCTGGGCCATTGCAATGGGGGCTTTCAAGTTGACATCGAGTAGCGCTTGAACCTCGTCCCACGGTTCTAGCGTGCTTGCGCTTGGATGAGTATTAATGCCCGCGTTGGCAATCACAATATCTGGAACGTGCTCGGCACATAGCGCATCAAGCCATGCGTTGAGTTCGCTTTCGTCGGTCAAGCTGGCTGATGATAGCGACACCTGTGCGCCTTTTTCTCGACACGCCATCGCCAACCCTTCAAGCGCCTGCTGGTTGCGGCCATGTAGCACCAAGTGCGTTGTAGGGGCTGCATAAGCAAGGGCTAGCGCCCCGCCTATTGCACCGGTGGCACCGGTAATCAATACGCAGCGGGGGGCATTAGAAGAGAAAGAGGTCGTTACATCAACGTTCACACCAACGCTCACAGCAACGTCTCCAGTGGTGAAGGGCAAGCTTCTAGTATACCCGCTGCATTGTTCACCGCTAAATCGATACTGGGTTGGCAGTAAAAACCACCATTAATTTGCGTCGTGTACATCACTGTGTTGCGAAAATAGCCAAAGAGCGCTTGGCTAGGCAGCGGCGGTTGGTGCCAAAACTCGTCTAGAGAGCCTTCGTAGGTGAGGCCCGCTAAATTGTAGATGGGGTCGCTGAGCGCAAAGGTAGGGCACTGTTTTTCAAGGGAAACAATGCCGACCGTGCTGTTTACTGTGACGGTGCCCGTGGCGTGTTTCAGCAATGGATTGAGATTGCCTGACTCCAGGTAAACGATGCGCCCATGTAGGCCGTAAAAATCTTCCAGCCTTTTAATGATGTTCGGGTAATTAACCAGCCCCATATCCAGCGGGTGATTTTTTATACACAGCAGCGCATCACTAGGGGCATGTAGCGCAAATGATCCCATCACGTGATCCATCACCTCTTCCATATTGGCATAAGGTGAGTGGTCGCGAATCTGCGCATCGGTGTTGAGCTGCAGCGGCAACATAAAATAAGGCTTTCCGCCTTCTATAAGGTTTTTAATCCGCGCTGCATCGCGCTTTTTCCAGTATCGAAGTAAGGTAAAGCGTTTGGCGTAGCCCGCATACTCCACCGGCGCAGTGATGGGTGCATGGTTACGATAGTGGGGAGCCACCAGGGGATTCGCTAACCCCGCTAGGTGATAGCACATGTCGTGAGCGGCACGGATTTTAAAAGACGAGCGAAAGCGAACCGGTGCAGGGAGTTTGGGCAACGCTTTGCCAGTTTCAAAAAACCACTTGGGGTCTCTGGGCAGCAGCGAGTGACCATTAACACCCTCGCGCTCAAGGGTGACCCAGAAAGGGCGAAAGTAGCCTTCTTCAAAGACGTGGGTGCGAATGCCAGCCGCGGATGCTAAGTCAACCGCGGGGCGGTGAATCGGACGCCGGTCACCAAACAGCACCTGATCGGTAATGTCGTAACGTTGCCACAACGACTGGATATAAGCCGGTAGCTCGCTTAGCGGGCCGCGAAACAAATGGTTCTGGCTGTGGGTGCGCTGCCAGTAGACGATATCGCCAGCGTTGAAGTTAACCTTTACCACGCGGTGACCATCGTCGGTTAGCCGACGGGCGAGACGCTGGTAAAAGGGCGAGCAGACGCCTTGGAGAAATAAGAATGCACGCTTTTGCTTCAACTTAATGACTTCCAATGAATAAGTTACGATAGGAGCGATATAGCCGCTGTTTCCATGTAAGCATGTGTTTTTGAGATTTAACTTGTTCTAATTTAGCCTGTTCCAACAGGCTGACTACCGTTTCAGCATTACACAGCTGCCGAGAGCCAGGATCGACATAGTTTGGGTATAGCAGCAGTGTTCCTGCGACTAGCGCATCCAGCGTCAGCGCTCGGTTGCGTCGCGGGCAGTGCATGGCATCCTGGGTTAACCCCCAGCCAGCGTAAAACGGAAGACCATAGGTACACACTTGGCGTCGACGAAGTAGCGCTTCAAAGCCAGTGAGCGAGCTCATGGTATGCACTGCATCAACGCGTGCTAATAATACGGTGATATCGATATGACTAGCGTCGAGATCATACAGGCGTTTGGCGTTGGTATCGAGTGCTCCGATACGCGCACCGGTAATCACGTCAGGGTGGGCTTTGTAAACAATAAAAGCATCGGGGTTGGTGTCCCGTACGGCGTTTAACAGCGCACTGTTAGTACTTATTTCTGGCGAACCTGTGGCAATGGACGCATCGCTTTCTACCTGACCAGGCACCAAAATAATGTGCTTGTTAGCGGGTAATTCAATGGCTTCTTTGCCCGGTACATTATATTTGGAAAGCTTCAATGCGACCAACCGTTCGCGCAGTTGTGCCGCTCGCTCTAGTAAGTCATCGCTGAAATCGGCGGTATTCAGCAACGTTTCTAGCTCGCTGGGCTGGCTGGGGTCGTAGTATATGCCCTGGCGATCAATGACCAAAGAGAGTGGCTGGGTGAGGTCTACCCCAAGGCCTACGGAGCGTATAAAGCCGTCTTCCATTCGCCATAATGCCGCTATATGGTCACGGTGGCGGGCTTTAAAATCATCGTTAATACGGCTGGACCACACCAGCAGATTGGGTTTTTCAACATCCGCTGAGAAAGCGGCTGGCAGCTCTTTTTGATAACCAACCTTTGCCGCGGGGCCAAGAAAATGGCCAATGAAGCGCTTCTTCCATGAAGAGAAGCCACAGGCTAACCACTCACCACGCAGGCGCTCTTGCTGGCGCTTTTGGTCGGCAATCAGGGCAATCGTTTCTTCCAGCGTCGCAGCCTTGCCCGTATAGGGGTTGGCGTATCGGGTGTAACGAAGATAGGCGGCGGCAAATACCTCTTCTAAGCGCCGAGAGACTCTTCTACGTGTACAGCTGAGCTGATCCTGCGTTAATCCCCATCCTGCATAGAAGGGCAGGCCAAAGCAGTGTACTTTCTTACCTGCCATCAGGGCTTCGAAACCTAACTGGCTGGTGACTACATAAACGGTTTTAACTCGGTCAAACAGTGCCCAGGGGTTAATGTTATCGCTGATGATATGGCAACGAGGGTGATCGTGAGCGTCTGCTAGATGCCCCTGCTTTTTACCTGCGATAACGTCAGGATGTACTTTAATAAAAATATCGGCATCAGGATGGTTGTTTATAGCGCAGGCTAACATTTGCCGAAAACTGTCTGCGTTAGCGCCGCCATAGTGAATAGAGGCATCGCCTGCCGTTTGATCCACGACTAATACATGGTTAGTCCCAGATACAGTGTCAGTCCCAACATTGTCAGTTCCAGCAACGGGAAACGAGCAATCAGGCGCGTGGTTGTATTTCGATAAGCGATAACGCGATAGTTGCTCAATGCAGCGCGTGGCCTGGGCAAGCTCTTCGGCGTCGAACGTGGCATGATTGAGCCAGTTTTCTAAATCACTAGGTCGAGAGGCGTCATAATAGATGCCCGTGTAATCGACGACCATGCTATGAGGCTGATAGCCTTCGACGCCTAGTCCTAAAGAACGAAGAAAGCCATCCTCAAGAGCGACATACGGTAGGCCATGACGAGCGGCATAATTTCGCGCGCCATCACTTGTGGGCTTAAGCCCCCAGCCAATAACCGCATTCGGTTTCGAGCTCAGTGGCCTAATGCGTGAAAAATGCGAGTATTCAGGCAAAAAAGAAGCAAGCGCGTTGATCTTGGTAATACCGGGAGATGTATAGCCTGCTATTAGTTTTGCCATGAAAGAGCCGAATTAGTGTCAAAAACAAGCGGAAATATAAACGCAAATAATCAAAGCGGCGAACATACGTGAAAAGGTCTAGCTTATCAATTAAGCCTAAAGTGGTCTTACGGTAAGAGGGCTCCTTGTTACATAATGATACATATCAACAGTACAACCACGTTGAATTTCACCAACGCGCACTTCTTCCTCTATTTTGGTAAGTTGTCGGTTTATAACGCGATTGGGACAGGCTCATTGGACGCAAAGGTAGCAAACGTTAATAAGAAGGTGGTGATTGGTGCGTCAGGCTCCTGCCTGCAAAAGATCGATGTTTAGGGAATCGATGCTGAGTAAGTCAATCCTTAGCTCTTTAAAAGGCCGGCTGCTGCTGGGGCTTTTGTGTGCGCTGTTGATACTGGCTGGGTTAGTATTGGGGATGGCGTGGCAGGTGGGAAAAACCATGGTGCAAGAAGCTAATATGGCCCACATGCGTTATGAAGCCGACCTGATTGCGGATGAAGTTACCCAGCAAATCGATCACCGTTTTCAAGCGCTAGAGCGACTAAGCGATGTCCTTGGTATGTCCAATGACCCTGAATGGCTTGGTTATGAACTGCGCAAGAACGATGCACTATTGGCGTGGTTCGACGCTATCGTTGTTAGCAATAGCAGCGGCAGAATTGTGTCTGATTGGCCAACGGTTGTCGGGCGTGTGGGCCTCGATACAGCGGAGCTTGAATATTTTAGAATGCTCAGAGGCACGCGAAGGCCTTATGTGAGCGAGCCGTTTGTTGGCCGAGCAAGCGACATGCCAATGGTGTTAGTAAGTGTGCCCCGGTTAGACAGCGACGGGCGGTTCGCGGGCATGATTGGCGGGGTCGTCAGTTTAAATAGCAGCGGGTTATTCAAACGCCTAGCAACCATTCGATTAGGTAGTGAAGGCTATGCTGCGGTTTCTACTGCAACTGGCCAAATGTTATATCACCCGAATAGGGCGCTAATTAATAACGATAGCTTCGATGCAACGGCTATCCCGTTGTTGGACTTAGCGCTCGATGGCTGGCAGGGCGATGGCGTTGGTAAGTTGCTTGATGGCCGAGTTGGTCTACAGTCCTATGCACAGGTATGGTCTGCGAACTGGGTGGTAGGGCTTTATCTTCCTCTAAAGCAAGCTCAATTACCGTTATCTGGTTTTATCCATAAGCTATGGTGGATTTGGTGCGCCGCTGCGGTCTTAATGATGCCTGTTTTATGGTGGTTGCTGGCACGTATTTTAATGCCATTAAATCTTCTGGAAACACAAATTGGTGAAGTAGGGCTTGGACGCCGTTCTGGCGTTGATCTTGCGACCAATATGCAAGAGCTAAAACAAGTAGCCAGTACCTTTAATCGTGTTGAGAATGAGCGTCAGCTGCTAGTAGGTCACCTTCAAGAGCGTGAAGCATTTTTGGATTCGGTGCTCAATGCCTCGCCCCAAGGAATGTTTGTGGCTGACTTTGGCGGCAACATCACCTATATGAACCCCGCGCTATTAGATATCTTGGGTATTGAGCCTGATATGCCTATGGAAGCCTGGCTTGAGCAAATCCATATAGATGATCGTTCCGGCGCGAAAGATATGTGGATGCATAGCTTAAAAACCGGCAATGACTACGTGCGTCAACTGCGCTTTATACGCAGTGACAAAGAGATGCTTTGGCTTGAGATTCACGCCCGTGTGGTTATGCTTTCCCAGGGTGGGAACTCGCTTGGCTTGGTGGGTGTGGTAAAAGACATTACCGAACGGCGTGAGCAGGAAGCGCTTCAACGCTGGGAGGCAGAGCATGATCCATTGACTGGCTTGCTCAACCGCCGTGGTTTTGAGCGTCGTCTTGAAGAGGCCTTTGCCGACTTCCGGAAAACCAGTACACCGTCAGCGCTGCTGCTGTTCGACCTTGATCACTTCAAACCCATTAACGATGAAGGTGGACATGCGTTAGGGGACGAAATGCTGCGCCGTATTGCCCAGGTAGTCGCGTGGGAGGTTCGTCGCAGCGACCACGTGGCACGTCAAGGTGGTGACGAATTCGGGGTGTTGCTGCCGAGTTGTACCTTAGGCCAGGCGCAACGCATTGCTGAATCGCTACGCCAAGCGGTGAGCGAAGTGTCGGTTTCCCATGAAGGCAAAGAGTACACCGTGACGTTGAGTATTGGTGTGACCAGCTTTGATGAGAATGACACTAACTACAACGTGGCACTTTCCCGAGCGGATGCCGCCAGTTACGAAGCCAAAGGGCATGGGCGTGACAGTGTGGTGGTCAAACTGCCAAAGGCACTAGACCCAATGTCGTTATTTGAATAACACGTGGTCTTTGGGTTCGCCTTCTATATTGCGTCTCTTATTCATTCCCATTAGTCGACAAACCTTGGTTGACAGTAGAATATAAGCGTCTGCTTATTCGAATGAGAGTGCTTTCGTGAACCTACTTGAGCTATTTTCCCGCACGCTGGATATCACGTTGCCTGTTTTTGCCATGGTGTTCGTCGGTATCGGCTTAAAGCGCCTAAAGTGGATCGACAGGGAATTTGTCTCTACAGCGTCAGCCCTCGTCTTCAAAGCAACGCTTCCCACACTGATTTTTTTGAGTTTAATAAAAGCCGATCTAAGCGTTGCATTAGATGTGCCGTTGCTGCTGTTTTTTGCCGCCGCGACACTCGGCCAGTTCCTGATCAGTTGGCTATGGGCGAGCTATCGGGTGCCTAAAGCCGACCGCGGTATTTATGTTCAGGGCGCGTTCCGTGGTAACTGCGGCATCGTAGGGTTAGCACTGGCGGCGGGAATGTACGGTAACTACGGGCTTTCTGCCGGTAGCCTGCTGCTTGGCGTGGTGATTGTAATGTATAACGCACTTTCGGTAGTGGCGCTGGCAGCCTACCAACCTGGGCAATCGACAAATTGGCGTAGCCTGTTAAAGCATATCGTCACTAATCCACTGATTATTTCTGTGATCGCCGCGCTGCCATTCACAGCGTTTTCGATTCCGCTGCCCAGTTGGCTAATTACTTCCGGCGATTACTTCGCCTCGTTAACGTTACCGCTGGCATTGATCTGTGTCGGCGCCACACTCTCGGTGGCCACCATGCGCAGCGGCAGCCAAATCGCATTAAGCGCCAGTAGCATGAAAATGATTGTGCTGCCGCTGCTCTCCACGCTAGCCGCATGGGCCGTGGGGTTCTCTGGAGAGCAGTTGGGGTTGTTATTTCTATTCTTCGCCAGCCCAACCGCCGCCGCCAGCTTTGTAATGGTAAAAGCAATTAACGGCAATGTAGCGCTGGCCGCCAATATCATCGCCATAACCACCTTAATGGCCAGCGTCACCGTCACCAGCGGTATCTTTGTGCTGCGCCTGCTAGGATGGATTTAACTGCGCGGTTGGCTGACACTCTCCGACACGCTATACTATGCGCCCCATAAGTCCCTGTAGCTCAGTAGGATAGAGCAGCCGCCTCCTAAGCGGCAGGTCGCAGGTTCGACTCCTGCCAGGGACGCCAATAAAATAGTTATGTTTTTCATTCCTTTCTAGAATTCACCTTCTTTGTGTTTCGACCCCACAGACGACACCATAAGAAACGCTTGCTTAAAAGCTCGTATAAGCTGCTTCCATCAGCAGGGCTAATTAAGTACGAGTGCCAGCCAGACGGCCAGCCCTAGCTTATTTTGGGATTGGGCATCATGTGGTTAATCGTTAATAACCGCACTACACTTTGACCCACGTTGGGTTTTTCAATGGGCCTAGTCGCATTAATGGTGTGCTCAGCATCACTTTGGATACCGCATGACTACTCCCAATTGATCCAACCATACGAAGTCCTTTAACTCCACGCGATTGAAGTCTCCTGTTTTGGCCGTTCTTTCTTGCGATTAGCTCTCTGTTTTTAGTAAGCAGATAATCGGTTTTTCCGAGTATCAAACACATCCATGAGGATAGGAGATACGTCCTTGAGCCATCACGAAATTCATAGAACTAATCGCGTCGGGTGGTTGCGTGCGTCTGTGCTTGGTGCCAATGATGGCATCGTTTCTACAGCGAGCCTTATTATTGGCGTGGCAGCAGCTTCAGCGTCACAAGAGAGTATTCTTTTAGCAGGCGTTGCTGGTTTAGTGGCAGGCGCTATGTCCATGGCAGCGGGTGAGTATGTATCCGTAAGCTCCCAGTCAGATACTGAAAATGCAGACGTAGCACTGGAAAGAAAATCGCTGGAAGATGATTTTGAGTTCGAGCAGCAAGAGCTTGCCGACATCTATGAACAAAGAGGTGTAGAGCCTCGGCTGGCACAACAGGTTGCAGAACAATTAATGAAACACGATGCACTTGGTGCGCATGCCCGGGATGAAATTGGCATTTCTGTCGATGGCAACGCACGGCCAATACAGGCTGCTTTGTCGTCAGCAGGGTCTTTTTTAGTAGGTGCGGCGTTGCCGTTAGGGATCGCATGGTTAGCACCTGTGCATCTACTTATTGTGCTTGTCGCACTTTCATCATTAGTTTTTCTGGCGGTTCTGGGTAGCGTGGCTGCTCGTGCAGGCGGTGCCTCCACTATGATTGGCGCTATCAGGGTAACCTTCTGGGGGGCTTTAGCCATGGCATTAACGGCAGGTGTCGGGCGGATTTTCGGCGTCGTTGCATAACGTTAGTTGGATAAGGCTGGTTTTCGTTCAAGGCGGTGCTTCGTGGTTATGGATAAGCAATTGCCAGCCCTAGACTGAACACCGTTGGCTGATGTCCAGCTCGCTCTGGTAGACCATCGTCGATATATCCAGCAGTTCCAGTACGCTGTGAACAGGTTGCCATGCGATGCAGGCGTTTCGGCAATCTGGCTTAAACACTCGATATCAATATTCCCGCGTTGAACAAAATCAGATGATAGCTACAGAGTACCAAAATTAACGGACGCTTAGCGCAAGAGTTTCCTAGTTAAATTTAGCTGCTGTAGGGTGCTTTATTAATTTTTTATTTTGCATCGGCGATATTAAGATCAGCTTCGAATCCATCTTGTTTGCCTTTTGCAGGAGACTGCAGGTGTAAATGTATGTTGGCACCTGTGGCAATGGCATCTGCAATAGCGAGACCGAGACCAGAGCCAGACGCATCGGTTTTTGAGCGAGTAAAGCGGTTACGTAGCAGGTTGAGTTCATCTGCTGGCACGATATTTCCGCTATTGCGTACCCGAAAGTTACCGTCAGCGGATAGGATGACCTCCACAGGATGTTGGTGTGAGCCATGTTTGATCGCATTCTCGATCAGATTTCGAACCAGAATGGCGAAGGCATCAGGGTCGAGAAAAGAGTTCATTTCTCCCGCGGGCAGTGTCAGTGAAATTCTTCCCGGAGTCTGGCTTTCAAAATCCGCCACTATCAGGGCCAGAATGGGCACCAAGTTGTGCGTACGTTGCGCAATAGCGCCACCGCCTTCGGCTTTGGCCAGTTCGAGTAGTTTCTCCGAGAGTGCTGATAGGCTACGCAGTGCGACCTCTACTTCAGTAACATTATCCCTTAGCGCGTCACTATGGAGCAGGGTTTTCAAACGTTGAACCTTGGCAAGCGCCGTTGCCAAAGGGGTGCGTAATTCATGGGCACTATTAGCCGTAAAGCTGCGCTCAGCCTCAAGCGCACGCTGTAATCGTTCCAGCAAGCGGTTGACTGCGGCGGCGATGGGTTCAAATTCTCTAGGTAACTGATCAGCCGCTAAGGGAGTAAGATCTCCCGCCCCTCGGGATTCTATCGATTGCTTGAATTCAACCACTTGCCGCAACGAGCGGCGGACAATCCACCAGACCCCCAACAGGCTAATCGGAATCAACAATATCAGTGGCAGTAGCAATGCCAAGCCTGCTTCCAGGGCGGCTTCGTGTCGGTGGGTTAGCGGCTCGGCTACTTCTATGAAGAGGGTGCCACTAACAGCGGATGCTCCGTATATCCTGTGTGTAGAGGTATTTGAAAATCCTTCCAGAGGAGATGCGTTAAAAGCGCTGAGGTCGGCATCGTGAGATTGTAATAATAGGTTGCCTTGACTATCTCTCACCAAATAAGTGAGGTATTCGTCGTGCTTTTTTAGGGTGGGTGCTATTCGATTTCTCGAATTGTTTTCTCGGTTCAGAATGTCAGTAACGGCCAATGGCAGAATGCGTTGGGCGGTTTCTTCAAGGGCGCTGTCGAAAACTTCATTCATTTCGTGTTGTGCGATAAGTCCAGAGGCCGTCACACCGCACAACCAGAGTAAAGTGACGCCCAGGGTGAGGCCAACGCCGAGGCGTTTTTGTAAACTATTTTTATTGGCCATGTATTTCCAGTCGGTAGCCCATACCTCTCACCGTGACAATAGCATCGTGCCCCAGCTTTTTACGCAAACGGCTGACATAAACTTCGATGGTATTACTTTCTATTTCTGCCCCGAATGCGTAGAGGCGATCCTCAAGCTGTGAGCGTGACAATAAAATGCCGGGTCGCTGGATGAAACCTTCGAAAATCGCCCACTCTCGGGCAGTAAGTTCGACAGGCTGACCGTTGCGATGAATGCGGTGATCGTTCAGATCCACCACCAGGTTCCCAACATGGATGATTGGATTGGGATTGCCCCGGTAACGACGAGCTACCGCTGATACCCGAGCAGAAAGTTCAGAAAGATCAAAGGGCTTTATCAGATAGTCGTCGGCACCGGCGTTAAGTCCTTCTACTCGGTCAGAGACTTGGTCTCTGGCCGTTAGAATAATGACAGGTGCTGAATTTCCAGCGGTCCTGAGCTTGCGTAAAAAAGTCAGGCCATGGCCGTCCGGCAGCATAAGGTCGAGCAGGATAAGGTCGTAGGCAGTGGCCTTAACGCTGGCATCGGCAAAGCCCAGGGTTTGTACCCAGTCTACTGCGTGACCGTCATCGGCGATCTGATCGCGAACCGCTTCGCCAAGGCCGACCGTGTCCTCAACCAGTAGTACCCGCATTATTCACCTCTTATCTCACTTTCATATCTTCTTGTGGAAAAGATATTACCGCAAGTACCTGACATTGGCCTGAACAACACGGCCATGTCTGTTCTTTTGTCTGTCTTGCTTACAGCCTGCATTTCAGCTTTCTGCGGATTATTAGCCGCGTTCAGGTCAGTGTCAGGTAAAGCTCATAACGTACGCGTTGTGACCTCTCGAGGAGATATCAAATGAAGACGAAAACAGTGGTTTTAAGCCTTGCCTTAGCCTTCATGAGCGCATCGCTGCTGGCAGATGATGACTGTAATGATCCGATGACCAACTGGCAGCCCCAGGAAAATTTACGCCAAAAACTGGAAGCTGAAGGCTGGACGGTATACCGCATCAAGGTGGACGACGGTTGTTATGAAGTGAAGGGGGAGGCACCTGGGGGCTTTCGTGCGGAAGCATCGTTTTCTCCCGCATCACTGATGTTGATGGAATTGGAACGAGAGGATGACGACGAAGATAACGATGACGATCGTTACCGCAATAACAGCGAAAAACGTGAAGGTACGCCGGGCAGTAATCCTTCGGCAGTACCTCGTAATGGCATTGTCAGTGGACGCCCCAGCGTAACGGTTGAATGACCGGAAAGATTTTTGCTGACCACCCTTTTATCAGGAGAGCGAAGATGAAACAGATTTTATCAGCCGTTGGCTTGGTCATCGCACTCGCCAGCGCTTTAGCCATGCCTGCTTTTGCTCAGGCGCGTGAAGTAACTTTTACGATTGAGATGAAGAACTACGGTGGCGATGGTGCGTATCTGGCTCTGTACCTTGCTGATGGGGAGGGACAGTATCAAGGGACTCTCTGGGTAGCTGGGGAAAAATCCAAATACTACAGTCACTTGAGTGGCTGGGCGCGTGGGAGTGGGTTGAATGCGGTCGAATATGATGGTCTAACCGGTGCGAGTTTAGCCAGTGGGCGCACTCTGAAAATCAACCTAGATCTAGATGATGCATTGATCGACAGTGGCTACGAGATACGGATTGATACTGCCGTTGAAGATATGCGCGATCATCGTGACGACATCGCCGTGCCGCTAACCAGCGAAAGCGCCGGACAACCGCAGGCAGGGCGTGGTTATATTCAATCGTTTCAATATGACCTTTGACAAGTGTGAGCAGGAGATAGCGCTATGTTACGACGGCTGCATGGACTCCCTGGTCTGCTTGTCGCATTGATTCTTACGGTGCTGACCATTTCGGGAGCAATTCTGGCACTAGCACCTGCGATGGATCGCGCTGCAGTAATGATTCCTGCTGCTGGTGAAGTGAGCGTGGCTGAACTGGCAGGGCGGGTGGTGACCCATTACCCGGGAACCGAGCAGATCGTGCGTGGCGCGTCTGGTGAGGTGATCGTCTATTACTACCGCGATGGCCAGCCTGGAGCAGACCTAGTTAGCCCGTTGACCGGAGAGGGCATTGCACCCTTTGAGCCTTCGGTGTTTTTTATCTGGATGAAGGATCTGCATCGTTCGCTTCTGCTTGATAACGCCGGGCGAATGCTGGCTGGAATCATGGCCGCGGTGATGGTACTGCTGTGTATATCGGGAGTTTTGCTACTGGTTCGGCGTAGCGGTGGCTGGAAGGGACTGTTAAAGCCATTAACCGGTTCCGGTGGCACACGTATTCACGCTGAACTGGCGCGATTTGCCGTTCTTGGGTTGCTGTTGTCGGCATTGACTGGCAGCTATATGTCAGCACAGCGTTTTGGTCTATTGCCCGAACCTATTGAGGCCGAGCCCATCTTTCCGGCTGAGGTCTCGGGCGGGCAGCCAGCACCGGTGGCAAGCCTGAATGCCCTCAAGAATGTTGACCTCAGTGATCTGCACGAATTGGTGTTTCCTTATCAGGGTGACATCCAGGATGTCTATTCTCTAACGACCCGAAAGGGAGCTGGGTTTGTCGATCAGGCGAGTGGCGAGCTGCTGAAGTATCAGCCGCGCTCTAAGGGTAGCGTGTTCCAACAATGGATGGTCAGTCTGCATACCGGTGAGGGGCTGTGGTGGTTGGGCCTAATACTGGGTGCGTCGGCGCTTACCGTACCGGTGCTTTCATTGACTGGGGTGAGCATCTGGTGGCAACGGCGGCGGTCATCAGGGCTGATGCTGGATAACGCCGATGTTGCTCAGGCGGATATCATTATTCTCGTCGGCTCTGAAGGTAACACCACCTGGGGCTTTGCCCGTGAGCTTCAGGCGAGCCTGAAAAAAGCAGGTTTTCAGGTGCATTGCAGCGAGATGAACGCATTGGCTGATCACTATCCACAGGCGTCCATGCTGTTTGTGCTGACGTCGACCTATGGTGACGGCGATGCACCTGGGACAGCACAGCGGTTTATGACCAAGCTTAATGATTTCGAGGATAAGAAAGCGCTGAAATACGCGGTGTTGGGTTTTGGCGACCGCCAGTTCCCGAAATTTTGTCAGTTTGCTGTGGATGTGGATGTCGCGCTGGATAAAAAAGGGCTGGCACGCTTATATTCCCTCGAACGGATTGATCGGTGCAATGCTGCGCAATTCAGTGAATGGGGCGACAGAATCAGCGAGCAGATAGGCGTTCCATTTACGCTTACCTATGAGCCATTGCCACCAGCGACGGTAACGCTGGAATTGGTAGAGCGCGCGGATTATGGGCTGGCTGTTCAGGCGCCGACCAGTATCATGCGTTTCAAAGCGACAGGCGCGAAGCAGGGTCGGTGGTCGACGTTTCTCTCGCGAAAAAGCTCGCTACCGCTATTTGAAGCTGGCGATCTGCTTGGCGTTATACCTCCTAATGGGCAGACCGCTCGGTTCTATTCTTTGGCATCTTCTGATTCAGACGGGCTACTGGAGATATGTGTCCGCAGACAGCCCGGCGGCTTGTGTTCTGGTTATCTTCACGGGCTTAAATCGGGGGACTCTATCAATGGCTTTATTCGTCATAATCCCGAATTTCGACCAGCGATGGGGAGTCATGCGACTATCTTGATTGGGGCGGGGGCTGGGATTGGCCCGCTGGCGGGGTTTATTCGCCGTAATACCGCCCGCAATCCGATGTATCTATATTGGGGTGGGCGCAATGCAGAATCGGATTTTCTCTATCAACCCGAACTGGGTAATTATCTCAACGACCGCCGTTTGACCGGGCTCAGTACGGCATTCTCTCAGTCTGATCAGCGAGTTTACGTTCAGGATAAGCTTAGACAGGATCAGATAGCGGTGCGTCGCATGGTCGATGCTGGCGCTCAGATTCTGGTTTGTGGTGGCAGAGGGATGGCTGCTGGGGTTAAGCAGGCTCTGGAAGATATTCTCAGGCCGTTAGCTATTGACGTTGCAACGCTAAAGTCCCAAGGACGATACCTTGAAGACGTTTATTGAAATGATGAGGCAACTGATACGCCGATATTGATCTCGATCAACTAACGGTGCTGCGCTGATTGAAACTCCTCGTACAAGTGCGGTCGGTGAACTATCTTTTTCAAGCAGATTTGAGCTGGGCAATGCCGCTGACTGCCGAGTTGTTTAGAAGCTCAGAAAGGCTTTGAGTGTGAAGTTGACGAAAGGAGACGCACCATGGCTAAGGATGATAAGTCAACGCCTGTATCGGAAAGTGATCTCGCCTCGCGGTTCCCGACTGCCTATACCATCCTCTTCGGCCTGATCATTGTCGTCGCTGCTTTGACCTGGATTATTCCGGCCGGACAATATGATCGTGTCATGAATGAGGAGGTCGGGCGCGAAGTGGCCGTGCCCGGCACCTATCAAACCGTTGACCCCAATCCCCAGGGCGCGGTCGAGGTTATGCTGGCTCCCACCGCCGGGTTCTACGATCCGGACAGTTACGTGGCCAATGCCATTGATGTGGCGCTGTTCGTTTTGTTCCTGGGGGGCTTTCTGGGGGTAATGAACGCAACCGGCGCCATCGATACCGGTATTCGCAGTGCCATGAGACATTTGCAGGGCCACGAAATCTGGGTAATCCCTATCTTGATGACACTGTTCGCCCTGGGTGGAACGACTTATGGTATGGCGGAGGAAACACTCGCCTTCTACGCCATCCTGATACCGGTGATGCTGGTGGCTGGATACGACACTGTTACTGGTGTTGCCATTATTCTGCTCGGCGCCGGGATCGGTGTACTGGGCTCCACCATCAATCCCTTTGCCACCGTTATCGCGGCTAACGCCGCAGGCATACCGTTTACCGATGGTATCGTGCTGCGTTTTATCCTGCTGATTGGTGGCCTGCTGATCTGCATCGGTTATGTCATGCGCTATGCCCACCGTGTCAAAGCCGACTCCTCACGCTCGGTGGTGGCCAAGCAGTGGGACGCCCACCGTCAACTGTTTCTGCAAGGGCACGATGAAGAGAGCCATAGCGCAAGCCTGACCCGGACTCAGATCATTGCGCTGATTATCTTCGGACTGACTTTTGTCATCATGATTTGGGGCGTCTCCTCCCAGGGCTGGTGGATGGCGCGTATGGGAGCTCTGTTCTTTGGTGCTGCCATTGTGATTGGCCTCATTGCCCGGCTGGGCGAAAAGAAATTGACCGGTAGTTTCGTCGATGGCGCTCGGGATTTACTCGGAGTTGCACTGGTGGTGGGCCTCGCCCGTGGCATCGTGGTGATCATGGAGCAGGGTATGATTGCCGATACCATTCTGCACAGCGCAGAAACCTCGCTGGGTGGTCTGCCGGAGCTGGCGTTTATCAACCTCATGTTCTGGATTGAGGTCGGCATGAGTTTCTTCGTGCCGTCTTCCTCCGGGCTGGCCGTCCTATCCATGCCGATTCTGGCACCGCTGGCGGATTTCGCCAATGTGGGGCGCGATCTGGTAGTGACGGCTTTCCAGGCTGCCAACGGGCTGGTCAATCTAATCAACCCCACCTTTGCGGTGGTGGTTGGCGGACTTGCCATCGGGCGGGTGTCCTACGATCGCTGGCTCGCCTTTATCTGGCCTTTGCTGCTTATTCTGACCGTGTTTATCAGCGTGATTATCAGCATCGGGACACTGTTTTGAACACTGGTTAAAAGGAATTTTGTCATGTCGGAACAAACTCTTGGAGTGCACTCTGAAACCGGAACTCTGCGCCAGGTGATTGTCTGTCGGCCCGGGCTGGCCCATCGGCGGCTAACGCCGTCAAACTGCGACGCCCTGCTGTTTGATGATGTGTTCTGGGTTAAGCAGGCGCAAAAAGATCACGATGTGTTTGCCAATCTGATGCGCAGCAGGGGGACTGAGGTACTGGATGTCAATGAGCTACTGGCACAAACGCTGGAGATTCCCGAAGGACGGGGCTGGATTCTGGATCATCGGATTAACTGGAATCATATCGGCGTTGGCATGGTGTCGGATCTGCGGGCCTGGATGGACGAGCTGCCCGGTGGTGAGTTGGCGAAGTTTCTGATCGGAGGTCTTGAGGTAACGGATCTGCCTTTTGATTCGGCGGGGCTGTTTGGTAACCATCTCGGACCATTCGGATTTGTATTGCCTCCGCTGCCGAATTTCCTGTTTACCCGGGATAACAGTGCCTGGGTTTATGGCGGGGTAACACTGAACCCGATGCACTGGGCTGCCCGCCAGCCAGAAACCCTGCTGATGACCGCTATTTATAAATTTCACCCGAAATTTGCCGGCAAGGTGACGGTGCATTGGGGGGATCCGTTGCAAGACCATGGCCTAGCCACCCTGGAAGGCGGGGATATCATGCCACTAGGTAATCGCACGGTGCTGGTGGGCATGGGTGAGCGATCTTCGCCCCAGGCCATTGGTCAGCTGTCAAAGGCTCTGTTCGATGGCGGCATGGTCGATCGGGTGATTGCCTGCCAACTGCCCAAATCCCGCTCAGCCATGCACCTGGATACGGTATTCACCTTCTGTGGTGGCAACGTAGTGACGGCCTTCAAGGAGGTGGCGGATGCCGTGGTCTGCTATGACCTGAGGCCCGGCGAGGGTGGCAAAACATTGGCCTTTAAGCAGGATCGCCGACATCTGTTTGAGGTGGTGGCTGAGATTCTCGGGTTCCCGGCGCTGGAGGTTGTGCCCACGGGGGGGGATAGCCCGAAAGAGCGCGAGCGCGAACAGTGGAACGACGGTAACAACGTACTGGCACTTAGCCCCGGGGTGGTGGTGGGTTATGACCGCAACGACGATACCAATGCTGCGCTTGAAGCAGCGGGCATAGAAGTTCTGGCCATACCCGGCGCAGAGCTGGGCCGGGGCCGAGGCGGAGGGCGCTGCATGAGTTGCCCAACCATCAGGGATGCTGTCTGACTGCTAAGGAGAAGGTCCATGGCATTTAACCTCAAGAACCGACATTTTTTGACGCTGCGGGATTTTACGCCGCGCGAAATCAGTTTCCTGCTGAAGTTGTCCGCTGATCTTAAAACCGCCAAGTACGCCGGCACGGAGGTGCCAAGGCTGCAGGGCAAGGACATCGCGCTGATCTTCGAGAAGAATTCCACGCGAACCCGGGTCGGGTTCGAGGTGGCCGCCTATGACCAGGGTGCGCGAGTGACTTATCTGGGGCCCACTGGCACCCACATAGGCCACAAAGAATCGGTGAAAGACACCGCGCGGGTGCTTGGACGGGTCTACGATGCCATTGAGTATCGAGGTTTCGGGCAGTCGGTTGTGGAGGAGCTGGCGCAGTACGCTGGCGTGCCGATCTACAACGGTCTGACCAACGAGTTCCATCCGACCCAGATTTTGGCAGATTTACTAACCATGCAGGAGCATGTGGAAAAACCGTTGCGCGAGATAGCCTTTGTGTTTATCGGCGACGCCGCCAACAACATGGGCGATAGCTTGCTGATCGGTGGCGCCAAAATGGGTATGGACGTGCGGCTGTGCGCGCCTCAGGCCTGTTGGCCGAAACAGGTAGTGCAAGACGAGGCAAAGGCGCTGGCGGCGGAAACTGGAGCGCGCATCACCATCACCGATGATATTGACGCCGCCGTTGCCGGTGTCGACTTTGTTTATACCGATGTCTGGGTCTCGATGGGTGAACCACAAGAAAAGTGGGCCGAACGCATCAAGCTGCTGATGCCTTACCAAGTCAATGCGGCCCTGATGGCGAAAACCGGCAATCCTCGGGTGCGATTCATGCACTGTTTGCCAGCTTTCCATAACACCGAAACAGTGGTTGGCAAAGAGATTCAGGAGGCTCATGGCATTGATGCCATGGAGGTGACTGACGAAGTATTTGAAAGTCCGGCCTCCATTGTTTTTGATCAGGCCGAGAACCGGATGCATACCATCAAAGCCGTCCTCGTGGCGACCCTGGGAGACTGATATGTTGGTGGTCGCAGCTTTGGGCGGTAACGCTCTTCTGAAACGCAGCGAGCCGCTGACTGCGGTGGTTCAGCGCAACAATGTGAAAACGGCGGCACTGTCGCTGGCGGATATCGTTCGAGCCGGACACGACCTGGTGATTACCCATGGCAATGGGCCGCAAGTGGGGTTGCTGGCGTTGCAGGGCGCGTCCTACAAGCCGGATGAAGCCTACCCGCTGGATGTTCTGGGCGCGGAAACCGAAGGTATGATCGGCTATATGATCGAACAGGAACTGGAGAATGCACTGGAGCATGACCGGCCCGTCGCGACGCTGTTGACGCAAGTGGTGGTAGACCCGAAAGATCCGGCTTTTGCCAAACCGACCAAGTTTGTCGGGCCTGTCTATGAGCGCGAGGAAGCTGAGCGCCGGGCGGCTGGTGCGGGCTGGAGTATTGCGCCGGACGGTGACAAATGGCGGCGTGTGGTGCCCTCTCCCAAACCCCTCGAAATACCCGATCTGCGCGTGCTGCAGCTATTGCTGGAGCAGGGCGTGGTCGTGATCTGCACCGGCGGTGGCGGAATACCGGTGCTGCGGCAGGAAGACGGCAGCCTGATGGGCGTTGAAGCGGTCATCGATAAGGATGCCGCCAGCGCATTGTTGGCCAGAAAACTGGGGGCGGATGCGTTGCTCCTGTTGACCGATGTGGATGCAGTCTACCGAGACTTTGGCACCGATCAGGCGACACCGGTTTCCGCATTGACGGTGGCTGAGGCGCGAGCATTGGAATTACCTGCTGGCTCCATGGGCCCCAAACTGCGTGCCGCCTGTGAATTTGCTGAAGCAGGGGGGCTCAGCGGCATTGGCCGGCTGCAGGATGCCATTGCCATTCTTGAAGGATCGGCAGGCACGCGGGTGTCTACCGATGCATAGTACGTGATGATGACTCAACATGACGCCCACGACCGGGTCGAACCAGACAATGACACCGGGACTATTGTCGCCATTCGTGGGGGTGTCATCGATGTCAAGTTCGCGAAGCTGGTACCTGCTATCCGGGAGCTCTTGTATGTCGGGAAAACAGCCCTGGAGGTTGCCGGCCTTGAGGATAAGGGTATCGTTCGTTGCATGGCGCTGGGGCCGGTCAGGGGGCTAGGGCTAGGTATGTCGGTTCGGGCCACCGGCGCTCCGATCAGCGTGCCGGTCGGCGACGCTGTCCTGGGCCGCATGCTTAACGTGTTTGGTACGCCTATCGACCGCAAGCCCGCACCAGTGACGGTGGAGCGCCGCGCCATTCACCAAGCACCGCCACGGCTGGAAGATCGTGTCGTTCGCAGTAAAGTACTGGAGACCGGCATCAAGGCCATCGACCTACTGTCTCCCATCGAA
This sequence comes from Halomonas sp. IOP_6, assembly GCF_021151565.1. Classification (NCBI taxonomy): domain Bacteria; kingdom Pseudomonadati; phylum Pseudomonadota; class Gammaproteobacteria; order Oceanospirillales; family Halomonadaceae; genus Halomonas; species Halomonas sp. IOP_6. Next base: position 682,263 of record NZ_JAIRBO010000001.1, on the reverse strand, counting down.
CGAGGCGGTAAGACTGGCCTGTTCGGTGGTGCTGGTGTGGGCAAGACCGTGCTGATCACCGAACTAATCAACAATACGGTGCAGCAATACAAGGGGGTGAGCCTATTTTGCGGCATCGGCGAACGTTCCCGTGAGGCGGAAGAACTCTACCGTGAAATGGGCGAGGCTGGCGTACTTGATAACACTGTCATGCTATTCGGGCAGATGAACGAGGCGCCAGGTGTGCGGTTTCTGATTGGCAAAACGGCTCTCACTATGGCGGAGTATTTCCGCGATGAGCAGCACCGAGATGTGTTGCTGCTGATCGACAATATTTTTCGCTTTGTCCAGGCGGGCTCTGAAGTATCTGGGCTGCTGGGTCGTATGCCCTCGCGGGTGGGCTATCAGCCGACCTTGGCGACCGAGCTGGCGGAGCTGGAAGAAAGAATCACCTCCACTCGCAGCGCAGCGATCACCTCGATCCAGGCCGTTTATGTGCCCGCCGACGATTTCACCGACCCAGCCGCTGCCCATATCTTCTCTCATCTTTCGGGCTCGGTCGTGTTGTCCCGTAAACGCGCCAGTGAAGGCTTGTATCCGGCCATTGATCCCCTGGCCTCGTCCTCAGTAATGCTCACGCCGTCGGTGGTGGGGCAGCGTCATTATGACATCGCTCGGGGCGTGCGCCGAACCCTGGCCGAATATGAGGAACTGCGCGATATCATCGCCATGCTGGGCATTGAAGAACTGTCAGCCGCTGACCGGGCAACCGTTGCCCGCGCTCGCCGGCTGGAGCGGTTCCTGACCCAACCCTTCTTCACCACGGCGGCCTTTACCGGTACCGAGGGACGACGCGTGACCACCGTTGAGACCCTAGAGGGTTGTGAAACCATCCTGAACCAGACCCATTTTGAGCGTAACGAAAGCGACTATTACATGATCGGCGCACTCTCCGATCTGGAGACGGTGGTATGAGCCAGTCAACCATGATGCAGGTGACCTTGAGACTGCCAGCCATGACCCTGCATCAGGGCCCGGCAAGTCGGCTGTTTGCCGTGGCGGAAAACGGTGCTTTCGGGATGCTGCCAAACCATATCGATTTCGTCACCGCCCTGGTGCCTTCGGTGTTAATCCTGACTCTAGCCGATGGTGAGGAGCAGATATTTGGCATCGACGAGGGGATACTGGTGAAAAAGGGCCATCAGGTCGAGATTGCTATCCGGCGAGGTGTCCAGGGAACGGATTTGGCCTCGCTGAAGGAAACCGTGCAAAGAAACTTTATTGAGGTAGATGAAGATGAGCGCGTGGCACGTTCCGCCCTGGCGCGTTTAGAGGCGGGCATGGTGCGGCGGTTTGCCGATCTGCAGCGACCCAAAACGCCATGACCAAGCCGCGAAAATCTCCGGTGGATGACATCGGCCGTCGTGCGAGACGTCTGAGAAAGGCACGGGAGGAGCCCGGTACGAGTCCCCTGCGGGGCCTGGGTGTATTCGGCATGATCGGCTGGTCGATCGCGGTACCCACCGTGGCAGGCGCCTTTTTTGGCCTGTGGCTTGATCGCAACATGCCGCAGGATTTTCAGTGGACCATTGCCTTGATTCTGGGTGGCGTAGCCCTCGGCGGCTTCATTGCCTGGGCCTGGGTCAGCAAGGAAAGCGGGAGTGACCGTAATGATGATTGATTGGCATGCTGTGATCATCGGCTTTGGCACCGGTGTTACCGTCAGTATCCTGTATTTCTTGGGCTTGGCACTGAGTGTCCGTCTGGCGCTGCGCCTGACACGCCCCGTCTCTTTCCTGCTGCCTAGTGCCGCGCTACGGATCGGCCTGCTGCTGTTGGCAGGCTGGCTGGTGACCGATGGGGGAACTCTGGGTTGGGCGTTCGCTGGTTATGTGTTGGCCTTCTTCATCGTACGTTTCACCGCCACCCTAATGGCCCGGTTACCCCGGGTGAAGGAGGCCAAATGCAACTGACACCCGACGAAACGACGGTCTTCACTCTCTGGGGCCTCGGTATTAATGAAACCATCGTCAACACTTGGATTCTCATGGCCTTGCTGACCGGCGCTTCGATCCTCGTGACCCGGAGACTACGGCCGGATGTACCGCCAAATCGCTGGCGAACCACCCTGGAAGTGATCGTCACCGGGATACAGAGGCAGATCGAGGAAATCTCGCCGCAGTCGTCTCGCCATGTCTTGTACTTTTCAGGCACGCTGTTTCTGTTCATTGCATTATCAAATTTACTACTCGTAGTGCCTGGCTTCACGCCGCCTACGGCTTCGCTCTCCACTACCGCCGCCCTGGCCTTGGCGGTGTTGATTGCCGTCCCGCTGTTTGGCATCACCCAACAGGGCATTCGCGGTTACCTGAGAACCTACATCCAACCATCGGTCATCATGCTGCCCTTCAACATCATCAGTGAGTTCTCTCGGGGCATTTCGCTGGCCATCCGCCTCTACGGCAACGTGATGAGCGGCGCGGTCATCGCCGGCATACTGCTCGGCGTGGCGCCGTTCTTCTTTCCCGTAGTGATGGACGTGCTGGGCCTGCTGACCGGTCTGATCCAGGCTTACATCTTCGCCATCCTAGCGACCGTCTATATCTCGTCGGCAACGGCCATTGTCAAGAAACCAGAAAACAAGGAGGAAGATCAATGACAGATGCAGCCTTTATTGCGGCCATTTCTATCTTCACTGCGGGATTGACAGTGTCGTTCGGCGCCCTTGGCCCGGCGCTGGGTGAAGGCCGCGCCGCAGCGGCCGCTCTTAACGCCATCGCTCAGCAGCCGGACTCGGCCTCCATGCTGTCGCGAACCCTGTTCGTGAGCCTAGCAATGATCGAATCTACCGCGATCTACTGTTTTGTGGTGGCGATGATCGTGCTGTTCGCCAACCCGTTCCTGGATCAGTTTATGCAAGCCACCCAAACGACAGCAGGCTAGGCCATGTCGATTGACTGGGTTACGGTTCTCGCTCAGATCGCCAATTTTCTGGTGCTGGTCTGGCTGCTCAAGCGTTTTCTTTACAAGCCTATTTTGAATGGCATCGATTCCCGCGAGGCCGAGATCGCGGAGCAGATGGGGGAGGCGGCACGCGCCCAGCAGAAGGCGGAAGCTGCTGAGGTGGATTTCGTAACACAGAAACAGCAGCTACTGGCCGATCAAACCGCTCTGGAGGCACAGGTTCGCCAGGAAGCTGAACAAAAGCGGAATGCCCTGTTGGTTGAGGCCCGGGAGACACTGGAGCAGGAACGGCTGGATTTGCAGGCGCACCTGGCGCGTGAGCAGGAACGCTTCACGACGGAGTTGTACAAAGCGAGTGCCGAAACGCTTTACCAACTGGCTAGCCGGGCGCTGCACGACTTGGCCGACGAACGTCTGGAGGCGCGCATTGCCCTACACGTCATCAGCCAGCTGGCGCCGCCGCTGTCGGAAGAGTTAGCCGCCGCGGCTAGCAATGCCGAAGGCGCAGTTGTCACCACTCATGCCCCGCTGCCGGAGGACGCACGGCAAGAGGTGGAAGCCGCTCTCCAGGGGTTAGTGCCCCGACTTCCCTTACGCTTTGCCACAGATGACAGTCAGTCCCCCGGGATGGTCCTGCGAATCGGCAGCATCCAGCTCGACTGGACGGTGGACAGCTATACCGACGAGCTGGTGGGTCTGCTGGAAGAGCGCCTAGCAAGTGGCGAGTCGGGCAGGGTGCACAATTATGGCGGATGAATCGCGGCTGCCTGGCGTACAGGGGTTTATCGACCTTCTGCTGGCCAGCTCGGCACCCTCGCCGGTACTGGACGAAGTAGGCACGGTGGCTGCAGTGGGGGATGGCATTGCGGTGGTAGCCGGGTTGGGGCGTGCCTTGGCGGATGAGCTGCTGGTGTTTGCCTCTGGGGTTCGCGGCGTGGTGCTGGATCTTGAGCCGGATCGGTTAGGGGTCGTTTTGCTAGGCCCTTCCGAGCAGGTGAGGGCCGGAGAGGATGTCTGGCGTACCCGCAAGGTAATCAGTGTGCCGGTGGGGCCGGGACTAATGGGACGTGTTGTCGATGCCACGGGCCAGCCCCTGGATGGCAAGGGCAAAGTGACCGCAGTGGCCGAACGACCAGTGGAAGCCCGGGCACCCGATATTCTCAGCCGTGCTGCTGTTAGCCGCCCCCTGGCGACCGGTCTCAAGGCGATCGATGCTGCGGTGCCTGTTGGTCTAGGGCAGCGAGAATTGATCATCGGTGATCGGCAGACAGGCAAGACGTCTATTGCCGTGGATACCATCCTTAATCAGGCCCGTTCAGAGGTCCTGAGTATCTATTGCGCCATCGGCCAGCGCGGGGATGCGGTTGCCAGAGTCATCGAAACGTTGAGGGAAAGCGGACAGATGGCGAAGACGATCGTGGTAGTTGCCGGTGATGAGAGCGCGCCAGGCCTTGCCTACATCGCCCCCTATGCGGCGATGACGATGGCGGAGTACTTCGCCGATCAAGCCCAGGATGTATTGGTCGTCTTCGATGACCTCACGCACCATGCACGGTCCTACCGTGAACTCTCGCTGCTGCTGCGGCGCCCGCCGGGACGCGAGGCATTTCCGGGGGACATCTTCTATGTGCATGCCCGGCTGCTCGAACGCGCCGGACAGTTCACCCCGGAGGCCGGAGGAGGTTCCATTACCGCCTTGCCCGTGGTGGAAACCCAGGCGGAAAATCTGTCGGCCTATATCCCGACCAACCTCATCTCGATCACCGACGGACAGATCTATCTGTCACCGCGGCTGGTGCGCAAAAACCAGTTCCCGGCAGTCGATCTCGGGGTGTCAGTTTCGCGGGTAGGCGGCAAGGCGCAGCACCGTGCGTTTCGGGAAGTTGCCGGTAACTTACGCGTCACCCTCTCCCAGTTCGAGGAGTTGGAAGACTTTGCCCGCTTTGGCACCCGGCTGGATGACGCCACCCGGGCGCGTCTGGTCCGAGGTACTGCGGTTCGGGCGGCTTTGCGTCAGCCTGAGCGGGACCCGATACCGGCGGTGGAGCAGCTAATGGTGTTGCTAGCGGCGATGGACGGCATGTTCGACGGGCTGTCGGAAGCCGAGGTGGTAGCTGCTATGGAAAGCGTCAGGGCGTCGGTGGGGGACACCTTGACAAGGATCGCAACGCGAATCGCCGATAACCTGCCTCTGGATGAGGATGACCGCGCTTCTCTGTTGAAGGTGGCACGTGCCGCCCTGAGTGTACCGGAGCACGGCCGTGACGCAGACACTTGAAGCCCTGACCCGCCGTGATGAGACGCTCACCAGCATTCGCGGGATCGTTCACACCATGAAGACCATCTCCGCCATCAATGCCATGCCCTATGAGCGTGCCGCCAGATCTATCGAGGCCTATCATCGGACGGTGCGAAGTGGGCTCAGAGCCTTTGTCGCCAGAACCGGCTCCATCGCCTTGCCACAAGCGGAACCTGTCGACACCATCGTGGTGGTGTTCGGTTCCGACCATGGTCTGTGCGGTAACTACAACGAGGTACTTGCCGAAAAGGTTCAGACCGAAATCGCGCCGCTAAAAGCAGCAACCTTGGGTGTTCGGATATTGTGTGTTGGCGCCCAGATGAATGATGCCCTGGCGGGGCAGGGGCTCAGTCCCGAAAGTGTTTTTTTGCCACCGGCCTCGGCGGATGGCATCGGACGCCTGGCGAGCAGCATCGTAACCCGGCTGGATGACATCGGGCACGGCGAGCCTCACAACCGGAAAGTCACGCTGGCCTTTACCCAGCGAGCCGGTCGCGGGCAGCACGAGCCGGTGCTGGTGCCGCTGTTACCCCTGGGGCAGGCGTTCCTGGCGGGGCTCGCCGACCGACCCTGGGAATCCCGCTCCCTGCCCGACTATTCAATGCCGCCACCCGAGCTGTTTGCCGCCTTGTTGCGCAGTCATATCTTCGCCAGTGTCTTTCGCGCCTCGGCGGAGGCCATGGTCACCGAAAATGCCGCACGGCTTGCCCTGATGCAGCAGGCAGAACAATCAGTAGACGACCGGCTGGACGAGGTCAAAGGGCAACTGAGGTCGGTTCGTCAGGATGACATCACCACTGAGCTGCTGGATGTCATCATTGGCTTCGAGGCGTTGCGCAGCAAGACGCGCTGAACCCAAGGCCATGAGTGCGGAGACCGATGCTACTGATGGTCAAGAAGGCTGTCACTGACGCATAAAGCCCCACACCCTTTACCCGCAAGGAAAAGAACTGATGGCTCACCATCACGATCATGCTCCCCGCAGTTTCGGCCGGGCGTTTACCATCGGGGTAACACTGAACCTGGCATTTGTGATAATCGAAGCTTTTTATGGCTGGAAAACTGGCTCCCTGGCCTTGCTGGCCGATGCGGCTCATAACCTGAGTGATGTAGGAGGGCTGCTGCTGGCCTGGGCTGCCTTTGGTGCGGCGCAATTGCAGCCTAATATGCGCCACAGCTATGGTTGGCGCAAAGGCTCCATCCTGGCCAGCTTTGTGAATGCGGTGGTCCTGCTGGTCGCTATGGGTTACTTAGCTTGGGAGGCCATTGATCGCTTGCAAATGCCGTCGCCAGTGGCCGCGGGTACCGTTATGGTGGTAGCCGGTATTGGGGTGGTGATCAATTCGGTGACCGCCTGGTTATTTCTGGCTGGCAGCAAAGGCGATCTGAATATACGAGGGGCCTTTCTGCATATGGCAGCCGATGCCCTGGTGTCCCTGGGTGTGGTGGTCGCTGGTGCTGCTTATCTTTGGCAGGGCTGGAGCTGGATTGATCCAGTCATGAGTCTGGTCATTGCACTGGTGGTGGTCGTCGGCACCTGGTCGCTGTTCCGCCGATCGCTGCATCTGCTCTTTGATGGTGTTCCCGAGGAAATTGATTTGGAGAAAGTACAAACGGAACTGCTGGAATTACCCGGCGTGGTATCCGTTCACGATCTCCACGTGTGGGCTATGAGCACAAGTGACAACGCCATCACCGCTCACTTGGTCATGGCAGACGGTGGAGTTAGCCATGACCAGCTGCTGGCGCTGGCGACAGATATGTTGCACGAACGTTTTGAAATCCGTCACACAGTGCTGCAACTGGAGGGCGAGGCCTATGCCGCAAATTGTCCCACCGCTTGCGGCTGTTAAGGGCGCCGCTAAGTCCCAAATCAGTTTAACGGTTTTGGCAAGAAGTGGTGGCAATGAAGCCGTGGCCGCGATGGCCTATCGACTGAATGAAACCATCTGCCAGTGATTCAAGTACACAGTTACCGACGCCCCCAGCCTCGATGACCTCGATAACGCCTAAGAATGACCTAGCTAGTGTATGACCAACGCCTCGCCTTTGTGCGGGGCGTTCGCATGCTAGGGCTAGGAATCCAAGCTCTGGCTGACGCCCACCCGTTCAAGCGGGAGAGACGCATGTGCTAATTTATAGCTATTATTGTTTTGGAGAAAAACAGCAATGGAAGTCACTATCGGTAATGATTCTGAGTTGATCAGGCTGGCTCAAGGTATTCGTTATCAGGTGTTTACACGTGAACAGCAGATTCCTGCAGAGCTGGAACTGGATGGACTGGATGAGAAATCATTCCACGCGCTGGTAACGGACAACGGTGAACCCATTGCAACGGCCCGGCTAACGGTGAAAGAAGACGGCTCTTCTACCATGGCCAGGATAGCGGTCAGTGAGGTATGTCGAGGAATGGGCGTCGCTTCAAAAGTTGTTCAGGCAATGATGCAATATGCCCAGGAGTTAGGTGTCACTTCCATTGAGATCCATGCCCACACTTACCTTAGAGATTACTACGAAAGGTTTGGATTTGAGTTCATCAAGGAAGTAGAAGTCGTTGGCGAACATCAACTGATTGAAATGCGGTATCAGACAGCGCATTCATAACCAAACATTCTCAAGGTCGCTCTATCGGCAGTTTTGACAGTCATAGGCGTTCGCCCTAACCGCGACCTACGGCGCGCTATCGCTTCGCAGCTCAGAAGATAAGATCCGTGGCCGCGAGTACACTGCGCTAAGCAAGGACGCTGCATCGGCGAAAGAAGCTGGTATGTGGCCAACTAATCGCCCCACACCGACCGCGACCCACGCCGCGCACTCGACACCCCGCCCCGCCCGTGCGCTAAATGTAGTGGTTTTTATGCACCCCTGTGCTCGCCGCCAAGCCGCGCCACTGCTGGGCTGGCTGGTGAAAAATGGGTGCATGAAAATCATGCGTTTTCATGCGGAGTTATGCACTTTCAACAGGCAAGAGGCAGAGAAATATTCTAAAGCCAGGCCACCGGCTGGCCGATAGTTTAGAAAGACATTCCTGATAAGACCCTGTAGAGCCGAAGCCTTCCGGCGCAGGATGGCCTAAAGTCGCAGCAGTACGGGTTGCACAGGCGTAAAGGAATAGGCAATACTGCTAAAAATAATTAAAGTTAAAATTGGGGTTTATGAGTATCAATTTACTTGCGGCCGGGGGGTGAAAATCACTAGCAATAGTAAGTGGTGCCGATGTCATCGTTTGATTACAGAAGCTAGTAGTTTTCTGTTCAGTGACCTGTCCACCCCAACTAGCAGCTGACATGCCAGGAAATGCAGTAGGCGCGCGAATTTTGGATATATATCCTAATTAAAATTAATATATTTAAAAATCATGGACTTAGAATAACCTAGCAGGCTGCATTTACCGGGAAAAAGTGCCAGCACGTTCATTCAATCATAGAGCGCGCCGTCTAATACGCTGTTACGTGTCCCATTAGATTAGAGCATGGAGTCTTGATTTGAAGTTTTCAGAAGATTTGCTGCGTGCCATCGCAAACTGGCAAAAAGGATGGAGGGAAGATCAATCAAGGCGGATTGAGCTATCTGAAAAGTTGTTGGAGTCCGCAAAGGGACTGGATCCGGCGTTTAAAAAAGTGCCTTCTATCTGCTACAGAAAACGCTTCCTGCATGAAGGGGAGCTCGTTGACATAATCCTCAAGGACGAAAAGAAGGAGGGTGTCGTTAGCTGGACCATAGACAAAGAGTTTGCTGAGCGATTCAAAGATCTTCAAAAAGAAGGGGCAGTCTCAGGGGCTATATTTGAACATCAGCCGCCAGATGAAGAGGTAGTTATTAATATCTGTGCGTTGTGGCAAAGTCAGGAATTTATAGAGGCGGCAAATAAATTTAAAGAGAATTATCCAGAAGATGCTAAGTCTTTATTTCACTTTAAAGATTCACAAGGTGAGGTTGTACTAACTTCGCCTCTTAAAGCATCGGAGATTATTGCCCTAACTGGTGCCTCTAGCCCATTTGATGATCTATGTGATCAAGCTGGGATACTGGAAAGCCAGAGAGATGACCTATTTAGAAAGCTGGTTCATGAAGGTCAACCACCTGGAGAGCTTAGATACACCTCTAGGGAAAGTGCTCAAAGAATTATTGATAATACAGTTCGTAAGATCTACGAGAAGGTCCAAGCTTATAAGGCCAATAATGCGGCTGCAAAAAACACGTAACAAGGCGCTGCTGTCGGACAAATTTTCGGCGTAGCTCCAAATTTGCCGCAGAGCGCGGCGTTAGGGAAATGATGGACACTCTTGAGAAATGGGCAGAGCGAGTTTACAGCGAGACCGACTTCGGCCGGAGTATTGCGACTTTTGTCTCCGGGGTAATCGGGCTGGTGGTATATCTTTTTAGTGATGATGTAGTGATAGCGGCGTTTTCCTCCCTCATCGCATTCCCGGTGTCCAGACTGATTTCCGCATCTTTGCATGAACGCTTTATGCGTAGTAGGGAAAGACGGATTGAAAGGCAAGAAGCCGAGAATGCCTATGACAGTCTTAGCGAAGAAGAGAAAGAGGTAGTACAGGCATTCGTTGGGGCTGGAGGATGCGTTCTAACCTGGACACAAGCTAACAATCTACCAATTTCAGGAAATGCTATTGATTCCTTGGTGCAGAGAGAGATGTTGTGGCCTTCAGTTACTGTAGATGGCATGCGGGAAACATTTAATCTCGACCCTATGTTGTTCACCATAGGGTTAGCGAAAAACAAAAGTAATGAGAGTCCCTAACAAGAAGGCCATGCACGCGACAAGCGCGTGATGGCAGCGTTATACGGATTGAAATATGTCGATATTGGATCAAGAATTTATCGGGTCAATTCTTGCTGGGATCACCGCCTCAATTGCCGCCGCGTCTCTATACGGTGCCCTTAAAGCCGGTGTGCTTAGAAAAATCCGGCTTGGAAGCTTTGAAATTGAAGGAAACAACAGTGATGTAATCGAGCTTAAGCGCGCCTTTGCCGAAGCGGCTGGGTCCGAAACGAAAGAAGTCCCTTTCGAAATCGAGCAGCTTGCTAACTATTACTCCCAGATTCTCGCGCAGTCGAAGATCAGTTTTTGGTTTAGTTTAATTTTCGCGTCTTTGGGATTTGCCGTAATTGTTGTTGCCGCGTTTCTATTCCAAGGTGTGGAAACCGGCTCTACAGTGGCTCAGTTCACAGCAGGTGTAATAATGGATGCAGTTGCAGGCCTTTTCTTTGTACAGTCACGCAACGCGCAAAAATCAATGGGTGATTTCTTCGACAAGCTTCGCAACGACAGAGCGCAAGCTGAATCGCGTGCAATTTGTGAAACCATTGAGAGCCCGGAAGCTAAAGACGCACTGCGAGTTCATTTGGCCCTTTATTACGCCGGAGTTGGCGGGCATGAAAGTATTGCTGACGGTATTACGGAAAATGTGTTCAAGAAATCCGTATAACTAATGCAGGCACGGCGACGCCCACTACATTGCGCCTTCGGCTCTATTCCAAGGGCGCGCATGCTGCAAGCGTTATACGTAAAGGTCGAGGATCGTGAAAGTTAGAAGTCTAATCAAAATCATAGAGGGCATAGACGGCGGTATTCACCTCACCTTCTTTCGTCCATCATTGTCGCTGCCATATGCGGCTAGAGACAAAGATCATGCAATAGAAGTAGCTCGCCGATTCTGCCTTGAAACCATCGAAAGAGAGGGGCGTCATTGGGTTGAGTCTTGGAAAGGCGGAGGGAAGAGCGTCAACTGCCCAGAAGGCTTTGTCAAACTACCCATTGATATGTGGTGCTGTAAGCTAACAGGCGAGGCCTGCAGTATCCAGGCCAGTATCAACCCTGAAGATGAATCAGAATTTAGGCGTGGCTGTCATGCTGATAGTGATAAGCAAGATAAAATCCTCAAAACGATACAAACAGGAAAATACGATGGTTTTCACCATGTTCCGGGTCGCTCTCTGTGTGTCGCTTGCGAGGAAAAGGGAGGAAAAAAAGAGTCATTTTATTATCACTTCCCTTGGGAGTTTGCGGAGTTGGATGTAGCTATCGGTCAAACGTACGAAGAAGCTATTAGGTTGCTATCTAGGAGCGGTGTATCTCGAAGTCACGTCATGTGCCCACTTTGTGCTTCATGCTGCTATGAAGTAGCAATGCGCTTCGATCCCGATCTAGATGGGCAGCTCAAGGTGCTGGAATTTGATGTATATTTCCGATCTTGAATCGCATAACAATTCGCGCCACCCGGACGCACTAAAGTGCACCGGTCTGCTCTGGCGTTAGGTCATTTTAGTGGTCTCAATTAAAAGGTGCATATGTCATTTGATGCAAAAGTAGTTAGGGCGCAACTTGATAGCGCTTTTGATAATGATTCGGAAGTTGAGTTACTTAGTATATTGAAGAAAAACTCATTTTTGTTTCACTCACTCTATGAGCGTAAATTTGGTATTCAACCAAACTTTTCCGAAGTTCCATTTGGGTCAAAGTTTAGATGTGACTTTTGCTGGTTAAATGATAATTCAGACGGCCCAGAGTGGGTGCTAGTGGAAATTGAGAAACCCAATATGAAGCTCTTTAATAAATCGGGAGATCCTTCATCGGCACTGAATCATGCAATTGAACAAGTTAAGTCTTGGGATAGGTACTTTCAGCAGCAACCAGCAGAAAAGAACAGAGTGTTTGGTGCTGTAAGTCGTTTCAGATATGTTCTTGTTGCAGGACGTAGAAGTGATTGGCAATCTAAAGAAGCTGCGCAGTGGCGAAGCCACCACAATGAATCGAGTAACATAGAAATACATAGTACGGATGTATTTTATGACGCAGTTGAACATTATGCTAAATTTAAAGATGGTTTTTGGAGTTTCGAGGAAAACCCTATATCGCTACCTGCGCGTAATTTGGAGTCTAATTGGTTACAATATGATTACATTGGGCGTTGGCGTAACCTACTGACCTAATAAGACGTTGAATACGTAACTATAAAAGTTGGTTAGGCTTTGCTTTGCTACACATTATAACCAACAATTTTAGTCCGCTTAACGTGGAGTTAGTTGCTATGAGGTATGAATGAGCTCATTAGAAAAAGATAAAAGTTATCGGGGGGCTTCGAGTCAGTTCTTTGTAGCTGGAGAGCTGTGCCGTCGTGGCTATGCTGCTGTTGTTACACTTGGCAATACGCCAAATACGGACGTACTTTGTAGCAACAGAGATGGAACAAAATTTGTCCACATACAGGTGAAGACCTTTGTGCCAGGGAGCAAGACGTGCAGCGTTGGGAAAAAGGCTGAGCGAATGTATGGATCAAATTTTTTCTGGGTTCTTGGAGGCATTCCTACACCATGCTCTGAGCTTCCATTTCGTTATTACATAGTCCCAAGCAATGAAATGGCGAGTAACGTTGCAGCGCGCCATCATGAATGGCTTTCAGCTCCCGGTAAAAAAGGACAGCAAAGAAAGGACAGCTCAGTTCGGGCAGTTGCTGTTAAAGAAGGCGCAGCATCATATTTCTGGAATGTGGCGGAATATGAAGGGCGCTGGGATTTAATTGAAGATGCGCTACGCAACTAACAATCGCAAACAGTGCGGCACTAAGGAATTGGGAGTAGCTTAGCTCCGCCCCTTTTGCGGCCTTATATCAGTGTTCACTAAAAGTATGCTTCTGGCAGTAAGCCGTCTATATGTGCCACAAATATAATTACTAGTGATTAATGATATTCAATGTAGGCTCTTCGGGCGTTGCAAGTAGGGGGGGATACGTAGTGGTATATTTTATTTTTTGAATTAATTTTTAGTTTTTTAAAATCATGGTGTTATATAGTTTTTTAGACTCCTGCCAGGTCCATAACCTCCCGCTTGATTCCTCCTTTGCCACCGCTTCCCATTTCGACATTCAGCCTTTCTTGACTGCCCCGGCTCTACCGGTATCAGGTATGCTCTTGGCTTGCCGTTTCTGCTGCACCTGCTAAGGACATTTCTATGCGTTTTTCTACACCGGTTGTTATTACGTCGCTTGTGATGATGTCTTCGTTGCTGCTGCCTACTTCGCTTTTGGCGCAGGATGCCCATATTGGCAGCGTGCGAACGGAGTTTAGGTTGATTGGCCCGAACAGTACGATTGAAGTGGAGCGCTTTGACGACCCAAAAGTACAGGGAATCTCCTGTTATCTCTCTTACTCTCAGGTGGGCGGGATTTCAGGTGCGGTAGGGCTTGCTGAGGAAGCTAGCGAGGCGAGCGTGGCTTGTCGGCAAACGGGAGAGATCGTCTTCGACCCTGATGAGGTAGACGAGCAAGAGGTCGTTTTTAACCAGCGCCGCTCTGCGTTGTTTAAGAATATGCGCGTGGTGCGCATGCACGATGCTGAAACCGAAACCTTTGTGTACTTAACTTACAGCACCAAGCTAGTGGATGGTTCACCAAAGAATGCGATTTCGGCGGTTCATTACGGTGGGTTTTAAGAAGGGTTAGCGGGGGTTCCCCAGCATCTGTGTCCAGAAGGTGGTATAGCGCGAATCAGCATTGCTGGCTTTGGCCATGCCCATTTCGGTGAAGGTGCCATTCATCATATTGCTGCAATGGCCTGGGCTCTCTAACCAGCCGTTTACCACGGCGGCGGCAGATGCGTGCCCAGCAGCAATATTTTCACCCAAGGCTTGCCACGTGTAGCCATGTTGATTAGCGCGTTGCTCAATTCCTGCGCCGTCAGTATCGGTATGGCTAACGTAGTCGTTGTTGGCCATGTCGCTGGCGTGCATTGCGGCAGCGGCCTCCAGTTGGCAGCTCCAGGTCAACGGGCTGACGGCTGGAAATGCTTGATCGCCACATTGACGGGCGTTGTTTCGTGCCTCGTTCACCAGCGTTAGCATTTCCTGTTGCAGCTCCGTCAGGCCACACGCGCTGTTGGTGCTGTCGCTATAAGGGCTGTCGCCGTGTGAATCACCAACGGCCTGCGTGCCGCTGCCTATCAACATCAGTGCTATCACGCTGAATAGTGCCCAGTGGGTAGGGCGCTTTAAGATGGGGTTAGTCGTTAAGTTGTTCATTTTCGCCGATGTAGGGGCGGCCTCTTTTTCAGATTGATTTTATCCGAAAGCGATACTCGATAAAGGCCTGCTTGCGGGTCGGAAATGGTGAGGCACGCGCCTTGATCGCTTTTTGTACCAATCCTGCCCGCAGCCTAGCTACCATTTTCGGTGTCATCCAACCCCACCGTCCAGTTTTTAGTGTATATGCTAAAAATATATTTTGACGTTTTTTATAAATGTAGATATTTTTGTTAGTCATTACGGTTGATGCTGCCTATCTGAAAATGAAGAAGCTGGCTCGCTAGTGCTTTCGGAAGTACAGGCAATGGCGTTGTAGCGAGTTCGTGGGAGGCGCGGCCAGCGTTTGAGAGCACGCTCTAATGTCATGGCAAAAAGGAAAACAAGATGAGTGAGTTACCCGATATTTTGATACCTGACGCATTTATTGGCGGAGAGTGGTGCGGTGCTGAAAAGCGCTTTGCGGTCACTAATCCGGCAAATGGTGAGCTATTAGCAGAAGTCCCTGACCTGGATGCGGATGGTGCACGAGCAGCGGTTGCCGCAGCGGAGGCAGCAGGGCCGGGCTGGAAAAAGCGTACTGCGAAAGAGCGTGCAACGCTGTTGCGCGCCTGGTTCGATGCCATCATGGCGCACCAAGAAGACCTGGCTCGGCTAATGACGTTGGAGCAGGGCAAGCCGCTGGCAGAATCCCGTGGTGAAGTGGCGTATGGCGCGTCATTTGTCGAGTTTTATGCCGAAGAGACCAAGCGCATGGCCGGTGAAACCTTGCCGGGCCATGGTGTTGATAAGCGCATTCTGGTGTTTCGCGAACCGATTGGCGTTGTGGCCGCCGTTACGCCCTGGAACTTCCCGCTGGCAATGATCACCCGTAAGTGCGCCCCCGCTTTAGCGGCAGGCTGTACGGTGGTTATCAAACCTGCAGAAGCAACGCCACTGACGGCGTTGGCGGTGGCGCGCTTGGCTGAACTTGCTGGCCTGCCCGCTGGGGTAATCAATGTGGTCACGGCTAGCCAGCCTGCGCCCATTGGCGAGGTGTTAACAACCGATCCGCGCGTGCGTAAGTTCTCTTTCACGGGCTCTACGCCGGTGGGTAAAAAGCTGCTTGCTCAGTGTGCCGGTACAGTCAAAAAAGTATCGTTGGAGTTAGGCGGTAACGCCCCTTTCATCGTGTTTGATGACGCCGACCTAGACGCCGCCGTTGAAGGGGCTGTTGCCTCCAAGTATCGCAACTCTGGCCAGACCTGTGTGTGTACCAACCGTTTCTTGGTGCAAAGCGGCGTTTACGAGGCATTTGTTGAGAAGTTTGCCAAGCGGGTGGCTGAACTGAACGTGGGCAATGGGCTGGATGATGGCGTCATGCAAGGCCCGTTGATCAATCAGGCTGCGGTCGAAAAGGTCGAGTCCCACATTGCTGATGCGCTGGAAAAGGGTGGGCGTTTGGTCTGTGGCGGCAAGCCTCACACGTTGGGCGGTACTTTCTTCGAACCCACGATTATTGCTGATGTGACCGACACCATGCGGGTTGCCCGTGAAGAGACGTTTGGTCCCTTGGCGCCTGTGTTCCGTTTCGAGACGGACGAAGAAGCCATTGCCATGGCGAATGCGACTGAGTTCGGGTTGGCAGCTTACTTCTATGCCCGTGACTACCGCAGAATTTGGCACGTAATGGAAGGGCTGGAGTACGGCATGGTGGCGGTTAACGAGGGCATTCTGTCTACCGAGCTAGCGCCCTTTGGTGGGGTGAAAGAGTCTGGGCTGGGCCGTGAAGGTTCACGTCATGGGCTTGATGAGTTTACTGAGTTGAAATACGTCTGTGTTGGCGGCCTATAAGCGATTTTCACTAATTAACTGAGGAATGCAGTAAATGAAGATGAGCAATGCACAGCTGAATGAGCTTAAACAGAAATATGTCGCTAATGGTGCCGCCAGCCCTGCAACGCAATTTGCGGACCGTGCTGAGAACGCGATTATCTGGGATGCGGATGGTAACCGTATTATTGATTTCGCGGGTGGTATTGGCGTGCTTAATATCGGCCATTGCCATCCCAAAGTCGTCGAAGCGGTTAGGGAGCAGTTGGGCCGGGTGATGCACACTTGCCAAACCGTTATTCCTTACGAAGGCTACGTGAAAGTCGCTGAAAAACTCAGTCAGCTCACGCCTGTGCGCGGCCATGGCAAAGTCATGCTGGTTAACTCCGGGGCTGAAGCGCTAGAGAATGCCGTTAAGATTGCGCGTGCCGCCACCGGCAAGAATAACGTGATCTGCTTCGATGGCGGCTACCATGGCCGTACCTTTATGACCATGGCAATGAACGGCAAAGTGGTGCCTTACTCGGCTGATTTCGGCAGCATGCCGGGGAATGTTTTCCGTGCGCCTTACCCCGTTCCGTTCCACGGGGTAAGCGAAGAAGACGCCATCCGCGGTCTTAAAATGACGCTGAAGACCGATGCCAACCCAAGAGATACCGCGGCTATCGTGATCGAGCCTGTGTTGGGTGAAGGCGGGTTCTATCCTGCACCGGCCAGTTTCCTTAAAGCGGTGCGTGAAATTTGCGACGAGCACGGCATGCTGATGATCGTCGATGAAGTTCAGTCTGGCTTTGGTCGTACCGGTAAGCTGTTTGCCATTGAACACAGTGGTGTTGAGCCTGACCTTATGACCATGGCTAAGAGTATGGCCGGTGGCATGCCGATTTCAGCCGTGGTGGGAACGGCTGAGCATATGGATGCGTGTGGCCCTAACTCGCTGGGTGGCACCTACTCAGGCAGTCCGGTTTCTTGTGCTGCCGTTTTAGCGGTGCTTGAAGTATTCGAAGAAGAAAAAATTCTTGAGAAGAGCCAAGCCTTAGGAGAGGTTCTGGGGCAGCGCTTTACCCAGTGGCAGCAGCGCTTTGCTTGTGTTGAAAACGTGCGTCACTTAGGTTCGATGGCGGCATTGGATATCGTTGCAGCTGATCAAACGCCCGACCCAGAACTCGCAGCGGCCATGTGCAAACGTGCCCGGGAGAAGGGGCTTATCCTGCTGTCGTGTGGGCTTTACGGCAATACGCTCCGCTTCTTGATGCCGGTCACTATTGAAGACAGCATCCTTGAAGAAGGTTTGACGATTGTTGAAGAATTGCTCGAAGAGCTTACAGCGTAATATCTAGCGTCTCATTGGTTAGTTAAGCGCCAATAGAAGCGTTTGTAGAGAGCGCTGATAAGTGTGCTGATATATAGAGAGTGTTGATAGAAGCCGGTGTAGCTAGTCTGCATCGGCTTTTTTTATTGCTTGTTGCACTTGTTATTGAGTGCGAGGGCGGAACACGTTCAAACAGCTGTTACAAGGTGTGCTATTATTTTGACCCACTTTGCAAAATGCATACTCATGAATTCATCTTTCTTCCCAGACGAAAAGGCGGATGCCAAGGAAAACTTGGGTATTCGTGCTTACAAGCTACTTAAAATAGATATTATTAAAGGCACTTTTCAGCCTGACGAAAAATTGCGCATGAGTGTGCTTAAAGCGCGCTATGACCTGGGTATTGGCCCTTTGCGAGAAGCACTTTCCCAGCTTGTTGCTGAGCATTTAGTGGTGGCAATTAGCCAGCGTGGCTATCGTGTAGCGCCCATGTCGCTCGCTGAGCTTAACGATATTTACGATGCCCGAGCGCAGGTTGAAGCGATGATGTTAGGGCTTGCAATCGAGCGCGGCGATGATGCCTGGGAAGCCAATATCCTGGCAAAGTCTTATCAATTAGCAAAGCTGACGGAAATGAACTCGCCAGAAGGGCTGTTAGATAGTTGGGATCGTCGGCATAGTGATTTTCACACCGCGATGGTGGTTGGCTGTAACTCTCCGCACTTGATGAAAGTGCGCGCTGGGCTGTTTGATAAAGTTCAGCGTTACCGCTTTTTGTGGCTTAAAGAAACCGTGTTTTCTGCTCAGGCCCTTGAAGAAAAGCGCCAAGAGCATGCCGCCTTAGTAGACGCCACCCTTGAGCGCCGCAAGGATGAAGCAGTGGCATTGATGCATGAACACTTGATGTCTCCTGTGCCGATTATTGCACAGGTGATGCGCCAACAAAGTGTCGCATAAGGCAAAAGAAGGCAGCGAATAAACGCTAAAAGAAAAGGCCCTAATCATTAGGGCCTTTTTAGTTGGGTTTCTGCCGATAGCCGTTTGATACGCTTGTTTAGAACAGTAAGTTTGGCAACCATAGCGCAATACTTGGGAATAGTACGATAATGGCTAATCCCACTATCTGTAGAGCAACATACGGCAGTGCTGAACGATAGATATCGACGATAGTAATGGACTTTGGCGCGACTGATCGCATATAGAACAGGTTATACCCAAAGGGCGGTGTCAGATAAGCGGACTGCATACTTATAATAAACAGCACCGCAAACCAAGTAGTATCGAACCCTAAATCACGTACGATTGGCACATAAAGCGGAATCGTGATGAACAGGATCGCAAAGTCATCGAGAAACATGCCCAGTGCAAAGAAGCTAATCAGCATGATGATGATGACGGTATAGGGCGACAGCGAGAAGTCATTAATAAAATCACTGACGATCATACCGGCGCCTAAGCCCATATAGATACGGCTAAAGAATACCGCGGCAATGGCAATCCAGAGCAACATACCGGTTATTTTGGCCGTGCTGAGCATCGCGTAGCGCAGCAGGCTCCAGTTAAGCCGACCTCTCAGCGCTGCAATAAGCATGGCACCGCCAGCCCCGACTGCAGAGGCTTCGGAAGGCGAGGTCACCCCTCCGATAATGCAGCCCAATACGGCAGTGACCAAAAGGCCAGGGGCAATAACATGGCGCAAAGACATCAGCTTTTCTTTGGCACTAAAGCGTTCTTCTACTGGCGCAGCGGGACCTAGAGAAGGGTTGATGCGGCAGCGTATCAATATATAGGCCATGTAAATAGCGGCAAGCATTAGGCCAGGCACTAAGCCAGCAGCAAATAGCTTTCCTACCGATTCACGGGCCAGAAACGCATAAACAATCATTAAGATGCTAGGTGGGATGAGAAAACCTAATGCCCCACCTGCCATGATAGTGCCGGTGACTAGCCGCTTGTGATAGCCCCGCTTGAGCATTGCCGGTAATGCAATGATCCCTAGGCTGACGGTAGCTGCCCCTGAGACTCCCGCCATGGCAGCGATAAGGGCGCAGATCAAAATGGTGCCAATTCCAAGCCCGCCAGGAAGGCTGCCCATCAGCTTATGCATCATCTCGAAAAGATCATCGGTAATACCGGAACGTTCCAGTACCAATCCCATAAAGATGAACAGCGGGAGGGCCACCAGGAGAAAGTTATCCATGGTGCTGTATGCCGACGATAGCAAGAAGTCCAAGCCACCAGGGCCAAACATCATGTAGGCACTTCCCATGCCCGATATCATCAACGCCCACGCTAGCGGAGCGCCTATTGCCATTAGGACGATCATGGAGAGAAACATGATCGCCGTAATTATCATGGGGTCTAAATTTAACATAGGGATACCCTTTGCATGGCATATCCACAAGGACGTGCCGGGGTGTGTCTCTTATTTTTCACGGTAAAACCACGTTGAAATAGAGCGAGGGTTAAGCAGCACTCTGTTTAAACAGAGTCGGGCTGTATTTAGTCAGCGTCGCTAATGTCGTCTCGCGGATCATCATAGGGAATGCCAAGTAAACGCACGATGGCCCTCACTAGCTCTGCTACGCTCTGCAGAATTAGCAATCCAACGGCAATTGGAATGGTCGCTTTTATCGGCCAAAGCGCTGGACGCCAAATGCTTCGGTTGGAATACTCACCAATTAGCCAGGAGCGGTGGGCAAATTCCACGGCCATGGTGAAAAATACGCTCAGCACCAAGATACCCAGTGAGAACACAATCACGTCACACAACGCCTGCATGCGGAAGGGCAGCAGGCGATAGATGACATCACTGCGCACGTGGCTTTGGTGGCGTAAGGTATAGCTGCCAGCCAGGATACTCAGCGCACCGAAGAACATCGTCGCTAGTTCGTGCCCCCACACAGTGGGGGCATTGAGTACATAGCGAGCGACTACTTCATAGAGCAGTACACCGATAATACCTAGCGTCAGCCAAGCGGTGACTCGTCCGACCCAGTCGGAAAGCCCATCCTGAAAGCGTAGATATCGGTTGATCT
Source organism: Halomonas sp. IOP_6 (assembly GCF_021151565.1). Lineage (NCBI taxonomy): Bacteria > Pseudomonadati > Pseudomonadota > Gammaproteobacteria > Oceanospirillales > Halomonadaceae > Halomonas > Halomonas sp. IOP_6. Next base: position 661,822 of record NZ_JAIRBO010000001.1, on the reverse strand, counting down.
TACTCACTCAATCTTCCTTGCGCTTTGGCGTTGTTAATCAAGATTTCAACGGCTTGGGCATTTCGCTCAGAGCGTGCCGCCTCTTCTTCCCAAATCGGCAAAGATGCTTCGGCTAAGCGTTTTGAATCTTCTGCTGGCAGCGTGGCGAATTCAAACAGCTCACCTTCATCGATGATGCGTTGGTTGCCTTCTTCCAGCCAGTTGTGAACGTCTTCCAGGTACTGAGCCAGCTCATCTACCAAAATTTGCTGCTGCTCTTCGCTCATCCGTTCCCAGGTGCGAGGGTTGATGAACGCGTTTTCTGTCCAGCCTGGGTTGAGTAAGTTGATATCGGTGTAGTAGCCCGCCACTTCATTAATTCGCAGCTGTTCGTACTCAACAGGGCCACCGTAAATGGCACCGTCGATAACGCCAGTCGAAAGCGCGACGTAGAGTTCTTCACCTGGAATAAAGGCTGTTGGAATATCAAATTTTTCCAGCACCGTTGCAATGGAGCTGGTTGCGCGGATGCGCATGCTGGAAAGATCTTCCAGGCTGGAAACAGGCTCTCGGGTGACTAGACCATAATCGCTACCAAAGCCGCGGCCAATCAGCTTAACGCCTTGCTCTTCGTAAGCTTCTGCGATGAGCTCATCAAGACCTTGGTTGGCAAATATATCGTGTGCTTCTTCAGCGCTTACCCATGCTCCTGGTAGGCCCCCTTCGATTGTGCCGATACCCACCGTGCCAGGCCAGTAACTACCTACACCATGGCCGATATCAATGCTCCCACGGGCAACAGCTTCGACAAACTGGTCGCTGCTGACTAGCTCGCCGCCACGGAAAAATTGAATGTTGATAGTGCCATCACTCGCTTCACTTACCCGTTCCCGCAAATCAGCTGCAATCTGATCCACTTCGGTGCCATAAAACGTGTGCATGCGTAACCGAACGGTATCGGCATAGAGCGCTTGGCTAGCCATGATGGAAGCGGCGATGGACGTCGCTAGAGCGCATTTCACGGATGTTGAGAGCTTCATAAAACCTCTTTCTTGATAGCGTTTAGAGTTATAGAGGGCATCCATGCTTCAGTTTCGAAACCATGTTGCGCCCCCAGTTTAATCACACGCATGGTGCTCAGGCTATAAAAAATTTCTATAAAATCGTCTAACATCAACATTTTTACATTACGTTGACTGATGTCAAACCAAACCGAAACTGCGTCTATAAATTAATTTTTTATTAATTTTCATTGAGTTATTGTGTTTTTGAGCGATAGATTGCCGATCAGATGTATTAGATAAGCGTTGATAAACGGTGTAGCCAACAGATCGTCGAGTCTGTTAGTGGCCTAAACCTGCTTTGGAACAGAGCTTGAATACACGCAGAGCAGAAGAGTTGCGCCCCGCCGACAGTCAGAGCAATCAGCGAAAGATCTTTCCTTCTCATCAGGTTATTGCGTCCTAGTGCTGCTTTTTTTAATAAACGCGGCACCCGCTATCGTTAAGAATTGTTTAGTAGAGGTAGTGTGAGCAGTGGGGTCTTAACAATGAAAACGAATCAAGGATCTGATAATGAAATATCCACTAACCCTGTTAGCTGCCGCTGTTGCTGCCACCGTTACCACAACCAGCTATGCGGCGCCGTTGCTGAGCGACCAAGCATTGCTCGTCGATAGCCCGGAACACTTGAGTGCCAATGCCTGGGTAGAAATCTCGCAATCGGCTTTTGAAGGGAACGTGCGCGGTGTTCTGGAATTATTGGGCGAAGAAGCGGAGCTTTGCGCCATTATGAAAGCCGATGCCTACGGTCACGGCATTGCTAATTTAATGCCTTCCGTGATCGCGTTAGGTATTCCTTGTATTGGTGTGGCAAGTAACGAAGAAGCGCGGGTTGTTCGGGCGTCTGGTTTCGATGGGCGTTTAATGCGCGTGCGCAGTGCGACACCAGAAGAAGTGCGCGGTGCCTTCGATTACGGCATGGAAGAGCTATTCGGGGATATAACAGCCGCCCGCCAAGCATCCAGCGATGCAGCTGAGGCGGGGGTAACACTGCGCTATCATTTGGGGCTGAATGCTGGCGGTATGGGGCGCAATGGCATGGCGCTTGATAGTGAAGCAGGACGCCAGGAAGCGTTAGAGCTTCAAGACTTAGCGTCGTTAGAGCTGGTGGGCATCATGACCCACTTTGCCTTTGAAGATGAAGATTTTGTTCGCCAGGGGCTGGAAGCGTTTCACGAACAAAGTGACTGGTTAATCGAGACGGCTAACCTGGATCGCGAGGCGCTAACGCTTCACGCCGCCAACTCATTTACCACCATGGAAGTGCCTGAAGCTCGCCTTGATATGGTACGCCCGGGTGGCTTGCTGTATGGCGATCTACCCCATTATGAGCAGTTCAAGCCGGTGATGTCGTTTCGCACGCGGGTTGCATCGGTCAACGATTACGCGCAAGGCAGTGGCGTTGGCTACGATAATGTCAGGGTGTTGGAGCGCGATAGTTTATTGGCGAACTTGCCTGTTGGCTATTCTGACGGCTACCGCCGTGTTTTCACAGACGCTGCCTTTGTACTGGTCAACGGTGAGCGTGTGCCGGTCATGGGTAAAGTGTCAATGAACACGACCATGGTAGACGTGACGGATGTCGAGGGAGTGGCAGCGGGTGATGAAGTGGTGCTTTACGGGCTCCAGGGTGACGAGCGAATTACCATTGGAGAACTTGAAGACCTCAATGGCGCGCTACTTGCCGACCTTTACACGGTATGGGGAAACTCCAACCCGAAGGTGTTGCGTCCAAGCGATAGCGATACAGGTAGTGATAGCGAGTAATTATTGCCAATAAAGGTAGTAATGTACTGTGTTTGCTGACGAAGCCACCCCGCTCAACTGAGCGGGGTGGTTTCGTTTTGGGGAAGGGTTATTGCTGTGAAAAGCAGGGGCTGCGCGTCATAGGATCATGGCGGCTATCCAGCCAAAGGCAATCAGCGGAATATTGTAGTGCAGGAAGGTCGGTACAACGCTGTCCCAGATATGGTCGTGCTGGCCGTCGGCATTGAGACCGGCGGTCGGGCCAAGCGTCGAATCGGAGGCCGGGGAGCCTGCATCGCCCAAGGCGGCTGCGGTGCCTACCAGCGCCACGGTGGCTAGCGGCGAAAAGCCAAAATTCAGCGCAAGGGGTACGTAAAGTGATGCGATGATTGGGATTGTTGAGAAGGAAGAGCCGATACCCATGGTAATGAAAAGGCCCACAAGCAGCATAATCAATGCCGCTAATCCCTTGTTATCACCAATTATCTCTGTAGAACTGCTGACCAGCGCTTCAACCTCGCCACTGGCCTGCATCACATTGGCGAAGCCCGCCGCGGTGATCATGATGAACCCAACCAAGGCCATCATACGCATGCCCTCGGTGAAGATACCGTCCTGTTCGTGCCAGCGGAAGACGCCGCTTAAAGAGAGCAGAGCAAAGCCAAAGATCCCACCCAGAACCATTGAGCCGGTGTAGAGCTGAACGGCCACGGTGCCAACCAGTGCTATTGCCAGTACCGCTTTTTGCCAACCTTTTAAATGCTGGGCCGCTTGTGCTGGGGTTTCATCACCCTTGGCCAGGTCTCGGTCTTGGTAGTTACGCCCTTTGCGATAGCTAAACAATACGGCTACGGCAAGGCCCAATGCCATGCCACCAATAGGAATCACCATTGCCATGGGGACCATCTGACGGGTGATCTCCAGTCCAAATTCGGCACCACTTTCATTGAGGTTGGTGAGCAAAATATCGTTCAGAAAGATAGCGCCAAACCCTACTGGTAACAGCATATAGGGGGCGGTAATGCCGAAGGTAATCACGCAGGCGACGAGACGGCGGTCGAGCTGGAGGTGATTCATTAGCTTCAGTAACGGCGGAACCAGCACAGGAATGAAAGCAATGTGTACCGGAATAAGGTTCTGAGAGCTGACCGCCGCGGCCAATAGGGCGGCCAGTAGGGTATAGGTCACCATGCGGCGACTACTGCCAGAATCATCAACATGAAAACGCGCAATGGCGCGGTTTGCCATTACTTCGGTGATACCCGAGCGTGAGAGTGCGACGGCGAAAGCGCCCAGCACGGCATAGGCCAGGGCCACAGTAGCGCCGTTGCCGAGACCGTCGTTAAAGGCATCAAGGATGGCATTGATCGGCATGCCCGCATAAAGCCCACCCACCAACGTTGCGACGATTAAGGCAAAGACAACGGAAACGCGAGCCAAGCTGAGGCTGACCATCACTAAAATGGCCAAAACGATAGCATTCATGAATAGCTACTCTTGTCGTTGGAATTGAATGCGAGAGTTTCCCGCCACCCCTCGTAGCGGGAAAACGAGTGTCATTTAACGTTGGCTTGGCAGGGTGCCAGGCCGAATAAGCGGGCTCAAAGCTCTGCTTGCCAACAGCTCGCTTGCGGCTTCAATGTCTGGCGCAAAGAAGCGGTCCTGTTCGTAGTGGGTGACATGTTCACGCAGCAACTGCTTGGCTTGTTCCAGCGGTGCAGTGGTGGTTAAGCCGTGGCGCATATCCAGCCCCTGGCAGGCGCCGAGCCATTCAATGGCGAGAATGCCACGCACGTTATCGGCCATTTCCCATAAGCGTTTGCCAGCCGCTGGGGCCATGGAAACATGGTCTTCCTGATTGGCTGAAGTGGGCAGGCTATCCACACTGTGCGGGTGCGCTAGGGCTTTATTTTCACTGGCAAGCGCGGCTGCAGTTACCTGGGCGATCATAAACCCAGAGTTGACGCCGCCTTTCTCGACCAGGAAGGGCGGCAACTGGGACATGTGTTTGTCCATCATCAGCGAGATGCGTCGTTCCGCTAGTGAGCCAATTTCGGCAATCGCCAAGGCTAAGTTATCAGCCGTCATGGCCACCGGCTCGGCATGGAAGTTGCCGCCGGAGATGATGTCGTCGGTATCTTCAAACCCTCTGTCAGTAAAAACTAAGGGGTTGTCGGATACCGCGTTGATTTCTACGGCCAGTATGTCGGCAACATGGCGAATTTGGGTAAGCGCAGCGCCCATCACCTGCGGCTGGCAGCGCAAAGAGTAAGGGTCTTGCACTTTATCGCAGTTGGCGTGGGAGTTGCCGATGTCGCTGCTCTCGCCGAGTAAATGTCGGTAGGCCGCCGCCGCATCGATCTGGCCACGTTGGCCACGTACTTCATGAATGCGCGCATCGAACGGTGAGCGCGACCCTAGGGTGGCTTCAACTGTCAGTGAGCCGCAAACCGTGGCGGCAGCATAGAGGTCTTCGGCATCGAACAGGCCGCGTAGCGCGTAAGCCGTTGACACCTGGGTGCCATTGAGCAGCGCGAGACCCTCTTTCGGAGCTAGTGCAATCGGGCTAAGACCGGCGACTTTTAGCGCTTCTTCGGCACTGAGCCACTCGCCTTTGTAGCGTGCTTTGCCTTCACCAATCAGTACCACACTCATATGGGCCAGCGGCGCGAGATCACCTGACGCACCCACAGAACCTTTGAGCGGAATATGCGGATACACTTCGGCGTTGATCAATGCGATAAGGGCATCAAGCACTTCACGACGAATACCGGAAAAGCCGCGTGCCAGGCTGTTAACCTTAAGCACCATGATCAGCCGCACAAGGCTGTCATCCATCGCAGCGCCCACGCCGGTGGCATGAGAAAGCACTAACGAACGCTGCAGTGCTTCCAGGTCTTCATCAGCGATACGCGTTTGAGCAAGCAGCCCGAACCCGGTGTTAATACCGTAGACCGTGCGGTTTTCCTCAACTACCCGATTGACGCAATCGACGCTTTTTTGGATCGCCTCGTCGGCACTGTTAGGCAGGCTAACCGTGACGGGGGATTGAAAGACCTGGCGCGCCTGCGCCAGTGTCATTTTGCCGGGCTGAATATCGAGATGGGTCATCATGAGTGCTCCTTGAAGTCGTTGAATTAGTTCTTCAGCATCGGCAAATCGAGGCCGTTTTCACGGGCAGATTGTTTGGCAATGTCGTAGCCTGCATCGGCATGGCGCATAACGCCAGTGCCCGGGTCGTTGCGCAGCACGCGGCCAAGTCGTGCGTGGGCATCATCGGTGCCGTCGGCGACGATAACCACCCCAGAGTGTTGGGAATAGCCCATGCCGACACCACCACCGTGATGTAGCGAGACCCAGGTCGCGCCACCGGCGGTGTTAAGAAGGGCATTCAGCAGCGGCCAGTCGGAGACCGCGTCGGAGCCATCCATCATCGCCTCGGTTTCGCGGTTGGGGCTTGCCACGGAGCCGGAGTCCAGGTGGTCACGGCCAATCACGACGGGTGCTTTAAGCTCGCCGTTTTTGACCATCTCGTTGAAGGCTTGGCCAAGACGCGCACGATCTTTCAGGCCGACCCAGCAGATACGTGCCGGAAGGCCTTGGAAGCTGATGCGCTCGCGGGCCATATCCAGCCAGTTGTGCAGGTGCGGGTCGTCAGGGATCAGTTCTTTGACTTTTTGATCGGTTTTGTAAATGTCTTCCGGGTCGCCTGATAGCGCGGCCCAGCGGAAGGGGCCAATTCCCTGGCAGAATAAGGGGCGAATATAGGCGGGTACAAAACCAGGGAAGTCGAAAGCATTTTCAACGCCTTCTTCTTGAGCCATTTGGCGAATATTGTTGCCGTAATCGAAAGTGGGCACGCCCATTTTCTGGAAGTCGAGCATGGCTTGTACATGCACGGCCATCGACTGCTTGGCCGCTTTTACGGTGGCTTGTGGTTCGGATTTGCCACGTGCCACGTACTCTTCCCAGGTCCAGCCTGCAGGCAAGTAGCCGTGTAGCGGGTCGTGGGCACTGGTTTGGTCAGTCACCATGTCGGGCTTAACGCCACGCTTGACCAGTTCGGGTAATACATCCGCGGCATTCGCACACAGGCCAATCGAGACGGCTTTGCCTTCGGCAGTGTAGCGTTCGATACGCGCTAACGCATCGTCGAGATCGTCTGCTTGCTCATCTAAATAGCGCGTGCGCAGGCGGAAGTCGATGCTGGTTTGCTGACACTCGATATTCAGCGAGCAGGCGCCGGCCAGGGTAGCGGCGAGCGGTTGAGCGCCTCCCATGCCACCCAGGCCTGCAGTGAGAACCCAGCGACCTGTCAGGTTGCCGTCGAAGTGTTGGCGGCCTGCTTCCACAAAGGTTTCGTAGGTGCCTTGGACAATGCCTTGAGAGCCGATGTAAATCCATGAGCCTGCAGTCATCTGGCCGTACATCATTAGGCCTTTGCGATCCAACTCGTTGAAGTGTTCCCAGTTGGCCCAGGCGGGGACCAGGTTGGAGTTGGCAATAAGTACCCGCGGGGCATCTTTATGGGTTTCAAATACGCCTACTGGCTTGCCAGATTGCACCAACAAGGTTTGCGTATCTTCCAGGCGCTGCAGAGTCTCAACGATTTTGTCGTAGCACTCCCAATCACGCGCAGCGCGGCCAATGCCGCCGTACACCACCAAGTCCTCGGGGCGTTCAGCCACGTCAGGGTGGAGGTTGTTCATTAGCATGCGCAGCGGTGCTTCAGTCAGCCAGCTTTTGCAGCTGAGTTGGCTACCGGTGGGAGCAGCAATCTTACGGGAAGCGTCGTGACGTTTATCGTTTGGTAACATGATTTGGTTCCTCTGATTTGGCGGTTTTTTGTTAGTTGATTCGTTAATGCAAGGCGCTAGGTGTCGAGCGCTAACTGAAAGACAATCCGTGCTGCCGTGCGGGCAGTACGGCTATCGATATCGTGATCGGGGTTTAGCTCGGCGAGATCGGCTAAGCGCAGCTTGCCGCTGTCGCGGATGGTCTCAATCAGCGGTTCAATCAGCGCGAGTGAGACGCCGCGAGCGGCGGGGGCACTGACGCCAGGGGCTTCCCCTGCGGGCAGTACATCCAGATCGATGGTCAGATAGAGGTGATCGCAACGCACCATGAAGCGCTCCAGGTCGCGCCGAATGCACTCAAGGTGGGCCGGTTGAAATTCCCGGTCTTCACGAACCATGACGCCGAGTTCTGCTGCGCGACTAAACAGCGCGCGCGTGTTTGCAGCGCGGCTTACGCCTAAGCAGGCGTAGCGAAACGGCCAGCCGCGCTTGGCGCATTCATCAGCAATTTGCGTAAAGGGGGTGCCCGAAGAGCGCACATGAGAGGGATCGCGCAGATCGAAGTGGGCATCAAAATTGATAATGCCGATGCGTGGTGCTTTTTCACCGTTATCAGCGAGATGCTGGGCAAGCCCCAGCCAACTGCCGTAGGCCACCTCATGGCCGCCACCTAGCACAACGGGAAAGTGTTCAGCCTTAATTAACGCTGCTAATCGATCAGCGAGGGCTTGTTGGGCGGTTTCTAGGGCATCGCCTTCGCAGCGTACATTTCCCGCATCATAGGCCGGGCCTGTGCGGTGCCACGCCAGCGGTGCCAGCGCTTTACGCAGCGCCGAAAGGCCTTGCGCGGCACCGGTACGTCCCTGGTTTCTGGCTACACCTGCATCGCTTTCAAAACCTAATAAAGCACAGCCCGGCGCTGCCGTTGGGCTGAGCGGTTGGATCTTTTGATGCCAGCGCTCACTGTTGGGTTCAGGGTCTGTTCGGCCCGTCCAGAGTGACATGTCGAGTTCAGTGGCAGTGGCTTCACTGTTAATGGCCATGGGTAAGCACTCCCTGGAACATGCGCTGACGAAGGCGTCCTGGTTGTACGGCGTAAGCGAGCTCGGCGGGTGCATCGATATCCCATACACAGAGGTCGGCTTCTGCACCTTCGTGGATGCGCCCTTTGCCCGATAGGCCTAGCGCAGTTGCCCCATGAGTGGTCATGCCCGCCAGTGCCTCTTGGGGAGTCAGGCGGAACAGCGTGCAGGCTAGGTTGAGCATTAGCGTGGGCATAAACAGTGGGGAGCTGCCGGGGTTGGCGTCGGTTGCCACCGCCATCGGGACGCCCGCGGTGCGCAGCGCCGCAATCGGCGGTTGTTGCGTTTCACGGAGGGTATGGAAAGCACCTGGCAGGATTACTGCCACACTACCGGCCTCACGCATGGCAGCGATGCCAGTGTCATCCAGGTACTCAATGTGGTCAGCAGATAGTGCTCCGTGGCGCGCGGCCATGGCCGTTCCGCCCAGGTTAGAGAGCTGTTCGGCGTGTGCCTTTATGGGTAGGCCGTGGGCCTCGGCGGCTGCAAACACTCGCTCGCACTGTTCCACCGAGAAAGCGATTTTTTCGCAGAACACATCAACGGCATCAGCCAGGCCTTCAGCCACTGCTGCGGGGATCATTTCCTGGCAGACAAGATCGATATAGCCGTCGCTGTCATCTTTGTATTCTGGGGGGAGGGCATGGGCGCCCAACAGCGTCGTGACGACGTTGACTGGCAGCATCTTGCCGAGACGGCGCGCGACACGCAGCATCTTGAGTTCATCTTTGACAGTAAGCCCGTAGCCAGACTTAATCTCCACGGTGGTAATGCCGTCGGCAATCAGTGCTTCAAGGCGCGGTTTAGCGAGCCTTAGCAGCTCATCTTCGCTAGCCTCACGCGTGGCACGAACGGTACTGAGAATGCCGCCACCGCGTTTAGCAATCTCTTCATAGCTAGCCCCTTCAAGCCGCGCTTCAAACTCTTCAGCCCGAGAACCGCCAAATACAAGGTGGGTGTGGCAATCCACAAGACCAGGGGTCATCACACCGCCACTGCCCATCTCTGTGCAGTTATTGGCGAGTTGCTCGTCGAACTCACTCATGGGCGACAAGGTGATGATGTGTGCCCCTTCGGTAATAACGGCCATGCGGTCGGGCAATGTCCGCAAGCCATCGAAGACGCTGATATCGCGCCAGAGGCGACGATCCGTTGCATTCGGCATGAGGAGCTCCTTTCAAAGGCGATGTGCAAAAATTTATTTTCAAATCTTAATGTATATACAATTAAGGTCAATATGAGCCGATTCGTCAAGCTGCTTGTTACAAAATAGAGGGAAGGGTGAAATGCATGAAAAGATGAGGTTTTGTTGTTTTTGGTATTTTAAACAGTTTGTTATGTGTTTTTTGATGTTAATGAAGACTGTTTTTAGTCTGATTCATTAGACTAATGTCTATTTATATTGGCTGGTGGTGCTCTTCAATTGGTGTGTATATGTATATACATTAAGTGTTGAAGATACGTGGAAGGCTCTCTAAACGCTGTTACATAACAAGAGGCATGCTCATGCTCCCTCCCAATACTACAACCCGTCAGCGGCCCAGCGCCGCGCTGATCCTCAAACTGTTTTTGCCAAGTGCGCTGGGGATTTTGATTTTCTTCGTGCCTGTCGAAATTGGCGGTCGCAGCACTATATTGCTCGATCATATGGTGACCGGTGCCCGGAGCTGGCTAGGAGATGCAGGTGGCTTCTATGCGCTGGCACTGATTGCCGCTGGGGCTGCGTACCCGTTGATTCGAGGCTACTGGAATCGAAACGTTACCGAGCGCATTTTTACCGCACTAAAATTGCTCGGGGTAATGGCTGCCCTGATGGCGCTGACTGGCTGGGGGCCTGCCTTTCTGCATGAGCCAGATATGCTGCCTTTCCTGTTTGAGAAGCTGGTGATTCCCGTTGGTTTGATCGTTCCTATTGGCGCGATTTTCCTGGCCTTGTTGATCAGCTATGGGTTGCTTGAGCTTATTGGCGTGCTGGTTCAACCCGTAATGCGGCCCATTTGGCGAACGCCAGGACGCTCGGCAATCGATGCGGTCGCTTCATTCGTGGGCAGTTACTCTATCGGATTATTGATTACCAACCGGGTGTATCAGGCGGGGCAGTATTCCGCGCGGGAAGCGGCCATTATCGCCACGGGTTTTTCGACTGTCTCGGCGACGTTCATGATTATTGTGGCGCGCACGCTGGATTTAATGGCGGTGTGGAACGCCTATTTTTGGCTAACGTTATTGATCACGTTTATCGTCACGGCTGTCACCGTTCGTTTGCCGCCCTTATCGCGTATAGATGATAGTGCTGAAGACGGGGAACCTACGGCGGTAGCAGGCAAACGCTTGCTAACGGCATGGCATACCGGGTTGGAAGTGGCCGCCCGCGCACCGGCGTTGCATAAAAGTGTCGCAATTAACTTTAAAGAAGGGCTAGTGATGGCGATTAGCATTCTGCCTTCGATCATGTCGGTGGGTTTGCTAGGCTTGCTTGCGGCTAAATACACGCCGCTATTTGAGTGGCTGGGTTGGTTGTTTTACCCCTTTGTGGCCGTGTGGGGCATTGCTGATGCGGCTGCGCTTGCCCAGGCATCCGCTGCTGGCCTTGCCGAAATGTTTTTACCGGCACTGTTAATGGCAGAAGCGGACTTTGTTTCGCGTTTTGCTGCAGGCGTTGTATCAGTATCCGCTGTGCTGTTCTTCTCAGCCTCAATTCCTTGCATTCTTTCTACGAGCATTCCGCTTTCTGTAGGGCGCATGGTGGTGGTGTGGTTTATTCGCGTTGCATTAAGCTTGATGCTCGCCGTACCCACCGGGTATTTGGTACAAGCGCTTATTAGCTAGGTCTTTACCAGCTAAGTTTTTACCATCTAAGTCTTTATGACGCTTGGCGATGCACCGAGGAGCGCAGCTTGTAGCGGTCGCCTGGATGCAGTAAACGGGCATAGCTGATGAGCTGCTCGCCTGACCACGTGCGTCGTACCATACTCAGGCAGGGGGTTGCGGTATCAATAGCAAGCCAATCGGCAGTTTGCTGGTCGACAAGCACAGCTTCAACAGTGTGCTCTACGTCAGTAATCGGGCAGGCCGCTACCAATACTTCATTGGGTGTGTGCAGTGAGAAGTCGCTGGTTAAGTAGTTGGGTACCCAGCGAGGGTTAACATAACGGTTTTCAAGCTGAATAGGTGTGTCGTCTTCCAAATGCACCAGCAGCGTTTGAAACACGCGGCTACCCAAGCGAACGCCTAGCCGCAAAGCGACTTCGTCATCCGCTTCAATGGCTTCACATACCAGTACGTGATTACTGTAATGGTGCCCCCTGAAGCGCACTTCATCGGCAATGTTGTAGACCTCGACCAGCGACGACTCTGCCTTGCGATCTGTCACGAAGGTACCTAACCCAGGCTGGCGTGTAAGGTAGCCTTTTTGGACGAGATCACGAATCGCTTTATTAGCCGTCATTCGGCTTACCCCAAAATCTCGGGCAAGCTGCTCTTCGGGAGGGATCTGGTGGTGTGCTTGCCAGGCACCGCCCTGGATTTTTTCTAACAGGTGCTGCTGTATTTGCAGATAAAGTGGAGGAGCGCTGGTCATGAAGTGCCTTTCAAATGAATCTAATGTCTAACCATCTCCAGTGTACCTTGTGCAAAGGCCCAGGGCATCCTGTTGCTGGTTGGGCGTGTATTATGTACGAGGATTCATTGGCGTTGCCTGATTCGCTTAGTAATCGTCAGCATCGATAAGAAAGCGCTTATTTTAGGAGTTATTTTGCGCCTTAACTATTCTGGATCACTGCCAGAGCGCGTTGGTTTTTTATTATTACCGCGCTTTTCAATGATGGCATTTTTTTCTGCGGTAGAGCCGTTACGAATAGCCAATCGGATCAGCGGCCAAACGCTGTTTGAGTGGACGCTATTTAGTCGTGATGGTGAGCCTGTCACCGCAAGCAATGGTATGACGCTATTAGTCGATCAGTCGATGGGCGAGGGTCTCGACCTGCCATCGTTGGCGGTGTGTAGCGGCTTTGAGCCTGAAGATCATTTAAGCCGAGCGCTCATTTCATGGCTGCATCGGCTTGATCAAGCCGGATGTGCCCTGGGGGGGTTGGACACCGGAGGCTTTATATTAGCCGCCGCTCAGTTATTGAAGGGAGAGCGAATCACCTTGCACTGGGAGAGCTTGCCGGTATTCCGTGAGCGTTTTCCAACGATTGAAACAACCGACGAGTTATTTGAGATCGGGGAGCGACGTTTTTCCTGTGCGGGGGGAGCCGCAGCCATGGACATGGCCTTAGCAGTGATCGCCAGGCGTCACGGAACCAAGCTGGCGGTTGATGTTTCCGAGCAGCTTATTCACGAGCGTTTACGTAGCCGTAGCGATCAGCAGCGAATGTCGCTAGCTCAGCGTTTAGGCACCCACAATCGGCGTTTGGTCGAGGCCGTTGCACTGATGGAGAGGCATCTAGAAGAGCCTCTTCCATTGGCTGATATTGCCCACCGGAGTGGTGTGTCATCTCGCCAGTTACAGCGGCTTTTTGAACAGCACTTGAATGTATCTCCTCGCCAGTGGTATCAGCAACTTCGCTTACGCCGTGCCCAGCGGTTGTTGACGGAGACCGATATGAGCGTACTTGCCATAGGTGTGGCCTGCGGCTTTACTTCTAGTTCGAGCTTTGCCCGTGCGTTCCGTGCACACTATGGCCGCTCACCGATTGAAGCGCGCCAACAAGCAGATAGTTGAGTGTTCTCGGAGTGACTGTCGCTTTGTGTTTAAGTAATGTCGCTTTGTGTCGTTCCTGCTGCGGCTTAGCAGGCAAACTGATGTCGTATATCGATAAAAGAGGACATTACAATGAAGAACGCACACGGTGGTTTAAAGAGTATTTACACGCTTGGCGCCGCAGGACTGGCAGCGCTTGCGATTGCTGGTCCTGCCGCCGCTGAACTTGACGAAGTAAGTTTGGGCGTCCCCCCTTGGCCAGGTGTCACCGTGAAATCTGAAGTGGCAGCGCAACTGATGGAAGCGATGGGCTATCAAACAAGTCAGCGTGATTTGGCCGTAAGCGTTATTCTTGAGGGGCTAGCGCGTAACGATGTGGATGTTTATCTAGGGGGCTGGTACCCGGTGCAAACCGATATGGTTGAGCCACTGGTTGCTGATAATAAAATTGAAAAGCTGGTCTCCAATATCCAGGGGGCGAACTCTGGCCTGGTGGTTCCTCAGTACGTTTACGATGCCGGTGTGACATCGGTGGCCGACCTGGACGCCTACCGTGACCGTTTCGACGGTGATATTCAGGGCATCGAGGCGGGCACCGGGATTAACACGGCCATTCTGGCAGCTATTGATAATGATATTGCAGGCTTAGGAGACTGGCGTCTGCGTGAAAGCTCCACCGCCGCTATGTTGGCGCAGGCAGAGCAAAAGATGGCGGATGAAGAGTGGGTGACCTTTGTTGGTTGGGAGCCCCATTGGATGAACGTCAGTTTCGACATAGCTTATCTGGATGATGCCGATGAGGCGGGCATTGCCCAAATTGAGAGCACTGTTTGGACTATCGTTCCGGCCAATATGGCCGAAGATGATCCCCAGCTGCATCGTTTTCTTTCACAGTATGTAGTGGATATTGAGGATCAAAACGCGTGGGTGCATGACTACAGCTATGAGGATCGTCCCGCCAACGAGGTAGCGTCTGAGTGGATTAGCGCTAATTTAGACACGGTAGAGACATGGCTGGATGGCGTGACGACTAAAGATGGGCAGCCAGCGATACAGGCGGTACGTTCGACTTACCAGTAACCAATATTTCGTGTTAACCGTTTGTTAAGCGCTTGGCAAAAATCTTGCCAAGCGCTTTGCATTTCAGGCAGGTTCGCGTGGGCATGTAATGCCGCATGAACCATGTTTTTTGCACAGCGATAGCCTACCGGCATACCGTTGTTCCTCCAGTCCGCAATGGCTTTTTCGAGCGGTGCGGTCAAAGGGTCGTGCTCAACTGAAAGAACCTCAATCTGCGTTTCCGGTGGAAGTGTATCGAAGTGGTTCCCAATCCACGGGCAGTAGGGAATGAGTGACAAGACATCATGTCGGCTAAGTAACGGCGCATCGGCCCCCAGCGTTTGCTGGTTTAGTTTGCCGACCGGCGGATAGATAAGTCCTAGGGGCACGCAACGGTGCAGTAAGGGCGCTAAATCTATGGCTATGCGACCGCCAGCGCTGTCACCTACTACTGCGATGGGCTTTATAACCTCAGCGACCTTGAGGCAGTCTTCTAGCATGTTGTGGTAGCCCGCCTCCGGCGCTAAGCGATAGCTGACACTGATAACGTGGCGCTTTAGCTGCTCTGCAAGGCTTGCTGCAACGCCATGATGGCTGTCGATAGACCCCAGGGTAAATCCCCCCCCGTGAATGTATAGCACTTGGCCAGACTCAGCGGATGCAGGGATAAAGTGTCGGAGGGCTACGCTTTCCCAGGTTTCGTCAGTGATTGTCATGCCTGACGGATTAGGCGGCGCAAACGTTTGACATAATTGATCGTAGCGCTGTCGTGCTACTGCAGGAGAGCCATTTTCGATATCTTTTAAGCCCGCATCGAAGCGGGTTATAAAAGCGTTTATGTCCATTAGCGGCTCCACCAGTCAGTCGTTACTGCGTTGGTTTGATGCTGTCTCTCACTGACAGTCAGGCGCTGCCGTTAAGCACGCCTGATGTCATCGGGATGGTTAGATCAGCGTCTTTTGCGTCGTGCATCGAGCGTCTCGCGGAATAGCGAAAGTAGTACACCTGCGGTCATCACGAGTACAACAACACTTAGCGGTAAGGCAGCAGCAATAAGCGCTGTTTGCAGTGCGTTCAGGCCTCCGGCAACCAACAACACTGCCGCCACCAAACCAATCACCACGCCCCAGAACACTCGGAAGCGTTTAGGCGGTTCATTGTCACCTAATGATAAAATGGTGGTCAGCACTAACGTGCCGGAGTCTGAAGAGGTGACAAACCAGCTCATTAGCAGAAATACCATCATGGCGGAGAGTATCCAGCCAAACGTGCCGCTGCCGACAATGCCATCAGCCGTGGCAAACAGTGCTGAGGGTAGGTTCCAAGCGTTAACCAGCTCAATAATACCGGCGCTACCTGGGCCATTCGTTGCATATAACTCCTGATACATGGCGTTGCCGCCAAAGATGATCAGCCAAACAAAAATGATCAGGGTAGGTACTAACAGAACGCCCAATACAAACTCGCGTAACGTACGTCCTTTAGAAATTCGGGCGATGAAAAGACCGACAAAGGGAGCCCAGGCTAGCCACCAGCCCCAGTAGAAGATTGTCCAACCCTGTTGCCAAGCGGCGGTTCCTTCCTCATCAGCGTACCAAAGTCCCATGGGAATAAAATTGATAGCGTAGTCGAGCATGGTTTCGCCGAACGCCATGATGAGCCACAGCGTGGGGCCTGCAATTAGGAAAATGCTCACGACCACTAGGGACACCCAGATATTCATCTCGGAGATAAGACGAATACCGCCGCGTACGCCGGATACGGCTGAGAGTATTGAGATAACTGAAATACCCGCGATAAGTATTAACTGGGTATTTAGTCCTGGGTCGACACCTATTAGCCGTTCTAAGCCAACGGCCATTTGGCTAACCCCAAGCCCTAGCGAAGTAGCGACGCCAAAGACGCAGCCGAGCACCCCAAGGATATCAAACAGGTGGCCGATAGGGCCGAAGATGCGTTCGCCTATAAAGGGGTAAAGCGCCGAGCGCAGTGCTAGCGGCAACCCTTTTCGATAAGCAAAATACGCCAGCGACATACCGACAATCACATAGATGGCCCAGCCGTGAAGGCCCCAGTGAAAAACGGTAACGCGTAACGCATCGATAGCGCGCTCGTGACCGATGGCGGCGGCACCGGCCATATCGGCATGGGGGTTGTTGGGGTAGCCAAACGCACCGGTATCGTCAAGATAAAAGATTGGCTCAGCGACGCCAAAAAACAGGATGCCAATGCCGATACCTGCTGAGAAGAGCATCGAGAACCACGCAAAGTTACTGAACTCTGGGCGGCTGTCGTCAGCGCCAAGCCTTACGCTTCCATAGCGACTGAAGACAATGAAGGCGCAGACCGCTAGTAGCAGCATCACGGTAATCAGATAATAACCGCTAAACGTGCTCTCAATCCAGGCGCGTGTTGCTCCGAACACGCTGCCAGCTGTATCTGAGCCAAGCCCGGTGAAAAGTACGAAGAGCAGCACTAGGCCGCTAGCACTTAGCGTCATTCCCTTGTGCATGCCTTGGAAGAAACCGCCTTGGGCGAGCTCTGTCACCATGTAGTCTGTACTGAGTTCGGCCTTGGGTGAGTTGTTATGCGAAGGCGGCGTGGATCGATGAGGGAGAGTTGGCGTAGCGATATGCTTGTCCTCTTGGGCCGGACGTCGGGCCGGCAATCCCGGTCAACCGTCCGTGCTGGCGGACGGTTCTCATTATTTTTAGTTTTGCTTTGCTATGTGGTTTTGCTATTCCGTTTTGCTATTCCGTTTTGCCGTGTCGTTATCGCCGTATGGCAATTGTGCGGTTAGCCAGCTCTGGCCATGTTGATGGCGCTGCTAAAGGTAACGCAGAGATGACTTCCTCAACGGGGGATGGGAAAGGCGCAGGGCGAGCGGTATCGATATCAATGCCCATCAGCATCTGCTCGCTGGTGGCTAGCAGGTTGCCTGCTTCATCATTCAGCTTGAAAAAGACATGCAGGCGCTTGTTATCGCGATCCAGCAGGGTCAGCTCCACGCCGAGTGGCTGTCCTTCATGGGCCTCGCGGCGATAACAAAGATGCGTCTCAAGGGTGTAAATGGTATAGCCATGGCGGGCACGACCGGAGGTGTCCAGGCCGATATGTTCCATGAGTGCTTCTACCGCAAGTGAGAATACTCGGGCATATTCGGCGTCGTTCATATGGCCGTTGTAGTCGACCCACTCCGAGGCAACGCGGCTTTGTAAAATAATCATTAAATACGTCCTTCCAAGCCTTCGGCTTCAGGCCAATATTTTTGTACTAAGCCGAGCAGTTCTACCAGAAAGTCATCACGGCGGCGATCCAGCTCGGCCACTGAGCGACCAGCGGCTTGATGCTCGCAGCCTTCTACCACGCGATCAATAAGCTCGTTGGTAAGCTCGGGAGCTTCAAGCTTTGTCCACGGTAGTTTTAACGCCGGACCGAACTGTTCAAGCATGTGGCGCATCCCCGATTCACCACCAGCCAAATGAAAAGTGAGAAAGGTGCCCATTAATGGCCAACGCAAGCCACAGCCGTAGACGACGGCGGCATCTATCTCTTCGGTTGTCGCCACGCCATCATTGACTAGGTGGAGCGCCTCACGCCAGAGCGCTTCCATCAGGCGGTCAGCAATATGCCCCTCAATTTCTCGGCGCACGACCAGTGGGCGCATGGCGAGTGCTTGGTATCGCGCATGAGCACGCTCTAACTCGTCAGGCGTGGTGGCTTCTCCGCCAACGAGCTCCACTAGCGGTAGCAGATAGACCGGGTTAAAGGGGTGAGCCACGATAACTCGCCCAGGAGCATTGTGGCAGTCTTGCTGCAAGTCGCTGGGTTTAAAGCCAGATGTGGAAGAGCCGATAATGACGTGCTTTTCCGCAGCTGAATCCAGCGCCGCAAGCATTTCGCGCTTAAGCTCAAGTCGCTCAGGTACGTTTTCCTGAATTAAGTCAGCGCCAATAACCGCCTCTTCTACACTATCGACGAACCGTAAGCGTTTTGGGTTAGCGCTTTCTGCCAAGCCAAGACGCTGTAAAGAGGGCCAGGCATTGTCAATAAAGGCACGCGTGCGATCGGTTGCATTGGGGTCTGGGTCAAAGGCCACGACATCCCAGCCTTGTGCCAAGGCGCGAGCAATCCAGCCATTGCCAATGACGCCGGTTCCTATCACGCTAAGTTGGCGGCTCATACGTCACCTCCCGCGCTGATATTCCCGGTGTGTGGATCGCGTAGGGACAGGTGAGCGCGTGTCTCTGCAGGTGTCATCACTCGGCCACCAAGGTTGTCGATGACAGTGGCGGCTTTCTCAACTAATTGCCCATTAGTCGCCATTACGCCCTTTTTAAGATAAAGATTATCTTCAAGACCGACGCGGGCATGGCCGCCTAGTAGAACCGCCTGAGCCACCATGGGCATCTGATGTCGACCGATGCCGAAAGCTGCCCACTGAGCGTTTTCTGGCAGTTTATTGCGCATGGTCAACATCGTTTCAGTATCGGCTTCAGCGCCCCAGGGAATGCCCAAGCAGAGTTGATAAAGAGGATCGCCATCGATCAGCCCTTCCTGCTGTAGCTGGCGTGCGAACCAAACGTGGCCCAGGTCGAAACATTCAAGCTCTGGTTTGACGCCAGCAGCTTGCACCAGGCGGGCGTGCTCGCGTAGCCAGTCGGCAGGGTTTACGTAGACCATATCGCCAAAGTTGAGGCTGCCGCAGTCTAGGGTGCAGAGTTCGGGCAAAAGCTCACCGACTGGCTCATGGCGTTGGGCGGGCGTTTGAATGTCCGTGCCGGGGCCACCGCGGGTGGGATCCTGAGCGTCAGGAATCCAATCTCCGCCTCCACCGGCGGTAATGTTCATGACGATATCCACCTCGGCCTCGCGCACACGCTGCATCACCTCACGAAAATGCTCGAGAGAGTGGCTGATGCCGCCGGTTTTAGGGTCACGTACATGAATATGGGCCACGCTGGCACCGGCTTTTGCGGCGGTAATACAGTCGTTCGCGATCTGTTCGGGCGTGATAGGAACATTGGGGTTCTTGCTTGTGGTGTCACCTGCGCCGGTGACAGCACAGGTCAAAATAACGTTGCGGTTCATTGGCCGCTCCTTGACAGTAGCGATGGAAAACGTACTTAAGTATGGCGAGATAGCGAGATAGCGATTGTCATTAAGCGACGCTAGATGCGCATAAAGCGTCGTTGTTAATTAAACGGAGTTAATGCGATGCAACTTAAGGACTACCAGAAGTACGACGCCACCGGTCTTGCTGAACTCATTCGCCGCCGAGACGTCAGCCAGACTGAGGTATTCGACGCGGCGGTGACTGCGATTGAAACGCTTAACCCATCTCTTCATGCGGTGGTTAGAACGCGCTTCGACAAAGCGAAACACGAGCGTGACCAAGTGTCGGCAAACTCGATATTTGCTGGTGTCCCAACGTTAAGTAAAGATCTATTGATGGCATTAGCGGGTGAGCCGCTGGCATTCGGAAGTTCATCATTATCAGCGTGGTGTCCTAAGCAAGATTCGCTGCTTATTCAGCGTGTGCGGATGGCAGGGTTAGTGGTGGTGGGGCAAACGGCCACGCCGGAATTAGGACTAATGGGGATTACAGAACCTAAGGCATTTCCCCACCCGCAAAACCCATCTCGAAAGGGCTATTCCCCAGGCGGCTCAAGCGGAGGTGCAGCAGCGGCGGTCGCTAGCGGAATGGTGCCTATTGCGCTGGCAGGCGATGGTGGTGGTTCTATCCGCATTCCTGCCAGTTATTGTGGTTTGTTCGGTTTTAAACCTTCTCGCGGGCGGGTGCCGTTAGCGCCTGCCCACGGTGAAGTCTGGCAGGGCGCGGTGGTCGAGCACGCCATCACCCGTAGCGTGCGCGATAGTGCAGCGTTGCTAGAACAGATTAACGGCATGGCACCTTCTGGCCCTTACCCAGTGCCGCGGGAAACGGGCTATGTGGATGCCTTATCAGCCTCCACTAAGCCGCTACGCATCGCCGTGTCGCAGGGTGATTTTTTAAGTTACGGACTGGATACCCAATTAAGTGCAGATGTGAAAATAGCGGTTGAGAAGGCCGCAAAGGCACTGGCCGATATGGGACACGAGGTGGAGTGGTGTGATCCACCGGTTGATGGTGATGCCTTGGCCGATAGTTATCTGACGCTCTACCTTGGCCATTTAGCCGCTGACCTTCAGTGGATAAGCCAGCAAACCGGTGTGCCGGTGCATCGGTTAGCCATTGAGCCGTCTACCCGCGCCGTTGGTAGGCTGGGCGCTAAGCTTTCGGCAAAAGATTACGAGCTAGCAAAGCGCTATTGGCACGAGGCTGCCGAGCAGATGAGCCAGTTTCACCAGCGTTATGATGCTCTGGTGTTGCCGGTAGCCGCGGATACTGCTCCCAAAATAGGCGAGCTTTATCCCTCTGCGGCTCGCGAGCGATTAATGTCTCTGTTAGTGGTTCCTGGTGCATCAGCGCTGGCACTGAAAGCGGGGGTGTTAAAGCACCTGGCGGTGGATGCGCTTAGCCGTACCCCGTTTACGCAATTGGCGAATCTTACCGGCCAGCCTGCTATGTCGGTACCTTTCCATGTAGCGGCCAATGGGTTGCCCGTTGGGGTGCAAGTGGTAGGGCGCCTGGGTGAGGATAAGCAACTGCTACAGCTGGCGGCAGATATGGAGCGACATGGTGATTGGCAGTGTCGTGTAGGCCAACATTAAGGTTCGGTGTGTGGTGGTCAATGGCGCATACAGCAACTGTATAGCGTAAAAAGCAGATTGTTTTCTCAAGGATTATAGGTAAATGCATACAACGACGTTAGCGATGGATAAAGGCGGTGTGGAGCTGGGGCCGAATCTTTTGTCAGGCGTCAGCTTGCCCGCTGCGGTGGTGCATGAAGGCCCGCTGGCGCATAACATCACGTGGATGCAGCGATTCGCTGACGCTCATGGTGCTTACTTGGCACCCCATGGCAAAACGACCATGGCCTCTGCGCTTTTTCAGCGTCAGCTGCAGGCGGGGGCGTGGGGCATTACTTTGGCAACCGCGCCCCAGTGTCGTGCTGCCTACGCTAACGGCGTGACCCGATTGATCATGGCGAATCAGTTGGTCGGCCAAGCTAATATGGCCATCATCGCTAGCCTGCTTGAGCAGGGTGTGACGTTTTACTGTGTGGTCGATAGCCAGGATAACGTACGTCAGCTTGGGCGTTTCTTTGCCGAGCGAGGATTGACGCTAACGGTGCTCATTGAGGTAGGGGTGCCCGGAGGACGTTGTGGCTGTCGCAGCAAACAGCAGATTCTCTCGCTCGCGGAAGCCATTGCTAATGAATCCGCGCTCTCACTGGTGGGGCTAGAGGGCTATGAAGGTGTGATGCATGGCGATAACCCGGAGCCCCGTGTTCGTGACTATGCCAAGCAGTTGGTGGACGTGGCGGTAGAGCTTGAGGCCGCTGGACGTTTCTCAGAGGAAAATCCTATGGTCACCGCATCGGGTTCTGCCTGGTATGACGTGATTGCAGAAGCCTTTGATAGCGCACCGCTTCAAGGGCGATTTACCCCCGTGTTACGCCCCGGTTGCTATATCGTCCATGATCATGGCCTTTATCGTGACGCGCAATCTGCGGTGTTAAAACGTCGGCCAGATCTGCAGCAGGGGCTTGAACCAGCCTTGGAAGTTTTTGCTCAAGTGCAGTCGCTGCCTGAACCTGGGCTTGCTATTGTGGCGCTCGGCAAACGCGATATTGGCCACGACCAGTTCCCCATTGCTCTACGCCGTTATCGAGAGGGAAGTGAGGCCTCGCACCTTTTGTCAGTCGCTGGCTGGGAAGTGACGAAGCTTATGGATCAGCATACCTTCGTGCGCCTTCCTGAAGCATCTCAGGATGTTGAGGTCGGTGATATCATCGCTTTTGGTGCCTCCCATCCCTGTTTAACCTTTGATAAGTGGCGCCAGCTGCTGCTGGTAGACGACGAGTTAAACGTGAAAGAGCATTTGGCCACCTACTTTTAAATGTGGCTCGAACGGTAGGCGACTAGGCAAGCCTTCTGCTCTCAGGCAGGTTAAACTACGCGACTTTGAGTCAACGCTTGGCGCCATGCATGCATCCCCTTGATACATCAACAAGTCATATTTCAAACAGCCATATTGCAAAAGGCTATGAGCTAACCCAAGCGGGAGATCGTTATTTCGATGGCTTGGTCGATAAGTTCTCCCGTTCGCTTTATCAAGCGCCCCGTGGCGAGCTGCGACTGGCGATGCTGGATTATTTGCTGCCGCAAATGCTGCGCCTGACGGCACAGCCAGTGCTTGATGTTGGTGGTGGTTTAGGACAACTATCGGGGTGGTTTGCTGAGCGCGGGCACGCGGTCACCATGGCAGAGCCTTCCCAGGATATGTTGGCCCATGCAAATGCATGGCATGACGAGCGACGTGCTGCAGGTGCTTGGCCACCAGAACAGCTTCGCTATCTTGCCGCGCCGCTTCAGTCGCTGCCGCAGCAAGCGCCTGGGCCTTGGCCGCTCATCACCTGTCACGCTGTGCTTGAGTGGTTAGGAGAGCCTGAGCAGGCCGTGCAAACGCTGGCTAGTCTGCTTGCCCCTGGCGGGCAGTTAAGTTTGATGGTGTTTAACCGCGATGCGTTGCGCTTTTCCAACGTCATCAAAGGTAACTTAAAAAAAGCGCTTAGCGACCAGCTTGAGGGTAAAGGTAAGCGACAGCGGTTAACGCCTATCTCACCGGTCACCCACGACGAAGTGTGCCAGTGGGCAGCGAATAACGGCCTGCTCATGGATTCCGTTGCCGGGATACGAATTTTTCAGGATTATTTACGCCATCCCTCTGCAGAGGAGAGTGATCAGGCAACGCTGCTGGCGCTCGAAAAGCAGTATTGCCGCCAAGATCCTCACTGGCGGCTAGGACGCTATTTACTTTATACCTTCACCAAACCCGAGGCTTATGTATGAGCGCGCAACTGCCGGCTTGCCAACTTCTTGAACGTTTCTATGGCCAATCGGCTAACTTATGGCCTGTTGCGCCGCCTGCTGATGCCTGGTTGCAAGCCCATTCTACGGCAATGATAAGTGGGGATGTGGCGCTGCGTGAACACTGGGCATCCGGCGGTACAGCAGCCGCTAGCCCGTTTGATGCCCCCTTTATTCAGCAGGCTGGGCAGGTGGTGCTGTTTTGGCCGAAGGCTCATCAACTGGGAATCTGGTGGCTAACATGGCTATGTCACGTGTTGCCTGAAAATACTCCGCTTGATGTTGTCGGTGAGCATCAGGGAGGCATCAAGCGCGTGCCTAAGATATTGAGTGAGTTGGGCATGCGCTGCGATAAGCTTGATAACGCTCGTCGTTGCTCGTTGTTTGCTACGCGCACGGTAGCGATGGGGCAGCCAGATAATGCGTGGCAAACCTTTGAAGCGCTGGATTTAAAACTGGTGAGTCATCCTGGCGTCTTTGGTCACGGCAAGGTTGATGAAGGCACGCGTTTAATGCTCGAAAGCATAGCGACTAGCTTGCCCAAAAAGCCGCTCAACGTGCTGGATGTGGGCTGTGGCGACGGCATTATTAGTGCTTGGCTTGCAGCGCGAGGCCATCAGGTCACCGCTGTGGATGTCAGTGCGTTTGCAGTGGAAGCGTGCCGCCGAACGCTAGCAGCCAACCAGCTTAGTGGTCGGGTGCTTGAGAGCGACGTTTATTCAGCGCTTGAAGGTCAGCAGTTTGATCTGATAGTGAGTAACCCTCCGTTTCACCAGGAACGAGAGATTACCTATAGCCCTAGCGCACGCCTTATTTCAGAAGCGCCCAATCATTTATCGGCCAAGGGGCAGCTTGTGTTAGTGGCGAATGCCTTTCTTCCATACCCTGATGTGCTGGAAAGCACCTTCGGTGGTTTTGAGACCTTGGCAGATAATCGGCGCTTTAAAGTGTATCGAGCCGCTAAATAGCAAGCGCCACTGCTGAGACGACTATTTGCGTCTATGCTGCCAATAGTAAGCCGCGTTTCGGCTTTACGTGTAAAGGAGATGGAAATGACAGGAAGCGTTCGTACGACGGCCGTTATTGGCAGTGCGTTGATCTTGGGCGGTTTGCTGGCGCTGGGGCTCGTGTGGGGAGGCAGTTACTTCAAAGGGGCAGCGGAGGTTTGGCAGCAGTCTTCACGCAGTGTCACCGTGCGTGGCTTGGCCGAGCGCGAAGTGGCGGCGGATATGGTGCTATGGCCACTTAACTATACTGTTAATGCCAATTCGCTTTCTGACTTAGAGCAGCAACTCTCCAGCAATGAGCAGTTAATTCGCCAATTTCTGGAGGCCCGTGGTTTCGATATGGGCAACGTCAGCGTAACGCCACCGCGTATTACTGATCAATTTAGCAATATGTATGGTGGCGAACGCCCAGACGAGCGCTATCGCGCTGAGGCTACGTTGCTGCTACGTACTGATAATGTTAGTGGGGTGATAGAGGCGGTGCCCCAAGCCACTGCTTTGGTACGTCAAGGCGTGCTGTTGTCGCCTAGCTATGAATACCGCACTGAGTTTTTGTTTACTGGCCTAGACGCGATTAAGCCTGAAATGATTGCTGAAGCGACTGCTGATGCACGCAATGCAGCCCAGCAGTTTGCCGAAGATTCTGGTAGTGGTGTTGGGGGAATACGCCAAGCGACCCAGGGCTACTTTTCCATTGAAGATCTCGATAGCTATACACCCCATATCAAGCGAATCAGAGTCGTCACTACGGTAGATTACTCGTTAGAAGAGTAGTCCTTACCGCCTCAAGTAGACGGTGATTTCATGCCCGGATAACGGATCGCCGTGATGGTGTAGAACGTCTCGCCATTGGGTGTGAGTACCGTGATATCGTCGTCTACTTCTTTCCCGAGCAGTGCTTTGGCCATGGGAGCATCGATACTGATCCAGCGCTTTTTGGTATCGATTTCGTCGTGGCCAACAATTCTAAGATGAACCTGCTCTCCGCTTTCATCTTCCAAATCTACGTACGCGCCGAAAAAAACCTTGCTGGTGTCAGCGGGCAGACGATCAACAATCTGCAGTTCGTCCAACCGTTTTGTTAGGTAGCCAATACGCGCAATAACGCGGTTTAACTCTTTCTTGTTATAGGTGTAATCGGCATTTTCACTGCGGTCTCCTTGGGCGGCCGCTTCGCCGACTTTGGCCGAAATGGCGGGGCGTTTAACTCGCGATAAATGGTCCAGGACAGCGCGCAGGCGAGCCGCACCCTCTGCTGTGATCAGGTTGCTCTTAGGTTGTTGGCGCGGGTCTTTCGCTGGATCGCGCCAGCGCGTCATATTTCGGCCTTTCATTGCGTTTTTCACCTCCTCAAAGAGCACCAGCTTACGCTAATGGCAGTGTGGTTAACAAAGCGCTTATTTATTGGCGATTCATTCAAACGTTCGTTACATTATGGGTGTGGGTGATTTCAGACCCCAAAACCAAACGTATTACTTGTTAGAAAGCACAAAAATAAACCAGGAGCTTATTATGCGCACACCCCCTTTTTCTCGGTTACTCATTGCAGCGGCGTTAGGCAGCGCCTTAGCGCTAGCCCCATTAAGTGTGTCGGCTTATGAAGGCGACGTATTCTCGCTAAAAAATCGTTGGGAACACACCGTCACTGAGATGCCAGCTAACGAGCGCGAGAGCACGCTTAAAGCGCTGGCCAGTGAGGCTGAGCAACTGGCTAGCCAACACCCTGATCAAGCGGAAGTATTAATCTGGCAAGGCATCGTGCTGGCTTCCTATGCACGTGAACGCGGCGGGCTTGGTGCATTAGGCACCGCGGGCGATGCCCGCGATGTGCTGGAGCGGGCCATTGAAATCGACCCACAAGGCGGTAATGGTTCGGCTTATGTCACGCTAGGAGCGCTATACGACCGCGCCCCAGGCAGGCCATTAGGCTTTGGCAACAGCGATACCGCTGAGCGCATGTTTCAGCGCGCGCTAGAGATTCGCCCAGACGGTATTGATGTGAACTATTACTACGCGGCGTTCTTGAAAGAAGAAGGTAATACCCAAGCTGCTCGTGAGCATGCCCAGCGCGCGGTGAATGGTACTGCACGCGAGACCCGTCAAGCATCTGATGAAGCACTGCGCCGGGATGCCGAGGTATTACTCGGCGAGCTGTAGACTGTTAGCCAAGGCGTCTAGCGCTAAGGTTGATAGAAACGCTAAGGTTGATAGAAACGCTAAGGTTGATAGGCGCATTGGCATTCCCAGTGGTAAGCATTGATAATAGAACGATTGTTAACACTGGGAGTGCTTCATGGCATCTAGCCCTAATTCATTAGTGCCCGATGCGTCAGCGCCGCCTCAGTTAGGCCGAGACGATGTCGAGCTTATTCAGCGAGAGAGCCTTTATCAGGGGTTTTTCCGTTTGGAAGCCTTAGAACTGCGTCATCGTCTGTTTGAAGGTGGTTGGAGCGGCACGATGCGGCGTGAGGTGCATAACCGCTTCGACGCTGTTGGTGTGCTGCTTTACGACCCTGCTCGTGACGCGTTAGTACTTGTCGAACAGTTTCGTGCTGGCGCGATTGACGATCCGCTTTCCCCTTGGAAGTTAGAGTTGGTGGCGGGGCTGGCAGATAAAGACGAATCTCTTGAAGATGTTGCCCGCCGCGAAGCCATGGAAGAGTCTGGCTGCCAGGTTGGCGTGCTGACTAAATTACATACTTATTATCCAAGCCCAGGGGCGTGTAACGAGCGCGTGACGCTATTTTGTGGCTTAGTCGATACCCAGGGTATGGGGGGAATCCATGGCCTGGATGATGAGCACGAAGATATCCGTGTTCATGTGGTGACGTTCCCAACAGCATGGGAACTCCTGGAGCAGGGAAGACTCGATAACGCCATGTGTTTGATTGGGCTACATTGGTTAGCGAGCCAGCGCGCTTCGCTGCGTGCTGCTTCTCATCGAGCAGCGACAATGCCAAGCGAATCTGAAAAGGAGTGAACATGGCTAGAACCGCCTATGTCACCGATTTAAAGTCCCTGCAGGGCGAGTGTAGCGCCAACTATATGCGCATGCTTCGTTTGGTAGGTGATATGGAAAGTGGCCAGCGACGTGATATCGCGCTGCATGGCGATGACCAGCATTTCGGCGATTTACATCTTAAGATTCTGGAGCAGGCGCCCTATACCACGATGGTGGAAGTGACCCAGAGTGGGCCGCTAGATGCGGTTATTGAAGGCCCCAGAATGCGTGTCCATCTCTACCATGATGTACGTATGGCAGAAGTGACTGACTTTCAGCGTGAGCGCCACTTTAGTGGTCGCTATCGTTATCCGAATGCCAGAATGCACCAGCCAGATGAGAAGCTGCAGCTGAATCGCTTTCTAGGTGAGTGGCTGGCGCATGGCTTAGCCCATGGCCATGCCTGTGATATGCCGGAGTTACCCTAATGCGGCTGGTTCAGATAACTGATTCGCACCTGCATGCCGATAAGGCGGCTCGCTCACGGGCGGGAATTCCGTGGCAGCAGTTTGAGCGTGTGCTGGAAGCAGTGATTGCTGAGCGGCCCGATATCGTCGTATTTAGCGGTGATGTAAGCCAAGATGAAACGGCTGCCTCTTATGCGTTGGCATGCCAAGCGCTGGCATCATTGCCGTGCCCATGGTTCTGGATTCCTGGCAATCACGACCAGCTAGCATTCATGCAAGCGGAGCACCCGCTGGTGGAGGAAGTCGACCTGGCCCAATGGCGATTATTGCTGTTGGATACCCATGTGGAAGGCCAGCCGCATGGCGAATTGGGCGCTGAGCGCTTAAATGCATTGGCTGAGCGCCTAGAAAAAGATGATCGCCCTACCTTGATTGTGATGCATCATCCCCCCGTTGATGTGGGCGCTGTGTGGATGGACGCTATTGGCCTTCAAGATCGCGATGCGTTTTGGCAACTGTTAAACCGCCACCCTCAGGTTAAGATCATCCTGTTTGGTCATGCCCACCAAGCCTATGCCCAGTCGCACCGTACCGCGGATGGCAAGATTGACGTGCATGGTTGTCCTGCTATCGCTGACCAGTTCTTACCCGGCGCAGAGCAGTTTGCGATTGATGAAGCGTCTCGACCCGGCTATCGAATCATTGATCTTCATGGCAGTGATTGGCAGACCTGGATTGAGCGTGTCGCCGTATAGTCTGTGCCTGTGATGATACTGTTAGGCAATAAAGATATAAAAAGATAGTTATTAATTCTTTTGGGTTATTATTCACTCGGCGTTACCCTATCCTCAAATAACCGTCTTTCGGCAACGCTACCGTTAGGCGGCAAATAGCGTTTGCACGTGCAAGCACCGTTTTGTGAGGGAGTAGGTAATGAACCAGTTTTCTGCGCCGTCGGCGTCCCAGCGTGAGGTGTCTGCCACACCCGACGCGGCACGTTTGACCCATCTAAAGCAGCTAGAAGCTGAATCGATACATATTATCCGGGAAGTCGCCGCTGAGTTTAGTAACCCGGTCATGATGTACTCCATCGGTAAAGACTCCTCGGTAATGCTGCACTTGGCGCGCAAAGCCTTCTACCCGGGGACACCGCCATTCCCGTTGATGCATGTGGACACCACCTGGAAGTTTCGTGAAATGATCGAGTTTCGTAACCGCATGGCAGAAGAAGCGGGGATGGAGCTGATTGTGCATACCAATGAAGAGGGGCGGGCCGCCAATATCAACCCCTTCGACCACGGTAGTGCGAAATATACCGACATCATGAAAACTCAGGCGCTCAAGCAAGCGCTGGATAAGCATGGCTTTGATGCGGCTTTCGGCGGCGCACGGCGTGATGAGGAAGCCTCACGCGCTAAAGAGCGTGTCTACTCCTTCCGCGATAAATACCACCGCTGGGATCCGAAGAGCCAGCGTCCTGAACTTTGGAATGTGTATAACGCCAACGTTAACAAGGGCGAGTCAATTCGCGTCTTCCCTCTTTCGAATTGGACCGAGCTGGATATCTGGCAGTACATCTATCTTGAGTCGATTCCGATTGTGCCACTTTACTACGCCGCCAAGCGGCCTGTGGTTGAGCGTGATGGCATGCAGGTTATGGTTGACGATGATCGCTTGCCCCTGGCACCAGATGAAGTGCCTGAAGAGAAGTTTGTGCGCTTCAGAACGCTGGGCTGTTACCCACTGACCGGTGCGGTGGAATCAACGGCAGCTACACTGCCCGAGATTATTCAAGAGATGCTGTTGACCAAAACCAGCGAGCGTAGTGGCCGTGCCATTGATCGTGACCAGGTCGGTTCGATGGAGAAGAAAAAGCGCGAAGGCTATTTTTAAGGAGTAGGTCTAATGGCTCATCAATCCAATTTAATTGCTGACAATATCGAGCAGTATCTTCACGAGCACGAAAACAAAGACCTGTTGCGCTTTATTACCTGCGGCAGTGTTGATGACGGCAAATCTACGCTGATCGGGCGACTGCTGCACGACTCTAAAATGATCTTTGAAGATCAACTGGCGGCAATTACCCAAGCGTCTAAAACCAGTGGCACTACCGGTGACACAGTTGATTTGGCGCTGTTGGTAGATGGTTTGCAGTCAGAACGAGAACAGGGCATTACCATTGATGTTGCTTATCGCTTTTTTTCCACCGAAAAGCGTAAGTTCATTATTGCTGATACCCCAGGGCATGAGCAGTACACCCGTAATATGGCTACCGGCGCTTCAACGGCCAGCTTGGCAATTATTTTGATCGATGCCCGTTATGGGGTGCAGATCCAAACTCGTCGCCATAGCTTTATTGCCGATTTGCTGGGCATTCAGCACTTGGTGATTGCGGTTAATAAAATGGATTTGGTGGAGTTCTCCGAGCAGCGCTTCAACGAGATTGTTGATGAGTACCGCGCGTTTGCCACCAACCTTAGCGCGCCGGATATTCGCTTTGTACCCATGTCGGCACTCAACGGCGACAACGTCGTCAACCCAAGTGATCAGACGCCTTGGTATTTCGGCACGGATTATGAAGGTAAAACGCTGATTGAGCTGCTGGAAAGTGTCGAAATCAGCCGTGACCAAAACCTCACTGATTTACGTTTGCCGGTACAGTACGTTAATCGCCCAAATCTGGATTTTCGCGGTTATTGCGGCACATTAGCGGCAGGTATTCTGCACCCAGGCCAGGAAGTAAAAGCGCTGCCATCGGGTAAAACGTCACGGGTTGAGCGAATTGTGACGTTTGACGGCGACTTAAGCGCCGCTTATCCAGGCCAGGCAATAACTGTCACCCTGGAAGATGAGATTGATATTTCCCGCGGTGATTGGATTGTCAGTGCCGACGCCGACTTACCGCTTTCTAATGCGTTCATGGCGGATATTGTATGGATGCATGAAGATGCACTGGCGCCGGGAAAACTGTATGACTTTAAGCTCGCCACCCGAGATCTATCTGGGCAGGTAAGTGCCATCGAGTACCAGATTGACGTTAATACACTTGAAAGACATGCCACTGATTCGCTGGGGTTAAACGCGATTGCTCGCTGTGAGGTAGAGTTAACAGCCGCGATTCCAGTGGATGACTATCGCACCAGCCCTGGTACTGGTAGCTTTATCATCATCGACAGATTGACTAACGTAACGGTTGGCGCTGGCATGATTCGCGGGACAGCCGATGCCCGCGAGCAGGTCAGTGGCGCTACTGACTGGGCAGCCTTTGAGCGTGATTTGAACGCGCTAGTGCGTAAGCATTTTCCGCACTGGGAAGCGAAGGATGTGCGCGACTTACTACGTTAACAGGTGCTGTTAGCAAGTGCTGTTAGCAAGTGCTGTTAGCAAGTCCTGGTAAGCAGGTACGTGAGCTGAACCAAAAAGCCGCCTTGGTCACCGAGACCAAGGCGGCTTTTACGTAAGGAGCAGCGCTACTGTGTGTTAGACGAAGACTGCGCGTTAGGGAAAAATAGCTGTTGGCCGTTGACAGTAAAATCGGCAATCGCTTGCTGTCCTTCTTCAGACACCAGCCACTGGTGCCACTGGGCCGCTAAATCATGCTTCAAGTGCGGGTGTCGCTGTTCAGAAAGCAGCAGAGTGCCGTACTGATTAAACAGCGCATCGTCGCCTTCAAATAACAGTGTTAAGTCTTGCGGGTTTTCAAACGCTACCCAAGTTGCGCGGTCAGTGAATGTGTAGGCGTTCATCCCTGCAGCGGTGTTTAGGGTTGGGCCCATACCGCTACCTAACTCGCGATACCATTCACCTTGAGGGGTCACCTCTGCACCTTCCCATAAACGCAGTTCGGCACGGTTGGTGCCACTATCATCTCCACGGGATGCAAAGGGCGATTCGCTTTCCGCGATACGTGCAAACGCCTCGGCGACGTTGGCACTACTGC
Organism: Halomonas sp. IOP_6; assembly: GCF_021151565.1. Taxonomy (NCBI): domain Bacteria; kingdom Pseudomonadati; phylum Pseudomonadota; class Gammaproteobacteria; order Oceanospirillales; family Halomonadaceae; genus Halomonas; species Halomonas sp. IOP_6. The sequence goes on along the minus strand of NZ_JAIRBO010000001.1, from coordinate 630,063 downwards.
TAATGTCTGCAGGGTCATCGCTGGGCCCGACAATCACAAAGTCGTTATACATGACGTCCAGGCGCTCGCTGGCGTAGCCATCGGCGACAAACTGCTCTTCGCCCGCCGTGTCATGCACCAGCAGGCTATCGGCATCTCCTCGGCGGGCAATCTCAAACGCTTGTCCTGTTCCTACAGCGACCACACGCACATCAATGCCAGTGGCATCGGTGAAGGTAGGAATAATCGCGTCAAATAGCCCTGAGTTTTCAGTGGAAGTGGTTGACGCTAAGGTGATGAAATCATCGTTAGCGAGCAGTGAGGCACTCCACGAGAGGCCTACTAATCCTGAGGTTAATAAGCTAGCGGTAGCCAACGTTGTGGTTTTTTTCATAGGGTTTCTCCTGGGGTTACCAAACAAGTTCGCCGCGAATAAAGGCTCCCGCTTGTGTGGAAGCTGGCGTGTCAAAAAAGTGTTGGGCCTGTGTGTGCTCTAGCACTTGACCGCTATACATAAACACCACCTCATCAGCCAGGCGGCGTGCTTGATGCAGGTCGTGGGTCGTCATAATGATGCGGGTGCCGTTCTGGTGAAATTCATTTACCGCATCTTCAACCGCCTTGATAGCAGCAGGGTCTAGAGCAGATGTAGGCTCATCTAAAAACAGCACGGCAGGGTTAAGTAACCAGGCACGAGCAAGCGCAAGGCGCTGCTGTTCGCCGCCGGAGAGCACCCGGGCAGGACGCTTAGCAAGCGCGACTAAGCCAAATTTTTCGAGTGCCTGCAGGGCCATGTGTTTGCGCTGCCGACGTGGCACTCCGCTAACTGCCAGGGCATAGGTCAAATTATCGATTGCCGAGCGGCGCAGTAGCACCGGGCGCTGGAATACCATGGCTTGGGCAGGCGGCTCTCCCTGCCAACTAACGTGGCCACTGCTGGGGGAGAGCAGGCCGTGGGCCAAACGCATTAACAGGCTCTTTCCCGCACCGTTGGGACCCATAATAAGTGTGCGTTGGCAGCCTGAAAGTGTCAGCGTGGTGGGAGCGAGTAAACGATGCCCGCGATGCTCAAAACTGACCTGATCAAAATGCAGTGAAGGCACGGTCGTCATAAGAGACTGGGGAAAACTAGCTGGTGGAAAAACAGACGCGTTCATCCTAACCGCCTCTTAGCCGTCTCACTAACCGTGTGAGTCAATGCATTAATCAGCGTCACAAGGCTAAGCAGCACTATGCCTAATCCCAGCGCGAGGGGGAGGTTGCCTTTACTGGTTTCCAACACAATGCTGGTAGTCATTACGCGGGTGACGCCATCGATATTGCCACCGACAATCATCACTGCACCGACTTCAGCGCTAGCGCGGCCAAAGCCTGCGAGTATCACGGTTAATAGTCCAAAACGTGCGTCCCACAGCAGAGTAGGCATCATGCGTAGCGGCTTCAGGCCAAGAGAGCGCAGCTGTTCGGCATACTCGTTATGCAGTGTCTCTACTTGTTGGCGAGTAAGCGCGGCAATAATCGGGAATACTAAAATGACTTGTGCAATCACCATGGCCGTTGGCGTAAACAGCAGCCCAAACTGACCTAGTGGCCCCGCGCGGGAAAGCAGTAGATAAACACATAGCCCAGCGACCACTGGGGGAAGACCCATGAGCGCGTTAAGCAGCACGATCAACGCGTTGCGGCCAGGGAAGCGCCAAAGAGCCAGCGCTGCGCCCAGTGGTAATGCCAGTGCACTAGCGAGCAGTACTGCAAGCAACGATACCTGCAGCGACAGCGTCACGATATCGATTAACCCCTGATCCATGCCCAGAATCAAGGCAAACGCTGTGTAAAAGGGGTTCTCACTTGGGGACATTGCTGTTCGCACCCTCATTTTTGTAATTCAGCATCGTTTTAACAACCGACATCATGTGAGTTCAATCATCTTAGGTGCATCTGCTAGCATAATGTACGCAAACTTGATGTAATGCACTTTAGCCTGAAATATATGCAGCTATATGCAGTAAATTGCGAGGCACATGAGCATGTTAAGGGAGTTCCTCACCACGGCAGAGGTGGCCGACTACCTGCGCTTAAAAGAGCGAAAGGTGTATGACTTGGTGCGCCAGGGTCAGATACCTTGCAGCCGCGCTACCGGAAAATTGCTCTTTCCTCGTCAGCATATCGATATGTGGGTGCTTAGCCATTTAGAAGGTGACCAAGCGTTGCGTTCGCCGCTGCCGTTGATAGTGGCGGGTAGCCAAGATCCACTGTTGGAGTGGGCGGTTCGCGAAAGCGGTAGTGATTTGGCTTCACTGTGCCACGGCAGTGGTGATGGCCTGCGCCGCTTGATGGAAGGAAAAGCGATGCTGGCGGGTATTCACTTACTCAACTTTGAATCCGGGCGCTATAACGAGCCAGCGGCACTAGGGCTGGGAGGTGTGCGGGACTTAATCGTGCTGCATTGGGCGAAGCGTCAGCAAGGGTTGCTAGTGGCGCCGGGAAATCCACTGGGCATTCAAACGCTTAATGATATTTCTCGGCAGAAGGCTGCGCTTGCCCACCGTCAGCCTGATGCAGGTGCGGCGCAGTTACTGCGTTGCCTGCTACAGCGGTCAGCGATTGAACCGAACAGACTAAATTTGGCAGCTAACGTTTCGTTGAGCGAAGATGATTTAGCCCTTTCCATTGCTCAAGGTGAAGCGGACGTTGGACTTGGGGTCGAAGCAGCAGCCCGTCGTCAACACCTACACTTTATACCGCTAATTGAAGAATCATTTGACTTGGTGATGCACCGCCGAAGTTACTTCGAACCAGCGGTTCAGGCGCTTATCTCATTTACTCGCCAGGAGCGTTTTATCCAGCGGGCGGGGGCTTTGCAAGGCTATGACGTGAGCGGCTTGGGAGAAGTGTTGTACAACGCTTAGCAATATGGCTTTTGGCGGTTGAGGGACACCCGCCATTACGCCACACTGGTGACCGTTTAGCTATTTAACAGAGCCATCACAGGAAGTGAACAATGTTGGGAATGACGCAAAATATAGCGGTTGCCGATGACGTGGCTGAGTGTTTTTCGTGTGGGTGCCAATAATGGCGTGGTACCACCAGTGGGCAAGCTTTGCCAAGCGGTTGGCTCACGTGGTGGCACAGCCGATGAAGCGCGACAGCGGTCATGGGGGGATGATGGTGCACCCCTACCGTGGTTATGGTTCCCAGCAAGAGGTGTTTGTGATGGGGCGCGTGTTTCGTCAGGCCGCATTAGGTAGGGCGATACCTCGGCGAGGTATGTTGCGAGACACTGCAGATGTTGCTCGACGTATCTTTCGACGCGGCCTCGCTAATGCCAAAGTGGATATACGCATTGGCGATAATCAGCTGTGCCTAACGACTGACCGCGACGGTTACTTTGACGCTCACTTGCCGATCAGTACTGCGTTACCGGTTGATGTTTCCTGGCATCGTGCCGATATCATGGTTCATGCTGACGGCCACCCGCCAATCCGGACCAGCGTCGAAGTTTACGTGCCGCCTCCCGAAGCAGATTTGTTGGTGATCAGTGATATTGATGACACCGTCATGTTCACTGGTGTCGCTGAAAAGCTCAAAATGCTGTATCGCTTGTTTGTCCGTAAGCCGCATCGACGCACGGCTTTTCCTGGGGTGGCATCGCTTTATCAGGCGCTGTATCGAGGGGAAACTGAGAAAGCTGAACGGCCTATTTTGTATGTTTCCAGAGGGCCCTGGGCAATCTATGAGATGTTGGAAACCTTCTTTCAACTCAATCGCATACCTGTCGGGCCCATTCTGTTTCTACGCGAGTGGGGGATTTCTCTGCGCCGCCCGTGGCCGCGGCGGGCCGAAGCGCACAAGCGTGATTTGATCGACCGCATGTTAGCGCTCTATCACGATATGCCCTGTATTTTGATTGGTGACAGCGGCCAGCACGACCCAGAGGTTTATACCGAGGTGGTGAAGGCATATCCGACACGAATCAAAGCGATCTATATTCGTCGGGTTGATAAGGATCCTCAACGGGAAGAGGCGATTCAGCGTTTACGGGATGAACTTGCCCATACTGATTGTGAATTAGTACTCGCTGCTGACAGTATTTTGATCGCCAAACATGCCTACTCTAAAGGCGATATTTCTGCCAGAGGGCTGCAGGCTGTGCAGCGGGATGTAGACGCGCATCACCATGACCCTGAATAGTTGCAGGTGAGTGCGCCTATTTTGTGCTCATGGTAAAACTAAACACGGGTTAGCGGGTCGTTAATTTAGGCTCTTAATCAGCGGTGAGTGTGATCATGGTCATTGTGTTAATCGTATTGGCGCTGGCCATTTTTGTTCTGCCTAACTTATGGGCAAAATGGGTGTTGAAACGCCACACCCGTGGACGGGATGACTATCCGGGTACCGGCGCGGAGCTTGCTGAGCATCTGCTACGCCGTTTGGGTGTTGACGGTGTGAAAGTTGAGCGTAGCGAATTTGGTGATCATTACGACCCGGAATCGCGCTGCGTACGTCTCACCCCGGACCACTATGATGGCCGTTCACTGACGGCGGTGACCGTAGCTGCCCACGAGGTCGGGCACGCTATTCAACACCATGAAGGCTACGCGCCTCTGCTAGCCCGAAGTCGTTTGGTTCAAGTAGCGCAAAAGGCAGAAAAGCTGGGCGCTATTTTAATGATGGCCGCACCGTTTCTGTTTGTGCTCACAAGACTGCCTGGTGGGCTGGCAGCGGTTATCGCCATGGCCGTTATTAGTTTTGGCACCGCCGCGCTGGTGCATCTAGTGACGCTGCCCGTTGAGTTCGATGCCAGCTTTAACCGTGCACTGCCACTGCTTAAAGAGTACGTGCCGCCCTATGACATGCCCGGCGCTCGCCATGTGCTTACCGCCTGCGCGTTCACCTACGTTGCTGCTTCGTTAGCCAGCGTGATGAACCTTGGCCGTTGGCTGGTGATTTTGCGGCGTTGAGATTGGCTAGAGCTTGGGAAGCCACGATGAGTAACAAAAAAGCCGCTCAACATTAGAGCGGCTTTTCATCGTTGTCGCTGAGATGCGGACGAGTTACTTCTTAATCATCCGGTAACCAGCCAACAATACCAAAGCACCTACAATAGCGGTCACAAAACTGCCAAAGCTAAAGTCGCCCATGGTGCCAAGCCCAACCAGTGAGCCAATCCAGCCACCGACAAAGGCGCCAGCAATACCGAGAAGAATGGTAACGATAAGGCCACCTGGATCTTTACCAGGCATAATCATTTTTGCAATCACACCGGCGATAAGACCGAACAAAATCCACGCTAAAAAACCCATCTTTACTCCTTGATTAATATCCCATTAGTGAGCTTGTGCCTATATGAGCGATGACATTATGGGCTATCCCATAACGATCTAAGTAATTAAGAACTGTTACAAAAAAACGTGTTATTAACAGTACGATCATTACAAGCTTGATTGACACAAGCGTACGACACAGCCCATCAATACTCGTTTCGATTGGCGATAATCACCGCTCGACGTGGGGCGGGGTAGCCTTCAATGGTGCGGGTTGGGTCGCTGGGGTCGAGGAAATCCGCTAGCGATTGATAGGTCATCCACTCGGTTGAGCGCTGCTCGTCAAGTGTTGTTAGCGCTTCGTCGACCACTCGCACATTGGTAAAACCGCACCGTTCTAGCCAGTGACATAGCGCTTTTGAAGAGGGCAGGAAGTAAACATTAGGCATCGCGGCGTAGCGTTCGCCGGGTACAAACACGGTTTGCTCATCGCCTTCCACCACTAGTGTTTCTAGCACCAGTTCACCGCCAGGGGCTAACGCCTCTTTTATTTGCTGCAGATGCTCAAGAGGCGAAGGACGGTGGTAGAGCACGCCCATGGAAAATACCGTATCGAAAAATCCCAGCTTTTCCGGCACATCTTCAATGCCTACCGGTAGAAACTGCGTGCGGCCGCCGTCGGCATTGCCAACGAAGTGGCGCACCGCCTGAAACTGCCAATAAAAGCGTGGTGAAGGATCAATCACAAGCACAAAGGCTGCGCCTTCTCCGGCCATGCGCCAAGCGTGGTAGCCGCTGCCACCGCCAACATCCAATACCTTACGGTACTTTAGCGGCGCAAGATGCGGGGCGACTCTTTGCCATTTCCAATCGGAGCGCCATTCGGTGTCGATATCAATGCCACCCAACCGAAAGGGGCCTTTGCGCCAGGGCGACAGTTTGCGCAGCAGGTTAAAACACTGGCGCTTTTGGCTATCACTCAAAGCGACATCAACGCTCACTGTATCGCTGGTAAGATCGACGTGGCGCTCTTCGGGTAGAGCAGGTAGTTTGGCAACTGCCTTCTCCCAGGCGGACAGGTCGCCATGGCGCTGGCGATCTAGCCCATTGGCCAGCTGTTCAGGCAGCTTGGCAAGCCAGGGTGTCAGTGCGGCATCCTGGCTGGCTTGATCTAAAAATGCCTGATAAAGCGCGCGATGATCATCGGGTAACAGCGGCACCTTAATCCTCCTTGAAGGCGATCAGCGAGGTAAAGTTCAAGTACTGGAACCAAGTCATTGAGCGAGGAAAGCCCGCTAGGGCTAAGCGGCCATGTAAGGCATCAAGCGTGTCGGGAATCAGCACGTTTTCCAGCGCTGTGCGTTTTTGGCTGATTTCCATATCGCTGTAGCCATTGGCACGCTTGAAGTCATGGTAGCGCTCGACTCGCCATGCGTTATCCCGCTCATCGGCATCGATGGTTTTCTCCGATAAAATCAGTACGCCGCCCGGTTCAAGGGCATCGTAAAGCCGCTTCAGCAGCGCATCGCGATCGGCAGGGGGCAGAAACTGCAGCGTAAAATTAAGAATGATCATGCCGGAAGGTGCATACTCAAGCGTGCGTATGTCGGCCTCCTCGATCTGCATGGCATGGTCTGGGCACTCTTCTGAAAAGGTTTGCTTGGCCCTAGCCACCATGGCGGGTGAAAGATCCACACCGGTATAACGAAAGGCATCGGCGGGAAGTGCACCCGCCAGTGCCAGGCCGGATGCGCCCAGCGAGCAACCTAGGTCGTAAACGTGAGCGCCATGGCGCAAATGGCGTTGGGCAATTAAGCTCAACATGCCGAGGATTTGCCCGTAACCGGGCACTGAACGGCGGATCATATCAGGGAAGCACGCAACGACCTGTTCGTCGAAGGAGAACCTTGCCACCTTATCTAAGGGTGTTGAAAAGATAGCGTCGCGGTAAGATGCATCACTCATGGGCAAGCCAGGATTATTAATGAGGCTGCGTAGTTTACGCGCCCTTGATACACCAGAACAGACCTGTTTATAACAGATTCCTGCTGCATGGAATGGCGCCACAGGAGAAGGCATATGGCTTCAGCAACACGCACAACCCCCGATACACTACCCGCATGGCAGACGTTGAAGCATCATGCTGACACGCTACAACAGGTACACTTAAAAAATTTGTTTGGTGATGATGACAGTCGCTGGTTGAACTTCACGCGCCAAGTGGCAGGTTTAACCTTGGATTTATCTAAACAGCGTTGGGATGATGACACCCTTGAACACTTGCTGGCGCTGGCGCATGAGGCGGGAATGCCTGGGGCGATTGATGCGCTGCTAAGCGGAAAGCGTGTCAACGTCAGTGAAAATCGCCCCGCACTACATACAGCTTTACGGTTACCTGCTGATGCCACGCTTGAAGTAGAAGGGGAAGATGTGGTGGCCGCTGTGCATGACAGCCTTGCCCAAATGGAGTGCTTGGTGCAGCGCTTACAGGCGGGGCAGTGGCGTGGTGCAACCGGTAAGCCGATCCGGCATGTGGTGAATTTAGGTGTCGGCGGCTCGGATCTTGGCCCGTTAATGGTCACCCATGCGCTGGCAGATTATCGCCCAAAAGAGGGGCACCCATTGGACGTGCACTTTGCGTCTACCATGGATGGCTCCCAGCTGGCGGATTATCTAAGTCGCTTTAATCCTGAAACAACCTTGTTTGTTTTATCGTCCAAGTCGTTTACCACTATCGACACGCTTTCCAATGCTAATACGGCCAAAGACTGGCTATTAGGAAAGCTTTCTGAGCATGGCGATCTTCCCAATGCCGCACCATTAAGCGCAGAGTTAATTGTTCGCCAGCACTTCATTGGTGTGTCGGCGAGCCCTGAAAAGATGAGTGAGTGGGGTATTTCCTCAGATCACCAACTGATGTTCTGGGACTGGGTCGGCGGGCGTTACTCCTTGTGGGGCACCATCGGCCTCCCGATTGCGCTCGTCGTAGGTATGGATAACTTCCGTGAACTGTTGGCGGGTGCCCATGCAATGGACTGCCACTTCCGTGATGCACCGATGGAAGAAAACCTGCCAGTACTGCTGGGGTTAGCTGGTATCTGGAACGTCAATTTCCTGGATATTCGTGCCCATTCGATACTGCCCTATGATGGACGCTTAGAGTACTTTGCTGCCTATCTTGAACAGCTTGAGATGGAGTCCAACGGTAAGTCGGTGACGCGCCAAGGCCAAGCGGTGAATTATTCAACGTGCCCAGTGCTTTGGGGGCAGCTTGGTCCCAACGCTCAACACGCCTTTTATCAGTTACTTCACCAGGGCACCCAGCCGGTCGTATGCGATTTTATAGCACCGCTGAAGCGCTACGATGAGGTAGAAGACCCGGATACACGTCGCCATCTAAAAGCACAGCACCGCCTAGCGTTGGCGAACTGCTTTGCTCAGTCACGAGTGCTGATGCTGGGGGATGACGCTCTAGAGGATGAAGGCCCTCGCCCAGAGCACAAGCGCTACCGTGGGAACCAGCCCTCTACAACGGTCCTGTTGGATAAGCTAACACCCTTTACGCTGGGGGCACTGATCGCCCTGTATGAGCACAAAGTGTTTGTACAGGCGGTTATTTGGGATATTAATCCGTTTGATCAGTGGGGCGTTGAGCTAGGTAAGAAAATTGCCACCGACACCCAGGCGATCATTGATGGAGGCGGTGATATTTCCCGTATGGATGCTTCCAGCCGCGGCCTGATTGAGGCGTTTTGGGCGGCAGAGCAGGAGTAGCACGCTATTCTGATTTTCATGGCTGGATATACAGCTTTTTGCTTTTCCGCTATCCTGTGCCCTTTTGTAAGCCGCCAAAGACTCGTTTCAGTACGCTTTGTTTCAAGTACTTAAGAGCGGCTGCTAGCGCTATTTTTTTAGGAACCGATGTTACATGACCCAGTTTGATGCCTCCCAGTACGGCGCGAGTTCCATCGAAGTCCTGTCAGGGCTCGAGCCGGTGCGTAAGCGTCCCGGTATGTACACCGACACCTCGCGGCCTAACCACCTCGCTCAAGAGGTTATCGATAATAGTGTTGATGAAGCCCTTGCAGGGCATGCATCGGCTATTAGCGTGGTGCTGCATTCCGATGGTGCCATAGAAGTGCAGGATAACGGCCGTGGCATGCCGATCGATTTGCACCCTGAACATGGCGTGTCGGGCGTCGAGCTAATCTTTACCAAGCTCCACTCGGGTGGCAAGTTTTCCTCCTCCAGCTATCGCTTCTCGGGCGGTTTGCATGGGGTTGGCGTATCGGTGGTTAATGCCTTATCGCGCCGTTTAGATGTTGAAGTCACTCGTAATGGCGCGCGCCATGCCATGGCCTTTGAGTTTGGCGAAAAAGTCGAAGAGCTACACGAAATTGGTAAAGCGGCAAAAAAAGCGACGGGCACTCTCGTGCGTTTTTGGCCAGATGAGAGCTACTTTGACAGCCCAAAGCTTGCCCTTTCAAAGTTAAAGCACTTGTTACGTGCCAAGGCAGTACTGTGTCCTGGACTGGCGGTTACGCTGGTAGAGCCTGATGGCACCAAAACTGAATGGGCCTATGCCGATGGCTTAAAGGACTACCTGGCTGAAGCTACCGATGGCTATGAAGTGGTGCCGAATGAACCCTTTGTAGGCCATTTTAGCGACGACGAGCATGGCGTTGACTGGGCGATTCAGTGGTTGCCCGAAGGTGGCGACGCGTTGTTGGAAAGCTACGTAAACCTGATTCCCACGCCCCAGGGCGGCACGCATGTTAATGGCTTCCGTTCAGGGTTGTTGGAAGCGCTGCGGGAGTTCTGCGAATACCGCAGCCTGTTGCCCCGCGGCATTAAGCTGACCGCCGACGATTTATGGGAACGAGCCTCTTTTGTGCTTTCGGTTAAAATGCTTGATCCTCAGTTTGCTGGGCAAACCAAAGAGCGGCTCTCCTCACGCACGATTGCGGGCTTCGTGTCTGGGGTGTTGAAAGATGCTTTCTCGCTTTGGCTTAACCACCACATTGAACAGGCCGAACAGCTGGCCGAAATGGTGATCAGCGCCGCTCAGCAGCGCCAGAAAAAGTCCAAAAAAGTCGCCCGTAAAAAGGTGACTTCTGGTCCCGCGCTGCCAGGCAAGCTCGCCGACTGTTCCGGCCAGGATCCTGCCCTAAGTGAGCTGTTTTTAGTCGAAGGCGACTCGGCAGGTGGTAGCGCCAAACAAGCGCGCAACCGTGAAACTCAAGCCATTCTTCCGCTGCGCGGCAAAATCCTCAATACCTGGGAAGTCGATACCCACGATATCTATGGCTCTCAGGAAGTACACGATATCGCCGTGGCGATTGGTGCCGACCCCGGCAGTGCAGATCTTGAAAAACTGCGCTATCACAAAATCTGCATCCTGGCGGATGCGGACTCCGATGGCCTGCACATTGCGACGCTGTTGTGCGCGCTGTTTGTAAAGCACTTCCCCAGCCTGGTGGATGCCGGGCATGTGTTCGTCGCCATGCCGCCGCTTTATCGAATCGATTTAGGTAAAGAAGTGCACTATGCCCTGGATGAGAGCGAGAAAGCCGCCATTCTCAAGCAGTTGGCGAAAAAGCGTGGCACGCCCAATGTTCAGCGTTTTAAAGGCTTGGGTGAAATGAGCCCGCTACAGCTGCGTGAGACCACCATGTCAGTGGAAACCCGTCGCCTAGTGCAGTTAACGCTGGAAGAGGGCGATGGCACGATGGAAATGATGGATATGTTGCTGGCCAAGAAACGCGCCGGTGACCGCAAAAAGTGGCTGGAAGATTACGGCAATCTCGCTGATGTAGAGGTGTAGTTACAGATATAGAGGCGTCATCAGTCTGGTTGTAATGACTGTTTTAGCGACTGTTTTCGCAACAGTTGCAAAGCCAGTTATAAAGACCGGAGGGGGGAGCCCAATCTGCTAGGCAAACGTTAACAGGCATTATTACAGTGCCATGCTATTTGGCCGATAGTTGAATAGGTAGCTTACATACTAAGACGCGTAAAAAACGCTCATAGACAGGGGAATAGCTTTGTTCAACACAATCTCTCGGCAGTTAACGTTGTCTGCAGTGGTGCTCACACTACTAATGGCTGTCAGTATTTACGGCGTGATGGCATGGCGTGGTCAGCCGCTGGTGATCGATGCAAGTCAGTCATTGATTGAGCGTACGGGCGGCTCTATCGTGAATGCGCTGAATGGCCAGCTGGCTCGCGTCGAGGGGAATACCTCGAGCTTAGCAGCGTTGGCCGAGTCGCTTCCTCAAGATGAAGCGATTTACCAGCAAGCACTGCCCAATGTGGTCGATGATAACGGCAATATGACGATTGCCGGAGGCGGTATTTGGCCTGAGCCAGGCGCATTTTCGCCGGGTGTCGAACGCTTCAGTTTTTTCTGGGCACGTAATGCTCAGGGAGCGTTGGAGTTTCTAGATGACTACAACGCAAGCACTATTGCGCCATACCACGACGAAGCATGGTATAGCAGTGCTCGCGATGCGACGCCAGGGCAGTGCGTTTGGTCTGCCGCGTACCGCGACCCAGCGACGGGGGTTGCCATGGTGACCTGTAGTGTTCCGTATTATATCGATGACGCTTTTTCCGGAGTCGCCACCATTGATATGCAGCTAGGCGGCGTGGCCGAGTTTCTTGCAGAAAATGGCGGTGGTACAGGCGGTTACGCCTTTGTACTGGATAATGAGCGCAATGTCATTGACCTGCCGGGGGTAGAGCAAGCCTCTGATGAGATGAAAGGTTTAGCTGACGTTGCTCGTGATATGCCTTGGCTCCAGCCCGTTGTTACGGCGGTAACTGCTGGGCAGGAACAAGCGAGTGTCGAAAGCGCAGGCGTGTTAGCAGAAGCTGCAGAGGTGCGCCTATTTGATATGCCACGTACGGGGTGGACGCTGGGGTTAGTAACCCCTAGCGAGCAAGTCACGGCTTTGGCACGTACGTTAACACGTGACCTGCTGCTATTTATTGTTCCCTTGCTGGCACTCTTACTGGGGCTTGGGTGGTGGGGTGGTCGTATTTTGCTAGCGCAAATACGCAGTACTACGCGTCAAATCGATCAACTGGGTCAGGATGACTCAAGTCGCGAGCTAACCATCTATCGCGAGGATGAGATTGGCGAACTGCGCCGTGCTGTTAATCGATACTCGGAGAAGCTACAGCGGCTATTTGGTGATGTGCGGAGCGTGGCCGATGCCATCGCCAGCGAATCCACCGAAATAGCGGCAGGCAATACGGAGCTTTCTAGCCGAACAGAACAACAGGCGGCTTCTCTTCAGGAAACGTCATCAACGATGGAAGAGATGGCGGCTACGGTGAAGCGAAACGCTGATAACGCTCAAGAGGCCGACCTACGGGCAAAAGAATCAGCAGATAAAGTAAAGCGTGGCGGCCAACAGGTATCGAGGCTGGCGCAATCCATGGAAGCGATCAACGAAAGCTCTGTTGAAGTCGCTTCAATTGTTCAAGTAATTGAAAATATTGCTTTTCAAACCAATATATTAGCGCTTAATGCCTCGGTAGAGGCAGCGCGTGCGGGTGAGCACGGAAGAGGCTTTGCGGTGGTTGCCAGTGAAGTACGTGAGCTTGCCTCGCGCAGTGCTGCATCGGCCAGAAACATTAATGGGCTGATCAAAACCACGTCTGAGCAGATCGCGACGGGCAGCGGTTATGCTCAAGAAGCTGAGTCCGCTATGAAAGAGATTGTAGTTGCCATTGAGGAAGTAACGGCACGCATTAGCGAAATCAGCCAAGCTTCCAGCGAACAAACCAATGGCATTGACGAGATTAACAGTGCGGTAACGCAGATGGATACGGTGACCCAGCAGAATGCGGGCTTGGTTAGCCAGGCCGCAGGGGCTGCTAATGAACTGTCGTTACAGGCCCAGCGCTTAAAAGGCTTGCTGGACGAGTTTCACGGCGGTGCGCAAGCGGTATCCCAGGCTCCAGCACTGTCGAATGCATCGCATGAAAAGTATCAATTAACATAGCGTGCCATGCTAAGTGGCCGCGTGTCCGCTTATCAGCCGCCCCGACTGGGGCGGTTTTGTTGTTAAGGTAGGATATGATCGACATGGATATTCAAGTAGCAGAGGGTGACGTCGAACGGCTGTCCCTGCGCGATTACACCGAAAAAGCGTACCTCGACTACTCGATGTACGTCATTTTAGACCGCGCCTTGCCCAATATTGGCGATGGGATGAAACCTGTGCAGCGGCGCATTATTTACGCCATGCGTGAACTGGCGCTGCACGCCAATGCCAAGTACAAAAAGTCGGCGCGTACCGTCGGTGATGTGCTGGGTAAGTTTCACCCCCATGGCGACAGCGCGTGCTATGAAGCAATGGTGCTAATGGCCCAGTCGTTTAGCTATCGCTATCCGCTGGTGGATGGGCAAGGCAACTGGGGTAGCCCTGATGACCCCAAATCCTTTGCTGCCATGCGCTACACCGAAGCCAAGCTGTCTAAGTTTGCAGAAGTGCTGCTCAGCGAGTTAGGCCAGGGCAACGTGGATTGGACCCCCAACTTCGATGGCACGATGCAAGAGCCGGTAGTGCTTCCCGCGCGTTTGCCGCACGTGTTACTCAACGGCGGTACCGGCATCGCGGTTGGGATGGCAACCGATATTCCACCTCACAACGTGACTGAAGTGGTAGAGGCGACCTGTCACCTGTTGCGGAACCCGGAAGCGACCACTGTCGACCTGATGGAATTTGTACCGGCACCCGATTTCCCCACCGATGCCGAAATCATCACGCCGAAAGAAGACCTGCGCAAGCTCTACGAATCAGGCCGCGGTTCGGTCAAACTGCGCGCTCGTTATGTGCGCGAAGAGACCAATATCGTGATTACCGCTGTGCCTTATCAGGTCAGCGGTGCCAAAGTATTGGAGCAGATCGCTGCACAAATGCAGGCCAAAAAGCTGCCGATGGTAGCCGACCTGCGTGATGAGTCCACCCATGAAGAGCCTACTCGTCTGGTGATTGAGCCACGCTCTAACCGCGTGGATGTTGAATCGCTGATGGCGCACCTGTTCGCCACCACGGATTTAGAAAAGAATGTGCGGGTGAACATGAACGTGATCGGCCTGGATGGTCGCCCCCGCGTGATGCCGCTACCCGATATGCTGAGCGAGTGGCTGCGCTTTAGGCGAGCGACCGTGCGCCGCCGCTTAGAGCATCGTTTAGGTAAAGTCGAAGACCGTCTGCATATTCTTGAAGGCCTGCTGACGGCTTACCTCGACCTTGATGAAGTGATCCGTATTATTCGTGAAGAGGATGAGCCTAAGCCAGCATTGATCGCTGCGTTTGGTCTTTCTGAGCGGCAGGCAGAGGCGATCCTAGAGCTGCGATTGCGCCATCTTGCTAAGCTGGAAGAGATGAAAATTCGCGGCGAGCAGGATGAACTGGAGAAAGAGCGCAAGTCACTGCAAGGCTTGTTGGGTAGTGAAGCTAAGCTAACCACGTTAATTGAAAAAGAGATCCGCGCGGCGGGTAAAGAGCATGGTGATGCGCGTCGTTCGCCGCTGGTTGAGCGTAGTGAAGCAAAAGCGCTCTCTGAAGTAGAGTTGTTAGGCGCTGATCCGATTACCGTCGTGTTGTCGGAAAAAGGCTGGATTCGTGCGGCGAAAGGCCATGATATCGATCCGGAAGGGCTCTCCTATAAGGCCGGCGATAGTTTCCAACTGGCGGCTCGTGGTAAAACCAACCAACCTTTGGTGTTGCTAGACGACACTGGCCGTGCTTATACCCTAGCAGCGCATAATTTGCCTAGTGCCCGAGGTCAAGGTGAACCGGTTACCGGCCGTGTCAACGTGTCGGCAGGTGCGCGCATGGCAGGGCTAATGCTGGCGCCGCCCACCAAACGATACGTATTGGCCAGTGATGGTGGTTATGGTTTTGTCGCGCAGCTCGAGGCGCTGACAGGCAAAAATAAAGCCGGTAAAGCGGTACTGAGTGTTCCTAAAGGGTGCAGCGTTATGGCCCCAGTGGAAGTGCCGGAAGGCGAAGGCCATTGGGTTGCATCGGTTTCCAATGAAGGCAGGCTGCTGCTGTTCCCGTTAGACCAGCTGCCTGAAATGGCTAAAGGAAAAGGCAATAAAATGCTCGATATTCCCGGCCCGCGTGCGGCTCGACGTGAAGAGTTTGTGCGCGATATTGCCGTTGTGGCAGAGGGCGGTGAACTCATTATTCATGCCGGTAAGCGTAAGCTAACCCTGAAAGCCGACGATCTCGCGTATTATCGTGGTGAACGCGGTAGGCGAGGCAGCAAACTGCCCCGCGGTTTCCAAAAAGTAGATTGTTTAGAGGCAGGGGAGTAAGTCATGGCAACACGTTATTTGATTCGTGCAACCGGGGTTGCGCGCCCAGGGCAGTTAGCTGGCCTGGGTAATGCGTTGGCGGCTGGGCGTGCCCGGCTGTTGGATATTAATCAAAGCGTGACGTTTGGCATGCTCTCTTTGGAAATGCTGGTGGGGCTTGATCAGGACAGCGCTTTGGAAGCCGCTCTTAGTGAAGCGGGAGATACGCTCGGTTTAGACGTGCAGGCAATTGCGGTGAGTGGCGACGACTATCAGCGCTGGAGTGAGCAAGCCAGCCAACCAAGACTAATCTTAAGCCTGCTAGCCCCCAAGCTGCCTGCCGGCATATTAGCTGAAGTAGGATCGCTGACCGCAGAGTTTGGTCTCACTGTTGAGCTAATTCACCGTCTTTCAGGCCGCGAAGCGCTTGAAGGTGACTCGCCTGCTAACGGGGCTTGCGTTGAATGTTGGCTCAGAGGCAGTGATGTAGAGCTAGAAGCCCTACGCGAAAAGGCGCTCGCGCTAGGTGCCCAGCATGGTGTCGATATTGCTATTCAAGAAGATACTATCTGGCGTCGGCATCGTCGTTTAGTGTGTTTTGATATGGACTCGACGCTGATCAAGACTGAGGTGATTGACGAGCTCGCTCGCCGCCATGGGGTCGGAGATGAAGTCGCCGACGTGACCGAACGAGCGATGCGTGGCGAGCTGGATTTTCAAGAAAGCTTCCGCGAGCGTATGAGTAAACTAGCCGGTTTAGACGAGTCGGTCTTAAAAGAGATTGCTGCCGAGCTGCCATTAATGGACGGCGTTGAGCGACTAATGGCGAACTTAAAGCGCTTTGGTTACCGCACGGTGATACTGTCTGGGGGCTTTACTTACTTTGCTCGCCATCTTCAGGAAAAGCTCGGTTTTGACGAAATCCACGCCAACGAGCTGGTCATTGAAAATGGCAAAGTGACCGGCGATGTGAAAGAACCGATTGTCGATGCGCAGCGCAAAGCCGACCTTTTAGAGCAAATTGCGTTACGTGAAGGTTTTACCTTAGAGCAGACCATTGCCGTTGGTGATGGTGCCAACGATCTGAAAATGCTGGCAAAAGCGGGGCTTGGTATTGCATTTCGCGCCAAGCCGATGGTTCGCGCACAAGCTCGTCAAGCAATTTCAACGTTGGGAATTGATGCGGTACTGTATTTAATTGGCTATCGGGAAGCAGATTTGATCGACTGACTGATAGCGCTACCAAGTGAACAGGCGGTGCCTTAGCACCGCCTTAGCCCTAGTTGGCAGTATGAGCGTTAACACCGCCATACTCCGCACGCAGGGCTTCTAGCTTAGCGACCTCATTTTCGCTAAGCGATGGTGAGTTCCAAAGTGGCTCACCTTGCGCGTTATTTATCCCCAGTAGCGTTAAGGTTAGCTGTGAATCGCGGGGAATCTGATCATTACCCCAGGGGCCGAAGCGGTTGGGGGCAAGACTCCATTGTGCGGTTTCACCGGGGGCTAGGCCGCCAGCAATAACATAGTAAAACGTTTCATCGACCCACGCTGTTTCGCGTCCTGGGCTGGTCAATACGCCATGTAAAAACAGTTCTGATACCTCTTGGTCAGAACCATTCGTTACCTGAAGATCAATGACAGGTTCGAATGCGCCATAGGGGCTGGTACTGATGTAGTAATCGGCACTTTCAATGCTCACTTGGGCGCGCTGTTGTTGATCGTGTTCGGCCCGCGCTTGTTTGGTTTCTAGACGATCAAGCGTTTGCAGCGCCTGCTCGCGTTCGCGGGCACGGCGTTCGCGCAGCATTTTATCGGCGCGCTCTATAATCTCATCACCCGTTAGGCCATGCATGTAGGCATTCGCTGACTCGGCAATTTCGGCGGCATTCATACGTTGGGCATTGAGTAAATCGATGCCGCTAAACGATGACATGGCAATGATCGTTAATGCTTGATCAAACTCATCGCGCTTGTAGGCGGGGAGTGAGTCGCGCACTTTCTCAACCGAAACTACGGCGGCTGGCATTGAGCTTGTGTCTATTTTGGGGTCTGAGCAACCCGCTATCATCAACGTGGTTAATGACAGTGCCGACAACCTAAGCAGGCTCCACATATAATTACCTCAAAACAGGCTAACAAAACGCAAGGAGCTTACCGGAAAGTGTCGCTTCCCACTACTATCTCGCGTCGTTGACATATAAAAAGCGCTGGCGTTTCAGCCAGCGCTTAGCGATCAAGAACGGATGTTCCTGCCTTTTAGCCATGTCCCTTGTCAGGGTGCGGGACAGGTTTTTCACCGACTTCTTCTGAGCGGAGTTCTACCGGTTTGCCCTGGGTTTTATCTACGTGCTTGAGCTGCATGTGAAGACCCGTTTTGGCGAGCAAGTGAGCGCTAACCGGTGCGGTAATGAATAAAAACAGCGTGATTAGCAGTTCTTGTACGTCAGGCTTGCCATCGATACTCCAAAAGTAACCCATTGAGGCGACAAGCATGCAGCCTATGCCGAGTGTGGTGGCCTTGGTAGGGCCATGGAGGCGCATGTAGAAGTCTCTTAGGTGAGCGAGACCCAGTGAGCCGATAAAGACGAAAATACCGCCTGCTACCAGCAGTAGTGAAATCAGCGCTTCGACAAAAAACGACATTAGCGCATCTCCTGAGACGTTACACGGTTCATTCGATAATATCCCCGCGTAAAATGTACTTACATACGGCCACCGTGCTGATAAAACCGAGCATGGCAATTAACAGCGCAGACTCAAAGTAGGTCTTGCTGTTGAGCCACAGCCCCAGCAGTACGATCAGCGCAATTGAATTGACATACATAGTGTCGAGCGCCAGCACGCGATCTGGCAGGTCGGGGCCAATGGTTAGGCGATAAAGATTCATCAGTAGCGCCATTACCACTAGCGCTAAAGTGATCACGAGTGCGGCGCTTAGCATTCGTAAATCTCCTTAAGGGGGCGCTCATAGCGCTCGCGAATTTGGGCAATTAGGGCGTCCTCGTCGTCTACATCAAGTGCATGAATGAGCAACGATTTTCCGTCCATCCTCAAATTCGCTGAAACTGTTCCTGGGGTTAGGCTAATGGTGCTTGCGAGAAGTGTAATGGTGAAGCGTTCTTCAAGCATCAGCGGGTATTCAATAAAGTGTGGTTTGACTTTACGCCAGGGGTTAGCAATTAAGTACGCAACTTCGAAGTTGGCGATGACGATATCGCCTAGTACGCGAAACGCAAAACGCAAGAGTTTAAGCGGTTTACCAATGCGGGGGCGTGCGTCCCAAAAGCGATGGGTCAATAACGGAATGAGGATGGCCAGCGCGCCGCCGAGCACAATCTGACCAAATGCAAAGCTACGCACAAGTAATAGCCATACTAACAGCAGCAGCAGCGATAGTACCGGCGTAGGGAGCCAAGCGCGGGGGGCAATCATTGGGCGTCTCCAGCATCAGGCAGAAGCGAATTAATCAACAGCTGCGGGTTGGCCAACTGCTCTCCCGTGGCCTGGGTATAGCTACTCACGGGCCCTGCAAAGGCGACCATTAGTGGTGCCGCGCTAAGCAGCCACAGCATGCCAATCCATTGGTAGCGAGAGAGGTTGCTGCCGCTTGGGCTGCCACGGTGGCTGCGCCAAAACAGCGTAGAGCCTGCACGAGATAGCGCAATTAACGACGCCAGGCTCGTTAATAGTAATAGCGGCCAAAGCCACAGGCGCTCACCACCTTCGGCGGCGTTAAGCATGAGTGCCTTCCCTAACGCACCGGATAGCGGTGGTAGCCCGGCCACGGCAATAGCTCCGATAAAAAAGGTAAGCGCCAGTGCATTGCCTTGTACCAATGGTCGGCCTTTAACGATGCGCGTGCCGGGTTTCCCCCGCTGTAGGCCAATCATCTCCGCTAGCAGGAAAAGTCCCCCGGTAATCAGCGTGGTGTGAATGAGATAATAGAGAAGTGCTGATGTCGCGGCAGGTGAGCGCATGCCAATGCCAGCCAGTAACGTGCCTACCGAAATAAGCACCAGATACGCGACCAGCAGGCGTAAATCACGTGCGGCGATAACGCCAACACCCGCTGCGGCTAGCGTTGCTAGCGCTAACCACCATACCCAGGGCTGTTCCAGTGCGACTAGACCAACTGCCTGATCGCTGAATATCAGCGAATAAACGCGCAAAATCGCGTAAATCCCCACCTTTGTCATAATGGCGAATAACGCTGCCACTGGTGCGGGAGCTGCTGCATAAGCGCGGGGGAGCCAAAAGTAGAGAGGCAAAATAGCCGCTTTTAAACCGAAAACTACCAGCAGCATCAATGCCCCTGCGGTGACTAAGCCTTCGCGCTCAGCGGGTAGATTGGACAGCTTGTGTGCCATATCAGCCATGTTCAGCGTGCCCGTTGCACCATATAAAATGCCCACAGCGATCAGGAACAGTGAGGAGCCCGCTAAGTTAAGCACGACATAGTGAACACTGGCTTGGATACGTGCTTTACCACCACCGTGCAGCAGTAATGCGTAAGAGGCCAGGAGTAACACTTCGAAAAATACGAAGAGGTTAAACAGGTCGCCGGTTAAAAAGGCCCCGTTAATGCCTAGCAATTGCCATTGAAATAGGCCGTGGAAGTTACTGCCTTTTTCATCGTCACCGCCGCAGGCAAAAATGACCGCACCGACCGCTAAAATAGCGGTGACTAACACCATCAATGCCGACAAGCGATCCAGCACCAGCACCACGCCGAACGGTGGCTGCCAGTCGCCCAGCGCGTAGTAAGTAATGTCACCACTCGCCGCTTGGTTGACCAGCGCTATTGAGACGAACAGCAGAAGTATCGAGGCGACAACGCTGACGGTGCGCTTATAGCGCACCAAGCCCTGGCGTTGATAAAGCAACAAAATACCCGCGACTAACGGTAGCACCACGGGTAATACAATCAGATGCTGGATCATTCGTGGTCTTCCTTTTTGCCGTCGACATGGTCGTTACCTACTTCGCTGCGTGCACGCATGGCCAGGATGACCACAAAGGCGGTCATCGCAAAACCAATCACGATCGCTGTTAATACCAGTGCCTGGGGCAGTGGGTCAGCAATGTTCGTGCCTTCATTTACCAGAGCAGCGCCATCCGTGGTTAAGCCTCCCATGGAAAACAAAAATAGGTTGACCGCGTAGGAGAGCAGCGTCAGACCAACCACAACGGGGAACGTACGCCCGCGCAGTGTTAGATAGAGCCCGCACGCAGTTAATATGCCCGTTGTAATGGCATAGAGCATTTCCATTAGTGGGACTCCTTGTTATTAGGCGTACTCGAATCATCGCTTGCTTTGGGTTCGGTGACGGGGCGGTGTGGCGTGGTGACTTTACCCAGGTTGGCCAGAATCATCAGCGTTGCACCTACAACCGCTAGATAAACGCCAAGATCAAAGAGCAGAGCGGTAGCCAGTTCAAAGGTGCCAATCAGTGGTAGCGTAAAATAACCGAATGATGACGTCAGGAACGGATAGCCCAAAAGCCAGCTACCCAGCCCTGTAAGTGTTGCAATGGCAACGCCTACCACGGCCACTGGCTGGAAGGGGAAGTTTAGGCGCTCTTGTGCCCACTCAACGCCGCGTGCCATATACAGCAAGATAAGCGCGACAGCCGTAATCAAGCCGGCGATAAATCCGCCGCCAGGTTGGTTATGGCCGCGTAAGAAGATAAACGCAGAAACCAGCAGCGCCAGCGGCAGTAACGTCATAGAAATCGACGTTAAAATGGCGGGGTAGCGATCAGGCGACCAAACACGACCTTCGCCATCGCTATGTGGGATAAACAACCGTAGTCGGTTTAATAGTTTAAAGATGGCTAGGCCAGCAATGGCCAGCACCGTAATCTCGCCAAGCGTATCGAAACCACGGAAGTCGACCAAGATCACGTTGACGACGTTGTACCCGCCGCCGCCAGGTTTACTGTTTTCAACGAAGAACTCAGAAATCGACAGCGTCTCACGTGTCATCACCGCATAGTTAAGGCTAGCCACCACTAAGCCTAATGCGCCTGCCAGTAACATGTCCCGTACGTTGCGCTTGGGGCTCGATTCACGCGGCGTTTTTTGGGGTAAGAAAAATAGCGCTAACATCAGCAGTATCATGGTAACAACCTCTACCGATAGCTGAGTCAGTGCTAAGTCTGGGGCAGAAAAGCGTGCAAAGGTGAGGGCAACGAATAAGCCTACGACCGAAAGCATCAGTAGTGAGATTAACCGGTATCGATGGGTAGCAGCCGTCGCTACTCCCCCGAATATCAGCATGCCAGCACCTAATAAAACAATACCATCAATTGGCTGATTGCCTTTCGAGCCAGTTAAGCCGTCAATGCTTGCCAAGCCAATGACACCCATCAGTAATGCCGCAAAAAGTAGCCAGCCCATATAGCGCTGAAGAGAGTTGCCTTCAAGCTTTGTGATGAGTTGTTCGGCACGATAACCAAGGGTAACGATAAAGCGTTCAAAGACGCGACGCGCATCAATACTGGGGAATGGTTGCACAAAACGGCGTAGATCCGCATGACGCCAATACAGTGTGATGCCTACAACAAAGGCCAGCCCACTCATCATCAATGGCAAGTTGATGCCGTGCCAAATAGCCAAGTGGAAATCAAGTGGCTCGCCCAATACGGCTTGTGTCGCTAGTTGTAAAATGTCAGTGGCAAAAAAGGCGGGGAAAAGCCCGACTAAGACACAAAGCGCTACGAGGATTTCCACCGGTAACCGCATCAAATGAGGAGGTTCGTGAGGCGCTTTAGGCGTTGCTTCTGTAGCAGGTTTATAAAATACCGCATGCACTAAGCGCACCGAGTAGGCCACAGAAAGAATGCCTCCTAACGCTGCTAGCGCAGGGAGTAGCCAGCTAAGCCCACCTAGTACAGGGGTTGCTAACGTCTCGGTAAAGAACATCTCTTTGGAAAGGAATCCGTTAAATAACGGTACACCTGCCATGGCAGCAGCGGCCAATGTGGTAAGCAGTGCTGTAACAGGCATCGCCTTTTTTAGGCCGCCTAATTGCTTGAGCTCTCGGGTGCCTGTTTCATGGTCGATGATTCCTGCGCTCATAAACAGGGCCGCTTTGAAGGCCGCATGATTCAAAATATGAAACAGAGCTGCTAACACCGCCATTGGGCTACCAATACCCAATAATACGGTGATCAAGCCTAGGTGGCTGACGGTTGAGAACGCCAGAATTCCTTTTAGGTCAGTCTTAAACAGGGCAAACCAAGCGCCGTAGAGTAGCGTGATAGTACCTATGAGCGGCACCACTACGCTCCAAAGCTCGCTGCCAGCAATCGCAGGGTGTAAGCGTGCCATCAGAAAAATACCCGCTTTCACCATAGTGGCAGAGTGCAGATACGCTGAGACTGGCGTTGGAGCCGCCATGGCATGAGGTAGCCAAAACTGGAAAGGGAACTGAGCTGACTTGGTAAATGCACCGAGTAGAACCAGCCCAAGCATCAGCGGATAGCGAGGATCGGCGACGATGGCAGCACCGCTGCTAAGTACATCGTCCATTCGATAGCTGCCGGCCATATCACCCAGCAGTAGGAGACCCGCTAGTAGGGCCAAGCCGCCAGCGCCGGTAACGGTAAGCGCCATGCGGGCACCTTTACGTGCATCACTACGGTACGACCAAAAGCCAATCAGCAAAAATGACGAAAGACTGGTTAGTTCCCAGAATAACCAGAGTAAGATGAGGTTGTCTGACATCGAAATGCCCACCATCGATGCCATAAACAGCATCAGGAAGGCATAAAAACGTCCGAATGGCTCATCTTTGTCTAGGTAAAAATGTGCATACAATAAAATCAGCAGACCGATGCCAATAATCAAAAGATTAAACAGCAACGACAGGCCATCTAAACGAAATGCCAGCTCAAGGCCTAGCTCAGGCATCCATGCCGCGTTAAAACGCAGTGCTTCGCCTTTTAACAGGGCGGGGATCTGCAACAGTGTCAGCAGCAGGGCAACAGCAGGCAGTATGCTTGTCGCCAGCGAGCACAGGGTGCGGCCGCGCTTGGCATTTAATGCCGGCACCAGCACGCCTAACAGGGGCAGTAAGGCTATCCACAGCAGTGTCATGGGCTTATCCAGCGCAAAAAAATCGTGAAACACCAAGGTGGCAATCGCTACCTGGGTGGCGGAGATACTTCAAGTGAAACAACAGGATATCACTTGTATAGTAAGTACGTGATTTTAGTATAAAGTGATGCCGTTAACCGTTTAGAGACTCCCTGTTCCATGAGTGAACCATTCAATACCTGGCAAGCCCGCTTCGAAAAGCTGCGCTCAAACAAGCTGTTTGAAGGCGCCGTGATTTCCATCATTGTGATTTCTGCCTTGGTAATAGGCGCGAAAACCTATGAGGAAACCTCCCGAATAGAGCAGTGGCTGCTTTATCTTGATATTGCCGTAACCGTGTTCTTTCTGATTGAGATTTTGATCAGAATGGCAGCCGAGCGCAACTTAGTCAGCTTTTTTAAGAAGGGTTGGAATGTTTTCGATTTTCTGATAGTGACCGCTAGCCTGATCCCCATGGACGACTCGGAGATGGTACTGCTGGCACGCTTGCTGCGAATTTTCCGTGTTTTGCGCTTGGTGTCGATGATTCCAGAGCTACAAATGTTGCTGGGAGCGTTGGTGAAGTCGGTCCCCCGGATGGGCTATGTCGTACTGCTGATGTTTATCATCTTTTATATCTATGCTGCCCTGGGTAGCTTTTTATTCCATAACGTTGACGACTTTTTATGGGGTAACATTTCCGTAGCGATGCTCACGCTGTTTCGCATCGCTACGTTTGAAGATTGGACTGACGTTATGTATGCCACCCAAGAGGTCTATGCTTGGAGTTGGATCTATTATTTGACGTTTATATTTCTTACCGCGTTTATTTTCCTCAATATGATGATTGGTATCGTGCTCGATGTTATGCAAAAGGAGAGTGCGCAGATGGAGTTGGATAGCGGCGAAGGCGACTCAGCTCAATTGCAAGCTCTGCGTAGCGACGTGCATACGTTAAAAGCGCAGCTTGATCGTATGGAGGCTGCCATGGCCCATAAAGGCACTCTATCAGCTTCAAGTGACCAAACCGACCAACCTAATACAGGGTTGCCAAAAACAGATTAACGACAGGAGCGACGTCATGATGTTGTCCGATCCCTCTAAAAAATATCGCCCCTTCGTGGCCGTTGAATTGCCTGACCGCCGTTGGCCTAGTCAGCGTATCGAAATGCCTCCTATATGGTGCAGTGTAGATTTGCGCGATGGCAACCAGTCGTTAATCGACCCCATGGATCAAGAACGCAAACAGCGTTTGTTCGATCTACTGCTGAACGTTGGTTTTAAAGAGATTGAGGTGGGCTTCCCATCGGCATCACAAACTGACTTCGACTTTGTCCGTTCGTTGATTGAGCAAGATAAAATTCCTGATGATGTGACGATTCAAGTGCTGACCCAGGCGCGTCCGCATTTAATTGAACGCACGTTCGAAGCCCTTAAAGGCGCTAAAAACGCCATTGTGCACGTCTACAATGCCACCGATCCGATGTTTCGGCGGGTAGTGTTTAATGTAGATAAAACAGAGTGCGTGCAGATCGCCGTTGATGCAACGGCGCAAATCCGCGATTTAATGGCCGCTAATCCAGAGACTCACTGGACCTTCCAGTACTCGCCTGAACTATTCACCACCACGGAGATGGACTTTGCGGTGGAAATTGTCGAAGCGGTGATGGATACCTTCGGGCCTAGCATTGATAACCGGATGATCGTTAACTTACCGGCCACCGTCGAAGTCGCAACACCCAATAACTATGCTGATCAAATTGAGTGGTTCTGTCGTCATGTTAAAAAGCGCGACACGCTGATTGTCAGTGTGCACCCTCATAATGACCGCGGTACTGGCGTGGCGGCGGCAGAGTTGACGCTAATGGCCGGTGCTGACCGGGTGGAGGGTACGCTGTTTGGCAATGGCGAGCGTACTGGGAACGTAGATATCGTGACGCTTGCGATGAACCTTTATACTCAAGGCGTTCACCCGAACCTGGACTTCTCCAACATTACGCCCATTATGCGCGAGGTCGAGTACTGCAATCAGTTACCCGTCCATCCGCGCCATCCCTACGTTGGCGATTTAGTATTTACTGCGTTTTCAGGCTCGCATCAGGATGCGATTAAAAAAGGCATGGCAGATCGTCGTGCTCATCCTGAGGCGCCTTGGGATGTACCCTATTTACCTATCGACCCGCTGGATGTGGGGCGTAGCTATGAAGCAGTAATTCGTGTTAACAGTCAGTCTGGAAAAGGCGGTATTTCCTATCTGCTGGAACAGGAGCACGGCATTGAACTGCCGCGCAGGCTGTCGATTGAGTTTAGCCAAGTAGTGCAGGAAGTCGCTGACCGAACTGGGCGCGAAATTACCTCACAAATGATTTACCAGGCGTTTGCTGATGAGTACTTGGAGCAGTATTCGCCGCTGGCGCTGATAAGCCATCGCCTTTCCTCTGAGCCAGAAAGCCCTAAAGTTGCGCTTGAAGCGATACTGGAAAGCGGAGGTGAGCGCCAAACAGTAACCGGTGAGGGCAACGGCCCCTTGGCCGCGTTTGTGAAAGCGCTGGTGGCTAGCGGCCAAGAGGTGGAAATAATTGATTACCATGAGCACTCCCGCGGACAAGGGGCCGATGCTGAAGCAATCGCCTATGTTGAGGTGCGCATTGATGGTAAAGCAGTGTTTGGTGTTGGTACCGACGAAAGCATCACCAGCGCGTCGATGAAAGGTGTGCTTAGTGCCATTAACCGTCATCACTCTACCCAAGCGCCGGCTGCCAATGTCACTGCAGAAACGTTAGGGTAAATACCCGATTGAACGTGATCGCTAGCAGACCTATAAGGAGGCGTTGGCCTCCTTATCGTTAGCTAAGGTGGTGATGACAGCTAGCGTGGTTATGGGAACTACAGCGGCGTCTTACTAGTCTTGCCAGGCACTTCGCGCACTAAGCGTGGCATTAAGAAACCTGGCAAGTGTTCAAGTAACTGCTTAACCAGTGTTTTGGCTTCCTCATCGGGGACATCAAAATGGGCGGCACCTTGTACGGGGTCGACCACATGCAGATAGTAGGGCAACACTCCCGCTTCAAACAGGCGTTCGGACAGAGTAGCCAAGGTGCTGACGCTATCGTTAATTCCGCGTAGTAACACGCTTTGGTTGAGCAGCGTCACACCCGCTTGCTTTAAGCGTGTGCAGGCATCAATGACCGCTTGGTCAATCTCATTGGCGTGGTTAATATGCAGTACCATAACTTTTTGCAAGCGTGTCGCCGCTAGCCAGCCAAGAAGGGCATCATCAACCCGGTCGGGGATCACTACGGGTAGACGTGTATGAATGCGCAGCCGCTTGAGATGCGGAATATTTTCAAGCTGCTCCACCAGCCACGCCAGCTGACGATCGTTGGCGGCCAACGGGTCTCCGCCAGAAAGAATCGCTTCATGAAGGGTGGTGTCGGCGCGCAGGTAGTCCAGTGCTTCCTGCCACTGCGCTCTGGAAGGGGAGTTGTCACTGTAGGGGAAATGGCGCCGGAAGCAGTAGCGGCAGTTGATTGCACAAGCGGGGCTGGCAATTAACAGCACGCGGCCAGCGTACTTATGAATGAGCCCCTTAAC
Source organism: Halomonas sp. IOP_6 (assembly GCF_021151565.1). Taxonomy (NCBI): domain Bacteria; kingdom Pseudomonadati; phylum Pseudomonadota; class Gammaproteobacteria; order Oceanospirillales; family Halomonadaceae; genus Halomonas; species Halomonas sp. IOP_6. The sequence continues at coordinate 602,826 of NZ_JAIRBO010000001.1, read as the reverse complement.
AGGCTGATGCTCTGCTTCTTCTAGCGGGTCGGTGACGTAACCTTGCGGTGTTGAGGCTTCATCGCTTACCGGCAGTACTTGGCGGAGCAGAGGGTCATTGGGGTCGTTGGGGTCAATGCGCGTAAGATAGGCGTCGGGAACACAGATCTCAAACAGCTGGTGCCCAGTAGAAGCACCAGGCAGCCAGCTGTCGTCCAAGTTTAAGCGCTTGCACAAAGTGACTGGGTCGCGAATCGCTTGGGAAAGCTGCCGCTGCCATGACGCGTAAATCTGGGTAGACGGGCGCTTATCAGCGATAATAATGTTCTCCTGCAAAAAAGCCCTCCTTCGGGTTATCATGCGCGCACTTATTAGACGACGTTTACAACGACATTATCAACGGCGAAGCATGGCTTCGCGCACTATGTTACTGAAATAAAACACTGAGAGGCATCATGGCGAACTATTCTACCAATGAATTCAAAGGCGGTTTGAAAGTAATGCTCGACGGCGATCCTTGTTCTATCGTCGAGAACGAACTAGTAAAGCCAGGCAAGGGGCAGGCATTTAACCGCGTTAAGCTACGCAACCTGATGACTGGCCGTGTTGGCGAGCGTACTTTCAAATCCGGTGACTCACTGGAAGGTGCTGATGTCATGGATTTGGAGATGGAATATCTCTACACCGACGGCGACATGTGGCACTTCATGAAGACGGATGGTTCCTTCGAGCAGTACGCCGTTGAAAAGAAAGCGTTGGGCGATACTGAAAAATGGCTCAAGGAGCAGGTGCCTTATATTATTACGCTTTGGAACGATAAAGCGATTTCCGTTACGCCGCCTAACTTCATTGAACTGGAAGTGGTTGAGACGGACCCAGGTTTGAAAGGTGACACTGCCCAGGGTGGTTCTAAGCCTGCCACACTTTCATCAGGTGCGGTTGTGCGCGTACCGTTGTTTATCAACCAGGGTGAAGTGCTGAAGATTGATACGCGCTCTGGCGACTATGTTTCTCGAGCATAAGTGTTTCTCGAGCATAAGTGTTTCTCGAGCCTAAGCGTTTTTCAAACATAAGCGCTGCCGAGTGACCGGTAGTTAGCCGCGAAAGCATCTACTTTATAAAGCCACGTGATGACCATGCGTGGCTTTATAGCATTGGAGGGGACGTAAATGACGGCTAGCTGGCAGCCAACGGCAAGTATCGAAACGTTGCGCGAGCGTGCACGCATACTCGCTGGGGTGCGTGCATTTTTTGCTGAGCGGGATATGCTGGAGGTGGAAACACCGGTGTTGGGGCAGGGTGGTAGCACCGATGTGCACTTAGTCTCGCTCGCTAGCATGGCGCGTACGGATAAAGGCCAGCGTAGGCTTTGGCTGCAAACGTCGCCCGAGTTTCATATGAAGCGCCTGCTGGCCGCAGGTAGTGGGCCGATATTTCAACTAGCTAAAAGTTTTCGTGATGGTGAAATTGGCAGCCGCCATAATATTGAATTTACTATGCTTGAGTGGTACCGCCCAGGGTTTACTCTGGCACAGCTGATTGATGAGACGGCCACGCTGGTTGCTAACGTGCTGCCGAGTTTTGCAGGCCCCGTGGTGCACTATCGTTACCGGGAGCTGTTTCATACCTACTTAGCGGTAGACCCCTTCACGACGTCTATTGACACATTGCGTACTTTGGCTGCAGAGCGTGGCCAGATGCCGGCACATGCGCTAACAGAAGAGAGTCGCGATACTTGTCTCGACCTGTTAATGAGCATGGTAATTGAACCAACGCTTGGCCAAAACGAACTGAGTGTTGTGTTGGATTATCCTGCCAGCCAAGCGGCCTTGGCGCGCCGCCATCAAGACGCAGATGGTGAGTGGGTCGCTTCTCGCTTTGAGCTTTATCTCAATGGTGTTGAACTGGCGAATGGCTATGATGAGCTGATTGATGCTGAGGAGCAGCGGCTGCGTTTCAGTGAAGATAATGCCGAGCGTCGCCGTTTAGGTTTACCTGAGGTGGATGTTGATGAGCAACTGCTAGCAGCGCTAGACCATGGAATGCCAGAAAGCGCTGGGGTGGCATTGGGCATAGATCGGCTTATTCAGCTGGCGCTGGGTAAAGCACGCCTGGAAGACGTGCTTACATTTTCAACAGCTAATTGTTAGCACTAATTTCTCGCGTTTTAAGGCTCGCCCAGTGTTTGGCCCATTTGTACCTTGGCGCCTAGCGGGTTGTCTTCAAAAGTCACCGGCTTGGCAAAGCACATCACCACCGTTGAGCCCAGTTTGAAGCGGCCCATTTCAGCGCCTTTTTCAAGCGTGATTGGTTGCCCGAAACGCATGCGCTGAGGGTGGCCTGAAAGCGGCGTCACCTGGCCTGCCCAGACAGTCTCGATAGCCGCGACGATCATTGCACCTACCAATACCATGGCCATTGGGCCGTGCTCGGTATCGAAGATACACACCAATCGCTCGTTACGAGCAAATAGCCCTGGCACGTAGTTAGCGGTTGCTTGGTTGACCGAAAAGAGCCGCCCTGGCACATAAATCATCTCGCGCAGGGTGCCTGTAACCGGCATATGTACGCGGTGGTAATCTCGAGGAGAGAGGTAAACAGTCGCAAAACTGCCGCCCATAAACTCTTCGGCTAGCGCGCTGTCGCCACCTAGCAGGGTTTGGGCAGAAAACGTGTGGCCTTTCGCCTGTACTAACTGGCCTGCCTGTAAACGCCCGAACTGTGACAGGGTGCCATCAGCAGGGCTTAGCAGGCCCTCTCCCAATGGACGAACATCGGCTTTCAAAGCGCGGGTGAAAAAGTCATTAAACGTTGCATAAGCGGTGGGGTCTGGCTCCAGCGCTTGGCTCATATCCACATTAAAACGTTTGATAAACGCCTTAATTAACCTGTTCTTCACCGCGGGAGCGTCGCACTGGGCGAGCTTACCTGTTAAGCGCGAAAGCGCATGGTGAGGGAGTGGGTACTGAATTAGGGAAAACGCTTTTTGGGAAACAGTCACAGTCGTATCTTCACTTCTCTATCGGTGTGTCGTCGCGGTTGCCCCATTCGCCCCAAGAGCCCGCATAACCACGTATATTAAAGCCCAGCGCTTTACCGACTAACCACGTGAAGCTGCTGCGATGATGGCTTTGGCAGTGAGTAGCAATTTCCATTTCGGGCGTTAGGCCGAGCGCGCCTAGTTCGGTCATTAGCTCAGCGTAATCGCGGATGCGAAGTGCGCGATTGCGATCCATGACGTTGAGCCAGTCCATGTTGACCGCTCCCGGAATATGACCAAGGTGCTTATTGTTGCCTTTTTCACCATCAAACTCGCCTTTAGAGCGAGCATCCCAAACGGCGAACTGCTTATCTGCGAGCTTTTGTTTGATTTCATCGCAGGTGATTAAGGCGTGCGGGTTTAAGATCTCCGCTCGGTACTCACTTGGTGTTGGGGCGGTGGATTCAGTGCTTTCTACCAAGCCGGAATCTCTCCAGGCATGGATGCCGCCATTCAAATACGAGTAACGGGTGTGGCCGATTAGCTCCAGTGTCCATAGCAGTCGTGCCGCCCAGCCGCCGCCCTCATCATCATAAGCGACGACGTGAGTATCCCGGGTTAGGCCAAGTGCGCTGAACAGTCGTGAGAGAAAATCAGCGCTCGGCACATCATTGGGTACCGGTCCTTCGCCACGCATTAGGTAGCGAAAATCAAGGTAAATGGCACCCGGTACATGGCCTTGGCGATAGCTATCGCCATTCACTGGTACATCGATAACCAGCAGCTGTGGATTATCCAGATGTTTTTGAAGCTGCTCGGGCTCAACAATCAGCGGCAGTAGGTTGGTTTCCGATGAATGGCTAGCGGTGCTCATTGACAGCTCCCTATGCTTAGCAATTGACATATCAGGCATCAAGCTAATAAAAATTATGCGTTTAAGCTATCGAGAATGCGCCGATAGCTGGCAAAACGTTCTGGATGGATCTTGCCTGCCTCGACTGCTTCAAGTAAAGCGCAGCCCGGCTCATTGCGGTGGCGGCAATCTCGGAAGCGGCAATGGCCAATGAACGGATGAAACTCAATAAATCCATCGGTAACTTCCTGTTCATCAAGATGGATCAAGCCAAACTCGCGAATACCCGGCGAATCAATGAGCTCGCCGTCAGTCACTTCGTCACTACTCATCGCATAAAGCCGAGCGGTGGTGGTGGTGTGGGTGCCTTTACGCGAATCTTCTGACAGAGCGCCAATACGCAAAGTTTCATCGGGTAGCAGAAGATCAATCAGTGATGATTTGCCCACGCCACTTTGACCGACAAACACAGATGTTCGCCCTTCAAGCTGCTGGCGTAGATCATCTAAGCCAGCTTCATTAGCAGTGGTGGTGCGCACCACGGTGTAGCCCAGAGAGTGGTAGCGCTCAAGCAATTCTCCCAGTTTGCCACCATCTTCTGGCAGCAAGTCGGTTTTGTTGAGCACCAGCACGGGGGCAATACCTGTTGCTTCGGCAGCGACCAAATAACGGTCAATCAAATTGGGGTGAGGAGCGGGCTCTACCGCAAAGACGATCAGCAATTGATCGATGTTGGCCGCCACAGGCTTAAGCTGGCCCCGCGGGTCTGGGCGCTTTAGCACGCTGTCGCGCTCCTCGCGGGCCACGACGACGCCAGAGCCGTCCTGGCCTGCTCGCCAAATCACCCGGTCGCCGGTGACTAAGCCATCTAGGTTGGCGCGAAGGTGGCAACGCACGGGCGTACCATCGGCATCGCGCACTTCTAGTGTTCGCCCGAAGTGAGCCATAACTCGGCCTGGTTGTTCGGCACCATATTCGCCAGCGGCAAGTTTTTCAGCGTCTTTCACATCGCGCTTTTCAGCACGTTGGGCACGTTCCGCTTGGACTTTATCGACTCGCCACTGTTGCTGGCGACTTAATTTACGTTTGCTCATGACCACCTGATGCTCGGTACAATAGTGGCATTGTACTCACCTGGGCAGTCTACTGTCCTGTATTGGGTGCTGGTTAAGGCAATATAAGCCACACTTTAACTCTAATCGCCGTATTAAGTGGCGGTACTGGCCAAGGAATGAATGTAATGAGCGAGCAAACTGCTGACAACGCCACCCCGCGAGATGATTTGCTAGTGTGGATAGACTTGGAAATGACCGGTCTGGATCCAAACAAAGAGCGCATCATTGAAGTGGCCACATTGATTACCGATGCCGATTTAAACGTCGTAGCGGAAGGGCCGGTGATTGCGGTGAAGCAGCCTGATAGCCAGCTGGCACAAATGGATGACTGGAATCAGAAGACCCACGGGGAGAGTGGTCTGGTTGCGCGCGTCAAAGCGAGCACCGTGACTACCGCTGAGGCCGAGCAGCAAACGCTCGATTTTCTTCGCCACTATGTGGTCTCTGGCTCATCGCCTATGTGTGGCAATAGCATTCACCAGGATCGGCGTTTCCTTGAGCGTGAAATGCCGGATCTTTGGGCGTTTTTCCATTACCGTAATTTGGACGTGTCGACCGTTAAGGAGTTGGCAAAACGCTGGAATCCAGGTGCCTTAGCAGGATTTAAGAAGCAGAATGTCCATCTGGCAATGGATGACATCAAGGAGTCGATTGCCGAGTTGGCTCACTATCGCAGTACGTTCTTACGCCTCGAAACGGTAACAGATGAAGAGGAGTAAGGTAGTTTAGAAAAGTGGCTAAGCGCCATCAGTGGCAATTTTCGCCCCGCGCTTGAGGCGCTGCTCCTCAAGCGCCCAAGCAACGTGCTCACGCACTAAACTGCTGGGATAGGCTCTTCTTGCCCACAAGGCTGCCTCTACCGCGCGACTCCAGGGTGCATTGCCCAGGCCGATGGCGAGATTGCGCAGCCAGCGTTCGTAGCCAATACGCCGAATGGGGCTGCCTGCTGTTTTATCCAAAAATTCGTCTTCGCCCCAGGCAAACAGGCTGAGGAGGTCGGCGCGGTCAAGGTCATGGCGCGGCGCAAAGTCATCTTCCTGGGTAACGCGGGTGAAGCGAGTGAAAGGACACACCAACTGACAGTCGTCGCAACCGTAAATACGGTTGCCCATGGCGCGGCGAAACTCCGTGGGTATCGCGCCATGCAGTTCAATAGTGAGATAAGAGATGCATTTGCGTGAGTCGACGACCTTGTCATCTACAATGGCACCGGTTGGGCAGGCGGTACGACAGGCGCTACAGCTGCCACAGTGTTCCTGAGTAAAGGGTGCATCGATAGGCAGCGGCAAGTCGGTATACAGCTCGCCGAGGAAAAAAAGCGAGCCCGCCTTGGGGTTAAGTAACATGGCATTTTTACCAAACCAGCCAAGGCCTGCTTTTTGCGCTAAGGCGCGCTCCATAACGGGCGCTGAGTCGACAAATGCGCGATAACCAAACGCGCCGACTTGCTGCTCGATTTTTTTAGCTAGTTGCGCCAAACGTTTGCGCATTAATTTATGATAGTCGCGGCCCAGTGCGTAGCGTGAGACATAGGCACGGCTAGGTTGGCCCAGCACTTTTGTACTTTCTACTTCAGCGGGTAAATAGTCCATGCGCACGCTGATAACTCGCTGGGTGCCAGGTTCAAGCTCCTCCGGGCGGGTGCGCTTGGTACCATGTTTCGCCATAAAGCTCATGTCACCGTGGTGACCTTTTTCAAGCCAAGCATCTAGGTGTTTTTCATGAGCTGCTAGCTGAGTGTCTGTAATACCTACTTGCTGAAAACCTAACTCTCGACCCCATGTTTTGATTAGGGCCGCAAGACGCGTTAAGTCATCATCAGATAGTGAAAAGGTGGTGGAGTTTTGCATGGTAAATCAACGGTAGCGCGTTAAGCGCGCTATGCTAACGCATAAGTGGTTATCAACCTACTAGCGCCCAACTGTCACCAGATTAAGGAGAGATCGTGCCCACGTTAAGTACTTCCTCGCTACGCCCCCTTTATACAGCGGCTCAAGTGCGTGAGCTTGATCGGCGTACGATTGCCGGCGGCATTGAAAGTTTTGCCTTGATGCAGCGAGCAGCCTCCAGTGCATGGCACAGTTTCCGCTCCCGCTGGCCGCATGCACGAAGCGTGACAGTGATTTGTGGTAGCGGTAATAACGGTGGTGATGGCCATGTGCTTGCGGCGTTGGCCATGCAGTCCGGGCTTAAAGTACAGCGCATCTCACTTAGGCCTTTAGAGGCGTTGACGGGGGATGTTGCTCGCGCTGCCGAGCTGGCATCGGCGGCGGGCGTTGGTTTGGACCAGTGGCAGTCAAGTACCACCTTGGTTGGTGAAGTGATTGTTGATGCACTGCTCGGCACCGGGCTGTCGGGTAATGTTGCCGAAGAAATAAGGCCGGTGATTGAAGCGATCAATACGTCGCATCAACCGGTATTGGCGTTGGATATTCCCTCTGGCATCTCGGCAGACACGGGTGCCGTCATGGGGCTGGCCGTCAATGCGGCCTGCACGGTGACGTTTATAGGCGACAAAATTGGCCTGCATACTGGCGATGCACCTGCTTATACCGGCGAAATTGACTTCCGTCCGTTAGGTGTCAAGGCGCAAGCGTTTTTTGATATACCGCCCAGCGCATGGCGTTTGGACGATGAGCTTTTGGGTGAGGTATTCACGCCGCGCTCCCGTATCAGCCATAAAGGTGATCTGGGGCATGTCGTGGTAATGGGAGGTGCACCAGGGTTTGGTGGTGCGGCGTTGCTCGCTTCTCAAGCGGCCGCGCGTTTAGGCGCCGGTAAGGTCAGCTTGGCAACGGCACCTGAGCATGTGACTGCTAGTTTGATGCGCTGCCCTGAGGTAATGGCCCATGGTGTTCGCGGTGGCGCCGATGCAGGCCAATTGCCTTCCCAGGCAGATGTAATCGTTGTTGGGCCGGGGCTGGGGCAAGAGGCCTGGGGGCAAGCGATACTGCAGAGTGCCTTGAAATTAGATGTGCCATTAATTGTTGATGCGGATGCACTCAACCTGTTGGCCAGCCGCTGGCCTGATGAGCGTCGTAATAATTGGGTATTAACACCGCACCCAGGTGAGGCGGCTCGGTTGCTAGGCTGTTCCATTGCGGATATTCAAGCAGATCGTCCAGCGGCTGCCCGAGCCTTACAGCGAGCGCGGGGCGGCGTCGTAATTTTAAAGGGGGCGGGTAGCTTAGTGGCTGGCCCCAGCGGGTTAGTAATCTGCCCCTATGGCAATCCTGGTATGGCCAGCGGCGGCATGGGGGATGTGCTGAGCGGTATGCTAGGTACACTGGTTGCTCAGAACGACAATATGGAGCGTGGAGCGTGGCTTGGGGTGATGGTGCATGCGCTGGCCGGCGATGAAGCGGCTAAAGCAACGGGTGAACGTGGCTTGCTGGCAAGTGATCTGGCATCCTATGCACGAGTGTTAATTAACCCGTGAAGGCGGCCTACATGCAAGTGCAATTGAATAATGAAGTGTCTCACGTTGCCTTTGGTGAGGCATTAGGGCAGGCGCTGCAAGGTCACGGGCGTGTTTATTTAGAGGGCGACTTAGGCGCAGGAAAAACAACATTGACGCGTGGTATATTGCGAGCTTATGGCTACCAGGGGGCGGTTAAAAGCCCTACTTATACTCTGGTAGAACCCTACGAACTGGGGGCGCAGCGCATTTATCATTTAGATCTGTATCGTTTAGCAGATCCTGAAGAGCTTGAGTTTATCGGCGGACGAGATGTGCTTGCCGATGACGCGCTCTGTTTGATTGAGTGGCCGAGCCGAGGTGAAGGTTGGCTCCCCGCGCCTGATTTGCGAGTGGCGCTGGAGGTAGCTGATCCTGGTCGCTTGGTTACGCTAACCGCAGAAACTGACTTGGGTGAACGGGTGATCAGCGAGATGGTTAGCAGGCATGGCAGTGAACAGCTTGAAAGTGGTGTGATTCAATGGCTATAAACAGCGCACTAAACTATCTGGCACGCAGTGTGTCGTTTGGCTGTGTTCTTATGGTGGCAGGCGTGTCATCGCTGCAAGCGGCAACGGTAGAGAGCATGCGGTTGTGGGCAGCTCCTGATCATGCGCGTTTGGTGTTTGATTTGACGGCAGCAGCAAACGCTAATGTATTTTCCCTTGAGAACCCGTCGCGGTTGGTCATTGATCTTGATGAAAGCTATCTAGACACCGATGTGTCTACGCTGCCATTGGATGGGAGCGCTATTGATGAAGTACGAACGGGTGTTCGGGACGGCGGTGGACTTCGTGTTGTTCTGGAGCTTAACCGTGAAATATCCCCACGTCACTTTGCATTGCCACCCAACGACCAGTATGGGCATCGCTTGGTGGTCGATCTTGAGTACCCGGGCGAGAGCGCGGTTGAAAACCCTATTGATCCCATCGAGGCGATGATTCGTGACCAAGAAATCCTTGCTCAAAGAGCTAATGCTCAGGCTCGGGCACAGGGGCAGTCACAGGGGCAAGTGGTAGCTGAAGAGGTGGTGTCGCCAGCGGTAGAGCCAACGACTACCGCGGTTCAGCCAGCTCAACCGCATCCGCAACGGGATATTATTATTGCTGTTGATGCTGGGCATGGCGGCGAAGATCCTGGCGCAATAGGTCCTTCTGGAACACGCGAGAAAGATGTAGTGCTGGAGATTGCACGACGTCTTGCCGCAGAGGTAAACGGTACGCGCGGCTTTAAAGCGGTACTCATTCGCGATGGTGATTACTACTTGGGTCTTCGTCAGCGTACCCAGCTTGCTCGGGATCAAAAAGCAGACTTTTTTGTATCGATACATGCCGACGCATTTACGAGTCCGCGGCCCCAGGGGAGCTCTGTTTACGCACTTTCCCAGCGAGGTGCAACGTCTGAAACTGCTCAATGGCTGGCTGATAGCGAAAACCGCTCTGACTTGATTGGTGGTGTTGATGGCAACCTTTCATTGCGCGACAAAGATCAAGTACTGCGAGGTGTGTTGCTAGACCTCACGATGACGGCAACGTTAAACGATTCGCTATCGATTGGTGGCCAAGTGCTCGACCAACTAGGTCGTATCAACCGTCTCCATAAGTCTCGTGTTGAACAAGCGGGTTTCATGGTGTTGAAATCGCCCGATATTCCATCGCTACTTATCGAGGTTGGCTTTATTTCTAACCCTGATGAAGAGCGTCGCCTGCGGGATCCGGTCCATCAGCGTGGGTTATCAACGGCTATTTTCAATGGTTTGCGTGATCACTTCGAGCGTAATCCGCCGCCAGCAAGTCTATTGGCATGGCAGCGCGACAATCAGCGTCGTCCGAGCGGTAACGAGTACCGTATTCAGTCGGGAGATACATTGTCAGCTATTGCCGTGCGCCATGGTGTGCCAGTGAATCAACTGAAGCAGGCCAACGATATTAACGGTGACGTTATCCGTGTTGGTCAAGTGCTGCGCATCCCACGTTCATGATTATAGGTTTCCGAGGTGACGGTTGTCTGAATTGATCTCTTCGCCAACGCGCATTCATGTGCTTGATCCTCGTTTGGCAAACCAAATTGCCGCGGGGGAAGTTGTCGAGCGCCCTTCGTCAGTGACGAAAGAGCTGATAGAGAACGCCATTGATGCTGGTAGCCAGCGAATTGAAGTAGAGATAGAGCAAGGTGGCGCTCGGCTTATTAAAGTGCGCGACGATGGCATTGGTATTGGTGAGCAGGATTTGCCTCTGGCGCTTGCTCGTCATGCGACCAGCAAAATCAATAGCCTGGAAGATTTAGAGGGTGTGAGTTCGCTGGGGTTTCGTGGTGAGGCGCTGGCCTCGATCAGCTCTGTCTCGCGACTGGAGCTGATCTCTAATGCCGAAGAGGACCCCCGCCAAGGGTGGCGAGTCGTCGCTGAGGGGCGTGGTATGGAGGCGCGGGTCACGCCTGCGCCACACCCCCGTGGTACCAGTGTCGCGGTACGGGATCTGTTTTTTAATACCCCCGCGCGGCGCAAATTTTTACGCACCGAAAAAACAGAATTTGCCCATGTTGAAGAAGCTTTTCGTCGCCAGGCGTTATCACGTTACGACGTAGCTTGGGTGCTGCGCCATAATCAGAAAGTGGTGCATCAATTGCCACCAGGGGTGACGCCAGCCGCACGCGAGCGGCGCATTGCTTCGCTATTGGGTAAAAACTTTATTGAGCATGCTCGCTACATTGAACGTGAAGCGGGTGGGTTGCGTATTAGTGGCTGGGTCGGCTTGCCCACGCACTCTCGTTCTCAGGCGGATCAGCAATACTTTTTTGTCAATGGCCGCGTCGTTCGTGATCGTTTGGTTGCCCATGCTGTTCGTCAGGCTTATCGCGACGTGTTGTATAACGGTCGTCATCCGGTGTTTGTGCTTTACCTGGAACTTGATCCTGATGTCGTCGACGTCAACGTACATCCAACGAAGCATGAAGTGCGGTTTCGCGATGGTCGGATGGTGCACGACTTCCTTTACTCTAGCCTGCACCATTGTCTTGCTTCTTCTAAGCCTGCTGAAGAAGAACAGAACACCGCTTGTGGGCATGAAGGTGAAGTAGCAGAGGTAGGTGCTGCGGGCAACACTAATGAGGCCGACGTTCAAACGCCGACTCCCCGTTGGCAGCAGCAAGGCATGGCGCTATCAGACTCACCTGAGCGCCACCCTGGGGCAGAGCGAGTGCGGCGTTTTATGCAGGGCTACCAAGCGCTGCATCCGGATCATGAAGAGTCGCTATTAACGCCGCAGCCAAGCGCGCCAAGCATTAATACATCAAAAGCGACAGAAGTGCGTGAGGTTACGCAGGCGATGCCTGAGCATGATGCAACCACGGCGCCGCCGTTGGGCTTTGCGCTAGGGCAGTTGCACGGTGTTTATATTTTGGCCCAAAACGCGCAGGGGTTGGTGCTTGTAGACATGCACGCTGCTCACGAGCGAATTGTTTATGAACGCATGAAAAACCAACTGGCCGCAGCCGATGGGATTGATACACAGCCGCTGCTGGTGCCAGTTTCCCTGGCCGCCAGTCGCGCCGAAGTGGCAACCGCCGAAAGTGAGCGCGATGCCATTGCCCAGTTAGGCGTTGAGCTAGATGTGGCGGGTCCAGAAACTTTGCTAGTCCGGCAATTGCCAGCTCTTTTGGCTCAGGCAGATCCAGAGACCCTGATACGTCAAATGCTCGAAGAGCTGTCGCGGTTTGGCCGAACTCATCAGGTTGAAGCACGCATTCATGAGTTGCTGTCGACCATGGCATGCCATGGTAGTGTCCGTGCAAATAGACGCTTAACCATTGATGAAATGAACGCTTTGCTGCGAGATATGGAGCGCACTGAGCGAAGCGACCAGTGCAATCATGGCCGTCCAACGTGGACGCAAATGAGTATGAAAGCACTCGACCGCCTGTTCTTACGTGGACAATAGCTGCGTGGTTAGTTAAGACAACGAAGGGAGTGCTAAGAGCAGATGGTTGACACACGCCCCTGGGCGATTTTTCTAATGGGGCCCACGGCAGCTGGTAAAACCGACACGGCGATGGCTCTGCATGAGCGTTTGGGGCATGAGCTGATCAGCGTCGACTCAGCGATGGTATATCGCGGGATGGATATTGGCAGTGCTAAGCCGAGTGCTGCCGAGTTGGCGCGTGCGCCGCATCGTTTGATTGATATTCGTGATCCGTCTGAGCCGTATTCAGCCGCTGATTTTCGGGAAGACGCGCTGCAGGAGATGCGGCAAATCAGCGCGGCAGGCAGCGTGCCATTATTGGTTGGCGGGACGATGCTCTACTTTAAGCGTCTGGTGGAAGGCGTTGCTAACTTGCCTGCCGCAGACACCGCCATACGTCAACGGTTGGAAGCTGTTCGGCAGAATGAAGGGTTGGCAGCGCTTCATCGTATGCTGGCTGAAGTGGATGCCGATTCAGCGCAGCGCATACATCCCAATGATCCACAGCGCTTAATGCGCGCGCTTGAAGTATATTATGTAAGTGGGCGTCCTATGAGTGAGCTATGGGCGGAACAGCAGCCAGAAACCTTTCCCTGGCGGGTGATGTCGATAGCGTTAGCCCCTAGTGATCGCCAATTGCTACACAACCGCATTGCGGTGCGCTTCAAAACAATGTTGGCTGAGGGCTTGATAGATGAAGTAGCCGCCCTCAAACAACGATCTGACATTCATCTTGGCTTGCCAGCAATGAAGAGTGTTGGCTATCGTCAAGTATGGGAGCACTTAGACGGTAAGTACGACGAAAACGAGTTGATTGAACGTGGCGTGATAGCAACTCGCCAGCTCGCTAAGCGGCAGCTTACGTGGTTAAGAAGTTGGCCGTCGCTTACGTGGGTAGACTCACAGCAGCCTGACGTACTGGATAAGGTGCTGAAATTCGTGCGTGAAAGCGGTGCTTAGCGTAAGATAGTGATTTCGTAAGCAAGTGTTTTCGAGTGGCCGGCTGGCTCTTTTGACAACCCCAGGCCTTTCGGGCAACAAGATTGCGGCGCAGCACCAGTAGGGCGCGCCATTTATAACCAACCCCAACGACAGTTTTAGGGAGAGCAACATGTCCAAAGGGCAGTCCCTTCAAGACCCGTACCTGAACATTTTGCGCAAGGAGCGCATTCCGGTCTCTATTTTCCTGGTGAACGGCATTAAATTGCAGGGCCAGATTGAATCATTTGACCAGTTTGTCATTTTATTGCGCAATACCGTCAGTCAGATGGTTTATAAACACGCTATTTCCACGGTAGTGCCTTCGCGCAACGTGCGTTTGCCGGCACAAGATCCAGCCGCGCCCGACGCGGACATCTAACACCGTTGGATAGCTAGAGAGTCCACGAGGTATTGATTGTTTTTTGAGCGCCCAGATGCCGGTGAAACGGCAGTACTTGTTCACGTTGACTTTCATGATGAGCAAGCACGTGAAGACCCGGGTGAGTTCTTAGAGCTCGTGCGCTCTGCTGGCGCAGAGCCCGCGACATTACTCACTGCTAGCCGACAGCGCCCTGACTCCCGAACGTTTATCGGGTCAGGCAAGTTGGAGGAGCTGCGAGCACTGCTCGCAGCTCACCAAGCAGAACTGGTAATCTTCAACCATAGCTTAAGCCCCTCCCAAGAGCGCAACCTTGAGCATGAGCTCAAGTGTCGAGTGCTTGATCGTACCGGTTTAATACTCGATATTTTCGCGCAGCGGGCACGAACCCATGAGGGTAAGCTGCAGGTAGAGCTTGCCCAGCTTGAATATATGTCTACTCGCCTAGTGCGCGGCTGGACCCACTTAGAGCGTCAGAAGGGCGGTATCGGTTTACGCGGCCCTGGTGAAACGCAGTTAGAAACCGACCGTCGTTTGCTGCGCGGGCGCATTAAGTCGATTCATAAACGGCTCGATAAAGTACGCAGCCAGCGCGACCAGAACCGCCGCGCACGTTCACGTGCCGAGATTCACAGCGTTTCATTAGTTGGCTATACCAATGCCGGTAAATCGACGCTGTTTAACGCGCTTACCAATGCTGAGGTATACGCAGCTGACCAGTTATTTGCCACGCTTGACCCGACACTTCGTCGTCTTGAAATTGCAGACGTTGGCCCTGTGGTGATGGCCGATACAGTTGGTTTTATTCGCCATCTGCCTCACAAGTTGGTTGAAGCTTTCCGAGCAACGCTTCAAGAGGCTGCGGAAGCATCGCTGTTGGTGCATGTAATAGATGCTGCTGATCCTGATCGTGATGCCAACGTTGAGCAAGTCGATCGTGTACTCAAAGAGATAGGCGCTGATAGCGTGCCAGTTCTCAAGGTCATGAATAAAATCGACCGTCTTGATAGTGCACCGCGAATTGAGCGCGATGGCCACGGCGTTCCTGAGGTTGTGTGGCTCTCAGCTCAGCAAGGGCAAGGCCTTGATTTGCTGCATGAGGCGCTAACCGAACGTTTAGCAAATGATGTTATTGGCTTTTCGCTTACACTCTCTTCGGAGCAGGGTAAGCTGCGTGCTGGTCTACATGAGTTGAACGCAGTTCGAGAAGAATATTTTGATGAGCAAGGACAGTCTGTTTTAGACGTGCGCTTGCCTAGGCGTGATTTCAATCAGCTCATGGCTCAACTTGGTGAGCGTGCTAATACCTATTTACCCGTCGCTTTACGCGAAATTGACGAGTGGTAGTCACGTAGGCTGCATCGCATATATAGGCTTAAATATAAATGAGCTTGGGTATGTGAAGCCTATGTGAACTCGGGTAGAAGTATGGTACAAAATTTATATAGTAATAATATTAAAAGCACCGTGCCTTGCTAACTGTGAGGCTAAGTGCAGGTGAACACCTGAGTGGAGAAGATGTATGGCCTGGAATGAGCCTGGTGGTGGCAACCAGCACGACCCCTGGAGCAGTGGTGGCCGACGTGGTAATAACGGCGGTGATCGCGGTGGAAGTAATGGTGGAGGTAATAATGGTGGCAATAATCAAGGTCCGCCCGACCTCGATGAAGCACTAAAGAAATTCCAAGATAAGTTAAACGGAATGCTGGGTGGCGGTGGCAAAAAAAGCAGTGGCGGTAACGGGAGTGGTAAAAGCGGTGGTGGTAAGCCGCGTAACTCTCTAGCGCTACCTGGTTTGCTGGTCGTTGTCGCTTTAGCTATCTGGGCCGCATCCGGTTTTTATCTGGTCGACCAGTCTGAGCGTGGCGTCGTGCTGCGTTTTGGTGAGTATCAGGGCATCGTAGACCCAGGCCTGCAGTGGAATCCGCCGCTAATTGACGATGTTCGTATGGTGAACGTGACCCGTGTTCGGTCAGTTTCCCAAACGCAGTCTATGTTGACGCGTGATGAAAACATCGTTGAAGTGGAAATTTCTGCTCAGTATCAAGTGGCTAATCCCCGTGACTTCGTATTAAACGTACGCGATCCAGCACTTTCTATCGAGAATGCCTTGGACTCCGCCTTGCGTCACGTTGTCGGTGGCACTGACATGATCGACATTTTAACCTCTGGTCGTGAAATTTTAGGTAGCTCTGTGGCAAGCCGCCTTCAATCTTATTTGGATGCTTACGGCGCTGGTATTCGTCTCCAGACAATTAACATTGAGTCAACCTCTGCGCCTGCACCCGTTATCGATGCTTTCGATGACGTTATTCGTGCACGTGAAGATCGTCAGCGTACGATCAACGAAGGGATGGCCTACGCTAATGCCATTATCCCGGCGGCTCAAGGCCAAGCGCAGCGTGTCGTTGAGCAAGGTCAAGGTTATAGAGAGTCGGTCGTGGCTGAAGCGCAAGGTCAGGCTAACCGCTTTAACGCATTGTTGACCGAGTACCGCAACGCGCCTGACATCATGCGTGAGCGTATGTACCTGGATGCGATTGAAGACGTCTTTGGGAATACTCCCAAGGTACTGCTGGATGTAAGTGAAAATGCGCCTTTGATGTATTTGCCATTAGATCAAATGCGTGGCGGTAGCGCCGCTGGCAGTAATGCTTCTTCCAGTAACAGTGGTGATGGTAGTAGTGAGTCGATTGATCCGCGGGTGCTTGATTCGTTGCGGGGAAGCCAGAGTGGCTCCTCATCCTCGTCATCAAGTAACCCCATTCGCAGGGAGGGCCGCTAAATGATTAATAATCGATCCCTGCTAATCGTAGGTGGCTTGGCCGCTGTGGCTTGGCTAGCTAGTAATAGCTTGTATGTAGTGGATGAAACTGAGCGTGCCGTTAAGCTGCGTTTTGGTGAAGTCATCGAAGAGAATATTCAGCCAGGACTGCATGTCAAAATACCGATCGCGCAAACGATTCGTAAATTCGATACGCGTCTGCTGACTCTTGATACTGATACCAGCCGTTATCTGACCCTTGAGCAGAAAGCGGTTATTGTCGACTCTTACGTCAAGTGGCAGGTGATAAATCCCACGCGTTACTACGAGGCGACTGCAGGCGATGAAATGATGGCGATTCGCCTGATTCAGCCGCGCGTAGATGAAAGTTTACGTAACGAGTTTGGTCGCTTGAATCTTCAGGAAATTATCGCCGAACGTCGCGATGATCTGATGACAGGGCCTACCGCTGAACTAGATGAGCTGATGCGTGATGAGCTTGGTGTGGCGATACGTGACATTCGCATCAAGCGTATCGACTTGCCAGAAGATGTATCGGCAGCGGTATTCGAGCGGATGCGTTCTGAGCGTGAGCGTGAAGCTCGTGAATGGCGTGCGCAAGGTCAGGAAGAGGCTGAGCGTATTCGCGCTAACGCAGATCGTCGGCGTCAGGTACTGCTCGCCCAGGCCAATGAGCGTTCTGAAACGCTGCGTGGTGAAGGCGATGCAGAAGCAGCGGCAATTTTCTCCCAGGCTTATGGTCAGGATCAGGAATTCTTCGCTTTCTGGCGCAGTTTGAACGCTTATCGTGAAAGCTTCGCAGGTGATAACAACCTGCTGGTGCTGGAGCCGGATAGTGATTTCTTCCGCTATTTGCGTAGTGCGGTTCCTAGTAACGGAGAGTAGTTATATGTGTGCTCAGCCCCGCAAGGTTATGCAGTCCTAGCGGGGTTCATCTGGCGCACAAACGTGATAGACTTAATTAACCGGGCGTCGCCCGGTTTTTTTGTGGCCCTCATTTCACTAGCGCTTGTCCATGAACGCCTAAAACGCGTCATGATGTAGCTGCTTGTTTGGGCCTTCATTGTCTCGCAGGATTGTTCACATGACCATCGCTGACCGCTGGCTATTGCCCGACGGCATGGATGAGGTGCTGCCGCCTCAGGCAAGCCGCATGGAAGAGCTGCGCCGTGCGCTGCTTGATCTCTACCATTGCTGGGGCTACGACCAAGTAATGCCGCCGCCGGTGGAGTTTTTGGACTCCTTGCTTACCGGTACCGGTACCGATCTAGATCTTCAGACGTTTAAATTAACTGACCAACTAACGGGTCGCATGATGGGGGCATCTGCCGATGTAACTCCTCAGGTGGCGCGTATGGATGCCCACTCGCTGAAGCGGCAAGGGCCGGTTCGATTATGCTACTGCACGAATGTTCTGCGCGCTAAAGCCGACCAGCACCAGGGGGGGAGAAGCCCTGTGCAGGTAGGGGTCGAGCTGTTTGGTCACGCAGGTTTAGAAGCTGACAGTGAAATTATTCATTTGGCACTGGCCAGCTTAAAAGCAGCGGGCGCTGATGAAATTCACCTGGCGCTGGGCCATATTGGCATTTATCGTAGCTTTGTCGAGGCAGCTGCGCTTAGCGATGAGCAGGAGCGGGCGCTGTTTGAAGCACTGGCGCTGAAATCGCCGGGCCAGTTAGCTGAGCTCGTTCACCGCAGTGTCAGCGACCCAGCCTTGGCAGATATGCTGATAGCGCTTGGTGAGCTGCATGGTGATGCAAGTGTGTTAGGGCAAGCACGAGACCGTTTTGCCGGTGCCCCCGCACCGGTGAGGGCGGCACTTGACCAGTTGGAAGCACTCTATAAAGGTGTATTGGCGCGCTTTGACGTTTCGCTCTATTTTGATTTAGCGGAGCTGCGTGGTTATCAGTACCACACTGGTATGATGTTTGCTGCCTATGTGCCTGGTTATGGCCATGCATTGGCCAAAGGTGGGCGTTATGATGACACTGGCCGTGCTTTTGGTCGTGCGCGTCCGGCGACCGGTTTTTCTATGGATTTAAAACAATTGGCATCCCTGGCTCTGGCTTCACCCAGCCAGGGGGCTGTTTGGGCGCCTGCCCAAGAAGAAGAGTCGCTTAACGCTGCCATTGCTGCGCTGCGTGAGCAGGGTGAACGCGTGATTCAAGCGCTGCCTGGGCAGCGTACTGGGCCGGCGGAGCACAGTTGTGACCGCCGTCTTGAGTTTATTGACGGTCGTTGGCAGACAATGACCCTGACACAAGAGACGAGTGCATAATGGGTAAGAATGTCGTAGTCCTGGGTACCCAATGGGGTGATGAAGGCAAGGGCAAGATTGTTGACCTGCTCACCGAATCAGCCTCAGCAGTGGTGCGCTTTCAAGGCGGTCATAACGCAGGCCATACCTTGGTGATTGACGGTGAGAAAACGGTTCTTCACCTGATTCCCTCTGGTGTGCTGCGTCCAGGTAAAACCTGTGTGATCGGTAATGGCGTCGTATTGTCGCCTGAAGCGCTGATCAAAGAGATCCGTGAGCTTGAAGAGAAGGGCGTGCCGGTACGTGAGCGCTTGCGCCTGTCACCAGCTTGTCCGTTAATCCTGCCTTACCATGTGCGTTTGGATCAAGCACGTGAAAAAGCGCGCGGCATTGCTAAGATCGGCACCACTGGTCGTGGAATCGGGCCAGCTTACGAGGATAAAGTTGCCCGTCGTGGTCTGCGTTTAGGCGATATGCTTCACCGTGAGCGTTTTGCCTCGAAGCTTGGTGAGGTATTGGACTACCACAACTTTGTGTTGGTGAACTATCACGGCGAGCCGGCGGTGGACTTCCAGGAAGTACTGGATACCGCTATGCAGATGGCCGAAGAGCTACGGCCTATGGTCACAGACACCGTTAGTATGGTGCACGATCTGCGTAAAGCCGGTGAGAACATCCTATTTGAAGGTGCTCAAGGCTCGCTGTTGGATATTGATCACGGTACCTATCCCTACGTCACCAGCTCTAATACCACCGCTGGCGGAACGGCTACCGGTTCAGGTGTTGGCCCGCTTTACCTGGACTACGTACTAGGTATCACCAAAGCCTATACTACCCGCGTTGGCTCTGGCCCATTCCCGACCGAGCTTTTTGACGACCATGGCCGTCATTTAGCCGAGCGTGGGCATGAGTTTGGAGCAACCACGGGTCGCGCGCGCCGTTGTGGCTGGTTTGACGCCGTAGCGTTGCGTCATGCGGTGCAGATCAACTCAGTCTCTGGTATCTGCTTAACCAAGCTTGATGTTTTGGATGGCCTGGAAAATATTCGTGTGTGCGTGGGCTATCGTAGTAAAGATGGCGATGTGCTAGATAATCCGGTTGATTCAGAAGGCTACGAAGCTGTTGAGCCGCTGTACCATGATCTACCGGGCTGGAAAGAATCTACCCTGGGCGCCAAGAAAGTTGAGGATCTGCCTGCCAATGCACGTGCATACATCAGCTTCTTAGAAGAGCAGGTAGGTACCAGCATTGATATTATCTCAACTGGCCCTGACCGTATGGAAACCATTGTCCTGCGTAACCCGTTTGAAGACTAAGCTAGCATTCATGCATAAATAATTTGTGTGTTTGTAAGCTGCTGAGATGATTGAGTAGTTGAAAAAATTGAGTAGCTGAAAAAAGGGGCGATTAAATCGCCCCTTTTTGCTTTTTAGCATCCGTATTAAAACTAGAAGTCGATGCCGCGACGGGCTTGCAGGCCATTGTTAAACGCGTGCCGTACCTCTTGCATCTCTGTCACTGTATCCGCCATTGCCACTAAATCTCGATGAGCATTGCGTCCGGTAATAATCACCGTTTGTTCTTGCGGTCGATTGATCAGTGCTTGCTTAACCGTATCAATATCTAAATAACCGAACTTCAACATGTAAGTAATTTCATCCAGGACAACAAGATAGGTCGCTGGGTCTGCGAGCATTTTTTCAGCTTCTTGCCATACTGCTTGGCAAGCTTGGGTATCTGACTCGCGATTCTGGGTATCCCAGGTAAAGCCCGTGGCCATGATGGCAACACTGAGGTTTGCGTCTTCCTCTAGCCGATTGCGTTCACCGCACTCCCATAATCCCTTAATAAATTGCACGACACCAACTTTATAGCCATAGCCAAGCGAGCGAGTGACGGTGCCCCAGGCGGCAGTCGTTTTACCTTTGCCATTGCCCGTATTTATCAGCAACAGCCCACGCTGCTCGGTAGCGTTGGCCACTTTCTCGTCAACGCGGGCTTTCAGTTTTTCCATCGACGCTTTGTGACGTGCATCGCGATCGCTCATGGTCGGTATCCATCGGCAAGTGATTAAGTAAATGATGGCTAGGTTAATTCATCCAGCGGCAATTTAATATTGCTGTGGTTAAGTTTTGTATAGTTAATGGATAATTCTGTTCAAGTTTTGGGGGTGCCGAAGTTAGCGCTGCAAGACACATTATGTAAGAAATTGGCCGGGTGGGGGCTAGCTGCTCTAGAATAGTGGGTCATGTCTTACTAGGAATGATGCCATGCCCTCATTTGATATTGTGTCAGAGTTTGATCAGCACGAAGCGTCCAATGCTATCGACCAAGCAAATCGTGAAGTGCAGTCGCGCTTTGATTTCAAAGGTGTTGATGCCAGCTTTTCACTTGAAGGAGAGAAAGTTCAGCTTGAGGCTGAGGTTGATTTCCAACTAAAGCAAATGCTCGATGTGTTGCGCAATCGGCTGATTGCACGTGGAATTGATGCCCGTTGTATGGATATTCAAGACCCGGTGTTGTCTGGTGTGAAAGCCCGACAGGAGGTCGTTCTAAAGCAGGGGCTTGATCAGGCTGAAGCAAAAGATGTGGTTAAGCGTATCAAAGCCAGCAAGCTAAAAGTACAGGCTCAGATTCAGGGTGAAAAAGTGCGCGTTACGGGTAAAAAACGCGACGATCTTCAGAGCGTGATGGCGCTTTTACGTGGCGAAGAGGGGCCTGAACTACCATTACAATTTGATAACTTCCGTGATTAATTAACTCGATCGACAGTAATACGATGGTGCAGCGTTAGGCGCTGCCTCATCAAATAATTTATAAGCTTACAGGAGTCACGCACTATGTCTGATCCGCAGCCGGTTTATTTAAGCGACTACCAGCCGCCCGCCTACCTAGTTACCCATACCGAGCTGACGTTTGATCTTGACCCTGCAGCAACCCGCGTAAAAGCACGTCTGCAAATAGAGCGTCATCCAAGCGCTGATTCACAAGCGCCGTTAGTGCTTAACGGTGAACATCTGACGCTGATATCACTCGCTATCGATGGTAGCCCTTTGGCTGATGCTGCGTATCAGTTAACGGATGAGGTGCTGCACATAGCGGATGTGCCAGAGACCTTCATGCTGGAGAGTGAGGTGGAGCTAGCTCCCAGCAGCAATACTGCGTTGGAAGGGCTGTACCAATCTAACGGCATGTATTGCACCCAGTGTGAAGCAGAAGGCTTTCGGCGAATTACTTATTACCCCGATCGTCCTGATGTGATGGCCACTTTTAAGGTAACGGTGATTGGTAACGCCACCAGTGAACCAGTGCTACTCGCCAATGGTAATCCTGTTGATCAAGGTGCATTGGAAAATGGCCGCCACTTTGCGACCTGGGAAGACCCGCACCCGAAACCCTGCTATCTGTTCGCTTTAGTTGCCGGGAATTTGCATAAAGTGGAAGATTCTTTTGAGACTGTGAGCGGCCGCAACGTGACGCTGCAGTTATGGGTCGAGCAAGAAAACCTAGATAAAACCGAACATGCGATGGCCTCTCTTAAGCGTGCTATGGCATGGGACGAACAGACCTATGGCCGTGAATACGACCTTGATCTGTTTATGATTGTGGCAGTGAATGATTTCAATATGGGGGCAATGGAAAACAAAGGGCTTAATATATTTAACTCCGCTGCGGTATTAACTCATCCCAATACCGCGACGGACGCAGCCTTCCAAAATGTGGAAGGGATTGTTGCCCATGAATATTTCCACAACTGGTCAGGCAATCGAGTGACTTGCCGTGATTGGTTCCAGCTCTCTTTAAAGGAAGGTTTTACTGTATTTCGTGATCAGTGCTTTTCCGCCGATACCAACTCGGCTCCCGTTAAGCGCATTCAAGATGTGTCGTTTTTCCGCACTGCTCAGTTCGCTGAAGATGCTGGGCCAACGGCGCATCCGATCCGGCCAGACCACTTTATTGAAATCACCAACTTTTACACCCTGACGATTTACGAAAAGGGCGCAGAGGTTGTGCGCATGCTGCGTAATTTACTGGGTTGGGAAGACTTCCGTCGCGGCTCAGATCTTTATTTTGAACGTTTTGATGGGCAGGCAGTGACCATTGAAGACTTTGTGGGCTGCATGGCCGAGGTGTCTGATGTAGACCTTAGCCAATTTATGCGTTGGTACTCCCAGGCAGGCACGCCTGAAATCGATGCGCATGGTGAATACGACTATGCCCATGGAGAGTATTATCTCACTCTGCGCCAACGTACCCCCGCGACTCCTGGGCAATCAGACAAGCTACCGTTACACATTCCCATACGTATGGGGCTAGTGGGCACCAAGTCGGGACAGGACCTGACATTAACACTGTCAGGTGAGAAGCTAGGTAACGACGCTGTTATTCATCTCACTGAAGATGAGCAGACGTTTGTCTTTACTGATGTTGCTGAAGCGCCTGTTCCTTCACTGCTGCGCGATTTTTCTGCACCCGTAAAGCTACACTTTCCCTATTCGCGTGAAGACCTTGCGTTTTTGCTGACGCATGACAGCGATGGCTTTAACCGTTGGGATGCCGGTCAGCGGCTTGCTATGCTGGCGTTAGATGATCTAATCGCTGCACATCGTAATGGTGTTGAAAAGGTCATGGACAGCCGTGTTGTGGAAGCCTTTAGAACGCTGCTTACTAGTGCTATGAGCGATAAAGCGGTGCTGGCAGAAATGCTGACGCTACCCTCTGAAGCCTATATTGCCGAGCAGCAGCCGATTGTAGATGTGGACGCAATACACGCTGCTCGCGAATTCGTGCGCCAGTCGTTAGCCGTTGCGCTGCGTGATGAATTTGTCGCCGTGTATAAAGCGAACCAAAGCGATAAACCCTACGCGCCAACGCCTGAACAGATCGCCCAGCGTAGCCTCAAAAACGTCGCCTTAACTTATTTAATGGCGATTGAGGACGAAGAGGGCATTACGTTTTGCGAAACGCAGTTTGCTGCGGAACATAACATGACCGATGTTCGTCATGCGCTGACCTTGTTGGTTCATAGTGACCGTGATGATATCGCGTCTCCAGCACTGAAGGCCTTTGGCGAAAAATGGGCACATGACCCGTTGGTTATGGATCAGTGGTTCACCATACAGGTGTCACGCCCGCAGCCAGATGTTCTTGAACGTGTTCAATATCTAATGCAGCACCCAGCATTTTCAATTAAGAACCCTAATAAAGTGCGTGCCCTGGTCGGAGCATTTGCCCAAAATCGGATTAATTTCCATCGTTTAGATGGTAAAGGATACGCGCTGTTAGCCGATGTGGTGATTGAGCTAAATCGCCTGAATCCCGAAATAGCCGCACGGCTGGTGACACCGTTAACCCGTTGGCAGCGTTTCGACGAAGAACGTCAGCAGTTAATGCGCGATGAGCTTGTGCGTATTAAGCAGGAGCCTTTATCGTCAAACGTATTCGAAGTTGTTGAGAAAGCGCTGGCATAAGGTAAGCCAGCGAACTAACCATGGAGAGGGAATGCGCCGGTGACAGATACACAGCAGCACTATTTACTGATTATTAACGGTAAGTCTGCCGGTAACCCGGCGCTGCGCGAAGCTGTTGAAGAGCAGCGCAAGGCAGGGATGTCGATCATCGTACGTTCGACCTGGGAAGGCGGCGATGCCGCTGAGTTCGCTGCCCAAGCGGTCGAGCTGGGCGCTACGCGGGTCATTGCCTGTGGTGGCGATGGTACCGTTAATGAAGTGGTTAACGGACTCATGCGGATTGCTCATGATCTGCGACCAGCACTAGGCATTGTGCCGTTAGGCAGTGCCAACGATTTTGCTACTTCCCTCGGTTTGCCGCTGGAGCCAGGGCCAGCCCTTGAGGCTGCAAGGCACTTGTCTCCATCGCCGATTGATGTGATCAGAATGACCGCTCAGTCAGGCGCAGAAGAAGCGGTTAGTTATTACGTCAACATGACAACTGGCGGATTTGGTGCCGAAATTACCTCATCAACCCCTAAAACGCTAAAGCGCATGTTAGGTGGTGGCGCATACTCCCTAATGGGCGCTTTGAAAGCATGGCGGCACCGTAGTTATTGCGGCACGTTGCATTGGGGGGACCAGCAGCAAGAAGCGTCGCTGTTACTTCTCGCGCTGGGCAATGGTCGCCAATCTGGCGGCGGGCAAGTATTAGCGCCAAGAGCTAAGCTCGACGATGGCCGTTTCGATGTGCTACTGGTCAAGGACTTTTCATCAGCGGCAGAGTTGCCGACGTTGCTGAGTGAGTTGCAGCAGTTTCCAGCCGAAGGGCGCTTTGTGCGCTATTTTACCGCCAGCCAGCTGTCGGTAACAACTCAGCCAGATGATGAACCTTGGCCGTTAACCTTAGATGGAGAGGCGCGTCGCTATGAGCGATTTTGCGTCGAAGTAGTGCCGCTTGCGCTGAAAGTGCTGCTGCCGGAAGGGTGCTCACTATTGACGGCTAATGATCGCCACTAAGTGTTTTTTATTATTTGAATCACTGTTAAGGAGAAAATCCAATGGTAAATCGCTTTTGGATGCCGCTACTAGCCAGTCTCGCGCTGCTGCTAAGCGCCTGCGGCGACGCACAGGAAGATACTACGACTACAAATGAGCAGGACACCTCTAGCAGTGACGTGGATGCTCAACAAGCACCTACTGCTGCAGATGGCAGCGAAGAGACGGATGAAGCCGCTAGTGCGGATGATATCGAAGAGGACATTGAAGCGCGCCAAGCGGCAGAGGAGCTAGAGGAAGCAGAGGCACTGAGAGATGACAGTAATGATGCATCGGAAGCCTCAATCTCGCCCAATAACGAAGAGGTGCAGGCGGATGAAGACACGCTTGCAGCGGACCCTGAAGATGCTCTCGATGAAGCCAGTGCTATGCCTGGCGAAACCACTCGTTCAGATGTCGATGACGTTATTGCTGAGACCGAGCGCCGTTTTGAAGAAGCCCAGCGCCGCTTAGATGAGCAGTTTAAAGAAGTCGAGCAGCAGACACCGGCCTTGGAGCCGATGGATGGCGACGCTCCAGCTCCAAGTTGGGAAACGGAGTCCAGCTTACCCGGTACGTCTGACTTAGATGATAATTTGGAAGCTACCGACGTAGATGCGCTGATTGAAGACACTGAGAGACGTTTTGAAGAAGCGCAAAAGCGTTTAGAAGAGCAGTTTGAGGCCCTCGAGAGTGAGCAGCCGATCAGTGAAAGTATAGACAGTGTTGGTGAGGAGCAAGAAGCTGAGCGTGCCCAGGAGTAATGTGCTTACATAATCAGTGAATATGAATAAGGCCCGCTGCATGAGTGGGCCTTGTTTTATTCCTCTGGCGTTAGACCGGACGAATGTTAGAAGCCTGAAGGCCTTTTTTACCCTGTGTTACCTCAAAGCTGACTTTTTGACCGTCTTGCAGGGTCTTGAAACCTTCAGCTTGAATTTCGGAGAAGTGGGCAAATAGATCGTCACCGCCGTCATCAGGAGAGATGAAGCCGTAACCTTTGGTCTCGTTGAACCACTTGACAGTGCCAGTCGCCATCGTCCATATCCTTAACATGCTTAATGATTGGGCAAGCATCCATTGTGAATGCCTGCCAAAATTAATGTAGAAGCAAATAGTTCAGGCGTCCAGTTGCGGACTTAAGATTTTTTAACTTTTGGTGGGCTTCCTCTCATGACGCAAATCGGCTTTATCGATGCTCAGTTTGTCTCGTTCCTTGTGGCGATAACGCTGCTATCAATAAGCCCTGGCGTTGATACGCTGCTTGTCATCCGCAACACTGCCCGCGGTGGTGTTCGAGATGGTGTTGCAACAAGTATTGCTATTTGCTGCGGACTGTTCGTCCATGCGACTATTTCAGCGCTGGGTATTTCACTG
Organism: Halomonas sp. IOP_6; assembly: GCF_021151565.1. Taxonomy (NCBI): domain Bacteria; kingdom Pseudomonadati; phylum Pseudomonadota; class Gammaproteobacteria; order Oceanospirillales; family Halomonadaceae; genus Halomonas; species Halomonas sp. IOP_6. The sequence goes on along the minus strand of NZ_JAIRBO010000001.1, from coordinate 576,216 downwards.
ATACTGCTGCAGTCGGCCTGGGCATTTCATATGCTAAAACTGGTGGGGGCGGCTTACCTGATTTGGCTGGGTGTCTCCAGCTTGCTGGCGGCGCGTCGTGGCACCCCCTTGCCTGTTCAAGGCGTGATGACAAGCGGCTCACCAGTGCCATTTTGGCAACCTATCAAAGAAGGCCTGCTGTCCAATGTCTTGAACCCCAAAACCGTGGTGTTCTACATGGCATTTTTACCCCAATTTATTTCGCCTTCTGATCCAGCACTGCTGAAATCATTATGGCTTGCGGGGGTTCATTTCGTGATTGCCAATATCTGGCAAATTAGCGTAGTGCTAATGGTGGGTGGGGCAAGTAAGTGGTTGGCCAGCGCTCGTTTTGCACAAACGCTCAATGCCGCTACCGGTGTGGTGCTGGTGGTATTTGGCGTTCGTTTAGCGCTAGAGCAGCGCCCGGTATAACCGGGCGCTGTATCAGTGGAGGGTCTGTCGAGGTTATCGGCTTACAAGCAGCGCGTGGTCATAGCGAACGGCCTGTTCACTCTCACTAAGCAGTGAGACGCCCTCGCTGTTGCCGCCGTTTGCCAGGCTTTCGAAAATGACCCGGTAGCTCAACACGGCTTGTACATAATCTCGGGTTTCCCGGAATGGAATGCTTTCTACAAACAGGTCAAATGATTCCATGCTGTTGTTGCCTAGCCATTGATCTACTCGGCCTGGCCCGGCGTTATAAGCGGCGGTGGCGGCCAACCGATTGCCTTGATAGCGTTCCAGCTTGTCACGTAAGTAGGTGCTACCTAAGCGAATATTAAGCTCAGGCTCTAAAACGCCGTAAGGTCCTGGATCATTTAGCCCCAGTTGACGACTAACTTGGCTTGCCGTGCCTGGCATTAATTGCATTAACCCCCGAGCACCGGCAGGAGAAAGGGCGACTGGGTTGTAAGCACTTTCACGACGGGTAATGGCCATCAGTAAATAAGGGTCGACGCCGGTTATGCGGCCCCAATGTAGGAAGCTATCACGATAAGCCGCTGGGAAACGCCAATCCAGCGCGTCCCACATTTCAGCTGCAATCGTGGTTTGCACTAAGCGAGCATGCCACTGCTGGTGAGCGGCGTAATCGGCGAGCGCCCGCGCCTGATAAGGTGTGCCATTCTGTACGGCATACAGCCACTCGCTGTTGGCTAGACCATCTTCGCCAATACGTAGGAGTGCTTCGGTGCGCTGAACCACCGGCAGGCGTGCCGTTTGTGCCCTGGTAGCTTCGTCAAAATGGTTGCGTTCTAAGTTGAGCTGGTAGGGTTGGTTGAGTTTTTCGGCAGCAGCAAAGCCATAGAAACTTCGGTCGGTTGCTGCTTGTTGGTAACGCGCTAACGCTGCGTCACGATTACCCAGTTGCTCATTGGCCCTGGCTAGCCAGTACTGCCAGCGGCTACTTTCCTGCTGGCTACTAGGCATTTCGGTGATCCAGTGGACGACATCGGTCCACTGTCTTTTGGCCAGAGCGTCGCGAACACGCAGTTCTAATACGCGCTCGCTGTTCAGCGAAGGCAGTACGCTGTCGACCCAGGAAAGGGTGCCAGGAACGTTGCGTACGAGTGCATAAAACGCAAGTTCTTCTTCGATCGCTTGGCGGTCAGTATGGGCTAAGTTGAGGCGTGGCCCAATGGCTTGCCACGTTGAGAAGGCTGCGGGGGTGTTTTCTCGCGTGTAGCGCTGCATGGCGGCTTTATAAAACGCCGCCGTGGCAGCGCATTCAGGGCCAAGACAGGTAGGCGCTGAGGCAAGTGCGCTTGGTGAGTTATTGACCGTTTCGGCTGTATTCAGTGCTGTTTGCCACTGACTGTTCAGTAACCCGCCTAGATAGTTGCTTAAGCGCTCTTCGCCCGCCTGCCAAGCGAGCATTTTACGCTCCCAAATTGCCGTGGCATCAATGGTGCCATCCGCGCGAAGGCGATTGAACAGCGGGTCGCAGGCATCCGGCTGGGAGCTACCTACAAGCCACAGTTCAAGCCCCGCTTCGCGAGCTTCAGCAGGTGCTCTATCCAAGAGAGCAGTGTAGTAGTAACACTGACGAGCAGTGCCTGCTGGTACGCCGTCAGCAACGGCAAGCAGGTCGCCAAATCGACCCGCATAGCCATACTTTGCGATCGCTTGGCCACGCATCCATTCTGATAGCGGTGAATCAGCATGGCGCTCGATAAACTGCAGCACTTGGCTGGGGGCTGCATTAGGCAATTGGCTACGTAGGCGATGGTAGTCAACATAGCCGCTAAGGATATGCCCCTCTATCGCGCGGTCATTGATCTGTTGCCACTGCTGTTGGCGTGCAGCTTCAAGTGCCTCGCGCATCGCTGAGTCAGACGTTGCCCAGGAGGCAGTTGGTAACCCGATGAGCATCGCCGCACATAGGCTGCGAAATGTTAATCGAAATGGCGAAGCTTGCATGGCACTCCCTCTTGCTCGCTAATGGTATCTAGCCGCTATGTTGCTAGAACTGTATTGCTGGGTTGATGATGAACTAAATGTGCAAAAAATGTTCTGACAATTACGATACCTGGAGGATTCAATAACGATGGCACGAATGTCTACGTGGTGGCTGTTTCGACGGCTCAAAACACGTGTATGGGCAGTGAAACGCATTGGCCGAGCACTAAAGCTGTTTCTGCCTATGACGCGTGACGTGCTGCGAGGCAGTTTTCGCCCTATTCCCTGGTCGGCCTTTGGGCTGATGGCGCTAGCACTTGCTTATCTTGTCATGCCTTTTGATCTTATTCCCGACTTTCTCGTAATGATTGGCATTGTTGATGATGTTTTGATCGTAGGTTGGTTACTTAATCGTGTCGATGCCCACCTGTCAGAATATCGTAATTGGAAATATGCAGAAGAAACGCCAGCCGCTTCTTCTCACTCACCTTCTTGAAATCCCGCCGCTTATCCCCATATTGAGTTCACAACCTTTTCCGCTCCTGCGTAACGTTAGGCAGGAGCGCCAAGCACAACGTGATTAATGAGGGCTAAGCGCATGACGACGGCAACCCAGGAAGAAACTCTTGGCTTTCAAACGGAAGTTAAGCAACTCCTAAATTTAATGATTCACTCCCTGTACTCTAACCGGGAGATATTTTTACGCGAGCTGATCTCTAACTCGGCTGATGCCTGTGACAAGCTGCGTTATGCCGCACTTGATAACGATGCGCTTTATGAAGGTGACAGCGAGCTGCGCATTGAAATTGAGCATGATCGCGAGGCTAACACCATCACGCTACGTGATAATGGCATTGGCATGAATCGCGATGATGTCATTGCGAATCTGGGTACTATCGCACGCTCAGGTACCGCAGAGTTCCTTAAGCAGCTCTCTGGCGAGCAGCAAAAAGACGCTAAGTTAATTGGCCAGTTCGGGGTAGGATTCTATTCTGGATTTATCGTTGCTGATGAAGTAACGGTACGCACCCGCAAAGCGGGCACTGACGCCTCAGCAGGGGTCGAGTGGCGCTCAAAGGGTGAGGGTGAATTCACCGTTGCTGATATTGAATGTGAACGTCACGGTACTGAAATCACGCTGCATCTTAAAGACGATGCTAAAGAGTTTGCCGACGACTATCGCCTGCAAGGGCTAGTGCGCAAATACTCCGACCACATTGAAGTGCCCGTGCGTATGCCTAAAACCGAAACGGCGAAGGACGACGAAGGCAACGATATTGAAGGCAGTGAAATCACCACGTGGGAAACGGTTAACGAAGCGACTGCGTTATGGGCTCGTCCGAAAAGCGATGTCACTGAGGACGAGTACAAGGCATTTTACAAGCACGTTGCCCACGATTTTAGCGACCCGCTGACCTGGAGCCACAATAAGGTTGAGGGCAAGCTGGAGTATACCAGCCTGCTGTATGTACCGGGCCGTGCACCGTTTGACATGTTCGATCGTGATGGCGCTAGAGGCGTTAAACTGTATGTTCAGCGTGTGTTCATTATGGACGACGCGGAGCAGTTTTTGCCCCTGTATCTGCGCTTTATCAAGGGCGTATTAGATACCCGCGATCTCTCTCTGAACGTTTCTCGTGAGCTGCTCCAGCAAGACCCCAAAGTCGATAAGATCAAGGGCGCGTTGACCAAGCGTGCGCTGGATATGCTCAAGAAGTTGGCGAAAGACAATGAGCAGTACCAGACCTTCTGGAATACATTTGGCAGCGTGCTAAAAGAGGGGCCAGGTGAAGACGCCGCCAATCGCGAAAAGATTGCTGGCCTGCTCCGTTTTGCTTCAACGCATACCGATACTGCCGCCCAGGAGCACTCTCTGGTCGACTACGTTGAGCGTATGAAAGAGGGTCAGAAGAAGATTTACTACGTGGTCGCCGACAGCTTTAATGCGGCAAAAAATAGCCCCCACTTAGAGATCTTCCGTAAGAAAGGTATCGAGGTGCTGTTGCTATCGGACCGTATTGACGAGTGGCTAATGAGTCATCTCACCGAGTTTGATGGTAAATCGTTTGCCGATGTGGCTAAAGGTGAGTTGGACCTTGGCGATGTGGAAGACGAGGAAGAGAAGAAAGCCCAGGAAGAAACAGCTAAAGCCAAAGAAGACTTGGTTAAGCGCGTCAAAGAAGCGTTAAACGATGGTGTTCAAGAGGTGAAAATTACTCACCGCTTAACCGATTCGCCCGCCTGTGTCGTGCTTCCTGAGCATGAAATGGGCTATCAGATGCGTCGGATTATGGAAGCCGCTGGCCAGCCATTGCCCGAGGTGAAGCCGATTCTGGAGCTAAACCCCAACCATGCTCTTGTGGCGCGTCTGGAAAATGCTGACGGCGACCTGTTTGGCCAGTTGGCGCATATTTTGCTGGATCAGGCGATCATCGCTGAAGGTGGTCATCTTGATGATCCCGCTGCCTATGTTAAGCGGCTTAATAACGTCTTAACGTCTTGATGAATCAGTAGTTGATTGACGCGGCCCGCTTGGATATCCAAGCGGGCCGCTTGTTTTAATAGAGATGATGATAAAGTAAGTGCTAAACGCACGAGACCAATGATCAGGATATCGTCATGGCTGATGAACAGCAGATGAATGTGGCAGTGCTGGGGGGCGGAAGTTTTGGTACCGCTCTGGCGAGTATTGCAGCAGATAATGGCGCAAAGGTGCGCCAGTGGATGCGCGATGAAGCTTTAGTGACGCAAATAAATCACGAGCATCGCAATGGGCGCTATCTACCACATTATGTAATTAATCCCGCCGTCATCGCGTCTACGGATCTTCAATCGGTGCTAGAAGGCGCTGAGTTAGTGCTGATTGCTATCCCTTCCAAAGCGTTTCGAAGTGTTGTTCAGGCTGCCAAACCCTGGTTAACCCCGGAGCAAATTCTGGTCAGTACCACCAAAGGTATTGAGCAAGATAGCTTTTTGCTAATGAGTCAGGTGCTTGAACAGGAAACTGGGTTTCCCCACGTTGGCGTCATAGCGGGGCCCAATTTAGCGTCCGAAATCGCTGATAAGCAGTTGACTGCCACCGTCATTGCCAGCGCCGATGCGCTCACCAGAACGCGGGTGCAGCAAGCGTTAGGCTGTCGCTATTTTCGCGTATATGCCAGTAATGATCGTCATGGCGTTGAGCTGGGTGGGGCGCTTAAAAATATCTACGCCATTGCCGCAGGTATGGCGGCAGCGCTGGGAATGGGAGAGAACACTCGCAGCATGCTGATGACGCGAGCGCTAGCAGAAATGAGCCGCTTTGCAGTTGCACAGGGGGCTAACCCGATGACGTTTTTAGGCTTGGCTGGCGTCGGTGATTTAATCGTTACCTGCTCTTCAAATCTATCCCGCAACTATCGGGTTGGCTACGCCATGGGGGAAGGGCGAAGTCTTGATGAGGCGGTGTCGGCATTAGGTCAAGTAGCTGAAGGGGTAAATACCGTCAAGCTTGTCTGCGCTAAAGCGCGTGAAATGGGTGTTTATATGCCGCTGGCTGAGGGCCTGAATCGCGTGCTGTTTGAAGGTGTTCCGGCTCAGGAGATGGCACGCACTCTGATGATGGGCGAGCAAAGCAGTGATGTGGAATTTATTCTGCCTCGTGAGGCTGTTCAGCAAGCCCACCGTGAAAATGGAGGCAGGAATGCCTAGTGTGCTGGTTATGCGCCATGGTGAGGCTGCATCGGGGTTTCCCGATCAATCGCGCCGATTAACGCCTCGTGGTGAGCTTGAAGCCGAAAAAATGGCCCGCTGGCTGGCCATGCGTATTGAGCAGGGTGAACTATCTTGCCCCACGATTTATGCCAGCCCTTTTGTACGAGCTCAGCAGACAGCTCAGCGGATCTGTGATGCTTTGGGTGTGCAACTTAATACATTGGCGTTTATTACCCCGGAAGATTCACCTAGTGATGTTAGTGAATGGCTGCTAAATCAATCTGCAGATGCTCCGATTATGCTCGTCAGCCATATGCCGCTGGTGGGTGAGTTGGCGGGCCTGTTAGTAGAAGGAGTGCCGAGCCAGGGGATTGGCTTTCCTACCGCCGCCATTGCAGAGCTGGAGGCTGACGTGTGGGCCGCCGGTTGCGCGCAGCTAAAACGCTTTACCCAGCCAAGCCAGTTGTTATAACGCTTATAGACACAAAAAAAGCGGCTGCCGAGGCAGCCGCTATGACACTGCTGTCACTCGTCGGTCGACGTTACAGCAGTGCGTCCAGCTTCTCTTTTAACAAGCCATTAACTTGCTGCGGATTCGCTGTGCCGCGGGATGCCTTCATGACTTGGCCAACGAAGTAACCAATCATTTTGCCGCGTTTCTCTGGCTCAGAATCACGATATTGAGCAACTTGAGCCGGGCTCTCAGCGATAACCTGGTCAATCATCGCTTCAATCGCGCCAGTATCCGTGACTTGCTTCAAGCCTTTTGCGTCAATGACGGCGTCGGCGCTATCGCCTTGGCCATTCCACAATGCTTGGAAGACTTGCTTAGCGGCTTTGCCGTTAATGGTGTCATCCAGTACGCGACTAATTAGCTCGCCGAGCTGTTTTGCGGAAACCGGGCTGTTCTGAATGCTTAGGTTCTCACGGTTAAGCGCACCCGAAAGCTCCCCTTGTACCCAGTTAGCGGCTTGTTTAGCATCGCCGCACACTTGCTGTACTTCTTCGAAAAACTCGGCCATTTCTCGGCTAGCAGACAGTACGTGGGCATCATAGGCCGATAAGCCTAGCTCATTCTGGAAACGCGCCCGCTTATCGGCAGGAAGCTCTGGCAACTGGCTGCGAAGGTGATCAAGGTAAGCTTGATCTAACACCACGGGTAACAGATCCGGGCAGGGGAAGTAGCGATAGTCGTTAGCTTCCTCTTTGGTACGCATGCTGCGGGTTTCATCGCGCTCAGGATCAAACAGGCGGGTTTCCTGCACGACTTTGCCGCCGTCTTCGATCAGCTCAATCTGGCGTTCGACCTCATAAGCAATGGCGCGCTCAACAAAGCGGAACGAGTTGACGTTTTTAATTTCCGCGCGAGTGCCGAAGGCTTCTTGGCCTTTAGGTCGCACTGAAACGTTAACATCACAGCGCATTGAGCCTTCCGCCATATTGCCGTCGGAAATGCCCAAATAGGTCACAATAGAGTGAATCGCTTTGAGATACGCGGCGGCCTCTTTTGCACTGCGCATATCCGGTTCAGAGACGATTTCCAGTAGCGGTGTGCCCGCCCGGTTAAGGTCGATGCCCGTCATGCCGTGAAAGTCTTCGTGTAGCGACTTGCCAGCGTCTTCTTCAAGATGGGCGTGATGAATACGAATACGCTTGGTCGATTCGTCATCTAGGGTGATTTCGACATCACCTGCGCCGACGATCGGATGATACATCTGGCTGGTTTGGTAGCCCTTGGGCAAATCGGGATAGAAGTAGTTTTTACGGTCGAACACCGATACTTCAGGAATGTCGGCGTGTACCGCAAGCCCAAATTGAACGGCCATGGCCACGGCCTGCTCGTTCAGCACAGGCAGAACGCCAGGTAAGCCAAGGTCAACAGCACAGGCTTGAGTGTTCGGTTCTGCACCAAAAGCGGTGGAGGCGCCGGAGAAAATTTTCGAACGAGTTGCGAGCTGAACGTGCACTTCCAGCCCAATCACGGTTTCCCATTGCATTAGGCGTTCTCCTCGGCAAAAGCAGGGCGTTGTAAGTGCCAATCAGTGGCTTGCTGGAACTGGTGAGCCACGTTTAGCAGCTGTGCTTCTGCAAAGTGGGTACCCAGGATCTGCAGACCAACCGGACGGCCATTGGAAAAGCCTGCTGGAACGCTGATGCCAGGAATGCCGGCTAGGTTAACGGCGATGGTGTAAATGTCCTGTAGGTACATAGACACCGGATCTTTCTTGGCGCCAAGATCAAACGCGGGCGTTGGCGATGCGGGCCCCATCAGTACGTCTACGTCTTCAAAGGCGTCCAGGAAGTCCTGTCGAATCAAACGACGCACTTTCTGCGCTTTGGTGTAGTAGGCGTCAAAAAAGCCTTCAGAAAGCGTGTGTGTGCCAATCAGGATGCGCCGCTTCACCTCATCACCGAAGCCTTCCGCACGAGACCGCGTGTAGAGATCAATAAGATCAGCTGGTGCATCGCAGCGATGCCCGAAACGCACGCCATCATAGCGGGAGAGATTCGAGGAAGCCTCTGCAGGGGCGATAACGTAATAAGCCGGAATCGCATAGTGGGTATGCGGCAGGCTCACCTCGCGTACGGTCGCTCCTAATGATTCATATACTTTCACTGCCTCGCGGACCGCTTTTTCGACGTCAGCGTCTAAACCATCGCCAAAGTACTCCTTTGGCAAGCCGATTTTGAGGCCAGAAAGCGGTGCGTTGAGCGTTTCTGTGTAGTCGGGAACGCCGCGGGCAACGCTGGTGGAATCACGTACATCATGGCCAGCAATGACATTGAGCAGATGCGCGCAGTCTTCAGCACTTTTCGCCATAGGGCCAGCCTGATCGAGGCTAGACGCGTAGGCAATAATGCCATAGCGAGAAACGCGGCCATACGTAGGCTTCAAGCCGGTGATGCCGCAAAACGCTGCGGGCTGACGAATAGAGCCGCCGGTGTCTGTGCCCATCGCAGCAGGGACAAGGCCTGCTGCTACTGCGGCGGCACTACCACCTGAACTGCCGCCAGGAACTGCAGTAAGGTCCCAGGGATTTTTTACTGCACCAAAATAGCTATTTTCGTTGGAAGAGCCCATAGCGAACTCATCCATGTTGGTTTTACCCAGGCTAATGGTGCCGGCAGCGTTGAGTTTCTCTACCACGGTGGCATTGTAAGGCGCGATAAAGTTATCGAGCATTTTTGAACCGCAGCTGGTCTTCACCCCTTGAGTACAAAAGATATCTTTCAGCGCGAAGGGAATGCCTGTTAGCTTGCCAGCCTTACCTGCAGCACGCGCATTGTCGGCAGCTTCTGCCTGATCAAGTGCTTGCTCGGCGGTGACGGTAATAAAGCTATTGAGCGTGCCATCAGCTTGCTCGATACGCTGTAAAAAGTGTGAAGTCAGCTCTCGGCTGGAAAGCTCACCGCTTTTCAGGGCGGCGGCAAGCTGCGTTACGGTTTTATCATGCATGACCCGGAAGCTCCGTTCGGGGGCGAATAGAAAGAGCAGAAAATAGCGGCCTGTGCGTGGTAATCTGGCTACTCCACCACGCGGGGTACTAGATACAGGCCATTTTCTACTGCCGGAGCACAGCGCTGGAAAGCGTCGCGCTGGTTAGTTTCCGTGACTTCGTCGGCTCGCAGCCGTTGTGTGGCATCCAGCGGGTGCGCAAGCGGCGCAATGCCATCGGTGTCCAGGCTTTGTAGCTGGTCGACCATGTCCAGAATGCGGCTTAGATCGTCGACAAAACCACTGGCTTGGTCATCGCTAACGGCGAGTCGGGCCAAGTGTGCGGCCCGGCGCACATGAGATTCTTCAAGCGCCATGATCGAATTTTCCTTGCAAACGTGATGGAACATATTCCGCGTTCAGCGGTATACATACGGTCATCTTAAATTCGTCTTGTGTAGCAGACGTAGAAAATAGCCGCAAAAGGTACCACATATTGGCCCTAACGGGCAGTATTAGGCACGACTCGTGCTTGCTGCCAAGGGGTAGCGGTGATACCGTTTGCATCCGCACAGGGTTCCCGGTCTGCACTAGGTAACAACATCCATGTTCAAACGTTTGAGGGGGCTGTTTTCCAGCGATCTGTCGATCGACTTGGGTACGGCCAACACACTGATTTATGTACGCGGTCGTGGCATCGTTCTCGATGAACCGTCCGTAGTCGCTATCCGCCAGTCTGGCAACATGCGCAGCGTGGCGTCGGTTGGTACCGATGCCAAACGTATGCTCGGTCGCACGCCAGGCAATATTACCGCCATCCGCCCGATGAAAGATGGCGTTATTGCCGACTTCACCGTGACTGAGCAGATGCTTCAACACTTTATTCGTAAAGTGCATCAAAGCACCTTCTTAACGCCTAGTCCTCGTGTCTTGGTGTGCGTTCCCTGCATGTCAACGCAGGTGGAACGGCGCGCTATTCGCGAGTCGGCGGAAGGTGCTGGTGCTCGTGAAGTGTTTTTAATCGAAGAGCCGATGGCCGCCGCAATTGGCGCAGGGCTTCCGGTTGAAGAAGCGCAGGGCTCAATGGTGGTTGATATCGGTGGTGGTACTACCGAAATCGCCATTATTTCGCTCAACGGCGTGGTTTATTCAGAATCTATTCGTGTCGGCGGTGACCGTTTTGATGAGGCCATCACTGCGTATGTGCGTCGTCACTACGGCAGCCTGATTGGTGAAGCCACCGCTGAGCGAATCAAAGAAGAGATCGGTTGTGCTTATCCCGGGGGCGAACTGCGCGAAATTGATGTGCGTGGACGTAACCTGGCGGAAGGCATACCGCGTAGTTTCACACTGAACTCCCATGAGATTCTCGAAGCGCTTCAAGAAACCTTGGGTTCTATTGTGGCAGCGGTCAAGAGTGCCCTTGAGCAATCACCACCGGAACTGGCTTCTGATATCGCGGAGCGTGGCTTGGTGCTGACCGGTGGTGGCGCGCTGTTGCGTGATCTCGATAAATTGATCGCCGAAGAGACAGGCTTGCCGGTGATTGTGGCTGAAGATCCGCTCACCTGTGTGGCCCGCGGTGGCGGCAAGGCACTGGAAATGATTGATCAGCATACCTTCGAGTTGCTGTCGAGCGACTGATCGTAGCGGTTTATCGCGGGGGATTGCCTATTAAACCGCTATTTTCGCACGCGTCATTGCCAGGGTATCGGCTATTCTTCTGTGTGCTATTGGCAAGCATTTTAATGTTTGCCGATCAGCGATTTACCCGCATGGAAGGTGTGCGTGCCCAAATGACGATGATTGTTGCCCCAATTCAGTGGGTCGTTAGCGTGCCTAGCGATCTACTTAACTGGGGCGCGCTTGCGCTTTCTGACCAGCAAGCGCTCGTCGATGAGAATCGTCGCCTGCGTGAGCAAATTTTGACGCTTTCACATCGTGGTCAGCGGTTGGCTAATCTGACCGCGGAGAATGCCGAATTACGTGATCTTCTGAAGGCAGCTCAGCGTAGAGATATTCCGTACATAACTGCTGAGCTACTGTCGCTAGATAATGATCCTTTTAGTCATCAGATGGTGGTTGACCGGGGGCATCGAAATGGTGCCTATGTCGGTCAGCCGGTGATTGATGCTTTTGGCTTAGTGGGGCAAGTGACCGCTGTGTCGGCGTATTCAAGCCGCGTTCTGTTACTGGCTGATGCGAGCCATGCATTGCCTGTTCAGGTGAACCGTAATGGCCTGCGATTTATTGTGCAGGGAGCTGGTCGTTATGGAAGCGTGAAGGTTTTGCATGTGCCGGATACAGCAGACATTCGCGAAGGTGATCTGCTGACCACATCAGGGTTGGCAGGACGCTTCCCGCCAGGCCATCCCGTTGCTAGGGTCACCGACGTTTATCACGACCCAGGTCAGCCTTTCGCTCAAGTGACCGCAGAGCCCTCTGCTCAGTTGCAGCGTTCACGTCACTTCTTATTGCTGTTCCCGCCGCCCCGTGAAGAGATAGAGGATACTATTTGGGGAGAGGGTATGGAAATTTCAGCCGCTGCACTGCACGCTGCCCAGCGTATTGGTTTGCAGCAGGATGCTGCACGAGAGGTGCAGTAATGGCTAAGACGCCAGTCGTATCACTTATCTTTGTATGGTTTACGCTTGTGCTTGCATTGTGCTTGCAAGTGATGCCTTTAGCAGAGGGGTGGCAGGTATACCGTCCTGAGTGGATAGGGCTAATGCTGATTTACTGGTGCATGCGAACACCGGATAGAGTTGGTGTTTTTCATGGCTTTGTTATCGGCATTCTGATGGATTTGATCGAAGGTACCGCGTTAGGTCAGCATGCTCTGATATTGTCGCTGTTGGCCTTCTTATGCGCCCTGGTTTACCCGCGCTTTCGTGCTTACTCTTTAGTACAGCAGTCTGTTCTCGTGTTGGTCTTATTAGGCTTGGTGCAGTTGATTGAGCAGTGGTTACGCACGCTGACGGGGGATTTTTCAATCCATTTGTCTTTTTTGATTCCATCACTGATCAGTGCTGTTCTGTGGCCCTGGTGGTCTACCATGCTTAAAGCGCTCGAACAGCGTTTAGCTAGCGTGTAATGATTTATAGTTCATGCGGCTGAGCATTTAATAAGCTGCCGGAGTTGCTGTAATGGATAGTTCACGTTCTGCATCGCCGCCTGTGTTATGCCTTGCTTCGGCATCGCCTAGACGTAAGGCGTTGTTAGCATCGATAGGTGTGGCGGTCGAGGTCATGCCAAGTGACGTAGATGAAACGCCGCTCAAGGGTGAATCTGCGCAAGCTTATGTGGAGCGCTTGGCGAGTGCGAAAGCGCAAGCGGCTGTTTCAAGAACAGCCCTTCCTGTGCTGGGTTCAGATACGGCCGTGGTGATTGATGATCAGATATTAGGCAAGCCAATTGATGAGCATGATGCAGCCGTTATGCTTAAGAAGCTGTCAGGGCGTCGTCATAATGTATTAACAGCGGTCGCTGTGGCTGGCCCCAAGGGTGTACTCTCTTGTTGTGTGACAACGGTCGTCAAGATGCGCGTAATCAGTCAGCAGGAAATAGCGGACTACTGGCAAACTGGTGAGCCAGTAGACAAAGCCGGAGGATATGCCATCCAAGGTTTAGCCGCTGTGTTTGTTGAAGAAATTAAGGGCAGCCATTCAGCAGTCGTTGGGCTGCCTCTCTATGAAACAACACGCTTGTTGTGCCAGCAAGGGGTGCCAATCTGGTCGGGCTGCTATCAGCAGAGCTAACCGCCATTTCGCCGCCTGCTGTGTTGGCAAGGATACTGTGACTCAATAAGGAATTTTGCATGAGCGGTGAAGTCCTCATCAATTTAACGCCAATGGAGACTCGCGTTGCGCTGGTGGAAAATGGTGTCTTACAAGAGGCGCTCATTGAACGCTCACGTAGGCGCGGCATTGTAGGTAATATTTACAAAGGCAAAGTAGTACGTGTGCTGCCTGGCATGCAGGCTGCTTTTGTTGATATTGGCCTTGAACGCGCTGCGTTTATTCATGCCCATGAGGTAATGCCATCAGGGACGCCTAATGATGAGCAGCAGACTATTGGTCAGTTGCTACATGAAGGTCAGGCGCTTGTCGTTCAGGTGACCAAAGATCCCATTGGCACCAAGGGTGCCAGGCTCACTACCCATCTCTCGATTCCTTCACGTTATCTTGTCTATATGCCTGACTCTCCCCATCATGGCGTGTCTCAGCGCATTGAAGATGAGCGAGAGCGGGAGCGTTTAAAAGCGCTGCTCGATAAGGGCATTGACGAGCAGACCATCGAGGTAACCGGTGGCTTCATCGTGCGCACAGCGGCAGAGGGGGTCGGTGATGAAGAGCTGGCGGGTGACATGTACTTCCTGCTGCGTATTTGGCGCAAAGTCAGTGAGCGTAAAATAACGGCGGCGTCGCCTAGTGTGATCTACGATGACCTGCCGTTGTTTATGCGTACATTACGGGATGTCATGCGCGATGATATTGAAAAAGTGCGCATCGATTCCCGCGAGAACTTTGTCAAACTGGTCGAGTTTGCTGAAGAATTTATGCCAGATGCGGTAGACCGTATCGAGTATTATCCAGGCGAGCGACCCATCTTTGATCTGTATAGCGTTGAAGATGAAATTCAAAAAGCACTGGGGCGTAAGGTTCAGTTGAAGTCCGGTGGCTATCTGGTTATCGACCCGACAGAAGCGATGACCACAATTGATGTGAATACCGGTGGTTATGTCGGTCATCGTAATCTTGAAGAGACGATTTTTAAAACGAACCTGGAAGCGGCGACTGCGATTGCCCGTCAGCTAAGGCTACGCAACCTTGGCGGCATCATTATTATCGACTTCATCGATATGGTGGATGTAGAGCATCAGCGCCAAGTGTTACGCGTGCTTGAGAAAGCGCTAGAGCGTGATCATGCGAAGACGAAGTGCACCGGAGTGACTGAGCTGGGTTTAGTGCAGTTGACCCGTAAACGCACGCGGGAAAGTCTGGAGCAAACCTTGTGCGAGGCTTGCCCAACATGCAGTGGGCGCGGGACGTTGAAAACGCCTGAAACTGTTTGTTACGAGATTTTTCGCGAGATATTGCGCGAAGAGCGTGCCTACAGTGCCGAAACGTATATGGTGCTTGCCTCTCAACCGGTAGTTGACAGACTGTTGGACGAAGAGTCTGCGGCGGTCGCCGACCTGGAAACGTTTATTAATAAAACCATTCGTTTTCAAGTAGAGCAACACTACTCCCAAGAACAGTACGACATCGTACTAATGTAATGATAGCGTTACGTTCATTCTCTCGATGGTGCCTAGTAGCGATCGCCTCGTTACTAGGAGGTCTTGCTGTCTTTCTATTATTGGCACGCTTATTAATTAGCCAATCCAGCCTACTAACACCGAAAATAGAAGCGTTATTAGAGGCCCGTGTGGGGGTGCCCGTTACTATCGAGCACCTATCGCTGTCGTTGGCGCGTAACGATCTTGTTTTGCAATTGGAAGGTGTGCATTCAGCGACGCCTGACGGGCAGCAATTAGTATCCCTTGAAAGTGCGCATTTACGGCTTGATGGTTGGGCGACATTGAGAAGTATTGCACCCGTATTTAATGATGCGCGCATCACAGGCCTTGAATTTCATCTATATCAGCAGCGAGACGCTGCTTGGGGCTGGCCTGCACCAGCAGAGCTGCCGATCGTTATGTCTCAGGAGCCTACTGTTGATTTAGCGGCGTTGGACGCCTGGGCAGGTCTTATTCTTCGCCAGCGATTGTGGGTAGATAATACTCGTCTGGTGCTGCATGGAAGCCAACAGGCCGTCACCTTGCACGCGCCTACCTTGCTGCTCAATGGCGATAAGCGGCGAACGCGCTTGGAGGGTGCCGTCACGATCTTAGAATCTCAAAGCGTGGATTCGCAAGGAACAGGGTCTCAAGAAAAGGAGACTCAAGAAGCACAAGCACAAGAAACGCTGCCGGCCATTGCGATGAACGTGGAGATGCAGCCTGGAGAGCAGGGTTTCCGTGATTTTTCAGCGGCGCTCCAATTGGACATGCAACTGGATCATCTAGTGGCACTAGCCGCTGTTTTACGTTCCGATCGCATGCCTTCTCTAGAGCAAATGGGAGGCGAGGTTACGTTGTGGGGTCGCTGGCATGCAGGACGCTTAGATGAGGTTCGCTTGGCTGTCGATGTTCCACAGTTGACCCTTCGCCACGAGATTCAATACGCCGTACTGCAAAACATTCAGGCCAATGGCCTTTGGCGGCGAGACGGTGAGGGCGGCGAAGCATGGCTTAGTGGTGATGCTGAAAACGTCGAGTGGGCGCGTCCAGAAGGTGGAAGTGTTGGCCCAGCCTTACCGCGGCATTGGTACTTATCCCACCAGCCTGATCGATGGGAGGTGCGCACCAGCGCATTTGAGCTGGCTTCTTTGGCGGCTTGGCGCGACTATATTTTGTTGCCTGAATCGCTTACTCGAGTGTTACAAACACTCTCACCCCGTGGTCAGGTCCAAGGTTTGCGTTTAGGTCAGCATGAAGGCCATTGGGGGGTTGATGCGGCGTTAACCAATGTGGCTGTGCTGCCTTGGGAGCAAGCGCCAGGAGGTGGCCCGTTAGATGCTTGGGTACAGGCAAGAGACTTTCGCGGCAGAGTAACGTTTAACAGTGCTGGAAGCAGCTCGCTTAATTTTCCTGAATTGTTTGAATCACCCATGCTGTTGAGCCATGCCGAGGGTGTGGTGGAGTGGGTGTATGACGGCCCGAGCACCATGATCAGTGGTAGGGATCTACGCCTAGATTGGGATGGTGCCGAGGTGAGTGGGGGTTTTGGTCTGATTGCGGGTGAACAGGGCGGCCAGTTTGGGCTTGATATTGCGTTTGCAAATGTTGATGCGCTTAATTACCCGCTCTCTCAGTGGCTGCCCGTTAAAGCTCTTGAGCCTGAACTTCGTGAGTGGCTATTAACCGATATAGGCGGTGTTGTTCCCCACGGCTCGCTCAAGCTTAGCTTTCCCTTTACTGGGGAAGAGGCTGGTTCAGAAAGTCAGTTTGCAGATCAAAATTCCTCCACGTTGGCCCTCTCTGTCACACAGGGGCGATTACCTATCGCGCCTGAGTGGCCCATGCTTGAGAAGATCGAGGGCAGATTGGTTTGGAAGGATCAGGTGTTGGAGGCGGTTATTCAGCATGCTGAAAGCCAGGGCATTGACGTCTCTGATGGGGTGCTAAAGATGGCTGATGAGACGCTTAATTTGTCGGGAAGTGTCAGCAGTGATAGTGATTCACTGCTGGCGTTTCTCCAGGCGATGCCTGAGATTGATCTGCCTCTGCTTAACGATGTTCGTGCAGAGGGTCGGGTTGAGGGTGACATCGCTTTATCGTTACCACTAAGCGCGCCGGACTCATTGGCGCTGGAGATTAATGCTCGACCAAATGTCACAATGCTTGCTTTTCAGCCTGTCGACATTCCGCTAGAAGATCTTCAGGGGGAGGTGACGTGGCAGCAGCACGGCGAAAAAAGCGCTTTGCTCGGGCATGTCTCGGGTCTGTGGTCAGGTAATTCCATAGAAGCGGATATCAATGTTCCAGACGACGGTATTGCCTTGGGCGGAAATATTGATGTCGCCACCTTATTTCAACTGGCCAATATTCCAGCTGAACAAGCTCGCCAACTGTTTGAGGGGCGTGCTCAGTGGCGTGGGCAGGTCAACCTACAGCCATCACCGTCGATCGTCCTTGAAAGCCGCTTGCTTGGTATTACAAGCAGGTTGCCAGCGCCATTTAGCAAGTCCGCTGAACAGCCATGGCCATGGCGGTTAAGCGCGGACGTCGATAGTGGCCACTTAACAACACAGTTAGCCGACATCGTTAATGCTCGCGTACAGCTTGATCATAATGAGCTGGCAGGGGTAATTGCTTTGGGCAGTGCTGCCGCACCGAGTGACTGGCCAACGCAGCCAGGCTGGAGCGTTGTCGCGCAGGTTGATGAGTTGCCTCTTGATGACTGGCAGGAGGCGTTGTCACCGTTGATGCAGGCGTCATCTTCGTCGAATGGCGATAGTGAGGATACGCCAATATCAGTAATGCTTAGTACGCCTTGCGTGCATTTCCGTGATGCGTGTTTTGGTCGCTTAGAAGCGACAGGCAATATTGAAGGAAAGCGCTTGGCTATACAGTTAAGCGGTGACCTTGTGTCAGGTCGAGTGACTTATCAGCCCGGTAGCGAGCTGCCGCTTGATATCGCTATCTCGTCGCTGGAAGTAGATCGACTATTTGATATGCCTGCTGCAGCGCATGACAGCAGTGCGCCGACCCCTGGCTCTTGGATGGATGCTGTTGAAACGCAGTACACCACACCAATTGCCATGCCAGAATGGCTTAACCAGCTGCCGGATGGCAGGCTCAGACTAGCCGATATTGGCGTTGGGGAAGGGCGTTTCGGACCGTTAACCGCTTATTGGCAAAGCCAGGGGCAACGTTTTACTCTTTCCCCGGTCGGCCTGACATTAGGGCAGCTCTCTGCCCGCGGAGAACTGGTATGGGAAGGCGACGCTAACAATAGTCATACCCGCGCTGATGTTTCGATACAGGGTGGTGATGTAGGCACTGCGTTAGAGCGTCTAGGCCAACCAGTCGCCATGCGTAGCCGCTCCACGGATGTCAGCGCAGCGCTGACGTGGCCAGGCGCTCCCTGGCAATTTGAATTAAGTCGGGCGGAAGGCGATATTCGTACCGATGTACGTGATGGGCGCTTTGTGACGCTGGAATCTACACCGGCTCGCTTGGTTGGTCTGCTTAATTTTGACAATATACTGCGTCGCTTGCGTTTCGATTTTTCGGACGTGACGGGACAAGGAACTGCATTTGATCGGGTGCATGGCACGGCAGATGTCGCCGCGGGTCAATTACTGCTGCGCGGTCCACTTTCCATTGAAGCGCCATCTACCACGCTAACCCTGACGGGAAGCGTCAATCTTATACAACGTGAACTTGATCAGCGACTAGGCGTCACACTACCTATTAGCCAAAGCTTGCCTCTCGCAGCCATAGCCGTAGGTGCTCCGATTGTAGGTGGCGCTCTTTTTGTAGCGGATCAGCTTTTTGGTAGCGCGTTAGATCAAGCAACCACTATTCACTATCGCGTGCGAGGTCCGTGGACGTCGCCGCAGATCACTCTAGAAGGCCCTTAATGACCGCACATAAGAGCGATGTAAATACCGCTGTTTCCATTTTGTTGACACCAAGTGGCCTGGATTTGGATGCCCTTGATACAGGGCTGTCTTATGCCCTGGGTGCTGGTATTGATTATGCCGATCTCTACTTCCAGCGTACTTGGCAAGAGGGGTGGGTGTTGGAAGATGGTGAAGTAAAAGAAGCCAGCTATAACATTGATGGCGGCGTTGGTGTGCGCTCCTTAGCAGGTGAAAAGACAGGCTTTGCCTACTCCAATCAAATTACCGCAGATGCGCTAATGGATACTGGCCGTACAGCAGCGGGCATTGTGCGTAGTGGTAAGCAGTTACCTGGGCAGCCGGTAGTGGCTGTCAGCGCTGCCGGTCGTTATGCAGGACTTGATCCGTTGGCGGGGCTTACTGCTGACGAAAAAGTGGCAATGTTAAAAGAAGCAGACCGCATCGCGCGTGCAGCTGACCCCTGTATTAGCCAAGTGAGCGCCTCATTGTCAGGCACTTATGAAGTGGTGTTAGTGCGTGCCAGTGATGGCACCTTAGCGGCAGATATCCGCCCATTAGTCCGTTTTAATGTAAGTGTTATCGCGGCTAAAAATGGTCGGCGAGAGCGAGGCGGTGCTGGGGGCGGCGGTCGTTACTCCATGTCCAGGCTGCGAGATGAAAACGTAGCGGAACGCTATGCGAAAGAAGCTGTTCGCCAAGCCTTAGTTAACCTAGAGGCAGTCGATGCACCTGCTGGTCAAATGCCGGTTGTTCTCGGCGCTGGCTGGCCAGGTATTTTGCTTCATGAAGCGGTGGGCCACGGGCTTGAAGGCGATTTTAATCGTAAGGGTAGTTCAGCGTTTGCAGGGCAGATGGGGAAACGTGTTGCGGCGAAAGGTGTGACGGTCGTCGATGATGCTACCGTTGCTGATTGCCGTGGTTCGTTAAGCGTGGATGATGAAGGCACGCCAGGGCAATACACGCCGCTGATTGAAGACGGTATTTTAACTGGCTATATGCAAGATAAGCTTAATGCACGGTTAATGAATATGGCGCCAACGGGTAATGCGCGGCGTGAATCTTTTGCCCATTTGCCGATGCCGCGTATGACCAATACTGTCATGCTGGCAGGCCAAGATGAACCCGCCGACATTATCAAAAGCGTTAAGCGCGGTATCTATGCGGTCAGTTTCGGTGGTGGTCAGGTCGATATTACATCAGGCAAGTTCGTTTTTTCAGCCAGCGAAGCCTACCTCATTGAAGATGGCAAAATTACTGCGCCTGTTAAAGGGGCTACCTTGATTGGCAACGGTCCTGAGGCAATGGGGCGTGTTTCAATGATTGGCCATGATATGGAAATGGATACAGGTATCGGTGTCTGCGGCAAAGAGGGACAGGGTGTGCCGGTAGGCGTCGGTCAGCCCACCCTTAAGCTGGATGAGCTGACGGTCGGCGGCACTCAGTCTTCGTGACTTGATTGTCATCACTTGGTCTTGATGACTTGGTCTTGATGACTTGGTCTTAATGACTTGGTCCTTATGAACTAGCCTTTATGGCCCAGTCATTGAGACATATAGGGGTTAGAGTGCCAGCGTATCGCGTAAGTGTTTGAACAGCTTGCGCGAGCTGGTCGGTGGTTTACTTTGCTCACGCTCTTTACGCGCATTGCGCACTAGTTGTCGTATTACCTGACGGTCAGCGTTAGGGTATTCCGCCATAAATAGATCGACAGCGCTGTCGCCTTCTTCGACTAACCGATCGCGCCATTTTTCTAGCCGGTGAAAGGCATGATCGCGCTGCTCTTTTTCCTGCTCGATAGCGTCGAAGACACCCTGTATGGCAGTAAGGTCTTCTTTGCGAATAAGCTTGCCCACATATTGCATATGGCGACGGCGGCCTTCATGGGAGCGGATGCGAGAGGTTTCTTCTATGGCGCGTAACATGTCGTCAGAGAGCGGAAATTTTGCGCGCTCGGCTGGTTTCATCGCGATAAGCGTTTCGCCAAGCGCCTGGAGAGCATGCATTTCCCGCTTGAGCTGAGACTTACTAGGGCGCTCTTCTTGTTCATCAATATCGAGGGGTTCGGGGCGTTGCTTAGGCATACTAGAACTCACTAATTAGTTTCGTTTGCAGCATTATATCAGGCTGCGACCACAACATTGATCCGCCAATGCGATTCAGGCGAAAAGGAGGCCAAAATGGCACAAGCATTTGATGCAGCGGCCCAGCAGGTGCTGTTAACCCAGCGTGCTGAAGAGGCGCTTGCGCTGGCAAAAAAATTAGGCGCAGATGCTGCTGAAGTCGGCGCTAGTGTAGATCAAGGCCTTGGGATAAGCGTGCGTCTTGGAGAGGTGGAAACTGTCGAACTTTCACGTGATCAAGGAATTGCCATTACGCTATATGTTGGGCAGCGCAAGGGCAGCGCCTCGTCTACCGATGCCAGCAGCGCGTCAATTAAAGCCACGGTAGAGAAAGCCCTGGCAATTGCCCGTTATACGGGGGAGGACCCTGCCGCAGGGTTAGCAGATGCGTCGCTAATGGCAACTGACCTACCTGACCTTAAAGTGCATTATCCATGGTCGTTGACGACTGATGAAGCAATCGATTTGGCGCTGGCATGTGAGAAAGCGGGGCGTGATGTTGCGGGAATTCATCAGTCGGAAGGCGCTTCGCTATCCAGTGGTGAGGGAGTGCGAGTTTACGCTAACAGCCACGGTTTCCTCGGCACCCAGAAAGGCAGTAGTCATTCACTTTCCTGCATGCTGATTGCACAGGATGAGAAGGGCATGCAGCGCGATTACGATTATACCTCGGCACGTAATCCCGCCATGCTTCGAGATCCCGCGGAGGTTGGCCGCGAAGCCGCGTCACGCACGCTACGTCGGTTAGGCGCTCAACGGCCGCCAACAGGTACCTTTCCGGTGCTGTTCGACCCGTCACTTTCCAGCGGCTTAGTAGGTCACTTGATGGGGGCGTTGGCAGGTGGGGCGCTTTATCGCGAATCCTCTTTCTTATGTGATCGTTTAGGTAGCCAGCTATTCCCGAGCTGGTTTGGCTTGGAAGAGCGGCCTATGGAGGTGGGTGCGACGGCTAGCTCGCCGTTTGATGCTGAAGGCGTTCAAACTCGCAACAATCGCTTTATTGATCAGGGTAGTGTGGCTAGCTATATGCTGTCTGCTTACAGTGCGCGGCGTTTAGGTATGCAATCTACAGGTAATGCAGGTGGGGCACGCAATTTACGTTTGTTAGCGCCGCTGACGCCCCGAGATGATTTGCTGAAGCAGATGGGGCGTGGCATTTGGGTGACTGAGCTAATGGGACAGGGGGTTAACGGCGTGACTGGCGACTATTCGCGAGGTGCTGCCGGCTTTTGGGTTGAAAATGGTGAAATACAGCACCCTATCGAGGAGTTCACTATTGCCAGTAATTTGAATAGCATGTTTGCTGGCTTGGTCGCAGTCGGTGATGACATCGATACCCGTGGCAGTATTCACACGGGTAGCTGGCTAATTGATGCAATGACCGTCGCTGGTAACTAACACCTTAGCTAACAGCTCAGTTAACACGTTGGCTGATGCTGTTTTAATGATGTCAGTGGTATTCACTGATGTTAGTGCTCTTCGTCAAAACGTGCGTCGAATAGTGCTTCAATGGCCTCTAGTGCTTGTTCGGCGTCGTCGCCTTCCGCATGGACTCTAAGTTCAGTGCCACAAGGGGCGGCCAGCATCAATAACGACATAATGTTGGCCGCATCAGCCATTTGCTGTTGTTTGTAAACGTGAATGTTGGCCGAAAACTGTTGGCTACACTTGACGAGTTTTGTCGCTGCACGAGCATGAAGGCCGCGCTGATTAGTGAGTGTTAAGGTTCTTTCTGGCACTCTGGTTCCTTTTAGCCGAGTGGGGTCGTGAAGAAAAGGCGTTGCTTATTGCGCGTTTGTTGAAGGCTCGGATGTGGAGGGCTGCTGTTCACTTAGGGTGTACTGCAGGCCTAGCTCACGATGACGGAGTTGAACCTCTCCCGCTTGTTTCACCAGCATTTGTGCCAGTTGTTCCACCATATAGACAGAACGGTGCTGCCCGCCGGTACAGCCAATAGCAATAGTCATATAACTGCGCTGGCTATTTTGGTAAGCGGGTAGCCACTTTTCCAACCATGTCTGGATATCATTGCGCATTTCTTCTACGACGGGATATCCCTTAAGAAAGTTGATGATGTTCGCGTCACGCCCAGTGTATTGGCGCAGCGTAGGGTCCCAGTAGGGATTTGGTAAGCAGCGCACGTCAAAGACGAGATCAGCGTCAAGTGGGACGCCACGTTTATAGCCAAATGACTCTAGTGTCAGCGTTAATCTATCTTCACGCTGTTGGGCAACCTGATCCGTTATTCGGCGGCGCAGGTCATGAACCGACAGACGCGATGTGTCGATCATCAGGTCGGCAAGATCACGGATGTCGAGCAGGGTTTCTTCTTCTTTATTGATGGCCTCTTCAAGCGTCATGTCACTATCACGCGTAAGAGGGTGGCGACGACGCGTGGCTGAGTATCGCTCAAGAAGAATTCGCGCATCGGTGGTTAGATAGATAACCTGGAAGTGAATGCTTTTCTGACGCAAAGATTCAAGCATTTTTGGCAGCTGCTTTAGCGCAGCTGGTAAATTACGCGCATCGATACTTACCGCTAGTTGAGGGCGTGCCCCTTGCTCGCGAAGCTCATCCACAAGGGAGCCGAGTAACATGGCGGGCAAATTATCGATGGCACAATAGCCAAGATCTTCTAACGCTTGTAAGGCGATAGATTTACCGGACCCTGAACGGCCGCTAATGATCACCAGTTGCATAGAGTTTCTCTTGGCATGCCAATAAAAATGGAGGTAAACGTTAAACTAGTAGGCAGTGTCTAGCGGTGGACCATTTAGGTAACAGGTTGTTCACGAATTTTTGCTGTAATAAGGTCCAATAGCTCACGTTGGCTAGCCGCTCTACGAAGCTGCTGACGTGTGTCAACGTTGTTCATGATGGACGCCACTTGCCCTAATAAGGCTAAGTGCGTGTCGTCCGCCTCTTCGGGCACTAAAAGTACGAAAACAAGGTCGACGGGGTCGCCATCAATAGCATCGAAATCTACTGGCTCAGCTAACTTTAAAAAACCAGCGATAGGCGAGCTGCAGTGAGGGCTACGGGCGTGAGGAATAGCAACGCCGTTGCCTATTCCAGTGCTACCCAAACGCTCACGACCAATCAGGCGGCTGAAGACTTCTTGGCTATCTAGGCTTGGCGTGTTTTGCGCAATAAAGGTGCTGAAAAATTCCAGCACCCTTTTTTTGCTGCCCCCGGGGACGTCATACAGCACGCGCTCCGGGGGAAGAATAGTTTCCAACGTCATTGAGTTAACGCACGCCAGCGCCTTGGGCGCGAGCTTGTGCTTTTTCCTTGTGTTTAACGAGTTGACGATCAATTTTGTCCGCTAGTGCATCAATCGCAGCGTACATATCGTTGTCTAATGCTTCTGCGTGTAGATCGGCACCTGCAGCATGCAGGGTGCAGGCAGCTTGCTGGCGCTCCTTTTCAACAGATAAGGTCACTTGTACGGTGGTGATATTGTCATAATGGCGCTCAACGCGTTCCAGCTTCTCATTTACATAGTCACGCAAGGCGTCAGTCAGATCTACGTGATGACCAGTGATATTTACTTGCATTGACGTGCTCCTTATCCATCGGACTGTTCTTCGATTGTAACCCTTTTTGCGCTATTGCAAAGCCCTTAGACAGACTTTGTTCGTTAGCACTGTTTTATTAGCGTAAACGGCGGCGTTCGCTTGAAGAGGGTATACCCATCGACTCGCGATATTTGGCCACCGTTCGCCTTGCCACATTAATGCCACCCTCTTCCAATAGCGACACGAGGCGGCTGTCTGAGAGAGGTTTCCCGGGCGGTTCATCTTGCACCAGTTTTTTGATTCGAGCGCGGATGGCGGTGCTGGAGTGACTGTCACCGCCGTCCTGGCCACTTACTTGGCTTGAAAAGAAGTATTTGAGCTCAAACACTCCGCGCGGAGTATGAATGTATTTCTGGGTGGTGACCCTGGAAATAGTGGATTCATGCATTTCTACGGCGTCTGCGATATCGGCTAAAATCAGCGGTTTCATGGCTTCTTCGCCGTGTTCCAGAAAGCCTATCTGGCGAGCTATGATTTCTCGGCCCACCCGCAGTAGCGTATCATTTCGACTTGAAAGGCTCTTGATGAGCCAGCGAGCTTCTTGGAGATGCTCTTTTAAAAATTGGTTATCTTGGCTCTTGTCAGCCCGTTTGATCAGGCTTGCGTAGTCAGGTTGAATGCGCAAGCGCGGCAATGCCTCAGGATTTAGCTCCAGGTGCCATCCTTCGTGGTCATGGCGTACGACTAAATCTGGCGTTACATAGCTGTCATCAGTGTCGCCAAAGGCACTTCCTGGGCGAGGATCAAGGCTGCGGATCAAGCGGATGACATCATCAAGCTGCTCATCATCTAGACTTAACCGCCGCTTTAGCAAACGCACATCATCCTTACCAAGCGCTTCCAGAAATTGACGCACTAACCGCTTGGCAGGCATAAGCAGCGGTGTATCTTCCGGTAGTGAGGCGAGCTGCAGCATTAAGCACTCCCGCAGGTCGCGAGCAAATACACCGGTGGGCTCAAACTGTTGAAGACGAAGCAAGGTTGTTTCAACTTCACGCTGGCTAAGGCCTTCATGCCCTTGGGCTTTAAGTCCTTCGCGAATGTCATTGAGAGGCTGGGTTAGGTAGCCGTTGGCATCCAGTGCATCGATGAGGCTTTCAGCAATGGCGTGGTCGCGTGGTGAAAAATCTGTCATGGCGAGTTGCCAAAGTAAGTGGCCATGCAAACTTTGACCAGCGGCTTGACGCTCAAAGTCAGGCCCCTCGCTGCTGGCACCATGGCTACCAAGGTCTTGATAAGTGTCTGACCAGTCACTGTCAGTTGAGAGTTCGTTAGGAATGCTTTCGGACCATTCAGCTTCCTGGGGTTCACTAACGGCCTGTTCGCCGAACTCATCTTCCTGCTCAAGCATTGGATTGGCATCAAGTGCTTGCTGAATTTCTTGACGGAGGTCCAGCGTTGATAGCTGTAACAGGGCGATGGCCTGCTGCAGCTGAGGTGTCATGGTCAGCTGTGTACCGATACGCAATTGAAGAGAAGCTTTCATGACCATCTGAGAACCGCTCGTTAATCAGAAAGCTCCACCCTAGTGCGAGTTATGGCTTGGTGCAAGTGCAATAAGTATGCCACCACTACTATTTTTTCTACAGATGGCTGTTTACAAGCGGAAATCAGCCCCCAAATAAACGTCTCTTACCCGCTGGTTGTTGAGAATTTCCTGAGGGGGGCCACTGGCGATGATATGGCCGTCACCTACAATGTAAGCAATATCGCAAATATCCAGTGTTTCCCTGACGTTATGATCAGTGATCAGCACGCCGATATGGCGCTTTTTGAGGGCTCGAATGATCGTTTTAATATCGCCCACTGAGATTGGATCAACGCCGGCAAACGGCTCATCAAGCAGGATAAAGGCAGGCTCGGTCGCGAGGGAGCGGGCAATCTCAACACGTCTACGCTCTCCGCCCGAAAGACTCATGCCGAAGTTGTCACGAATGTGCGTGATGTGAAAATCTTCCAGTAGCGACTCAAGGCGCTGCTCCCTGGCGCTACGATCGAGCTCTTTGCGGGTTTCCAGGATTGCCATGATGTTGTCGGCGACGGTAAGTTTGCGAAAAATAGAGGCTTCCTGAGGCAAGTAGCCAATACCAGCCATTGCACGTTCGTGCATGGGGGCATGGGTTAAATCAAGCTCATCAATGCCAACCTTTCCCGCATCAGACTTTACCAAGCCGACAATCATATAAAACGATGTCGTTTTGCCTGCGCCATTGGGGCCTAGTAGCCCTACCACGCTGCCTTGAGATATCTCTAGGTTAATATCCTTAACGACACGGCGGCGTTTATAGCTTTTAGCTAAGTGTTGGGCATAAAGTGTTTTTATCGGCGCGGTTTCTGATTCTGAGGCTGTGGTTTGAGGTGCGGGCTCTGCGTTATTGGTCGCCACTGGACACTCCTATTGTTCCGGCTGAAGAGTCATGCGGATACGTTGTGGCTCACCACCACTAACATCAGAACGCGCCTGAACCACACCTTGGTCGATAAAGTACTCTAATCGCCCACCTTCAAAGCGATCTGCTTGCTGGGTCAGTTCCGCTTGGTCAATGAGCTCTACCCGACGCTCGGCAACATGGTAAATAATACGTTTTGCCCAGCCTTCCATTGGGCTAGCTTGGTCTTCGAGCTGGTTACGTATGTAGGCTCGTCCACCGGTTGCAATGGCACGCGATAGCTCGCCAGCATCGTTGCGCTGAATCTCAACGCGATCGCCGCGCAGTTGCATATTGCCCTGCCGAATATCGACGTTGCCTGAATACACTGCGGTGCCTGCGCGTTGATCGAGATCTAAACGGTCAGCCTCTACTTCTACGGGGGCTTGGCTTTGTGCCATAACCGGTAGCGCTGCCGCTGAAATGGGTAGCGCAATGACGAAGAGTGCCGTGCGAATAAGAACGTTCATCGCGACTCCTACTGAGAACGAGTGGCAGGCGGGTGAACGCCGCGCACGTTATTGGTTAAGCGGATCTGGCTATCATCCAGCCATACATCCATACGTGAAGCGTCAATGCGCTGGGGCGGTTGCTGAAGTATGGTTTCGGCATCGCTCCAAGCATGACGGGTGATGCCATCATAGTGTAATAACTCAGTATTCAACTGCCAGCCCTCATCAGGTGCAAGTAATTGGGCTGAACCAGCTAGCGTGAGCGCCTGCGTGTCAGTATTTAGGGTGCCGGTCTCCGCCGTCGCTAGCCATTGACGCTCATCGCTATCAAATAGTGTCGCCCTGGGGGAGAGGACATCTGTCATCGCCGTTTGAGGGGTATGAACTAAGCGTGGCGTCGTCAGCGACTGCTGGATGGCTCCGGTGTCACCAAACAGAGTAATTTCTGCATTCTCTAGTACATGGCCGGGCTCTTGAGCACGAGCCTCTGCGTCGATTGATTGGTCTTGAGGGCCGCGCGGATCCAGCCATACCAGTACGCCACCTAAGGCAAACACCATGATGGTTATCCAAAGGCGTTTTTTAACCCAAAAGCGCATTACGATTGGCCGTGTAGGTACGTATCTAAAACAGCATCCCAATGACCTTGAGACATCAATAAGGTATCGCAGATTTCACGTACAGCGCCGTGGCCACCAAGCCGATCGGTGATCCAGTCAGCGTGAGTATGCATATAATCAGGAGCATTAGGGACGGTGATGCCTACGCCAGAACGTTTAATTGGAGCAAGGTCTGGTAGGTCGTCACCACAATAAGCAACCTGCTCAAGCGTGATGTCTAGGCGTTGGCAAAGCGCGCGTAGCGTAGTGAGTTTATCCTCGCACCCTTGATACACGTGGGTAATGCCCAGCGACGCAGCACGTTGGCTGACCATGGGAGAATCACGCCCAGTAATTAAGGCAACATGGATTCCGACGCGTTTCAAAAGTTTGAGGCCGTGGCCATCTTGGGTATGAAACGCTTTGATTTCGATACCGTCAGCTTGAAAATAGAGGCGGCCATCGGTAAGTACGCCGTCAACGTCAATAGCAAGCAATTTTACGCGGCGAATCCGGTCTTGTAGAGCGTCAGGTAGGGCCATGAAGCCTCCGTATTATTAATGTTTGAAAAGATTGATTAAATGACACCGCTAGCAAGTAAGTCATGCATATGTAGCGCGCCAATGGGGCGCTGCTGATCATCCACGACCGCCAGTGCGGTGATTCGACTGTCTTCCATGATGCGTACCGCTTCAGCCGCTAACACATCGGGACCGATACGTTTTCCAGGACGTGTCATCACATCATCAACTAGGACGTCACGTAGGTCATGAAACTGATCCAGCGTTCGGCGTAAGTCACCGTCGGTATAAACGCCGGCAAGGCGTCCTTCGCTATCGATTACGCAGGTAAAGCCCAACCCTTGGCGAGTAATTTCCAAGAGTGCGTCCCGTAACGGGCTGCCTAATGCTACTTGGGGGAGGCGTGATCCGTTGTGCATTAAATCCTTTACACGCAAAAGTAGGCGTTTGCCGAGGCTTCCACCTGGGTGTGAAAGCGCAAAATCTTCCGCGGTGAAGCCCCGTGCTTCTAATAATGCCACGGCTAAGGCATCACCTAAGGCAAGTGCTGCTGTGGTTGAGCTGGTCGGCGCTAAGTCGAGAGGGCAGGCTTCGCGCTCAACGCCGCTATTAAGGTGAGCATCGGCGTGTTTGGCTAATGTGGAACCAGGGCGTCCAGTCATGCTGACAAGGGGGGTTCCTAGGCGTTTCAGCAGCGGAAGCAGCGCAGTGACCTCTGCGGTTTCGCCAGAGTTCGAAAGTGCTAGTACAACATCTGCGCGGGTGATCATGCCGAGATCGCCATGACTGGCTTCACCTGGGTGTACAAAAAAAGCAGGCGTGCCGGTGCTTGCCAACGTTGCAGCCAGCTTGCCCGCAATATGGCCGGACTTACCCATGCCGGTTACCACTACGCGGCCCTGGCAGGCGAGGATAAGTTCACAAGCGTGGTCAAAGCTCTCATCAAGTTTTGCCTGAAGTCCACCGATAGCGGCCTGCTCAATTTGCAGTGTGCGCAGCGCACTTTCACGCAGTGGGCTAGGTGTCGATAGTGGCTGGCGCATGAGGGCATCTCTTTTCATAAGCGGTCAAAAGTAGGTCGGTAAGAATAACATCTTGGCGCGGTTTGTAGGTAAGGCGCGTATCCTACTCCTCAGCGCGGTTGCAATGAGCGCATCTGTTACTGTGAGTAGCGTTAAGTTACGATGTTCGATAATATTTCGAAAACACTGTTTTTTAAACTGTCTGTTCTTTATAAACTAGCTGTTTTTTTGAATTATCTGTTTTTAACTAACTAATGCGTAGCCAGTATATACTAATGCTGTTGCGGCAAGACGACCATCAAGGCCAGCCAGCCCATGACCGATGCTCCCTTCATCGAAATTGAAGATTTGTACTTCTCGCGGGGTGATCATGATATTTTTCGCGGAATCAACATGACGATTTCGCGAGGCCAGGTAACGGCTATCATGGGGCCAAGCGGTACCGGAAAGACGACCCTTTTAAAGCTAATTGGTGGGCAATTAACGCCTGACCGAGGGCGAGTGTTAATCGACGGTCAAGATGTGCATCGCCTGTCGCGTAAGGCCCTGTTTACGCTGCGTAAGCGCATGGGTATGTTATTTCAGAGCGGCGCACTGTTTTCAGATCTTGATGTATTTGAAAACGTAGCGTTTCCGCTTCGGGTGCATACTGACTTGCCTGATCCTATGATACGCGATCTAGTGCTTCTTAAGTTACAGGCAGTGGGTTTGCGCGGGGCTAGGCACTTGTCGCCAGCTGAGCTTTCGGGGGGGATGGCAAGGCGTGTGGCGCTGGCACGGGCGGTAGCGCTTGATCCAGAGTTAATCCTTTATGATGAGCCTTTTGTCGGGCAAGACCCCATTTCTATGGGGGTGCTTGTACAGCTAATTAAACGGCTGAATCAGGCACTGTCGCTTACGTCAGTGATCGTTTCGCACGATATCAAAGAGACCCTCAGCATTGCGGATTATCTGTACCTCATTGCCGATGGGCAGGTGGTAGCCTCTGGCACGCCAAGAACCTTAGATACGAACCAAGATCCCCGAGTAAGCCAGTTTATCCATGGTGAGCCAGACGGGCCGGTGCCGTTTCACTATCCCGCTGAGACACTTTACCGCGATATTCTAGGCCAAGCCTCTGCAGGGAAGGTGCGTTAAATGCAATCAAACATTAAACATGCTATTTCGCATGTCGCTCGGCTGGGGCAAAAAGGGTGTGATGCCTTAGAGTCGTTAGGGCGTGCAGGTGTCTTTCTTGCCCAGTCGGCAGTAGGGGTACCTTCTCGGGAAGGGTGGTCGTTGTGGCTGCGCCAAGTGCACTTTGTCGGTGTACTGTCTCTGGCTATTGTACTGGTGTCAGGGCTGTTTATAGGCATGGTGCTTGCGCTGCAGGGGTATACCATATTGGTTGATTTTGGGGCAGAGCAGGCGCTTGGCCAGATGGTTGCTCTTTCGCTTCTTCGAGAGCTAGCGCCAGTGGTCGCTGCGCTACTGTTTGCAGGGCGCGCGGGCTCTGCGTTAACGGCGGAAATTGGCCTGATGAAGGCGACTGAGCAGTTAACCAGCATGGAAATGATTGGCGTTGACCCTCTGCGCCGGGTTGTGGCGCCAAGGTTGTGGGCAGGTTTTGTTGCGCTACCTATTCTTACCGTTGGTTTTAGCGTAGTGGGGATTTGGGGTGGCTATTTGGTTGGCGTGGAATGGCTGGGGGTTTTTGAAGGCTCTTACTGGAGCAATATGCAGGCTAGTGTTTCGTTTGTTGATGATATTGGTAATGGAATAATCAAAAGCCTTGTATTTGCAGTAGTCGTCACCTGGATTGCGGTGTTCCAAGGGTATGACTTAGTGCCTACCTCTGAAGGTATTTCGCGTGCGACAACCCGCACGGTGGTGTATTCATCGCTTGCTGTTTTGGGGCTGGATTTTGTATTGACCGCCGTGATGTTTGGCGGCCTTTAATGGGTGGAGCAATAACATGAAGCGCAGTAAAACCATGGAGTTTGGTGTTGGCCTGTTTATGCTTGCGGGCATTCTGGGGCTTGTTTTTTTGGGCTTACGCGTAAGTGGTATGACGCTTTCAACATCTTCCGACACGTTTCGTCTCGAGGCCAGTTTTTCCAACATTGGCAGCCTGAAACCACGTGCGCGGGTCACCATGGCCGGTGTTACTGTGGGACGGGTAGAGGCTATTGAGCTTGATACCGAGTGGTATGATGCGCGGGTGGTGTTGAGCCTCGATAGTGATCTTGAAGGCCAGCTTTCGCAAGATACTACTGCAGCTATTTTGACGGCTGGGCTGCTCGGTGAGCAGTATATTGGCCTGAGTGTTGGCGGCGCTCCTGAAGTGCTTGAGGAGGGGGATGTTATTCGTGATACCCAGTCTGCCCTGGTGCTCGAAGAACTTATCCAGCAATTTGTATCCAATATGGTTACTAACTAAGCACCGTGGGTGCTGTCAGTTGTCATGAGGTGATTTTAATGAGAGAAAATAGCGTAATGTTGGCCCGTCGTTTGCTTTTTTTGTTGACGCTAGCGGTCGTTCTGCTGCCTTTTGCTGCCCAGGCCCAGTCGAAATCGCCAGAAGCGTTGGTTCGTGAAAACGTCAATGAATTCATGGAGCAGATTAACGGTAGAGAAGATTATTACGCCAATAATCTTAATGAGCTTAAGGCGTTAGTCAACGATAGCCTGAATGATGTAGCGGATTTTCGTTATATTGGCGCTAGCGTGATGGGAAGCTACTTTCGCAACGCAACGCCAGAACAGCGTAGTCGGTTCGCCGATGTCTTTCGTCAAACCCTGATCGACACGTACACGCGTGGTCTCGTGACCTTTGATTACGATGAGCTGCGAGTGTTGACCGACCAGCGCGGTCAGCGCTATGAAGATCAAGCCAGTGTTGATATGGAAGTTGTTGCCACAAATGGTCAGATTTACCCCGTTAGCTACAGTCTGCGACTTTCAAATGGTGAGTGGAAAGTGGTCAATGTTATTGTTAATGGCATCAATTTAGGGCTGACCTTCCGTAATCAGTTTGATCAGTCGATGCGCGAAAATAACCGAGACTACGATGCAGTCATTCGTAGTTGGTCGCCTGAAATTGGTGTCGACGAGCTTGAGCAAGGGGGCAACGCGTGACGACGCTGTTATCTATGCCCCATGTTTCGCTGATTGCGCAGTCTTGCGCGTTGGCTGTTCAGGGTGATCTCAATGTCAATGCAGCGGCCGATGTGGCCGCTGCAGGCGTTAAATGGCTTGAAAGTGCTCGATTAACTGATGTTGTTCTCGATTTTTCAGGCGTTTCAAAGGCAAGTAGCGCGGCGATTAGCGTTCTGTTTGAATGGCTGCGTGCGTGTCACTCGCTAGACATTGTCGTTACGTCGATTGCATTGTCTGCTCCGCTTGAGCGTTTAACGTCGCTCGCTGAACTCGACGCGCTAATAGGTTCGCCCAACGCTGAAGCGTGAGTGCTCGTCTAGCATCGCCAAGCGTGTCGCTTTTCTTTATCATGTTCTCCTGTTCCTCACTAATTCAACGTCCTCCCTATTTCAATTACCTAATTCAATGGCCCAAAGGAGTTTCCTGTCTTATGCAACCCAACGAGGTAAAAGCACTGCTTGAGTCCCGCATCGATGGATGTGATTTTCATATCCAGGGTGAAGGCTGCAATTTTCAGGTGATCGCGGTTGGCGAAGCTTTTGAAGGTCTTTCTCCTGTAAAGCGTCAGCAACTGGTCTATGCGGCGCTAAATGACGAAATTGCATCTGGCGCTCTGCACGCCATTAGTATCAAAACGTTTACTCCGGCGCAGTGGCAAACTGCACCGGAAAACGCATAGTAGCGGCTTCTCTATGGATAAATTAATCATTACCGGCAATGGGTCGGTAGATGGCGAAGTGTGGGTGAGTGGCGCTAAGAATGCGGCGTTGCCAATTTTGTGTGCCAGCCTTTTGGCAGATGGTCCGGTCATTATTGGTAATTTGCCTCATTTGCAGGACATCACTACTACGCTGGAGTTGCTAGGACGAATGGGCGTTGAACCTGTGATGGGTGAGAAACTCAGTATCCAGCTTGACGGCTCTCAGGTAACGCAGTGTCATGCTCCC
This sequence comes from Halomonas sp. IOP_6, assembly GCF_021151565.1. Lineage (NCBI taxonomy): Bacteria > Pseudomonadati > Pseudomonadota > Gammaproteobacteria > Oceanospirillales > Halomonadaceae > Halomonas > Halomonas sp. IOP_6. The sequence goes on along the minus strand of NZ_JAIRBO010000001.1, from coordinate 542,668 downwards.
TACGAGCTCGTTAAGAAGATGCGCGCCTCCATTCTGGTGTTAGGCCCGTTGTTAGCACATTTCGGTAAGGCAGATGTTTCTCTACCAGGCGGGTGCGCAATTGGTTCACGTCCGGTGGACTTGCATATCCGTGGTCTTGAGGCGATGGGCGCAGAGATCCGCGTTGAAGCGGGTTATATTCGTGCCCGAGTTGATGGACGCTTGAAAGGAGCCACTATCTTCTTTGATACAGTGACGGTAACGGGTACCGAAAATCTGTTGATGGCGGCAACCCTTGCTGAGGGCACCACTATTCTTGAAAATGCTGCGCGCGAGCCGGAAATTGTCGATCTCGCCGAGTGTTTGATCAAGATGGGAGCTAATATTCGTGGGCATGGTACTGACACAATCGTGGTTGAGGGCGTTGCGACGCTGCACGGCTGCGAGCACGATGTCATGCCTGATCGTATTGAAACGGGTACTTTCCTGGTGGCAGCTGCCATGACGGGTGGTCGCGTGAAAGTGAAGCGCACCCGTGCCGATATTTTAGAAGCGGTGCTTGCGAAGCTTGAAGAAGCGGGTGCTGAGATTACCAGTGGCGATGATTGGATCGCTTTGGATATGCACGGTAAGCGCCCAAAAGCGGTGAATATTCGCACTGCACCTTATCCTGCATTCCCTACCGATATGCAGGCGCAGTTTGTGGCGATGAATGCTGTCGCCGAGGGGCATTCTCGGGTAGTGGAAACCATCTTTGAAAACCGCTTTATGCACGTGCAAGAGCTAAACCGGATGGGGGCGAATATTGCCCTTGAAGGTAATACGGCACTGATTGAAGGCGTAGAAAAGCTTTCAGGTGCGCCGGTAATGGCTACCGACCTTCGTGCGTCAGCATCATTGGTGATCGCGGCAATGATGGCTGAAGGTGAAACGCTTGTAGATCGTATTTATCATATCGATCGTGGTTATGAGTGCATTGAGGAAAAATTACAGCTGCTGGGTGCGCGCATTCGCCGTATTCCTGGCTAAGCCATGTTATTAACCATTGGCCTAAACAATGAGTAAGCAACTGATTTTGGCCCTTTCAAAAGGGCGTATTCTGGACGAAACGCTGCCGCTGTTGGCAGATGCGGGAATTACCCCGGCAGAAGATTTGGGTAAAAGCCGTAAGCTGTTGTTTGATACTAATTTGCCAGATGTAAAGTTGGTGATTATACGGGCAACCGATGTGCCGACCTATGTGCAGCTGGGTGCCGCAGATGTAGGCATTGCGGGTAAAGACGTTCTGCTTGAGCATGGGGCTGAAGGTCTATACGAGCCCCTAGACTTAGATATCGCTCGTTGCAAGCTGATGACTGCTGGTGTGACAGGTCAGTTGCCTGCTGAGGCGCGTCGTCGTGTAGCTACTAAGTTTGTAAACGTAGCGAGGCGTTACTATGCAGAGCAGGGTATTCAAGCCGAAGTGATCAAGCTCTATGGGGCGATGGAACTTGCTCCGCTGATGAATTTGGCCGATGAAATTGTTGATATCGTTGATACCGGCAATACGCTACGCGCCAATGGCATGGAGCCTCGTGAGCTCATTGCCCATATCAGCACTCGCCTGGTGGTTAATAAAGCCGCCATGACTATGAAGCATGACCGTATTAAGCCATTGTTAGCCCGCCTGGAAAGTGCGGTTAAAAAGCGTCAGACTCAGCCTATTGAATGACACGAGGTTTACCATGAGCGATAAGTCCACAGCCACCATTGCCCGTCTCTCGACTGTTGATGGGGCATTCCATCAGCATTTAGATGCGCTGCTGGATTGGGAAGGGGTGTCTGATAAGGCAGTACAGGCTCGTGTTGAAGAGATATTGGCAGATGTTAAACGGCGAGGTGACAGTGCGGTGGTTGAGGCGACAAATCGCTTTGACCGCCTGTCAGTCGAGAGTATGGAGCAGCTACGCCTATCTCCTGAGCAACTGAAAAAGGCCTTTGATGGTCTGCCTGCTGAACAGCGTAATGCGCTGTCAGCCGCCGCTGAGCGCATTAAGCGTTATCATGAGCGCCAGAAGCCAAGCTCGTGGCAATACGAAGAGGCTGATGGAACGGTGCTGGGCCAAAAGGTCACCCCGCTGGACCGCGCAGGTATTTATGTGCCAGGCGGAAAAGCCGCTTATCCTTCATCGGTATTGATGAATGCTATCCCTGCCCATGTGGCTGGTGTGCGCGAGATTGTGATGGTTGTGCCGACTCCGGACGGTGTGTTGAATGATCTTGTGCTGGCAGCTGCGCATCTGGCGGGCGTCGATTATGTGTTCACGATTGGTGGCGCACAGGCGGTCGCAGCGCTTGCCTATGGCACGGAAAGCGTTCCGCGGGTAGATAAAATCGTAGGGCCTGGAAATATCTACGTGGCGACTGCTAAGCGCGCGGTATTTGGTCAGGTTGGTATTGATATGATTGCCGGCCCCTCTGAAATCATGGTGGTGTCTGACGGCCAGACAGACCCAGATTGGCTGGCGATGGACTTGTTTTCCCAGGCTGAGCACGACGAGGATGCCCAGGCGATTTTTGTTAGTTGGAACGCTGCGCATCTCGAAGCCGTAGAGGCTGCAATCGAACGATTATTGCCGACACTTGAGCGTGAAGATATTGCCCGTGCTTCGCTGCAGCGTCGTGGGGCATTAATCCTATGTCAAGATCAAGGCGAAGCCATTGAATTGATCAACCGTATTGCTCCAGAGCACCTTGAGCTCTCTGTAGAGGCGCCCGGCGACTGGCTTGATGACGTGCGTCACGCTGGGGCTATCTTCATGGGGCGGCATACTTCGGAAGCTCTGGGTGACTATTGTGCGGGGCCGAATCATGTGCTGCCCACGTCTGGAACAGCCCGTTTTTCATCGCCACTGGGGGTGTATGATTTCCAGAAACGCTCCTCCATTATTCACTGCTCGCCTGACGGAGCGTCTGAGCTTGGCAGAATAGCCTCTGTACTTGCCCGAGGCGAATCACTGACGGCCCATGCTCGTTCAGCGGAGTATCGTATTAACGATTGAGTCTTGTTTGAAAAAAGCGCCGTCTGAACAAGCCGCTGATAACCATCAGAGCGACTTACGAGTCGCTCTGATGCTCTCCTGATGTAGCATTAATGGGTACCGGCCGCTCACCTACTTCCAGTGTCATGTCCATGCGCTCACCGCTTCGTACGATCGTCAGCGGTAGTTTCGTGCCGGGTGGAATGGAAGCAATCGCGCTCATTGTTACCCGAGCATCCAAAATCACTTGACCGTCAATAGACAGCAGAACATCGCCGGGCTGTAAGCCTGCTTTAGCGGCAGGCCCGTCTTTCACGACGCCAGCGACGATCACGCCTTGAGGGGTTCTTAGCCCAAACGATGCGGCCAGCTCGCGGGAGAGTGCTTGTGCTTCTATGCCAAGCCAGCCGCGTATGACGCGACCGCGGGTAACCAGTTCATTCAAGATGCTGTGGGCAAGGTTGGCTGGAATCGCGAAACCAATTCCTTGTGATCCCCCTGACCGTGAGAAAATAGCCGTATTAATGCCTACTAAGGCGCCGTCAGGGTTGACTAATGCGCCCCCGGAATTGCCTGGATTTATCGCGGCGTCGGTTTGAATGAAGTCCTCGTAGGCATTTAAACCTAAGTGGCTGCGCCCCGTTGCGCTAATAATGCCCATGGTAACGGTTTGCCCAACACCGAAAGGATTGCCGATAGCGAGTGCTACATCACCCACGGCTACCTGTTCTGAATCAGCAAGTTCGATCACTGGCAAGTCATCAAGGGTAATGCGTAATACGGCAAGGTCGCTTTCTGGGTCAGTGCCAATTACCTCGGCAAGTGTTTCCCGACCATCGCGAAGTGCTACCTGTATTTGATCGGCGCCATTAATGACATGGTGATTGGTTAGCACGTAGCCGTCATGGCTGACGATAACGCCAGAACCCAGGCTCGACAGCATTCGCTGATGAGTGGTTGCATCGTCGCCGCTGAAGAACTGCTGGAAAAAAGGATCAGACATTAATGGATGCTGATCGCGTTCAACAATGCGTGATGAATAGATATTGACGACGGCTGGCGCCGCTTGATTAACGGCGTTGGAGTAGCTTGCAGGCCCTTGGTTGCGGTTGAGCGGTTCTGCTTGGCGAATCTCAGGAGCAGGTCGATTGGCTGCCGACTCTCCGCTAGTAGGCACCAGCGAAGAGGGGGGTTCGACCGTTGCGGGTGGCGTTTGCCGAAACGGATTGGGCAAATACTCTGGGAAAGCAAGTAGCACCAAGGCAGCGAGCAATAACCCGGTGATAATTGGCCATATATAGGGCAGCACAGAGCGGTGCATGCGAAATTTCCTCAGCGGGTGATAGTCTAAATGTTCGTGAGGTTCGCGATAACGCGAAGCGAGATTTACAATAGTTCCATCGTAACACTTTATTGAGATGTTCCTCACGATAGCCTGTTAATCGGTTAAGGAGTCAGTGTGATCCATCGCGACCAACTAGTTGCTGCTTGCGACCATCAATTGCGGTCATCGCAATTTAAAGATTTTACCGTTAACGGCCTTCAGGTGGAGGGGCGTGACACTGTAACGCGGGTGATGTCAGGGGTGACGGCATGTCAGGCGTTATTGGAGGAGGCGGTCGCTTGGCGAGCGGACATGGTGTTAGTGCACCATGGTTATTTCTGGAAAAATGAACCGGTAGCTATTACCGGCATGAAGCAGAAACGTATTAAAACACTGCTGGATAACGAAATGAGCTTGCTTGCTTACCACTTGCCATTAGATGCGCATGCAGCGTTTGGCAACAATGCCGAGCTGGCCAAGCGTCTGGGGTGGAAGGTCGAGGGATGCATTGATGGTGAGCTTGGCGAAGGGTTGTTGTGGTCCGGCCGGTTGGCTGAGCCGCTAAGCGTTGCTGAGCTGGGCGGTCAATTGGCTGCAGTGCTCCATCGAGCGCCTTTAGTGGTCGAGTCGCCTTTAGTTGGCTCTGTGGAGCGGGTCGCATGGTGCACTGGAGGTGCTCAAGACATGATTACGGCGGCTTACGATGCAGGGGCGCAAGTTTTCGTGTCTGGGGAAATATCAGAGCGCACGACGCACTTGGCTAGAGAAATGGGTATTCATTACATCGCGGCTGGTCATCATGCTACTGAACGTTTTGGTATTCAGGCGCTGGGTGAGTGGTTGGCGAGTGAGTATGGTATAGAGCACCGATTTGTCGATATCGATAATCCCGCCTAGCGCTAACTTGTGCAAAGCATCCGCATCGGTTGGCTATGCGGATGCTATTTGTCATGCAGGTGCTTTAAAAGCAATTAGCCTTGCTGTTTCTTAATAACGAGGAGGTTGAGGTGTGGCTGTGTCATGCTCATTCAAACTGCTCTTCAAGCCAAAGTCTTCAGATAGCGTACCGCTTTTGCCATCTGCATAATCACGCGGAGTGTTAACATCACCTTCGTCCTCTGTGTTAGGCGCGAGTTTGTTTGTGGAAGGTGTAATGGCCGTTTCCAGTCTCCATTCAGCAGCTTCGCTGTCTATTTGCTGTTCTAGCCGATCAGCTTCCTGGCGAATATTAATGATGTGCTGCTGGATGCCGGTGAGGTGGCTTCCCATGCCTTTCTTAAGCTCGGCTATTTGATGTTCACGCTCAAGTAAAGCCTGCTTTAATGTGGCGTGGTCACGTTGGCTTTTGCTGAACAGGCGATAACACGCTAAGCCGATAACAAATCCAATAACGAGACCGATAATCGCAAAAGTGAATGGCGAGCTTGCTTCCACAGTATTCTCCCTAGAGATGATGCACGCCACCAAGCGCATGGCGGGGTTTGACAAATAGTTTAACAAACAGCTTAACAAAGCGTGACCATTATAGGCGCGTATCCGTCGGTTGGGTCAATCCGCTCATGCGCTTAGTTATTATGCAGCGTATAATATTCCTTTTTTATTTGGGCAGGCTGTGTTCTTACAACGTCACAGTTTCGTTCACGATGTGTGCTGTGGGAGCGAGTTGATGTCATCATTATCTGCACGTCAAGACAGTGAGCAGGCGAGCCGATTAACGCCTTTTGCGCGGTATCAGGAAGACTTAAAGCGTGACGATTTCCAGTACGACCCTGCTCAAGAGCAGGCGGTTAAGCATCTTCAGCGCCTTTATGATGAGTTATTAGCCATACCCGCTAGTGCTCCTAAAACTGTAGTTGCTAACAAAGGGTTAAAAGCAAAAGTTGCCGGGCTGCTGGGTAAAAAGGTCAGTGCCGGCGGGCCAGTGCTGCCTGAGGTTAAGGGGCTCTACTTTTGGGGAGGCGTGGGGCGTGGGAAAACGTATCTAGTTGATACTTTCTACGAGGCGCTGCCGTTCCCTGAAAAAATGCGCACCCATTTTCATCGCTTTATGCAGCGTGTCCACAATGAGTTGACTCACTATAAGGGCGAAAAGAACCCTTTGACGCTGATTGCTGGCAAGTTTGCTGCTGAGGCGCGCGTCATCTGCTTTGATGAGTTTTTTGTCAAAGACATTACTGATGCAATGATCTTGGCAAATTTGCTTGAGGCATTGTTTGAGCGTGGCGTGGTGTTGGTGGCGACATCCAATATAGTGCCGAACGACCTTTATAAAGATGGGTTGCAGCGTGCACGGTTTGTTCCCGCCATTGAGCTAGTGAATCGCCACTGCGAGGTCGTCAATGTCGATTCTGGTGTTGACTACCGTTTGCGTGCCTTGGAGCGGGCTGAGATTTTTCATGCACCGCTTGATAAAGCGGCCGAGCAGGAGCTAAGCAGAAGCTTTAGAGAAATAGCCGGTCATGAAGGTGAGGAGGGGGCGCCTCTTGAGATTAATCATCGCGTTTTAAAGACGCGCCGACTCCACGACGATGTGGCATGGTTTGAATTTGTCGAACTCTGTGATGGGCCGCGTAGCCAGAATGATTACATTGAGCTTGCCAGAGAATTTCATACAGTTTTGGTATCTAACGTCACTCAGATGAATGTCAAAACAGACGATCAGGCTCGCCGCTTTATTAATATGGTTGACGAGTTTTATGATCGCGGGGTTAAGCTGTTGATGTCAGCAGAGGTGCCAGTTGAAGCGCTGTATCGCGATGGTAAGCTGACCTTTGAATTTCAGCGGACGCTGTCGCGTCTGCAGGAAATGCAGTCTAAAGAGTATCTGGCGCTACCCCATAAGCCCTAGTATCGGGTACTCCGATAAGTACGCTGCAAGCAAGAATAATATCAATAAGAGCGATATCAATAAAAAAGAGTGGCGGTACTTAACTTGCGGTGATACTTGCTGTAGAATGCCGCCTCGCTGCATGTTGCTGGTTTTTTCTGGCAACCAAAAAAAATAGGGATGGTGCTTCATCGCTTATGTAGCGGTGTAAGCTACCCAACACACTTAATCTGGTGATTTTATCCATGAAGACGTTCAGTGCTAAGCCGCAGTCCGTCCAGCGCGACTGGTACGTAGTCGACGCTACGGACAAAACGCTCGGTCGTCTGGCAACCGAGATTGCTCGCCGCCTGCGTGGCAAGCATAAGCCCGAATTTACTCCTCACGTTGATACTGGCGATTACATTGTTGTTATCAACGCTGAAAAAGTCCACGTAACCGGCAACAAGGCGAAGGCTAAAACCTACTATCGCCACACTGGTTACCCGGGCGGTTTGCGCTCTATGACATTCGACAAAATGCTTGATCATGCCCCTGAGCGCATTATTGAGTCTGCCGTTAAAGGCATGTTGCCGAAAGGTCCTTTGGGTCGCGCCATGTACTCAAAATTAAAAGTGTACGCCGGTGCCGAGCATCCGCATGCTGCCCAACAGCCGCTTGAACTGAACATCTGAGGAAATCTTCGCCATGACACAGCAGTATTACGGTACCGGGCGCCGCAAGACTTCCACCGCTCGCGTGTTTATGAAGCCGGGCTCTGGCAAAATTACCGTCAACGATAAAGATCTTGACCTTTATTTTGGTCGTGTAACTGGTCGTATGGTTGTTCGTCAGCCGCTTGAGTTGACTGAGACGCTAAATCAGTTTGACATATTTGTCACTGTTGCTGGCGGTGGTGGTTCCTCTCAAGCAGGTGCCATTCGTCACGGTATTACTCGCGCCCTGATGAACTACAATGAAGATCTGCGTCCAACGTTGCGCGCCGCTGGTTATGTAACCCGCGATGCTCGTCAAGTTGAGCGTAAGAAAGTCGGTCTGCGTAAAGCACGTCGTCGTCCGCAGTTCTCTAAGCGTTAATTTTACGCTATGCGGCAAAAGCGCCCAGGTCAAAGACCTGGGCGCTTTTTATTGGAATATCAAAAAATTATAACGCTTATACCACCATGGTCACGGGCGGTTGTTCTTGTGCAGAGCGCTTTGTTTTTTTAACATAGAGCGTATTTGATATTCGTCGTCGCAAGACGCCTTTGCGGCGGAACGGGTAAGCTGATGGGAGAAACCAGAAATGGCAGATAACGGCGTAAACAAAGGTCGGCGCCGTTTCCTTGTAGGCGCCACCTCCGTTGTGGGGGCGGTGGGCGCTGTCGGGGTTGCGGTCCCCTTTGTGGCTTCTTGGCAGCCTAGTGCCAAGGCAAGAGCGGCAGGTGCGCCTGTTCAAGCTGATATATCGAAGCTTGAGCCTGGGCAGCGTATGACCGTTGAGTGGCGTGGTCGGCCGATTTGGATTATTAATCGTACGCCGGAAATGATCGAGCGAACGGAAGCGTTAGGTGCCGACAGTTTAGCGGATCCTAATTCGGAGGTGCCGCAGCAGCCAGCGTATATCCAGGGTGACTTGCGCTCTATCAAGCCAGAAATAGGCGTATTGATTGGTATCTGTACGCATTTGGGTTGTTCGCCCCTGTTCCGGCCTGAGCCGAATGCTGAAGGGGTGGGGGTTGATAATTGGCCGGGTGGTTTCTTCTGCCCATGTCATGGCTCTCGCTTTGACTTGGCCGGTCGCGTGTTCAGTAATGTACCTGCGCCGACTAATCTTGAGGTTCCACCCTACCGCTTTGAAAATGATGACATTATTGTCATCGGCGAAGATGAGGAGGCTGCCTAATGGGTAATCCGAATAAAGCCAAGGCGGAAAAGGGCCTCATGCGTTGGGTAGACGATCGCTTCCCTGCTACTCAGATGTGGCAAGAGCATCTTTCCAAATATTACGCGCCTAAAAACTTCAACTTTTGGTATTTCTTTGGCTCATTAGCGCTGTTGGCGTTGGTTAACCAAATCTTGACCGGGGTTTGGTTAACCATGAGCTTTAACCCCTCTGCTGAAGGTGCATTCGATTCTGTCGAATACATTATGCGTGATGTGGAGTGGGGGTGGTTGATTCGCTATATGCACACCACCGGTGCTTCTGCCTTCTTTCTTGTCGTCTATCTGCATATGTTCCGTGGTCTCTTGTATGGTTCCTACAAAGCGCCTCGCGAATTAGTGTGGGTGTTTGGTATGACTATTTATCTGGTGCTAATGGCAGAAGCCTTTATGGGCTATTTGTTGCCATGGGGTCAGATGTCTTACTGGGGGGCTCAGGTTATTATTTCGCTGTTCTCAGCGATTCCTGGCATTGGTCCCGATCTGGCTCAGTGGGTGCGTGGTGACTTCCTGATTTCAGGCATTACCCTCAACCGTTTCTTTGCACTGCATGTGGTTGCTTTGCCAATTGTTATTTTAGCGCTCGTCGTGCTGCATATTATTGCGCTGCATGAAGTGGGTTCAAATAACCCTGATGGTATTGATATTAAGCAGAAGAAAGATGAGGCGGGCGTGCCGTTAGATGGAATTCCCTTCCATCCTTACTACACGGTAAAAGACTTGGTGGGTGTTGCGGTCTTCCTGTTCGTTTTCTGTGTGGTGGTGTTCTACTTCCCAGAAGGCGGCGGCTACTTTATTGAAAAGCCAAACTTTGATCAAGCTAACCCGCTACAAACACCTGATCATATCGCGCCCGTTTGGTATATGACGCCTTTCTATGCCATTCTTCGCGCCATTACTTTCTCGGTGTTCGGCTTAGACGCCAAGTTCCTTGGTGTTATATTCATGGGGGCTGCAATTGCGATATTGTTTGTCCTTCCATGGCTGGATCGTAGTCCGGTACGCTCAATGCGTTATAAAGGCTGGATGTCGAAAACCATGCTGACGCTGTTTGCTATCAGCTTTGTCATCCTTGGTGTTTTGGGTGTGTTGCCATCGACAGAGGGCAGGACGCTACTAGCCCAGGCGTGCACCGTGATTTATTTCGCCTTCTTTGTCTTGATGCCGTTCTACACCAAGCTGGAGAAGACTAAACCCGTTCCGGAAAGGGTGACTGGCTAATGAAAAAGTATCTTTTTGGACTCCTTTTCGCCTTAGTGCCAGTAACTGCGATGGCTGCCGGTGGTGCGAGTGTCCCGCACTCGATGGATCCTGATCTGCATGATCAAGCCTCGCTGCAAAATGGCATGAAGCTCTATGTTAACTACTGCATGGGATGCCATTCGCTTAAGTATCAACGCTTTGCTCGTGCGGCTGAAGATCTGGGGATGCCCCAGGATTTGGTTGAAGAAAATCTGATTTTCTCCTCTGATCTGGCGTTTAATGATCAGATGCATATTGCAATGAATAGTGGCGATGCTGAATCTTGGTTTGGTGCTCCGCCGCCCGATCTATCGCTAAAAACGCGTGTGCGTGGAACGGATTGGATCTACTCCTATCTGCTTGGCTTCTACAAAGATCCGAGCCGCCCCACTGGTGTTAACAACACGGTATTTGATCTGGTTGCGATGCCTAACGTGTTGGAGCCTCTGCAGGGCGTACAAGAGCTGGTGTGCTCAGAAACTGATCATCCGGTGGCGGGTCAGTCACCCGATCCTTTGTCGGGTAAGTACCAGTCTTGTGATGTGCTGCAAGTGACCCAGCCAGGTTCCATGGAGCCTGCTGAGTTTGAGGAAGCGATGTATGATCTTACTAACTTCCTGGCTTATGTGGGCGAACCCTCAAAGCTTCAAGCTCAGGCGCTGGCACCTAAAGTGCTGATCTTCATTTTCATTTTTGGTGTGATTGCCTACTTGCTTAAGCGTGAGTACTGGCGAGATGTTCACTAATAATTAAGTGATGAGTGGCATGTCGGGCGTACGGCGAAAGCCGTGCGCCCTTTGTTTATTTAGTCAGTCGTAATGCAAAGCGGGTTACCATCCCATAAGCTAGCGCTGGCGTGTTATTATCAAAGATTGTTTTGATGCGAGGATGCTTTCATGGGTGTTGTGGCCAAGCGGTCGTCGATGATCTTTTACTCTGGTAATGATGATCATTTTAGTCATCGTGTGCGCATTGTTCTGGCTGAAAAGGGGGTGGCGGTTGATATCGTTGATGTCAGCGACGAGCGTCCACCTGAAGAGTTAGCAGACCTCAACCCGTACAACAGCGTGCCTACGCTGCTAGATCGTGACTTAGTGCTTTATGAATCTAAGGTCATGATGGAGTATCTGGATGAGCGTTTCCCTCATCCTCCTCTACTGCCTGTTTATCCGGTGGCGCGGGCGCAAAGCCGTTTGTGGATGCATCGTATTGAGCGCGAGTGGTGCCCAATGCTGGAGCAAATACGCACCGGTGGTAAAAAAGAAGCGGAAAAGGCGCGTAAAGAACTGCGCGAAAGCCTCATTGGGATTTCGCCTATCTTTGAAGATATGCCTTACTTTATGAGTGAGGAGTTTACGCTTGTAGACTGCTGTTTAGCGCCGATTTTATGGCGTTTGCCTGATCTGAATATCGAATTGCCTGAAAAGCAGGTAAAGCCTCTGTTGGGCTATATGTCGCGGGTATTCGAACGCGAAGCGTTTAAAGCATCTTTAAACGAGCGTGAAAAAGAGATGCGCGCTTGAATTCATGCTGCCTCTTCTCCTTAATCAGGTAAGGGGCATATTTGTCAGGAGGAGGGAGTCTTATGAAATCGAGCCGTCCCTATCTCGCCCGAGCTCTCTATGAGTGGTTGTTGGATAATGAGTTAACGCCTTATGTGGTGGTTGATGCTACGCAGCCAGGCGTGGAAGTACCGCGGCAGTTTGTTCAAAATGGACAAATTGTGTTGAATGTAGCGCCGACCGCTGTGCGTGACCTGTTTATGGAAAATCAGGCCATGGGGTTTAACGCTCGCTTTGGTGGCCAGCCTATGCAGGTAATGATTCCTACGCCTGCGCTTATCGCGATCTACGCTCGTGAAAATGGTGCTGGTATGGTGTTTGGGCATGAGCCAGAGCTGGATGCGGCAGAGTTTGATGATGCCGAATTAGATGGCGATTTTTCAGACGCTTTTGATGAATCGTCCAAGCCTGAGTTAACGGTAACAGAGCCTGTCCCTGAAAAAGAGGGTGACGTTTCTGCACTATCGTCTAAAAAGGCTAAGAAAAAGCCGACGCTACGCGTGGTTAAGTAGCGTGGTTTTTAGCTAAGTGGTTAACTTATGCTCTTGAGCGACGGTTTTTCTTAGTAAAGCAGTTGGTGAATAAAAAACCTCGTCTCGGTGAAAAGCCGAGGACGAGGTTTTTTTATGACAGTGTGTTTAATCAATCGATATAGTCAAAGACTTTAACGATTCGCTGAATGCCGCCAACCGCGGATACCGCGTTAGCAATTCGGTTACCTTCATCTCGAGTCACCATGCCCATCAGATACACAGTCGCGTTTTCGGTGGTGACTTTCAGTTTTGATGAGTCGATGCGATCATTGGTGGCGAGTTGGCTCATCACATTGGTGGTTAGCCAGGTATCGTTTAGGCGTTGGCTAGCGGGTAGGTTTGCAGCAATACTGAGTTCGTTGTGTACTTGGTCTACGCCTCGTAGAGAGCTGGCGACTTCACCTGCTTTATTGCGCAGCTCCTCGCTAGGTACTTGCCCTACCAGAAGTAATGAGCCGTTATAGCTATGCGCCCTGATGCGTGCATCCCTTAAGCGGGCATCTGAGCGTTCCAGCGCACGTGGTGCTTCACGTTCAATAGTTGTGTCAATGGCTTCAACATCACTGCTGCGCTGACCATAATTGGAAGGGTTAGATGCTGCGTTATTTGCACATCCAGTAAGTAAAATAACGCTCAGTGTCACAACGGCAGTCAGTTTGTATAAAGAATAGCGTAGGACCATGGCGATGACTCCTTTCAAAATGTAAAGTCAGTAGGTGTTAATCTACCCGTTTGATTGTGTCTGTGCAGTTTGATCTGCTCAGTTTAATTTGTTTTGTGCTGACTATTTAGTCGACTCCGCCAAAGAGCTGTTCGTCAATTAAATCACATAAGCAGTGGATGACGAGTAGGTGAACCTCTTGAATGCGCGCAGTGGATGTTGCTGGAACGCGAATCTCACAGTCATCCTGGCCTAGTAGTGACGCCATATCGCCTCCATCTCTGCCAGTCAGCGCGACAACCGTCATATCGCGGTCATGGGCCGCCTGGATGGCTTGAACGATATTGGCTGAGTTGCCGCTAGTGGAAATGGCTAATAAGACATCGCCGGGCTGGCCTAGCGCCCTGATCTGCTTGGAAAACACTTCATTATAACTGTAGTCGTTGGCGATCGAGGTAAGTGTTGAGGTATCGGTTGTCAGTGCTAGTGCGGGTAGGCTTGGGCGCTCACGCTCAAAACGATTCAATAGCTCGGACGAAAAGTGCTGGCTATCGCCTGCGCTGCCGCCATTGCCGCAGGCGAGAACTTTACCTTCGTTAACTAAGCACTGAACCATCATTTGGCTGGCGACTTCGATAAAAGGCGGCAGCACTTCGCTGGCATATGTCTTCGTGTCTATGCTGGCGTTAAAGTGATTAAGTATGCGTGATTGAAAGTCCATTAGGGCTTCCTAGGTAAAGGTATCAGTAAGCATCAAAAGCCGCTTTTTCCCACTGGAATTCAAGCGTGGGAGGCGTGCCTGTAATTGCTAGGATATCAAAGCGACACGGACTTGAAACAGCATGCCGAGCGATATAGAGCTTGGCTGCTCGTATTAAGCGGTGTCGCTTCTGTGCAGTGACGGTCTCTAAGGGGTGGCCGTAACGGGTAGTGGTGCGATGTTTGACCTCGATAAAGACCAGGATATCCTGGTCTTTCATCACAAGATCAAGCTCACCACCTTTAACGTGATGATTGCTAGTGACAAGTGTTAAGCCATGTTGCTGCAGCCATTGAGCGGCTAATTGCTCAATGGCTGCGCCCCGCGTCCGTGCTGTTTGCGGTGTATTGGGATTCTGATAACTATTGGTCATCGTTCAGTAGGCCGGGAATCAAAATGGGTGAAGGCACGCCATTTTGGAATTTCGCCCACGGTAGTTCTCGATAAACCCTGCCATCACCTGATAAGCGAAGAGTGCCAGTGCTTCCATTCATACCGTCAAGGGCTGATAAGTCTGATAGGCGAATGCCAAGCTCGTAAGCATCCACGCCCATTGCCATCAGGCGGAACATTGACGCGTCTGACTCGTTGCGAAGCTCTGCATATGTCGAATAGAAGGGCAGCGCTTCTTCCCCGCCAACTGCTGCGTCAGGGATTTGCCATGGAATATCGATAAACATCACATCATTTAGGTCTTGGTCTAAACGTGTCTGTAGACGCCCTTCATGAAGGTGGGAGGTAGCATAAACAGGCAGGTTGGGGGCGTAGTAGTAGTCCATGGTCGGCGGCACTTGGCGCGCGTACTCGGGAAGTGCTAGTAAGAATAGTGCATCAATGTTCCCTAGGCGGGCGCGATCGCCGCTGACATTTAGGGCTGTTTTGACTGCGTTAGCTACGGCGCTGCTAGGGTTGTAGCGGACGGCATTGGTGATTTCACCACCTTGACTTTGCCACTCATTCCAGAAAGCTTCACCTACGCGGCGTCCCCAGGCATTGTCGGGCACCATAATAGCCATTTGACGATGGCCGTCCTGAAAGGCTCGGCGAGCTGCTTGGCGGGCTTCATCTTCAGCGGATAAACCGTACTGAAGGAGTTGAGGTGCTTGATTGCTTGCGCTGTTGCCATAGTTCAGAGCCAGTGTCGGTAGTGGTACACTATTGCGCTGCTCAAGTTGAGTGACTTGACCTTTGTCAATTGGGCCAATCAAAAGTTGGGCATTCATCTGCTCTGCGCGTTGGTAAATTTCATCTAATGAATATTGAGACGCATTGATGAAATTAAGTTGTACATTATCTCCGCGCAAGTCGTGATGACGGCGCATGGCAGAAGCGATAGCGTTAGCCACGCTACTTAGTGGGCCAGATTCTGGTAATGCCACTGCTATGCGGCGTATTTCAACACCCTCTAATTCAGGTATGGATACTTTCGTATATTCAGTCTGATCCAAGGCTTGGCGTGCCCACTGCTGCCGTTCTGCAAGGGTATCTTGTTGGTTTGCCTGCATGGGGAGTTCGTCGTCAAGCACCTGGGTCGCGCGGAGGACCGCGCGGGGGTTGTCCATGCCACGAGCAAGTTCAGAGAAAAGCATTGCCCAGCGCACCCGATCCGATTCTGAAAGCATGTTTTCATCAACCGCATCGGCTGCGTCAAAAGCATTTTCGCGTTGCCCTTGTCTAGCAAGGATATTAGCCGCTTCCAGTCGCGTCTTGGCAGCTTGCTCAGGCGCTTGCTGCTCAGCTTGACTAAGTAATCGGCTGGCATCCTGGTCAGGGACGCGGTCAACCACACTTGGGGATTGCATAGCGCACCCTGTAATCAGAAGCGCCATGAAGGCAGTGGCTAGTAATCCACGTATTGACTGTTTCATGTATCCTTCCTTAGTTTCCATTTGCGCTGCCGTCGCTCAATGAGCAGATAAATTTACCATTGCACAAGCATGGCGCACCGTCAGTGCAGGCTATTAACAAATCGGGAGTCACGATGACACACCAGCATCCGGGTATATTGTACGTGGTTGCAACACCAATTGGGAATTTGGAAGACTTATCGCCACGCGCTGCTCGGGTATTAGCGGAGGTATCACGTATTGCTGCGGAGGATACACGCCACAGCGGCCGCTTGTTAGCGCATCTAGGCATTAATAAGCCGATGCTCTCATTGCATGAGCATAATGAAGCACGGCGAGTCGATACGCTGGATAGTTACTTAATGGCGGGGGAAAATGTTGCCCTAATTAGTGATGCGGGGACGCCGCTTATATGTGATCCGGGGTTCGTGTTGGTAAGAGAGTTGCGATTGCGGGGTAGGCAGATTGTGCCGCTTCCTGGGCCTTGTGCGCTGGTCAGTGCACTTTCAGCGGCTGGGTTGCCGACTGATAAGTTTACATTTGGTGGGTTTTTGCCATCTAAGCCAAGTGCGCGACGGCAAGCGCTTGAAAAATGGCAGTGTCGAGAAGAAACGCTGGTTTTTTACGAGTCACCTCACCGTATTGAGCACACGCTCGAATCGTTATGTGAACAAATGCCTGAGCGAGCGGTTGTTCTGGCGCGAGAATTGACCAAAACGTATGAGACTTTTTTGCAGGGCTCGCCGTCATCATTGCTGGATCAGCTTAGGCAAGACCCTAACCAAGGTCGTGGAGAGTTTGTCGTAATGATCGCTGGGGCGCCGCCCGTTGTTCAAAGCGATGAGCAATCTATTGCTGCTGATGAGTTGCTTAAAGCCATGCTAGCAGAGGGGGTTGGCGTCAAGCAGGGGGCAGCCGTTGCTGCAAAAATGCTAGGCGGCCGAAAGCAGGAGTGGTACGCAAGATTGCAAGCATTGAAAGGTGGGCATTGAGGCGACGGCGGGGCGCTGGTATGCTTGCCGCCGGAGTTGGCCAGACAGTCGCCGCTAACACACTTGTAAAAGTGTGTTGGGGGAGGAAAGTCCGGGCTCCATAGGGCAGAGTGCCAGGTAACGCCTGGGCGGCGTAAGTCGACGGAAAGTGCAGCAGAGAGTAGACCGCCTAAGCCTTTCGAGGCCGGTAAGGGTGAAAGGGTGCGGTAAGAGCGCACCGCGCGCCTGGCAACAGTGCGTGGCATGGTAAACCCCACTCGGAGCAAGACCAAATAGGGATCCAATGGCGTGGCCCGCGCTGGATCCGGGTAGGTTGCTTGAGCGCTGTGGTGACGCAGCGCCTAGAGGAATGACTGTCCACGACAGAACCCGGCTTATCGGCCGACTCCCCATTTCCATAAAAGGTGCGCCGTTCGCACCTTTCTTAACACTGTGTGAGATTAACATGCCTTCTCCTGACGCTGACCAGGTTACTTCCCATTTTCGCCACACCAGCGTCTTATTAGAAGGGGCGGTAGATACACTTGTTCATAATCCCGATGGTATTTATTTAGACGGTACGTTTGGGCGAGGCGGGCACTCCCGCGTCATTCTTTCGCGCTTGAGCGAACAAGGTCGTTTAATGGCCATGGATCGTGATCCTCAAGCAATAGCAGCCGCTAAAGATATCGATGATCCTCGTTTCGACATAACGCAGCGAGAGTTCGCTCGGTTAGTTGAATATGCACAAGAGCAAGGGGTTTACGGAAAGCTTTCAGGTGTATTGCTAGATATTGGTGTTTCTTCCCCGCAGTTAGATGATCCAGAGCGAGGCTTTAGCTTTATGCGCAACGGTCCTCTTGATATGCGTATGGATCCTACTCAAGGAGAGAGTGCCGCTGCGTTTTTAGCCCGTGCTAGCGAAAATGATATTGCCAATGTGTTTAAAACCTATGGTGAAGAGCGTTACGCAAAGCGCTTGGCACGAGCCGTTGTTACGCGACGTGTGGAAAAGCCTTTTACGCATACTGTTGACTTGGCCGAGGTGTTAAAAGAGGCTCACCCTGCTTGGGAAAAGGGTCGTCACCCAGCGACCAAAGCGTTTCAGGGGCTGCGTATTTATTTAAATGGTGAGCTCGATCAACTGGATGCAGCGCTTGAGGGGGCATTGGAAGTGCTGGCTCCTGGTGGGCATCTGGTTGTGATTAGCTTCCACTCGCTTGAAGATCGTCGTGTAAAACGCTTCATTCGTCACCATGTGCGGGGTGATACGCACTTGCCACGAGGCGTGCCTATTCGCGATGATCAGCTAAATCGCCGTCTTGAAGCCTTGGGTAAAGGAATACGCCCAAGTGATGAAGAGGTAGACGCTAACCCTCGGGCGCGCAGTGCCGTCATGCGGGCCGCCCGTAAACGAGTGTGATCATGAGCATGGATCGGATAGAGCGTTGGGCGTCAACGCTGCGCACCGAATGGCCTTTCAAGCTACGTTTTCGAGCTTGGCCGGTTATCCTTATCGTGCTGTTCTTGGCGTGTGTCGTGACCGGTGGTTTAGTGGTTGCCACCACGCATATGACGCGAGTGCAGTATGCGCAGCTACAGCAGTTAGAGCAGGAAAAAAATCAGCTGCAAACCGAGTGGGGGCAGCTGCTATTGGAAGAGGGGGCGTGGTCTACTCCAGCCCGTGTAGAGCAAATTGCTACGGAACGGCTTGAAATGCGCATTCCCGATGTGAATGATGTCGAGGTGATTCGACCATGAAGCGCGAAAGTCGGGGAGGGATATCCCGTCAAATGCCTATTGCGCCGCCATTAGCTGGCGGACGCTTTTTATTTATTCTCATTATTGTAATGCTTGCGTCAGCCATTTTAGTCGGCAGGATTACGCTGCTTCAGGTAATTGATCGCCCGTTTTTACAGAGCCAGGGCGATGCCCGTACGCTTCGCCATGAGGCAATACCCGCACACCGCGGTATGATCACTGATCGTAATGGTGAACCTCTGGCTATTTCTACGCCTGTTGTAACACTTTGGGCGAATCCTCAAGAGCTACCTACCGATGCCATTCAGCGAGTAATGCTGGCGCAAGCTTTAGGCATGTCGCTCGATGACTTTGAATCCCGTGTCTCTCGATATAGCAGTCGAGAATTTATGTACCTTCGTCGTCAAATGACGCCCGATGCGGCCCAGCGCATACTGGATTTACGCACGCCTGGTGTTTATCAGCAGCGTGAATACAAGCGTTATTATCCAGCCGGTGAAGTGGCGGCGCAGTTGCTGGGTGTTACCAATGTGGATGATGTGGGGCAAGAGGGTCTAGAGCTCTCTTATCAGCCCTACTTAGCGGGGCATCCTGGACAACGCCGAGTCATAAAAGATCGACGAGGTCGTTTAGTTCGTGAGCTCGGAGTTATCCGTGAAGCGCAACCTGGCGGTGAGTTAACGTTGGCGATTGATCAGCGTATTCAATATATGGCCTACCGTGAATTGCGCGCTGCTGTCGCTGAGCATGAGGCGGACGGTGGAGTGTTAGTAATGCTCGATGCGCGCACAGGGGAAGTGTTAGCAATGGCTAACTTGCCTTCTTACAACCCGAATAACCGCGCTGGGTTAGATCCGCGAGGTTTACGCAACCAGGCACTGGTTGATGTGTTTGAACCAGGGTCTGTTATGAAGCCTTTGGCAATGGCTGCAATACTGGAAAGTGGTGTTGTAGATCGTGATGCTATCGTTGACACCTCGCCTGGCTGGATGCGCCTGGATCAGTTCACTATTCGAGACTTCCGTAATTATGGCGATTTAGATTTAGCGGGGATTCTAGAAAAATCTTCAAACGTTGGTATGTCTCGTTTAGCGCTACAGCTAAGCGATACGGCCATTTGGGAAAAATACAATCAGCTAGGTCTTGGACAAGCACCGGGAACCGGCTTTCCTGGTGAGGCGACAGGCAGTTTGCCAGCGCCAGTTCGCTGGTCTCGAAGTGAACGAGCGACGCTCTCCTATGGTTACGGTCTCTCTGTTTCAGCGGTTCAATTGGCCAGTGCTTACACTGCGCTAGCCAATAATGGCGTGCGTTTGCCGCCCTCGCTGTTGAGGCTTTCTGAGCCTCCTCAGGGGAGTCCTGCTATATCGCCCACAGTGGCCAATGATTTGCTGAATATTTTAGAAACGTCGGTCGCCGCCTATACCGGTGGTCGCCGAGCGCGCGTTGAAGGCTATCGTGTGGGGGGGAAAACAGGCACGGTGCGTAAAATAGGGCAGCAAGGTTATACCACTGATGCTTACCGCAGTGTTTTTGCGGGGATTGCGCCTATTTCCGACCCGCGTATTGTTACCGTCGTTATGATTGATCACCCTCGCGCTGGCCAATTTTATGGTGGAGCAGTGGCTGCTCCGGTGTTTTCTAGCGTTACAGGTAATGCCCTACGTTTGCTGGACGTGCCGCCCGATCACGAGGTCGAGTAGCATAAGGAGATTGCATGAGGTTGTCCCCAGAGAGTCTATGGGTTGCGCTAAAGCAGGTTTGGCCTAACGCTGTATTACCTGAGGAGTTGCCTAAATTACCAGAGCAGCTTCGCTTAGTGACGGATACGCGTAAGTTAGCGATGGGCGATGTATTTGTGGCTATTCCTGGTAGTCAGCGTGATGGTTATGAGTTTGTTGACCAAGCATTGGCGGCAGGTGCATCACTCGTTTTGGCGCACACGAAAGAAGGTGGTGTTTCTCTGGACGGGCAAATACTTTATTTGCCGCATCTGTCTATGCGACTTGGTGAGCTAGGTCGCACACTGTTTTCTGTTCCCGAAGACCTCCAGGTGATTGGGGTGACGGGCACCAATGGGAAAAGCTCTGTTACCCATTACATAGCAGCGTTAAGCGAATTGCTTGGCAAGCCTGCTG
Source organism: Halomonas sp. IOP_6 (assembly GCF_021151565.1). Lineage (NCBI taxonomy): Bacteria > Pseudomonadati > Pseudomonadota > Gammaproteobacteria > Oceanospirillales > Halomonadaceae > Halomonas > Halomonas sp. IOP_6. Next base: position 522,120 of record NZ_JAIRBO010000001.1, on the reverse strand, counting down.
GAGTGATCGGGACATTGGGTGTTGGTCGCCTTGGCCAATTGGTCGACACAGGCCTTACTACGCCTGGTTCATTGGCAATGCAAGAAACCTTGGCTGATTTAGCTAACCAAGGAGTGAAGCGTGTGGCGCTTGAAGCGTCTTCGCATGCCCTTGAGCAACGCCGTTTAGACGCAGTGAACGTCGCCGCAGGCGTATTCACCAACCTGACGCGAGATCACCTTGATTACCATGGCAGTATGGCGGCTTATGCCGCTGCAAAAGCAAAGTTGTTCCGGCGTTCTGAGCTTGTACTTGCGGTCGTCAATGCAGATGATCCACTTGCGCGGCTAATGCTGGCAGGCTGCGATAGCCGTGTGCGTGTTTTGGCAGTAGGCGACGATGAAGCAGTGACGCTGCGCGTGATTGGTTGGCATCCCCATGAATATGGTCAACAGGCTCTTGTTGCTACGCCGGAAGGTGAAAAAACGCTTAATCTCGGTTTGATGGGGCGGTTTAACCTAGACAATGTGCTGTTAGCCATTAGTGTACTTTATGGGTTGGGCGAGCCTTTAGATCAGTTGTTTGAGTCGGCAACTGAGTTGAGCCCAGTGCCTGGGCGTATGGCGTTATATCGCGAGGTTGATGCGCCCAGCGTTGTTATCGATTATGCCCACACGCCGGATGCATTAGCTAATGCTCTTGAAGCGCTGAAAGAGCATTTAGGGAGCGCTGGGAAACTATGGTGCCTGTTCGGTTGTGGTGGTGAGCGTGATACGGGAAAGCGAGCTGAAATGGCTGCTGTAGCGGAGCAGCGAGCTGACCACGTGATCGTTACTGACGATAATCCGCGTACGGAGTCTGCCGAGCAAATTCGCCAACAAATTATTTCGGGCTTTTCTGCTGCGGCTGCCTTTACGGAAATAGGTGATCGTAGTCAGGCAATTTGTCATGCGGTTCAGCATGCTGATACCCAGGACGTTATCTTGGTGGCTGGAAAAGGTCATGAGGCCTATCAGCACATCGGTAACGTGCGTCATGACTATCAAGATAGCGAACAAGTGATTAAAGCCTTCAAATTTAGGGCTGCCATGTGATGAACTGGTCGTTAGCTAGTATTGCCTCAGCACTAAAGCTTTCTGTCCCGCAAACTTTATGCGAGTTGTCGGTCACAGCGGTAATTACCGATACGCGTCATATTGTGCCTGGGTGTCTGTTTGTGGCTTTGAAGGGGCCGCGTTTTGATGGCCATGATTTTATTGAGCAGGCGCTTGAGAAAGGCGCTGCAGCTGCTCTGGTTGAGCGCCCGGTAAGCAGTTTGCTTCCTCAGCTAGTATGCGCAGACACGCGTTTGGGCCTTGGCCTGCTGGCGCGGGCTTGGCGTGAACATTGTAAACTGCCGCTGGTGGCTGTCACCGGCAACAGCGGTAAAACAACCGTTAAAGAGATGACGGCTGCGCTACTTTCTCCATTAGGCGGTGTGCTTGCTACGGTGGGCAACTTAAACAATGACATTGGTGCGCCGCTGACATTGCTGCGTTTAGCAACGCACCATCAGGTAGGTGTGATTGAACTAGGGGCTAACCATTTGGGCGAAATTGCCTGGACCAGCCAGTTGACCTCCCCTAATGTCGCCATCATTACCAATGTAACAGGCGCACATGTCGGAGAGTTTGGCGGTATGGGGCAAATTGCCCAAGCCAAAAGCGAAATATTAACCGGGCTAGTTGAAGATGGTATTGCGGTGCTAAATCGCGATGACTATTACTTTGAATTTTGGTTAGCCTGTGCGGGAAGCAAGAAAGTTGTAAGCTACGGCTTACATGGCGATGCGGACGTTCACGCGTCCGCACTTTCGTGCGACTCTTTGGGGCGGTATGCTTTTACGCTTGTTGAGCGTGGCCAAGTGCTGGGCGACGTCCAACTGCCCTTGATTGGTAAACATAATGTGAGTAATGCTTTGGCGGCTGCTGCAGCGGCTCTCGCATTAGGCGTTACACCAGAGCAAGTAGTGACGGGGCTATGCGAATTGTCCTCATTATCTGGTAGGTTAAGCATCGTCCCCGGTGTGCGCAATACGACGTTGTTAGACGACACGTACAACGCAAATCCTGGTGCTGTGAAAGCGGCGTTGGATGCGTTAGCGAACTTTCCTACACCGCGCTGGTGCGCGCTTGGCGCAATGGGGGAGTTGGGTAGCGAGTCTCATGCCCTACATGCTGAGATCGGTCATTACGCTGCGTCACTGGGTATCGATACATTGCTGACTTTTGGTGATGCCGCCCGTTCAGCAAGTGAAGCCTTCGGTCGCGGGCTGCATTTTGACGACCACGAGACGCTAGTGCGTCATGTTATTAATACTCTGCCGCCTAACACCACACTGCTGGTGAAAGGATCGCGTAGTGCAGGCATGGAAAATGTCATTGCTGCGCTACGTGCGGATGAAACAAGGTAAGCGCCGTTCATGTTACTTCACCTGGCGAATTTTCTAGCCCAATATCAGTCTGCTTTCCAAGTTTTTAACTATTTAACCTTACGTGTCATTCTCGCAGCGCTAACGGCCCTCATGCTATGCCTGTGGCTTGGGCCCTGGGTTATACGCCGATTAGTTGAAGGTCAGATTGGCCAAGCGATTCGTGATGATGGCCCTCAATCTCATTTGTCTAAAGCAGGTACGCCCACTATGGGTGGGGCAATGATATTGTTGGCTATTGCTATCAGTACGCTGGTCTGGGGCGATTTAACCAATCATTATGTTTGGGTGGTGCTACTGGTCACATTAGGTTTCGGGGCTATTGGCTGGGTCGACGATTATCGCAAGGTTGTTGAAAAGAACCCGCGTGGATTACCCGCTCGTTGGAAGTATTTCTGGCAGTCGGTGGTGGGTATTGGCGCTGCTTTGGTGCTTTATCTCACGGCCGCCACACCGGCTGAAACTAGCTTATTGATCCCGATGTTTAAAGATGTCGCGTTGCCGCTTGGCGTGTTCTATATCGTGTTGACCTATTTTGTGATCGTTGGCAGCTCTAACGCAGTCAATCTCACGGATGGTCTTGATGGCCTGGCGATCATGCCCACTGTACTGGTGGCAATGGGCTTGTCCGTATTTGCCTATGCAAGTGGGAATGCTGTGTTTGCCAACTATTTACATATTCCTTTTATTCATGGCACCGGCGAGTTGGCTGTTTTCTGTGCCACTATTGCTGGTGCGGGCCTGGGTTTTTTGTGGTTCAACACTTATCCCGCTCAGGTGTTTATGGGAGATGTAGGGGCGCTGGCGCTAGGTGCCGCACTAGGCGTTGTCGCCGTTATAGTGCGCCAAGAAATTGTGCTGTTTATTATGGGCGGTATCTTTGTGCTTGAAACGGTCTCGGTGATTCTTCAAGTTGGCTCTTATAAGCTTACCGGTCGGCGTATTTTCCGTATGGCGCCGTTGCATCACCACTACGAGCTGAAAGGTTGGCCAGAGCCGCGGGTAATTGTGCGTTTCTGGATTATTACCGTCGTACTGGTGCTGTTAGGGTTGGCTACGCTTAAAGTTCGATGATTAGCAAAGTAATAGCGGCAGTGTTGCCACTATTAGCGTGATGCACAAAGGAGCCGGTCATCGTGCGAGTCGCAAATGGAGTCACCGTTGTTATTGGCCTGGGGATTTCTGGGCAAGCTATTTGTCGGCATTTGGCGCGTCAAGGCGTGCCATTTATGGTAGCAGATACGCGAGCTGAACCTCCGGGGCTACACGCTTTTCAGAACGAGAACCCCAATGTTGAGGTTTATTGTGGTCCATTAACGGCGCTTGATTTTACAGATGCCTATGAAGTGGTTGTCAGCCCTGGTGTAGATCCTCATTCGCCAGGGCTTGATGGCTTGCTAGAGCGTTATAATCCAGCAACGGGGGAGCCCGTGCTGGTAGGTGAGATTGCTTTGTTTGTTCGCGCGGTGAATGCGCCGGTCGCCGCTATTACTGGCTCTAATGCCAAGTCAACTGTTACGACGTTACTCGGCGAGATGGCTAGAGTTGCTGGTGTTAAAGCTGCGGTGGGTGGCAATTTGGGTACGGCTGCATTGGATTTATTAGCTGAATACCCAGATGCCGAGCTTTACATCCTTGAACTCTCAAGTTTTCAGCTGGAAACAACGCCTCATTTGGGTGCTAAAGCGGCTGCTTTTTTAAACCTCTGTGAAGATCATTTAGATCGTCATGGAGATATGGTGGGTTACCGCCGCGCTAAGCAGCGTATTTTTCGCGGTGCACAATCAGTCATTGTCAACGCGGATGACGCGCTCACTTGGCCAGAGTCGCCGGTTGATCATGTAGAGCGTTTTACGGCCTTCGCACCCGCAGCTAATGACTGGGGAGTAGTTGAAAAAGGTGGCGAGTTAACGCTGTTCCAAGGTGATACTGCTTGGCTTAGCACAGAAGCTCTCAATATGGCAGGGCGACATAACTATGCCAATGCACTAGCAGCATTGGCAATGGGTAAGGCGTTGGGCTTCGCAAAAGCACCGATGTGCCAAGCATTAACTGCTTTTAAGGGGCTGCCCCATCGTAGTGAAGTCATCGCTCGTATCAATGGCGTTATGTGGGTGAATGATTCAAAAGGCACTAACGTTGGCGCTACGCTAGCCGCGATTCAAGGCATTAGCGCGTCGCTGACAGGGAAAGTAATATTATTGGCCGGTGGTGTCGGTAAAGGTGCTGATTTTACCCCCCTGGCAATGCCATTAGCAGAGTGTGCCAAAACTGCGGTGCTATTTGGCGCTGACGCACTCCGTCTTGAAGCCGCTTTGTCATCTGCTGTTCCAGTGCATCTAGTACACGATTTAACTCAAGCTATGGAAGTGGCCTGGGAAATAGCTGAGCCCGGCGACTGTGTATTGCTGTCACCCGCCTGCGCAAGCCTAGATCAGTTTGTTAATTACCAAGCGAGAGGCGATGCCTTTCGGGATTGGGTTGAGCAAAAGCATAAACAGCATAATCACTCAGGAGAGAGGTTATGAGCCGAGTACAGCGTATCCGCGATACTTTGACAACGCGACATTTACCCTCCGATGTGTGGTTGATCGCCGCCGCCGTAGCGTTAGCTGGGTTAGGCTGGGTGATGGTAAGTTCAGCATCGGTAGGTCTGCTGGAAAACAGCTATCACTACTCTCGGCAGCATGGCATTTTTCTACTCCTGGCTATATTGGCTTGTTTTTTTATGCTGTGTGTTCCTTTGGAAGCATGGCGGCAAAACGCAGCGCTAATTTTGCTAATGAGCATTATCATGCTAGTGCTGGTGCTCGTGATTGGTCAGGAAGTTAACGGCAGCAAACGCTGGATTTCACTGCCTGGCCCCTTACCGAGCCTGCAAGTTTCGGAGCTTGGAAAAATCGGTTTGATTTTTTACATGGCCGCCTTCATGTCTCGCTTTACCTATGATCTGCGCCAACGTGCATTAAGTATGTGGCGACCTTTAGCGGTGCTTGCCATTCCGGCAGGGCTGCTTTTTCTTGCTCCCGATTTTGGCGGCATGGTGGTATATACCGTGTGCGTTATTGGTATGTTAATGATGAGCGGCGCTTCACTTACCTTGCTATTTGGTAGTGGTGGCGTATTGGCTGTTGGTGCCGTCATGATGGTCGTTATGGAGCCTTACCGCTTAGCGCGCTGGACGAGCTTTTTGGACCCCTGGGCTGATCAGTTTGCGACTGGCTATCAGCTTACCCAGGCGCTGATTGCTTTCGGTCGTGGGCATGTGACCGGTACTGGTTTAGGTAATAGTGTGCAAAAACTTCACTACCTGCCTGAAGCTCACACAGACTTTATTTTTGCTGTCATCGCAGAAGAGCTTGGCATGATAGGGGCCATTCTCGTTGTACTACTATTTACCTTGCTCATTACCAGGGCGATGTTGATTGGTCGTCGCGCAGAATTGGCAGGCCATTTATTTGGTGCCTATGTCAGCTATGGCATAGGTTTCGTTATTGCAGCTCAGGCATTTATCAATATGGCGGTAAGCTCGGGGCTGTTGCCAACGAAAGGGCTAACATTGCCGTTGATTAGCTATGGCGGTTCAAGTTTATTGGTAACCGGTATGATGATTGGCTTGTTGTTGCGCGTAGATGCAGAGACGCGTCACCGTCCGCGTCGTGTATCAACACCCTATAAGTCACGCCATGAACCTCGGTTACCGTAACTACTCAAGGAGTTGTTTGTGACGACGAACGCACGTCGACGCATTTTAATTATGGCGGGAGGTACCGGAGGTCATGTTATTCCGGCGCTTTCATTAGCACGTTCGCTCAAAGCCCACAATGTCGACGTTGAATGGCTGGGAAGCCCAAGAGGGATCGAAAATCGCCTAGTGCCAGAAGCAGGTATTACGCTTCATACCATCGACATAAGCGGTCTGCGTGGCAAAGGAGTAGCTGGCTGGCTGAAGGCACCGCTGAACCTTTCCCAAGCCGTACTGCAAGCGCGAAAGGTAATTCGCCGCTTCAATCCTGATGTGGTGGTTGGGTTAGGTGGCTTTGCCAGTGGCCCTGGTGGGCTGGCGGCGTGGCTTTCCAGGGTGCCATTAGTGATACATGAACAAAATGCTATTGCTGGGCTGACCAATAAAGTGCTCTCGAAATTGGCGACACGCACTTACGCGGCGTTTGCCGAGGCTTTTGGTGACAAGGCAGAAGTGATTGGCAATCCGGTGCGAGAAGATATTGCTGCACTGGGTGAGCATCCAAGAAGTGATTCTGAACTGGCCGTTCGTCCGCTGCGGTTATTAGTTGTTGGTGGCTCGCTAGGGGCGGTCGCATTGAATGAACGTTTACCGCCCGGGTTGGCGGGCTTGCCTCCAGAGCGACGCCCTGATGTTCGCCATCAAGCGGGCAAAGACCGAGATGTGGCGACGGCAAGCGCCTACGTCGAGCATGGAATTGTGGCAGATGTCACTCCTTTTATTGACGATATGGCGGCTGCGTATAAGTGGGCAGATTTAGTCGTTTGCCGTGCCGGAGCGCTAACAGTGGCAGAGCTTGCCGCAGCTGCAAAGCCCGCCTTGCTAGTGCCGTTTCCATTTGCTGTTGATGATCATCAGCGAGTCAATGCTGGCGTTTTAGTAAAGGCCGGGGCGGCACTTTGTGTCACACAGTCTGAACTGACCCCCGAGCGATTAACACACTATTTAGATGAGCTATTAGTCCCGAGCGTTTTGTCAGATATGGCTTCTAAAGCCCGCCAAGCGGCTTGCTTAGAGGCGACTGAGCGTCTTACAAAGGGATGTTTAGCGCTGGTTAAACAAGGAGAGACTGCGTGACCGACTCTATTAATAATACGTTGCACTCAGGTGTCCGTCCAAGCGGCCCTGGTATGCGCCGTATTAAGCGTTTGCACTTTGTTGGTATCGGTGGCGCAGGTATGTGTGGAATCGCGGAGGTGCTCGCGAATCAGGGTTACAGCGTCAGCGGTAGCGATATGAAGGCATCGAATGTTGTTGAGCGCCTTCGTCAGTGTGGCGTTAACGTTGCTATCGGTCATGCTGAAGAGAATGTGGTAGGCGCTGACGTCGTGGTTGTCTCCAGCGCCATTGATGCAACAAATCCTGAAATTCGTTGGGCTCATGAGCATCGTGTGCCCGTGGTTAGGCGTGCTGAAATGCTGGCCGAACTAATGCGCTTTCGCCATGGTATTGCTGTCGCAGGAACCCATGGCAAGACGACTACAACCAGTTTGACGGCAACGCTGCTGGCGGAAGGCGGATTGGATCCCACCTTTGTGATTGGTGGAAAACTCACCAGTGCTGGCGCTAACGCTCGGTTGGGGGAGGGTGATTATCTAGTCGCTGAGGCTGATGAATCGGATGCGTCTTTTCTTCATCTTCAGCCAATGGTCTCTATTGTGACGAACATAGATGCAGACCATATGGCGACCTATGGTGGGGATTTTGAGCGCTTAAAAAGCACATTCATCGAGTTTCTGCATAATTTGCCGTTTTACGGGCTGGCAGTGCTGTGTATTGATGACGCTAACATTCGGTCGATGCGTGATCAGGTGAAGCGTCAGTTTGTCACCTACGGTTTCGATGAAGATGCTGATTACCGCATTGTGGACTTCACTCAGCAAGGCGGTGAAGTCTCGTTCACCGCAGTGCGTCCTGGGGAAGCTGCTCCATTAGCTATTCGGCTAGCAATGCCTGGTCGCCATAATGCGTTAAACGCTATGGCGGCGATTGTTGTAGCAACGGATGCTGGGGTCAGCGACGATGCCATTCTTCGTGGGCTTGCAAGTTTTGCTGGTGTAGGACGCCGTTTTCAAGTGCATGGCCACTTCAGCGCCCCCAAGGCTGATGGCGAGATCATGTTAGTCGACGATTATGGGCACCATCCCCGTGAAGTTGACATGGTCATTCAGGCGGTTCGTGCAGGTTGGCCGGATCGTCGACTGGTCATGTTGTACCAGCCGCATCGCTACAGTCGCACCCGCGATCTTTATGAAGATTTTGTTCGTGTGCTTTCTCAAGTGGATACGCTCGTTCTATTGGATGTTTATAGCGCTGGGGAAGCCGTGATTCCAGGCGCCGAAGGCCGCACCCTTGCTGGGTCTATTCGTCAGCGAGGAGAAGTCGATCCAGTGTTCGTTGAGCATAAACAGGAGCTACCTGCACTGTTAAGCAAACTTCTGCGCCCTGGGGATATCTTTATTACTCAAGGTGCCGGTGATGTGGGTGGTATTTCGCTGCGTTTCGCGCAAGCCAAGTTGGCGCTAGATAAGGTAGAGCTATGAGTACAGCAATGTCATTGAATGACCCCTTGGCACGCGTCGTTGTTGTTTATGGTGGTACTTCAGCAGAGCGCGAAGTGTCGCTTAAAAGCGGTGCAGCTGTGCTTGACGCATTAAAGCGTCAAGGTATCGATGCCATTGGCTACGATCCAAAAGAAGAGGGTTTGGTAGGGCTAGAACGCCTTGCCCCAACGGCTGTTTTTGTGGCTCTTCATGGTCGTGGTGGTGAAGATGGTACGCTGCAGGGAGCGCTAGAGCTTTTAGGGCTGCCTTACACCGGCAGTGGGGTGCTGGCGTCAGCGTTAGGAATGGATAAGCAGCGTACGAAGCAGGTTTGGCAGGCTGTAGGGTTACCCACACCTGAAAGCATCATGCTCAGCGAGACATCTGATTGGTCTATGGTGGTGTCGCAATTAGGTTTACCAATGATGGTAAAGCCTGTTCACGAAGGTTCCACGCTGGGGATTAGTATCGTTAAAAGCCAGGAAGCATTAGAAGCTGCTTATCACGAGGCGGCGAACTATGACGCCCGTGTTATGGCTGAGCGGTTCATTGTAGGTGAAGAGTATACCGTTGCTCTGCTTGGTAATGACGTGTTGCCGGCAATTCGTGTCGAAGTCCCAGGCGGTTTTTATGATTACGAAGCGAAATACATTGCTAACACTACTCAGTATCACCTGCCCAGTGGCTTAGCATCTAGTGATGAGCAGGCCTTGGCAGAACTATGCAAGAAAGCGTTTGATGCTGTAGGTGGCGAAGGCTGGGGGCGTGTAGATGTGATGCGCGATGCGATGGGCAAGTTTTGGCTGATTGAAGTTAATACTGTGCCAGGAATGACGGATCATAGTTTAGTGCCTCAAGCGGCGGCGCATGCGGGCATAGAGTTTGATCAGTTGGTGTTGAGTATATTGAATACTGCGGTTCAACGCAGCTGCTCATGAAGAAGCGTAATGCGTGGTTAGGCCTCATATTGCTGACACTGTTGCTCGGTGCTGGTGGGCGTGCCTTATGGCTATGGTTAGATAAGCCTATTGAGCGTGTGTCTATTCGTGGCGAGTGGGAGTATGTGAGTGCTGATTACCTCCGTACTCAGCTAGCGCCGCTCGTTCAAGAGGCAACTTGGCTCTCGGCAGATTTAGGTGAGTTGCGTAGGCGTGCGTTGAGAATTGGCTGGCTGAATGAAGTTAGAATTTCCAGAGAGTGGCCAAATGCACTTGTATTTGAGCTGGTAGAGCAAACGCCAGTGGCCCGCTGGAACGATGATTTTCTACTTAACCCCAAAGGTGAGTCGTTTGCGTTTGCGCCACTAGGCGTGCCTCAAGGGCTTCCTGATTTGGCTGGGCCGACGGGAAGTGGTGAAGAGGTGCTTACCTATTATCGCCGCTTAACGCCTCATTTCCAGGGATTATCGTTGTCACTTTCTCAATTACGCCTAGAACCCCGTGGTGCATGGCGGCTCCAGTTAAGCAATGGTGCCTGGGTAATGTTAGGAAGACGTCAGCATGAAATCCGACTAGCTCGTTTGTCGGCATCGTGGCAGCGTGAGCTTGCTCAGGTTGGGGAACATATTCGCTATATCGATTTGCGTTACCCCAATGGTGTTGCAGTTGCCTGGCACGGAGAAAGTGACTTTGCAGAAGAGAATGAGTAATAAGCGACTTACAATGTGCAAAAAGTAGGTAAATGTAAGTGGTTGCCAACAGCGAAAAGCCATGAATAGGGTTTAAATCGCACACAAAGGCGATTATCGTAGGCGTGCGCTAGTCGTATTGTCAGTATTGTTTCTATACTATGTTATAGCTGATGTTTTTTTATGGGCTTTTTTATTTAATTACGATCAGCATTTGGCTTGATATTACGGTAGGCGTCAATGTTATTACGTGTGATTTTGTATCGCCGTTTTAACAATGTTGGCGCAGTTACGACTAACAAGTTTTTTTAAAATTTTTCTAGGAGATTATCCGACTCATGGCAGGCTCACCCAACGCATCCAATATGGTTGTCGGGCTGGACATTGGAACGTCCAAAGTCGTCGCGATAGTCGGTCAACCCACCGATGACGGCGGGATTGAGATAGCGGGTATCGGCTCTCATCCATCACGCGGCATGAAGCGTGGTGTGGTCATTAATATCGAATCAACAGTGCAATCTATTCAGCGCGCTGTTGAAGAAGCGGAATTAATGGCTGGTTGTGATATTCACTCTGTCTATGTCGGCGTTGCTGGTAGCCATATCAGTTCAATGAACTCAGACGGCGTGGTTGCGATTAAAGAAAGGGAAGTCACACCATCCGATATTGAGCGCGTTATTGACTCAGCCCGCGCACGTGCGGTCTCGGAAGGGCAGCGTGTATTACATGTATTGCCCCAAGAGTTCTCAATCGATGCTCAAGGTGGTATCCGTGAACCTTTAGGAATGTCAGGCGTTCGTTTAGAGGCGCAGGTTCACCTTGTGACAGCGGCATTGAACGCCGTTCAAAATATTGAGAAATGTGTTCGGCGATGTGGTCTGGCCGTTGACGCAATTATTCTTGAACAGCTAGCTTCTAGTATGGCGGTGCTTACCGAAGACGAGCGAGAATTAGGCGTTTGTATGGTGGATATTGGTGGGGGGACCACTGATATGGCCATTTTCAGTGAAGGTGCCATTCGCCATACTGCCGTTATACCGATAGCGGGCGACCAAGTCACTAATGACATAGCAATGGCATTGCGCACGCCAACGCAGCATGCCGAAGAGATTAAAGTTAAATACGCTTGCGCACTGACACAGCTAGCGGCAAGCGATGAAATGATTAAAGTTCCCAGCGTAGGAGATCGTCCGGCTCGTGATTTATCGCGACAGGCACTTGCTGAAGTGGTTGAGCCGCGTTACGAGGAACTATTTACGTTGGTGAGAGACGAATTACGCCGTAGTGGCTATGAAGATATGGTGGCTGCTGGTGTTGTGCTCACTGGTGGCACCTCGCGTATGGAAGGGGTTAGCGAATTGGCAGAAGAGATTTTTCATATGCCTGTTCGTATTGCATGTCCGCAAAATGTCAAAGGGTTGGCTGATGTGGTACGCAATCCAATTTATGCAACAGGTGTGGGTTTACTGCATTATGCATTGCAAGAAGCGCGACATGGGCAAGGCCTAGAAAGCCACGGGGAAGTCGTTGCTGCGCATAAAGGGCGCAACGAAGTCGTCAGGCGTGATATCAAGGAAGGTCAATCGGCGCTGGTAAGAATTAAAGGCTGGTTCAAAGGAAATTTCTGACAGGGCCGCAAGCGCGGTTCAGGAGACGGGGCTTATGTTCGAATTGGTAGATAACGCACCCTCGAGCAGTGCGGTCATCAAAGTGGTCGGTGTTGGCGGTGGCGGTGGCAACGCGGTCAACCACATGGTCGAAAGTAATATCGAAGGCGTTGAGTTTATCTGCGCTAACACCGACGCTCAAGCGCTTAAGCGAGTGTCTGCAAAAACAGTCTTGCAGCTTGGTGGTGAAATCACCAAGGGGCTTGGGGCCGGTGCCAATCCTGAAGTCGGCCGCCAAGCAGCCATGGAAGACCGTGATCGCATCGCTGAGTTATTAACCGGTGCAGATATGGTATTCATCACGGCTGGCATGGGTGGTGGTACAGGTACCGGCGGTGCGCCTGTCGTTGCTCAGGTTGCCAAAGAGTTAGGTATTTTGACGGTTGCTGTGGTAACTCGGCCCTTCCCGTTTGAAGGGCCGAAGCGCATGCGCGCCGCAGAAGAAGGTATGAAAGAGCTTTCTGAGCACGTTGATTCGTTGATCACTATTCCAAACGAAAAACTGCTTTCTGTGCTAGGAAAGAACGCCACACTGCTAACCGCCTTCAGCGCTGCTAACGATGTGTTGTTGGGAGCCGTTCAAGGTATCGCAGAGTTGATTACCAGTCCGGGCATTATTAACGTCGATTTTGCTGATGTACGCACCGTTATGTCAGAAATGGGCATGGCGATGATGGGCACAGGTGGAGCAACTGGCGAAAATCGTGCTCGCGAAGCGGCTGAAAAAGCCATTCGTAGCCCGCTGCTTGAAGACATTGATCTGCACGGTGCTCGCGGTATTTTGGTTAATATTACTGCCGGTCCCGATTTGTCGATCGGTGAGTTCAATGACGTAGGCGCTACAGTTCAAGAGTTTGCCTCTCAGGAAGCGACCATTGTGGTGGGTACCTCTATCGACATGGAAATGTCCGATGAGCTGCGTGTGACCGTGGTGGCTGCTGGGCTGGATGGTAACAAAGGTAAAGTTGCTTCACGTGAGCCAGTGCGTCGGTCTGCTGCTGAAGCGTCATCAGATTACCGCAAGTTGCAACAGCCAACTGTCATGCGTCAGCAGGCAACGGCGCGTAAGGAAGCGCCTGAGCCAGCTGCGAAGCCTCGTTCCGAGAAGCGTCGCACCCCTGATGCAGATGACTATTTGGACATTCCCGCATTTTTACGCCGTCAGGCAGATTAACTGACGCTATCGGGGTCATTGAAACAGTAAACGAGAGTTTTATTGGTTAAAACGCTCGTTTGCTGTTAAAGTGAACACTGTTTCTTAACCTTCTTTCCCCTAGCGGTACTTGTCGGCACTTTTGCCGGTGACCGCCGTCATTAGAGTTCGACCACTGCCCATGATCAGACAACGCACATTACAAAACGTCATTCGCGCTACCGGAGTGGGTCTGCACTCTGGCAAAAAAGTCCACTTGGCTTTGCGCCCGGCGCCAGCTAATACCGGAATTGTGTTTATCCGGACCGACCTGGAGCCTGTGGTTCACGTACCGGCCCGTGCCGAATTGGTGGAAGACACCACATTATGCACTGCTCTTTCTTACAAGGGTGTGAAAGTCGCGACGGTCGAGCATTTGATGTCGGCATTTGCTGGATTGGGCATTGATAATGCCTATGTCGATGTAAGTGCGCCTGAAGTGCCTATCATGGACGGCAGCGCCAGCCCTTTTGTGTTCTTAATTCAGTCGGCGGGCATTTTAGAGCAAGATGCGCCTAAGAAATTCATTCGAATTAAGCGCCGCGTTGCCGTCAGTGATGGCGATAAAGAAGCCGTTTTTTTGCCGCATCAAGGCTTTAAAGTTTCTTTTGCAATTGACTTTGATCACCCTGTGTTTGAGCAGCAAAAACAAACTGCGTTGATCGATTTTTCAACGACGTCGTTTGTTAAAGAGGTTTCTCGTGCACGTACCTTCGGGTTTATGCGCGATCTCGAATTTTTACGCTCCAATAATCTTGCGCTTGGTGGTAGCTTAGATAATGCTATTGTTGTGGATGACTACCGCATCGTGAACGAAGGTGGTCTGCGTTACGACGATGAGTTCGTCAAGCATAAAGTGCTGGATGCTATTGGTGATTTGTACCAGCTGGGCCACAGTTTGATTGGCGAGTTTCAGGGTGTTAAATCGGGACACGCGCTCAACAACCAGTTGTGCCGCGAGCTATTGGCGCAGCCCGACGCCTATGAAATCGTCACTTTTGAAGAAGATAAAGCGGTTGCGCCTATCTCTTACTCGGCACCTGCAATGGCATAGATTGAACGCTTGTTGGGCGGGTGAGTAAGCATACAGCAATAGTAAAAAGCACCGCTTTAGCGGTGCTTTTTGCGTATTGGCACTGGCAATACGTGGCTATGAATGTTTGTCATCTGAATGATTAGGTGCATGCGCCGCAAGGCGCTCCAGGGCGTTTTTAAGTGAGGGGTTGTCAGTGTCTTTAGCGCATTCGGTCAGCGTTTTTCCTGCATTTTCTGAGAGGGTGCGCGTGTAGCGTTTGGGGCTTTCAATTGGCCGAACGGGCCGCACTTTCAGGGTAAAGCCGGTAACGCTTTCAAACCCTGGCAATTGATGCAGTAGGGTTAGCAATCGCGGCTGTTCATAGCGTAACCACGTTAACCAGCTTGCTTGGCCACTTATTAACGTCAATCGGCCGTCCCGAAAGCCCCCGACGAAAATATGCTCACGCATTGCTTCAGGAAGGTGGGCGCGTAAATGACGCTGAGCCTGATCAATTAAGCGGGACTGTCGCATAAGCTGTCCAGCGCTGCCCGACTTGGTCAGCAGTTGGGTAATGGGCTGTGCGCGGGATCGCTTAACCTTTATACTCATTAACTTGATTCCTGGAACGTTGCTGGCTGCGCCACACTCACGGTTGCCACCAGCGTTCTGTATTGTCTTTTAATTGATAGAGCCTAACACGCTCGGGAGCCAGTCCACAGCATGTCATCAACGCCAGATGTTTTGTCTGCTTCGCCGCGGCGGCAACGCCGAAATGGCCTAGCGCGTTGGTGGCTGGCAGGCCTCTTAGTGAGCTGTTTGTTACCTGCTAGTTTACATCCTTCAGATGCATTTCGTAGTGGTGAACGCGGCGTCATCATCTGCTTTTGGGTACCCGCAATGCTGCGTGCCCAATCTGAATGGATCGCTAAGAAGCGCTTTGCGCTGCGCCGCTGGGTAAGAAAAAAAGCGCGTATCCATCCTGTCGTCTTGCACTGTTCCCGCTACTTTCTTCATATCCCACGTCGATTGGTTGCCGCGATTGATGTGCTGACCCCTCGTGGCCCGCCAGCTCAGCTGTCCGTTTACTAAATTTACCCTTATTTGCCTTATATAAAGGGCGCGCCTGAATGGAGCGCTCGTGAAGATTTGGAACTTTCATGATTAATAATTTGTTACGTAAAGTCGTTGGCTCTAAAAATGATCGCGACGTTAAACGCATGCAAAAAAGTGTGCTCAGTATTAACGTTTTAGAGCAAGCGCTTGAAGGGGTGAGTGACGCTGAGTTGCAGGCAAAAACAGGGCTGCTCCGTCAAAAATTAGCAGAAGGCGCGTCTGTTGATAGTTTATTGCCCGAAGCGTTTGCCGTCGTGCGAGAGGCCAGTAAGCGGGTAATGAAAATGCGCCACTTTGACGTCCAGATGGTCGGTGGCATGACGTTGCATCGTGGCCGTATTGCGGAAATGAAAACCGGTGAGGGTAAAACCCTGGTGGCGACGCTTGCCGTCTATTTAAATGCGCTGCCAAGCAAGGGTGTGCATGTTGTCACCGTTAACGACTACCTTGCTCGCCGTGATGCTGAGTGGATGCGGCCCTTGTATGAGTTTCTTGGGCTATCGGTAGGCGTTATCTATGCTGGTCAAACGGGTGAAGAGAAGCGCCATGCCTATCAGTGTGACATCACTTACGGCACTAACAATGAGTTTGGTTTCGACTATCTGCGCGACAACATGGCATTCGCGCTTGAGGATAAAGTGCAGCGTGGTCTGCATTACGCCATTGTCGATGAAGTTGACTCTATTTTAATTGATGAGGCCCGTACGCCGTTAATTATCTCAGGCGCAGTGGATGAAAACACTGATTTGTATGGCATTGTGAATCGCCTGGCTCAACAGTTAGAGCAAGGTGAAGCCTCTGAGGACAGTGATGCGCCGGTCACGGGAGATTTCCTGCTTGATGAAAAACAAAAGCAGGTAGAGCTTACCGAGCAGGGGCATAACAAAGTTGAAGAGCTAATGCGTGCCGAAGGGCTGTTGGGCGAGGGCGAATCGCTTTATGCCGCACAAAACCTAAACTTGCTTCAGCATATGCATTCCGCGCTGCGCGCACGGCATCTTTATCATTTAGACGTTGACTACATCGTATCTGAAGGCCAGGTCGTCATCGTTGATGAGCATACTGGGCGTAGTATGCCGGGACGCCGTTGGTCAGAAGGGCTTCACCAAGCGGTTGAAGCGAAAGAAGGGGTGACGGTTCAGCGAGAGAGCCAGACACTGGCATCGACTACTTTCCAGAACTATTTCCGTTTGTATGAAAAGCTCGCAGGTATGACCGGCACCGCTGATACCGAAGCGTTCGAATTTCGGCAAATTTATGGCCTGGATGTGGTCGTCATTCCAACGAACCGACCGCTTGCTCGTAAAGATCTGAATGATTTGGTTTATCTGAGTGCGGAAGAGAAATACGAAGCGATTATTAAAGATGTGAGGGCCGAAACCGAAGCGGGACGCCCTGTTCTAGTCGGTACTGCTTCGATTGAAACCTCTGAGTACCTAGCTCGCCTTATGCGCGAAGCTGGCCTGGCGTTTAATGTGCTGAATGCTAAACAGCACCAAAGCGAAGCAGAAATCATCGCTCAAGCAGGTCGTCCTGGCGCCATTACTATTGCAACGAATATGGCGGGTCGTGGTACCGATATCGTCCTGGGGGGGAACTGGGAAGCAGAAGCAGCTAAGCTGCAAAATCCTACCCAAGAACAGATTGATGCTCTCAAGGCGGAGTGGCAGAAGCGTCATGACGGTGTTTTAGAAGCGGGTGGTTTGCATGTGATTGGTTCTGAGCGCCATGAGTCCCGTCGTATTGATAACCAGTTGCGTGGTCGTGCGGGACGTCAAGGTGACCCAGGCTCTACACGCTTCTTCCTCTCGTTAGAAGACAGTTTGATGCGTTTGTTTGGTTCTGACCGAGTGAAGCGCTTGATGCTGGCTCTCGGGCTAGAACGCGGTGAGGCGATTGAGCACAAGATGGTGTCTAACGCTGTTGAGCGCGCCCAGAAAAAAGTAGAGGGGCGTAACTTTGATATCCGCAAGCAGTTGCTCGAATACGATGATGTCGCTAACGACCAGCGCCGAGTTATCTACGAACAGCGAAATGAAATTCTTTCCGCTGATGAGGTTTCCGACGCCGTTATCGGTATTCGTGAAGAAGTCATGGAAGATGCCATCAGTGATTATGTGCCACCTCAGAGCCTGGCTGAGCAGTGGGATTTGCCTGGGTTAGAGGCGCATCTTAAAACTGAATTCAATCTTGATGCTCCTGTTACCCAGTGGGCGGCAGAGGATGAGCGCTTCAGTGAAGAGAAGCTGCGTGAGCGTTTACAAGCGATGCACCGCGATGCGTATCAAGCCAAAATTGAGGCTGCTGGTGCCACGTTGATTCGCCGTTTTGAAAAGCAAGTAATGCTCCAGGTATTGGATACCCGTTGGAAAGAGCATCTTCAGTCGATGGATCACTTGCGTCGCGGCATTCATTTGCGTGGCTACGCCCAGAAGAACCCTAAGCAAGAGTACAAGCGAGAGTCCTTCGAGTTGTTCCAGCATCTGCTAACGAACATCAAAGCTGACGTTACGCGTATTTTAAGCCATGTTCAGGTCCGTCAGCCTGAAGAGGTTGATGCGTTAGAGCAAAAGCGCCGTGAAGAGTCAGTACGTGAACGTGCGACAGCAGCAAGCCGCCACGACGACCCTAATGCCCAGCAGGACGATGTTTCACAGGAAGCGCCAGGGACTGATGGTCGTCCGCTGCGTCGTGAAGGGCCGAAAGTAGGGCGCAATGATCCGTGCTCATGTGGGTCCGGTAAAAAATATAAGCAGTGCTGCGGAAAACTAAGCTAATCACGCGTGGCGAAATTGAGCGCAAAGGAGAAAAACATGGCGGTGGGAAATCTTGCTTTTCCGGAATTGCCACCCCTTAATGGGGTGCGCCTGGGTAGTGCAATGGCAGGTATTAAAAAGCCGGATCGCCGTGATGTTGTGGTGATTGAGCTACCTGAAACTGCCACGGTAGCTGGGGTTTTTACTCGTAATGCGTTTTGCGCTGCCCCAGTGGTCGTTGCGAAAGCGCATCTTGAAGCGTGTACAAGCGCAGGGCGTGTGCCTCGCTACTGGCTGGTAAATACTGGCAATGCCAATGCTGGTACTGGCGCATCAGGCTTGCAGGATGCTTATGCCAGCTGTGAAGCGCTTGCTGAGCAAATGGGCGTTGATAAAAGCCAGGTCTTGCCCTTTTCAACCGGCGTGATAGGTGAACCTCTGCCCATGACGCGCCTGCTTGCCGGTATACCCCATGCGCTAAATTCCTTAACGGATACTAGCCTTGCTTGGCAGCAAGCGGGTGAGGGAATTCTAACCACGGATACCCGTGCCAAGGGCGCAACGGCAACCGTTTCAATTGGCGATCAGCAGGTCACGATCAACGGTATTACCAAAGGTTCAGGCATGATTAAGCCTAATATGGCTACCATGTTGGGCTTTGTGGTAACGGATGCGGCGATTGCGCAGCCGTTGTTAGCAAGTTTGTTACGTGAAACGGTAGATCACTCCTTTAACTGCATCACTGTCGATAGCGATACATCAACCAACGATGCGTGCATGTTGGCAGCGACAGGTACCGGCGCTCGCATCGAAAATGAAGAGCAGGTGGCCATTTTCCGCAATGCGCTGCAATGCGTCATGACCGAGCTTGCTCAAGCGATTATTCGTGATGGTGAAGGGGCAACTAAGTTTGTGACGCTCCAGGTGGATGAAGCGACCACTCGGCAGGAAGCCTTGGATGTCGCTTTTACCGTTGCTCATTCGCCGCTGGTGAAGACTGCGCTCTACGCTTCTGATGCTAACTGGGGGCGTATTCTAGCCGCTGTTGGGCGCGCGCCGGTTGAGGCATTCGATGTTAATCAAGTCGTGATTGATTTAGGTGACGTTCGCTTGGTTGAACAGGGCGGCCGTGCCGACAGTTATACAGAAGCAGCGGGCAGCGCTGTCATGGCGCAGGAAGAGATCATCATTCGCATTAATTTGGGCCGTGGTGAAGAGAGTGCCACTGTGTGGACCTCGGACCTATCTCATGACTATGTGACTATCAACGCGGATTACCGTAGCTGAAGCGCACTGAAAAGTAGCCAAAACAGTTGCAGTGACGTGCTAATGCAGCGAGATAGCGTCGTCTTTGGTTAGGGCGGCGCGCAAAAAGTGGGTAAAGACGTAATGAGTGTAATGGTAAAACGACGAGTTCATGTCGCGGCGGCTGCAATGATCAGCGCCGATCAGAAGCGGGTGCTGATTGCGCGTCGGCCCTCTAATGTCGATCAAGGCGGCCTATGGGAGTTTCCTGGGGGCAAGCTGGCGCCTTATGAAACAGGGTTGGAAGGTCTCAAGCGTGAGCTTCACGAAGAGCTTGGCGTCGAGATTGTACGGGCTCGGCCACTTATCCGCGTTCATCATGAGTATCCTGATAAGCACATCCTGCTAGATGTTTGGCAAGTCCAAGAGTTTGCAGGTGAGCCGTTTGGCCGCGAGGGGCAGGCTGTGCGCTGGGTGCCTATGGAAGAGTTGGTGAACTATCCTTTCCCTGCCGCTAACTTGCCTATTTTGCGTGCGGTGATGTTGCCCACTGATTACCTGATTACCGGCGAAGAAGCTGACGAAGAGCGTTTCGATAGCTTGTTAGAAAGAGCGCTTAGTGAAGATGGTGTCAGACTCGTACAGCTGCGGGCAAAAAATCTTGATGAAGCGGCATACATTGCCCGTGCTGAGCGCGCGCTGCGCCTTTGCCGTCAGTACGATGCGAAGCTGTTGCTGAATGGAGAGCCTGCACTACTTGACGCTGTTGATGCTGACGGTATTCATTTAACTAGCGCACGGTTAATGGACCTTGAGCGTCGCCCGATTGCAGAAAATAAATGGCTCTCGGCGTCGACTCACGATCAAAAGCAACTTTCTCAGGCTGCGGTTTTGGGTTGTGATTTTGTCACGCTGTCGCCGTTGCGCACTACGCCTTCGCATCCTGAAGTGGCGCCACTGGGGTGGCATGACTTCCAGCAGCTAGTGGAACGTGCTGGTATGCCGGTATTTGCACTGGGTGGTATGACACGTTTTGATGCTAACCATGCACGCGCTGTTGGCGCTCAGGGAATTGCGTCTATTCGTGATTTTTGGAAGTAAAGCCAAAGCCAATCGCCACACGTTAGCATTTTGAACGCTGCGCCTGCTCTCGATGAGAGCAGGCGTCTATGTTTTTACCTGCTTATGTTTTTACCAGCTTGTGTTTTTACCAGCTTGTGTTTTTATCAGTCGAGATTGGTTATCTAGCGAGTGGGTTATCAATCGCGATAGCGGCGTGTTAAGTCACCGTAAGCATCAATGCGGCGGTCGCGCAAATAAGGCCAAATACGCCGAGTGTTCTCGCTACGCGCCATATCGATGTTGACGACTAGTTGCTGCGTCTCTTCACCTGCATGCGCTAGCATTTCTCCCTGTGGGCCGCATACAAAACTTCCTCCCCAAAACGCAATGCCGTTACCAACGCCAGAGTGGTCGGGTTCAAAGCCGACTCGGTTAGCGACCAGCACGGGCAGCCCGTTAGCGACGCCATGGGAGCGCTGTATAATTGTCCAAGCATCTTTCTGGCGGGCTTTTTCAGCGTCATCATCACTTGGATCCCAGCCGATGGCCGTGGGGTAGAGAAGCAGCTCCGCACCACTTAGTGCCATTAAGCGTGCCGCTTCCGGGTACCATTGATCCCAACAAACCAGAATACCTAGCCGCCCAACAGAGGTGTCAATAGGCGTGAAGCCTTGGCCACGTCCGTCGTCAGAATCACCAGGGGTAAAGTAAAACTTTTCGTAAAAGGCCGGATCATCTGGGATGTGCATTTTACGGTACTGTCCTACACGTCCTTTTGCGCGGTCATAAACGACGGCTGTATTGTGGTAAAGCCCTGCCGCACGCTTTTCAAACAGCGACCCCACCAGCACAATATTCAACTCCTTGGCTAATTCGGCCAGGTGCTGACCAGTAGGGCCGTCTAGTGGTTCAGCCAAATCAAACAGTGCAGGGTCTTCGTACTGGCAAAAGTAGTGCGTGGCATGCAGCTCCTGAAGCAACACTAATTGTGCGCCTTGGCTAGCAACTGAGCGTATGCCTGCTTCGCTGGCAGCAAGGCTACGTGCTTTATCTGGCCACGCTGGCTGTTGAACAATACCGGCGGTTAAGCTGTTAGACATGATGGCTCCTTAGGATTGACTAAGCGCAGGGGCAAGGGTGCCTTTCGGTAGCTGCATGGTTAAACAGTGAAGGCTGCCATGCTGACGAATGACGCTATTACACTCGATAGGAATCAGGGTGTGTTCTGGAAAGGCAATACTCAACGCTTGCAGCGCGACCAGATCGGCGGGATCGCCGTACGTGGGCACCAGTACGGCATTATTGATAATTAAAAAATTAGCGTAGGTAGCCGGGAGACGATGACCATCTTCAGGATCAAAGCAGGCTTGTGGCCACGGCAAAGCAATTAATTGGTAGGGCTCGCCGTTGCGTTGGCGAAACGCCATGAGCTCTTGCTCCATTGCGTTTAGCGCTGGATAGTGAGGATCGGTCGGGTCGTCGCAGCGGACATATGCAATGGTAAAGGGATTGCAAAAGCGCGCGAGCGTATCAACATGACTGTCAGTATCGTCACCTTCAAGATGCCCATTTGCTAGCCATAGGACTCGATCGACGCCAAAATCTTCCGCTAACTGGGCTTCAACATCCGTACGCGAAAGCGACGGATTGCGGTTGGGGTTCAGTAGGCAGGCCTCAGTGGTTAGCAGTGTGCCCTCTCCGTCGGTTTCAATCGCGCCGCCTTCTAGCACCATGCTGCGTGGAGCGATGGGGCAGGTCCACACCCCTGCATCATCCAGCCACTGAGTGAGGCGATTGTCATGCTCGGCAGGAAATTTACCGCCCCAGCCAGTAAACGTGTAATCCAGCATGAGTGGCTGCTGCGCTTCGTCCACCACGGTGATCGGCCCATGGTCTCGGGCCCAAGTGTCATCCGTGGGAGCGACAATGAGCATCAGTTGTTGTTGGGCAATGCCATAGGCCTCAAACGTCTCAGCCAAGCGGCGCTGGGTGGTGTCATCAGGAACGCTGATTAACACGCGCTGATAGCGTGTCGTGGCAATCACGATACGCTCAAGTGTTGCTTCGATGCGCGATAACAGCGGTGCCCAGTCGCCGTCTGGGCGGGGCCAAGTCAGTTGCAAGCCGTCTTGGGGGGACCACTCGGGCAATAAACGGTAAGTCTTGTTAGCCAACGTCACGAATGCTCTTAATAGTCGAAAAAATCCTTGCCCTAACGACAAGAAGAATGGGCGCAATTTAGGGGCTTGCTTAGCAACATGCAAGCGTTACCGTGCTTGAGGGAACGGTAGGCAGACTTGTTACTCTAACGCAGCGTTCGTACATGCACCCATGCTAAAAAAACCGTACCATGGACGCTTATTACTAAGGAATGATGCCATGCTTGATCGTTTGCCTTTTCTGGTGGGGCTGCGCTACGTGCGCGCTAAACGCCGGAACCACTTTATTTCATTTATTTCGCTAACTTCAATGCTGGGGTTGATGCTTGGCGTGGCAGTGCTCATTCTTGTGCTGTCGGTGATGAATGGTTTTGATCACGAGCTCCGTACTCGAATTTTGGGAATGGTGCCTCACACTAAAATTGAATCACAAGCAGGGTTAGTTGAGTGGGAGGCGTTAGCAGAACAGCTTGTTGAGCGAGAGCGAGTCATTGGTGCAGCGCCTTATGTTGAACAGCAAGGAATGTTTTCAGCGGGTGGTAGAAACCAAGGCGCTATGGTGAATGGCATCCATCCAGACTGGGAAGATCAAGTGTCGATTATTGGTGAGCATATGCGCCAAGGTCAGCTTTCTGATCTGGTGCCTGGTGAGTGGAACGTAGTGCTGGGGTCTATGCTGGCACGTCGGTTGGGCGTTGGGGTAGGTGATCGCGTCACGCTACTTGTTCCAGAGGCATCGATTACGCCTGCGGGGGTTTTTCCAAGACTCAAGCGATTTACTGTTAGCGGTATCTTTAGTGTAGGCGCTGATTTAGACGCTAATCTGGCCTATGCCAATATTGAAGATATGCAAACGTTAGCGCGCCTGGGCGACGCGGTGGGTGGCCTACGGCTGGAACTAGATGACCTGTTCGTGGCTGGCAGTGAAACGCAAGCGATCGTTAACGAACTTGGCGCAGGGTACCGCGGTACGGATTGGACTGCTTCCCATGGCAGTCTATTTCAAGCGATACAGATGGAAAAGCGCATGATTGCATTGCTGCTTACGGTCATTATTGCCGTTGCCGCGTTTAATATAGTGTCTACGCTAGTGATGGTAGTGACCGATAAGCGAGCGGATATTGCCATTTTACGAACCATAGGCGCCACCCCACGTTCGATCATGGGGATTTTTATCGTGCAAGGGCTCACCATCGGTCTGATAGGTATTGCGATTGGCGTTACTGTGGGTGTTCTCCTGGCACTGACTATCTCTGATTTGATTAGTTGGTTTGAAACAACTTTCGGTATTCAGTTCTTGGATGCCGGGGTTTACTTTATTAGTGACTTGCCCTCTCAACTGCAGTGGGGTGATGTGCGTGATATTGTCATCGCTGCCTTTGGTCTGACCTTCCTCTCGACGCTTTATCCCGCTTGGCGGGCCGCTCGGGTTCAGCCTGCCGATGTACTGCGTTATGAATAAGGAAGCAACGATGACCTCAAGTACACAGCACTCAACAACAGTTATGTTGGAATGTAACAGCCTGACACGGGTATATAGCGAAGGCCCTCAAGATCTTACCGTATTAGATCAGCTTGAGCTTAAGGTACATGCTGGAGAGCGTGTTGCCATTGTAGGGAGCTCAGGCTCGGGTAAAACAACGCTGTTAAACCTGCTGGGAGGGCTCGATCGGCCTAGCGCTGGTAGCGTAGTGATTGCTGGTGAGCCGTTAGCCGGTCTTAACGAAGCGGCACTAGGCCGTTTTCGAAACCGCTATATCGGCTTTGTCTATCAGTTTCATCACTTGCTAGCTGAGTTCACTGCGGTAGAGAACGCCGCGCTGCCGTTAATTATTCGTGGCCAGTCTAAAAAGGCAGCGGAGCAGCGCGCTATGCAGCTGCTTGAGCGGGTGGGCATGAAGGCGCGGGCTGATCATAAGCCTGGCGAGCTTTCGGGTGGTGAGCGTCAGCGGGTGGCCATTGCTCGTGCGTTAGTGACAGACCCTAGTCTTGTGCTGATGGATGAGCCTACTGGGAACCTTGACCAAACCACGGCAAGTACCATATTAGCGCTTATGGACGAATTGGCTAAAGAGAGCGCCTGCGCGTTTGTTATTGTGACTCATGATGTCAGTTTGGCTGCCCATCAGGATCGGGTATTAAGGCTGGATAGTGGGCAGTTAATTGAGCAGAACAACGACTAATACCCTAGGGGGTTAGTCGTCGAACTCTGATTCAATACAAGCTCGGCGCTGCCGTCTCTTCAGGCGGCGGCGCTTCCAGTGATGGGAAACATGCCAGCGCCAAATTAGCCGTATGACGATATTGGCAATCATGGCTAATAGTAAGGCAGAAATTAATGATCCAAGCATTAGCGGTGGCAGGATGTCGTGCATTTGTTCTGCAATCCAGGGTGTTGATATGCGCGATGGCGCCTCCCTTACTGGTGCTTCTAACAGAAACGTGCCAATCCGATAATTAAAATAAAAAATAACCGGCATAGTGAGCGGGTTCGTAATCCACACCAACCCTACTGAAAGTGCCAGGTTGCAACGGCTAAATCTTGCCCCTAGTGCTGCAACTACCATTTGAAACGGTATAGGCAGCATGGCGCAAAAAAGCCCCACGCTGAACGCGTTTGCGACGCTTCGACGTGTTAAAAGCCATAACCCAGGATCCGCAATTAACGGCGCAATAAAGCGTAGTGAGCGCTGTCGCCTTAATGTGTCGGGTTTTGGCATGTAGCGCTGCAGGAAACGGCGCGGCATGTCAGGTACTCTTTCAATTGGTATATCCTATTATCCATATAGCAGCGTGCTTCGGCTATGGCGTGGGTATGAATGACCCAGTTCCAAGGAGGGGATATGCAATTAGGCGCTGCACTACCTGCTGCCTTGGCAGCATTGATGGGTGCGCTAGCAGCGTGGTTAAGCGGTCCTGAAGCGCATCTACAGGTTCTCTTGCCTAGTGTGTTGGTGGTGGCGCTTTTCGGGGTTGTTTTTCGCCGTAGCTTATTAATTTGGTTGGTTATTTCAAGCTGGGTTTTTATCAGCGTGCAGCAAGAGTGGGGGTACCGTTTGCCATCTGGGCTCAGTGGTGAAGATGTCACTCTGCAGGCTCGAGTAATCAATGTTCAAACGGAAGCGGGGTCGTCACGCATACGTCTGGCAGTTGAATCCTGCCTCTCTCCTGAAGGGCTTCCGAGCTGTAGCGCACTGCGTAGCGTGCGAGTAAGTGCCTATGGCAACCAACGCTACCTCGTTGGGGAGCGTTGGCGGATGACGCTGCGGCTCCGCCCTCCCAGTGGCTTTACTAACCCACATACGTTTAATTTCCAGCAGTGGTTGTGGCGCGAAGGCATACATGCAACGGGCTATGTGCGGCAAGAGCCTACGCCTGAACGCTTGTCGGGGGCTACGCAAACACTTCGTCAGAAAGCAATTGAAACGCTGTCTAGCCAACCGTTGCATGAGCGAACTCGACGCTGGCTTGCGGCGCTAACGCTGGGTGATAGTGAGCAGTTGTCTCAAGAAGATTGGACCTTACTCAACGCAACAGGTACGACGCATTTAGTGGTTATCTCTGGATTGCATGTTGGGCTTGTCGCTTCATTTGTGCTGCTGCTGGCTCGTTTTAGTGCCAGGCTGATGACGCCTACCAATTGGCGTCTGCGTGTTTGGCCCTGGTGGCTAGCAGGAGCGGCGGCTGTGGGGTACGCCATGTTAGCTGGACTAGCGCCTCCTGCCATGCGAGCTATGATCATGACGCTGTTAGGCTTGTGGGTGCTTAGCGGACGGCATGCACCAGGAGCTTGGCAAGGTTGGTGGCTTGCACTTGGGATAGTGTTAGTGGTTGATCCGCTTGCACCGTGGCGGCCCGGTCTATGGCTATCGTTTATTGCGGTAGGTTGGTTGATTATTATTTGGCAAGGCCGCCCCCGCCCACAAGGGCTCAAAGGGTGGTGCTGGGCGCTACTGCGTTCTCAACTACTCATCGCACCGCTGATGGCGGCAGCAGTGCTGGTGGCGTTTGGCAGAGTTGCCCCTGCGGCCCCGCTGATTAATCTTGTTGCTGTACCTTGGGTCAGCTCCGTCATGGTACCCAGTGCGTTATTGGGGTGGGTGCTATCGCCACTGCCTGGAATAGGGCTTTTTGTGTGGTGGTGTTTTGAGCAGGCACTGCAGATTTTTCATCAGTTGCTAGTCATTACCGTGCAGTGGGCGCCGCTTTGGCAGCCACCGTCAATATTGGTATTCCCGTTGGTAGGTGCACTGTTATTAATTTCGCTGTGCTGGGGGCTTCCTAATGTTCCGGGGTGGCTACGTATTGGCGCGACCCTGCTACTGTTAAGCTTTCCGTGGTGGTCAGCGGATGAGCAGCTTAACCAAGGTGAGCTACGCGTCATTGTTTATGATGTCGGGCAAGGCCAGCTGATTGAGTTACGTAGCGCCAACTATCGATTGCTGTACGACACAGGACCTCGCTTTCGCAGTGGTTTTATGCCATTGCAAACTCTTTGGCCTCCAGGTCAATCGTTCGATCACGTTATTGTCAGTCATGCCGATACCGACCATGCGGGAGGGATTAGTGCGCTCTTAAAAGACCATCAAATAACGCAATGGTGGGCTCCCCATGGAGAGCTTCTGCCTGTTGCTAGTACAGAGTGTGTTCAAGGACAGCAGTGGCGGCGTGATGGCATTGACTACAAGATGTTATGGCCCCCAAAGGGAGATAACGTACTGTCCTCAAATGATCGCTCCTGTGTGCTTCAGGTAAGCGTTGGTGAGCAGAGTTTGCTGATCACGGGAGATGCGGGCAAGGACATCGAAAGGAGAATCTTAGCGAATGTTACTATGCCGATTAGCGTGTTAGTGGCTGGGCATCATGGCAGCAATACAAGTTCGGGTGTTCAGTTCGTTCAAGTAAGCCGTCCTCGGCATGTCATTTTTAGTGCCGGGAAAGATAATCCCTTTAACCATCCGGTCGACGCGGTAGTGCGCCGCTTTCGGCAACAACAGAGCTGCTTGTGGAGTACCGCCCAGGATGGCGCTCTCGAATTTAGCCTCACAGCGACTCAGCCAATTCAGATCATTCCCATGCGAAAGCAACAGGGCGTTCGTAAGCGGTGTTGATGCGCGTCACCATAAGGTAGAATTCTCGCAACTGCACACTATGGCCGGGAGCGCGTGTGACTGATTCAGGTTGGGTTCTCTACAAGCGATTATTAACTTACGTCAAACCTCACTGGCGCGCATTCGCGTTAGCGATAATAGGGTTTGTTATTTATGCTGCATCGAGTACAGCATTGGCCGAAATGATGAAGCGATTGATTGATGGCATCCAGAACCCTGATGCTGCCTTTCGTTTCTTTTTGCCTTTGTTTGTCGTGATTATGTTTGCGGCGCGAGGGCTAGGGACATTTTTAAGTACCTACTTTATGGCGTATGTGGGGCGCTATGTGATTCATACGCTGCGCTGTGATGTGTTTGCTCATTTACTACACCTACCTGGGCGGTTCTTCGATCACCATTCCAGCGGCCATTTGGTATCGCGGGTGACTTATCATGTGGAGCAAGTAGCGGGTGCAGCTACCAACGCGGTTACCATTATTCTTCGTGAAGGATTATTTGTTATTGGGTTGATTACCTATTTGTTCTGGACTAACTGGATGTTAACGCTGCTTTTTTTAGGTGTAACACCAGTGATCTCTGTTGTAGTGGGGTATGTTAGTAAGCGTTTTAGGCGTATCTCTAAGCGTATCCAGCACTCTATGGGAGATGTTACTCACGTCGCTTCTGAAGCGCTCTCCGGCTATCGCGTCGTGCGCACGCATGGTGCTGAGGAGTATGAAAAACAGCGCTTTGAACGAGTAAGTGAAGAAAATCGTCGTCAAAGTATGAAAGAGGCGATGACGCGTGCCGTTAGCTCACCTGTGATTTTGATGCTGGTAGCGATTTCCATGGCTATTCTGGTTTGGCTTGCCATGGCGCCTGCGCTTATGGAAAACATGACGCCGGGAGAGTTTGTTGCCTTTATTACCGCGGCAGCGCTAATGATCAAGCCTGTGCGCCAGCTCACAGAAGTGAATAGTGAGATTCAAAAAGGCATTGCGGCGGCTTCTGAGCTATTTGGCTTGCTTGATTTGACCCCTGAACAGGATGAAGGTAAGACAATTCCCCATCAGCTAACAGGCAGCGTGGTGATCGATAATGTCAGTTTCCGCTACGCTGATGATCAGCCTAATGTATTGCACGATATTAATATAAGCGTTGCACCGGGTGAGTTAGTGGCGATTGTTGGCCGCTCTGGCAGCGGTAAATCAACATTGGTCAGCCTGCTGCCGCGTTTTTATCAGCCCAGCGAAGGACGCATTTTGATTGATGGTGTGAATGCCGGTGATTATGCGTTAGGCCCTTTGCGCCAGCATATTGCATTGGTATCGCAACAAGTCACGCTATTTAATGCAACCATTGCTGACAACATTGGCTATGGCGTTACTAACCCAGACCCAGCCGCTATTGAAGCGGCTGCTCAGGCGGCTTACGCCAGTGAGTTTATTGAGAAGTTGCCTCAGGGCTATGCAACGGTGGTAGGTGAAAACGGTGTGATGTTATCCGGTGGCCAGCGCCAGCGCCTAGCAATCGCTCGGGCGATTTTTAAAGATGCACCTATTCTTATCCTGGACGAAGCGACATCGGCACTGGATACCGAATCCGAGCGCTATATCCAGAAAGCGCTGGAGCATGTGTGTGAAGGGCGTACCACATTGGTCATTGCCCACCGTCTATCCACTATCGAACGGGCTGACCGTATTTTGGTGATGGATCAAGGGCGCATTATTGAGCAGGGTACCCACCAGGCGTTGCTAGATGCGGGAGGGGCCTACGCGGCACTGCATCAGCTCCAGTTTCAGGAGAGTGAATGAGCCTGGAGCAACGTTGGCTTAAGGCGGCCTATCACGGAAGCAAATGGCTAACGCCACTGTATCCGCTGGGTGCTTTATACCGTTATCTTATGACGCGCCGTAGCTCTCACTACCATGCTGGTAAAAAGCTAGCTGTTAAAGCATCCGTACCCGTTATCGTGGTGGGTAATATTACCCTTGGTGGAACCGGCAAGTCGCCGCTAGTGGCATGGCTGGTCAACTGGCTAGTAAGGCAAGGGTGGTCGCCAGGTATTATTACCCGTGGTTACGGTGGTAAAGCATCGCACTATCCGTTACTGGTAACCGCAATCACTGACCCTGCGCAAAGCGGCGATGAGCCATTAATGTTGGCGCAACAAACGGGCTGCCCGGTCGTGGCTGATCCGCGCCGTCCACGAGGCGTTCAAGCCCTGGTTGATAGTGGGTGCGACATTATTGTCAGTGATGATGGGTTACAGCATCTGGCGTTAGGACGTGATATTGAGTTGGTTGTTGTTGATGGAGCCAGGGGGTTAGGGAATGGGCGCTGCTTACCTGCTGGGCCGCTGAGAGAATCACCCAGTAGATTGGCTCAAGTTGATGCTGTGATTATTAATGGTCAGCAGTGTCGCCCTCTGCCTATAGAGGGAGTATCGATGCAACTAGCGCCGCTAAGCTGGCGCCGAGTACAGGATGGTCAACGTATGCCGCTTACCCCTCTGCCATTTACGCTACCTGTGAATGCTGTGGCGGGAATTGGCCATCCTGAGCGTTTTTTTAATACGCTGCGCAGTTTAGGGGTGGACGGCGAGATGCGTCCGCTAGCAGATCATCAGCGTTTTGATGACCAGACTTTCCGTTTTAGTCATCAGCGCCCCGTTGTGATGACCGCCAAAGACGCAGTGAAGTGCCAAGCGTTAGCGCCACCCGATAGCTGGGTGCTAGAGGTAGAAGCCGTGCTTCCACCAGAGTTTGAACACTGGCTGGCAGCTAAATTGTCAGCGCTTTCTGAAAAGGGATACACCGATGGATAAAGAACTACTGGCAATGCTGGTTTGCCCGCTTTGCAATGGCAAGCTCAAGTATAATCGTGAAGCCCAGGAGCTTTGCTGCCACTACGACGGTTTGGCGTATCCTATTCAAGAAGGCATCCCTGTAATGCTTCCTGAAGAGGCGCGCGCGATGGATGCCGATGAAAAGTTACCTATCTCGCCTGGTCGTACCGGAGAGGTGTAATGTCAGTCGCTAAGACCGAATTTATTGCAGTTGTTCCCGCGCGTTTTGGCTCATCCCGCTTGCCGGGTAAGCCACTGCTGGATATCGCGGGTGAGCCTATGGTTGCCCATGTCTGGCGAAGAGCCTGTCAAAGCCAAGCAAGTCGTGTCGTGGTAGCAACTGACGATCCTCGTATACGTGATGCGATGTTGCCCTACGGTGCGGATGTCGTTATGACTCGCGCGGATCATCCTTCTGGTACCGACCGACTGGCCGAAGTGGCAGAGCAGCTCGGGCTAAGCGACGACACTTTAGTGGTGAATGTGCAAGGCGATGAGCCGCTTATCCCACCGGCCTTAATTGACCAAGTGGCGATGCGTTTAGCCGAAGATCGAGAAGCGGCCATTGCGACGCTTGCTGAGCCTATTACTGATGTTGAAACGTTATTTAACGCTAACGTCGTCAAAGTTGTTCGCTCCTTGCAGGGGCGTGCTCTGTACTTTTCTCGTGCTCCCATTCCTTGGGATCGAGAGCAATTTAAAGTCCAACCCGCGCTTTTATCCACCGATGCATGGTTGCGTCATATTGGTATATACGCCTACCGTGCCAGTTTTCTTGCCGCTTACCGTGAGCTGGTGCCGTCGAGCCTTGAGCAGTTGGAGCAGCTAGAGCAGCTGCGCGCGCTACAGCATGGCTATGCCATTCAAGTTGCGCTAGCCAGCACTATCAATCCTCCTGGTGTGGATACGCCGGAAGACTTATCCAGGGTGAGAGCGCTTCTGGCGAGTGAAAGTGAAGGTGGAAGCGAATGAAGCGCGTCCTATTTGTCTGCTTGGGCAATATTTGTCGTTCGCCAACGGCCGAAGGCGTCTTTTGGCACGCTGTTGAAGAGGCTGGCTTAAATCGTCATATCAGCGTTGACTCTTGTGGTGTAGGTGACTGGCATGTCGGAAAAGCGCCAGACAGCCGTGCCCAGGTAGCTGCTTTACAGCGTGGTATCGATATTAGTCATTTGCGCGCTCGTCAGCTAAGCGCCAGTGACTTTCTTGAGTTCGACTATGTGCTAGGCATGGATCGCGACAACCTCGAGGCAATGCGAGCGCTACAGCCGAGTACCAGTCGTGCCCATGTAGGGCTCTTGCTAGATTTTGCCGACTTGCCTGATGCTGAAGTGCCTGACCCTTATTACGGTGGTGATGAGGGCTTTGAACATGTCCTGAATTTAATTGAGGCGGCTTCTACAGGGCTAATTGCCCAGCTGAGAAATGACGGGCTGAGAAATGACAGGTTGTGAAAGAAGTAATAATGATCTGCTTAGTCGTTGCCAGTCAGTCGATTTAACCTCCGCGAACACGCTGCGTTTACCCTGTCAGGCGGAGCGGTATGTTGCCCCTAAAACGCTAAGTGCACTCCAGCATGTGGTGCGTGAAGCCGTTGCTAAGCAGTGGCACATTACGCTCTTGGGAGGTGGCAGTAATGTGCTGCTTCCCGCTAAGCTGAAAGGCATTGCGATTCGGCCTGCTATGCAGCAGTGGTGGCTAGAAAGTTGCGGAGAGTCTGTTGTTGCTCATGTGGGAGCTGGCGTTAATTGGCATTCGTTAGTAATGACGCTATCGGCTCGCGGCCTGTGGGGCATTGAAAACTTAGCGCTGATTCCCGGTGATTGCGGCGCAGCGCCAGTACAGAACATTGGTGCATACGGTGTCGAGCTTAAAGACGTTCTGGTAGGGGTGCAGGCAGTAGAGTTGGCGTCGGGTAATGTACGTTGGTTAAGCGCCGATGCTTGCCAATTTGGTTACCGAGATAGCATCTTCAAAAAATCGCTAGCGGATAAAGTCGTCATTACTCAGTTGGCGCTTCGGCTATCAAAAACGCCGCTGCCAAGACTGGGTTATGGAGATTTAGCTGCCCGAGTAGCCGCTTCGGCGAATTGCCTGGCGGTGGCTCAAGCAGTGTGTGCTATTCGTCAGGAAAAACTGCCGGACCCTCAGGTGCTCGCAAATGCGGGTAGCTTCTTTAAAAACCCACTAGTTAACAGCGATCAGTTATCGCGCTTGCTACAGGCATTCCCTAGCATGCCATATTTTCCGCAGGTTAACGGTCAAAGCAAGCTGGCAGCGGGGTGGTTGATTGATCAGTGTGGGTTGAAAGGGATTCGGCAAGGGGCTTTCGGTGTTCACGCGCGGCAGGCCTTGGTGCTTGTGCATTTTGGCGGTGGTGATCGGTGTGAGCTACTGCAGTTTGCAGAGCATATTGCCCACAAGGTCTATAATCAATTTGGTGTTGAGTTAGAGCCTGAGCCACGCTTGGTACAAGCATAAAAAAACCCCGCTTAGCGGGGTTTTTTAGTGCTAGTGTCGAGTGCTAGCGATCACTCATTAGTCGTGTTCTGTGCTTGTTTGCGCAGTTCACGAGGATCGTTATGAGCGCGACGACGGCGGCGACGTGGCTTAGGCGCCTCGTCTTGGGTAGAAGCAGCAGGCGCTTGCTTTGCTTCTTCAGATGTTGCTGTTTCAACGGTGGCTTCTGATGAAGGTGTTTGAGCCTCTTCATTAGTCGCCAATGTAGGCTGCTCTGTGCCTTCTTGAGCAGCAGCGCTGTCATTCGCGGTTTCTGAAGCAGCTTTTGAAACAGTTTCTGACGCAGCTGTCGTGTCTGAAGCAGGTGTGTTACTCACTGCGTCCTTGTCTAAAGAAGGTGCTTCCGGCTGTTCAGCAAACTCTGGTGAGCTTGCTTCAATGCTAGCTGCTACGCTTTGCGAGAGTGTCTGAGTGTTAGCGTCACTGTCAGCAGTCTCAGCAGTCTCAGCAGTCTCAGCAGTCTCAGCAGTCTCAGCAGTCTCAGCAGTCTCAGCAGTCTCAGCAGTCTCAGCAGTCTCAGCAGTCTCAGCAGTCTCAGCAGCTTTCGGCGCTTCTGCATGTGTGTTGGCGTCTGCGGATGTCTCTTGTGCCGTCTCCTGCGGTTCTTGAGACAATACAGGTTCCTGACGCACAAGTTCTTGAGACTCAGCAGCTTGAGATGCCGACTGCTGGGGCTTGTCAGTCTCTTTTGCAGTTTCTTCGCCACGTGAGCTTACTGATTCGCTGTTGGCGGTATCAAGCTCTTTCACGTTTGAACTACTCTCTTCCTCCAGCTCTACTCCCGCATCAGCTTTCACAACCTCAGACGAACCGCTAGCCGCCTCTTGGGGCGCTTCTTGAGCAGCAGTTGCGTCATCAGTTGGCTGTTGAGGTTTGGCCTCAGCGCTTTTCTCTACACGTTCCTCTGCTTCAGGTTCCGCTTTCTCTGCCGCTTGCTGAGGTTGGCGACGCTGGCGCGTAGCCTTGCGTGCTTTCTCCGCCTTTTCGGCAGGGCGCTCAGCCGTTGTTCCATCGGCAGCTGCTGATTCCTCTACAGCTGGTTCAGGCGCTTCAGTCACTGCTTCGGCAGTTGGTGCAGCTGTTGTACTGGCCCCATCTTGTAAAGAGGGGCTGGCCGGCGCTGCTTTACTGCTGTTCACTTCAACAGCAGGCGCTTCAACAGCAGGTGATTCAACAGCAGCCTCAGCAGAAGGAGCGTCTGCAGAGGGAGCTTCAGCCGCTGCGGCTTGCAGTTTCAGCTGTTCCGCTTCGGCTTGAGGATTAACGGCCTGTTTACGCGTGCGGTTGCGCGGATTGTTACGCGTGCGTTTCGGCTTGCCGTCATCCTGTTTGTCGTCCGTTTGTGATGCAGACTCACGGGTAGCTTCGTTTTTCGGCTTGGCATCACGTGGTTTGTCGCGACGATTTTCTGGTTGAGCAGTAGGTTTAGCCGCCTCATCTTTAGGTGACTCTTTAGCCGCTAGGTTTGTCTGCTGCTCTTTTTGACGACTGCTCTTTTGATCATTGTCCTGGAGCTTGGCATCGTCTTGCTGAGGGTGGCGTCGACGGTTGCGAGTACGACTAGGACCGCTACGTTTATCGTTAGCGTCGTCGTTATTATCAGCGTTGCGCGGTTGGCTAGGCTGCGGGTTACTCGGCTGTTGATTGCTCGATTGCTGCTGACTGCGTTGCTCGTTTCTGCTGGCACTTTCGCCACGTTCACGGGCAGGCTTTGGCTTGCTTTCGCTGCGCTGTGAGCGATTTTTGCTCGTTCTTTCAGGCTGCTTGCGGGCAACAGGAGCTTCCGGTTCAGGCTGGCTCGTGCTGGTATCTTCACCGCCTAGCAGTTTGGCGAAGCCTCTGATAAAGCGGCCAATCACACTGGGTTGCTCTTCAGTGGAGGGGGGAGTCGCTGTAACGGCTTTATCTGCTTTGGCAGCTCTCTCTGCCTTCTCTTCAGTCTGAAGAGAGGCGGGCGCTGGTGCGTTATGTACAACGCTTTTAACCGCTGCTTCAGCGCGCATGGCGGGCGGAGTGAAGCTAGGATCGGGTTCTTTACCTACTTCAGTATCAGTCGAAAGCTCGAAGCTGGATAGCGTCAGGCTTTCATCATCGTCTAGGTGGTCATCACGTAGTCGCTGAACGTCGTAATGCGGCGTATCCATTTCGGGATTCGGCAGTAGAACTACGCGTACGCCTTGACGTGATTCGATGTCTGCTAGAACGCTGCGCTTTTCATTCAGTAGGTAGGTCGCGACAGGTACTGGAAGAATGGCGCGGATTTGTGCGCTGCGCTCTTTCATAGCTTCTTCTTCAATCAGGCGCATGATAGAAAGCGAAAGCGAGCGAACATCGCGAATAGTGCCTTGGCCGTTACAGCGCGGACAAACAACGCCGCTGGTTTCGCCTAGCGAGGGGCGCAGCCGCTGACGTGACATTTCCATTAAGCCAAAGCGAGAAATCCGACCAATCTGAACGCGAGCACGATCCAGCTTCAGGGCATCGCGCATGCGATTTTCAACCTCGCGCTGATTGCGCGCAGGGCCCATATCGATAAAGTCGATAACGACGAGGCCACCGATATCACGCAGGCGCAACTGTCGAGCAATCTCATCGGCTGCTTCAGAGTTGGTTTGCAGCGCGGTTTCTTCAATATCGCTGCCACGTGTAGCCCGGGCAGAGTTGATATCAATAGAGACCAGCGCTTCGGTGTGATCGATAACAATGGAGCCACCAGAAGGAAGTTTTACTTCGCGCTGGTAAGCAGTTTCGATTTGCGACTCAATTTGGAAACGCGAGAAAAGCGGAACTTCATCGGCGTAGAGTTTAATTTTCTGCTGGTAAGAGGGCATTACCTGACGAATAAAGCCCAGTGCTTCTGCATGAATCTCGGGGCTGTCAATTAACACCTCGCCAATGTCTTGGCGTAGATAATCGCGCATGGCGCGGATAATGACATTAGACTCGCGGTAAATCAGGAATGGGGCTGAGCGCTTGCCAGCTTCAGTGGTAATGGACTCCCACACTTGGACGAGGTAATCCAAGTCCCACTGCAGCTCTTCTGGGCTACGGCCGATACCGGCGGTGCGAACGATCAGGCCCATTTTGTCTGGCACTGTCAGTTGGCCCATGGCATCTTTCAACTGGCTGCGGTCATCACCTTCAATGCGGCGTGAAATGCCGCCTGCACGGGGATTGTTCGGCATCAGAACGAGAAAACGGCCCGCTAAGCTGATAAAGGTAGTCAGTGCTGCCCCTTTATTGCCACGCTCTTCTTTATCAACTTGGACGATGACTTCCTGGCCCTCTTTCAGCACCTCTTTGATGCTGGGGCGACCAGACACATCTTTGATAAAATATTCGCGGGAAATTTCTTTTAGTGGCAGGAAACCGTGGCGTTCGGCGCCAAAATCAACAAAAGCGGCTTCAAGGGAAGGTTCTACCCGGGTGATTTTACCCCGGTAAATATTGGCTTTCTTCTGTTCTCGAGCGCCAGATTCGATGTCTAAATCGTAAAGGCGTTGCCCGTCTACCAGCGCAACCCGCAGCTCTTCTGGCTGGGTTGCGTTAATCAGCATCCGTTTCATATTGTCTCACATAGCATTGCGAGCCGACGAGCCGTCTGGGCGTGGCGTAGACGAATCGCTGGGTGCTGCGTGCTTGTGCTCGGCGCATTGCTATGCTGACGCATTAAGCCGGGAAGGCAATCATGCCGACCCGGCCGTAAGGGCGTTGAGTACGTGGCGGAGGCAGAACATGTTTCGGTGGCTGTCACGTCCATCCGGCTCTGCTGACACCGCCAACACCTGGCATTCATCGATTCGTCAACGCCGGTCATCGGCACAGCGTTGAACTTGGCGCCCCAAGTCAAGCGTCACCTTGTGACGAACAGGATAGGCTGCTTGGGGCGTGACGTTTGTTAATTCAATTGCCTGCCATTGCGGGCGAAGCAAAAGTGTCTCTGCCGTCAAAAAGCATGCGACAGAGTAACTGTATATCCAGTACGTAAGGCGTGTGGGTAATGCGTACACTACGCCATTTTGCCTGTGCTCTGGCCTGCGTGTTTGTCGGGCAGGCGCTTGGCAAGCGTGGTAGTACTCCCGTTACGACGTGTCTGTTTACGGGTAAGCCACACTTGGCCGCTGAACGTTTTGGAATATAACAGTAAAGACAACTACCAGCAATTGACGCAATGCGCATTGGTCTACGCTAGAATGCCGTTTTTAGCCTGTCGCTATTAGATCACACCAGGAGTGAGCGTTAATGTCCGAAGGGCGGGAAGTACAGTGGGTGGATATCGCCCCGGAACAAGCAGGTCAGCGAATCGATAATTTTCTGATGACGCGTTTAAAAGGTGCTCCTCGTGCATTGATTTATCGCATTGTGCGGAAAGGCGAAGTAAGGGTTAATAAAAAACGCGTCAAAGTAGATTATCGACTTCAAGCGGGTGATCTGGTGCGTGTGCCGCCGCTGCGATTAGCGCCGAGAGAAGCGGTTAAAGAGGTGAGTGACAACTTACGTGATTTATTAATTGGTAGCGTCATTATGGAAGGGCCCGATTGGATGGTGATTAACAAACCATCCGGATTGGCAGTCCATGGCGGAAGTGGCGTCAAAATTGGCCTCATTGAAGCGCTTCGGCAAGTGCGCGATGACCTTACTTTTTTAGAGCTTGTCCACCGATTGGATCGTGATACATCGGGCTGCTTACTGTTGGCAAAATCTCGTGATGCGCTCGTCACACTCAACGAATCGCTGAAAAAGCATGCAATGGACAAACGCTACTTAGCGTTAGTGAGTGGTCGTTGGCCTGCTCGGAAGAGCTATGTGAGTGCTCGCTTAGACCGCTTTGATGCGGGTAATGGTGAAAGGCGAGTGCGGGTAGATCCAAATGGCAAGGTTTCACGGACTCACTTTGCGGTAGTGGAAACCTTTGAAAAGGTCACGCTGATAGAGGCGGAGCCTGTGACAGGCCGCACCCACCAGATTCGTGTCCATGCGGCTCATGCTGGGCACGCCTTATTGGGTGACGATAAATACGGTACCCGCGAAAGTAATCATATGGCGCAGCGCCTTGGTTTGGGGCGTCTATTTCTTCATGCCCGTGCATTAACGTTTCCTGAGCCTGGCAATGGTCGACCCGTTACGGTGAAAGCACCGCTGCCTGAGGCATTGGAAGAAACGTTAAAACGCGCTCGTAAATAAGGAAGCGAAATGCGCTATGAGCTAATTATTTTTGATTGGGATGGCACATTGATGAACTCTGTGCCGAAAATTGTCGCCTGCATGCAGGCCGCTGCTTCTGATGCCGAGTGGAATGAGTTAGACGTCAGTGCTATCGAGAATATTATTGGCCTGGGCCTGCCTGAGGCGATAGCGACGTTATGTCCTGGTATTGAAGCGGTTCAGGCCGAGCGCTTGCGTCAACGCTATGCCTACCATTTCGTTCATGGTGATTCGACGCCCATGCCTTTTTTTGAAGGCGTTAAAGAGCAAGTTGCTCGTCTGCGTGAGCGTCCTTATCAGCGTTTGGCGGTGGCGACGGGGAAGAGTCGTCGTGGTCTAGATCGGGTTTTTACCGAAACAGCGTCAGGTGGTTGGTTTAATGCCAGTCGAACAGCAGATGAAACACGTTCTAAGCCTCATCCGCAGATGCTCCTTGAACTGCTCGAAGAGCTAAAAGTGCCCGTTGAGCGTGCTGTGATGGTGGGGGATACCGAGTATGACCTTGAGATGGCAAGGTCTATTAATATGGATCGTGTAGGCGTTACTTACGGTGTGCATGCCCCCACTCGGTTGGCGACTAGTCAGCCTGTGTGGCTGGCGGATGATGTAGATAGCCTGTTCGACTGGCTTCACGGTTAGCGGCGTTAGCAACCACTGTGGGTAGTGGTTGTACGATCAAGCGAACACTAGGAATCGTATATGAGTGATGAGCAGCAGCGCGATGGAAGCGGTGATGGTAGAGGCGCTCAGGCGGGTGATAATTTTCCTGGCCAGGAGAGTGGTGACCGTTGGACCGATGGACCGGAGGTTGTCCGGCAGGCCAAAAAGCAACCGCTACCGGGAGCGGAGAGTGATGATGCCGAAACACTGCGCGAGCGCCAGCGGTTAGCGCAGTTGGAGATGATGGACCGCTGGGTTGGCGGTGTTTTAACGGAACAGCGCAGAACCCGGCGCTGGAAGCTGTTCTTTCGTTTGATGTTGCTGGCGATTGTATTGATATCGTTAACAACAATGCTGTACCGCGTGTTTCTCGCTGAGCCAACGGCCTCATTGCCCACCGAGAGCCACATAGCACTGGTGGAAGTACATGGTGTGATTGCCAGTGATGCGCCAGCAAATGCTGAACGCATCATTAAGGGGTTGGATCGCGCATGGTCATCAGAGAGCGCTGCTGCTGTTGTGTTGCACATTGATAGTCCTGGTGGAAGCCCTGTGCAATCGCAGCGTATTTACGACGAAATTATGCGGCTGCGTGATCAGGGCGACAAGCCCATTATTGCCGTGATAGAGGATATTGGTGCGAGCGGCGCTTACTACGTTGCTTCTGCTGCCGATAGCATCGTGGCGTCCCGTGCAAGCTTAGTTGGCTCTATTGGTGTTATCTATGCTGGCTTTGGCTTTCAGGAAGCGATCAACCAGATTGGCGTAGAGCGTCGCGTAATGACTGCCGGTGAAAACAAAGCCTTTTTGGATCCTTTTCAGCCGCTTGATGAAGAGGCTGCTGATTTCTGGCAGGGTGTTCTGACTCAAACCCATGAGCAGTTTATAGACGATGTGAAGGCAGGGCGTGGTGATCGTTTGAGCAATAGCCCTGAGATTTTCTCAGGGCTTATCTGGAGCGGTGAGCAAGCGTTAGAGCTAGGTTTGATAGATGAGCTGGGCAGTCTTGAACAAGTCGCTCGTGAGCAGGTAGGCGATGCTGAATGGGAAAACTATACGCCTAGCTTAGACCCCTTCGAGCGTTTGACACGCCGCTTTACTCAAACAGCTGCTGAAGTGCTAGGGCTTCAGCATGCGCATGCTCCTTTGCGCTTTCAGGCTCAGTAACGACTAAGCGTCGCCGAGTGGGTTCATGCCTGCTTGGCGAAGCATGTCGCATAGTGCGATGAGTGGAAGCCCTATGAGTGCGTTTGGGTCTCGGCCTTCGAGTTTTTCAAACAAGCTAATCCCCAGTCCTTCCATGCGGAAGCTGCCAGCGCTGTCTAAAGGTTGCTCAAGGGCAACATACCGTGCAATTTCTTGCTGGCTCAGTGAGCGAAAGAACACCTCAAACGGCTCGATATGGACGTGATGCCGTTGGTGGCGGGTATCAACTAATGCTAAGCCTGTCAAGAAAGTCACTTTTTGGCCAGAAAAGCGTGCCAGATTCTCCCGAGCGCGCTCTTCCGTATGGGGTTTGCCTAGAATGTCGCCCTCAAACAGAGCTATTTGATCAGAGCCAATGATGCAATGGTTGGGGAAGCGCTCAGCAACGGCGTTGGCTTTGCTGAGCGCCAAACGGTGCACTAAGGCATTGGGCGTTTCATTAGGGTAGGGCGTTTCGTCGATGTCTGGAGAGCAGCATTGATAGGGCAGTAATAGCTTGTCCAGTAGCGCTTGGCGGAAGCGAGAGCTTGATGCAAGGACAAGTGGCGCGTTATTGGTTTGAGGCACAGTGTTCTCCTTAATAGGTCTGGTTGAGCATTAATCGGCGTTCAAGCGAGTGTAACGAAACCTTGTTAGCCTGCCTATTTACGTGGTTTTGGGAGATAATCTCGTAAGAATTGCACCGACAGCTTTGACAGCAGGGGGGCGAGTGCCTATCATTGCGCGCCTATGTTGACCTCACAAATCCCCAGCCGGGTTGAGCCTTATAAGCTTGCAGCCCGCCGCGAACGACTAGAAGGCATTGTGGCGCTGAACAAGCTGCCACGCCTAGCTGAAGAAGCAGGTGACCAAACCGGCGACTGTCATGTCGTACTCGAGTTTGGCGTTGATGCCCAAGGCCGTCGCGAAATTCGTGGCCATTTGCAAGCGACCCTGGCGTTGCCTTGTCGCCGTTGTCTAGTGCCGCTAAGCCAAGACGTTTCCAGTGATTTCTTATTAGGAATGATTGCAGACGAAGCTTTGGCTGCCGAGCTACCTGCTAGTCATGAGCCGGTGCTGGTGGAAAATGAACAGCTGGACTTGCTGACGGTAATAGAGGATGAACTTATCCTTAGCTTGCCGCAGGTGGTCTATCACGATGAGACCGAATGCCATGTCTCGGCGGAGCAGCTGGTCAGCAAGACCGAAGGCACGGCGGAAGACTCCGCTCCGGCCAAGAACCCTTTCGCAGTGCTTAATGCTTTGAAAAGCAGTGGCGCTTTGAAAGGCAAAAAGTAAGCATCACTTACCTTAATTACCTTGGAGTAAACACCCATGGCAGTTCAACAGAACCGTAAAACTCGTTCCAAGCGCGGTATGCGTCGTAGCCACGATGCGCTGAGCGCACCGACTCTGTCTCAGGACAAAGAAACCGGTACTACTCATCTGCGTCACCACGTTTCTCCCGACGGTTTCTATCGCGGTCGTAAAGTGGTCGAAGTTTAAGCCTTAGCGCTTTTATGAGCGGCAAAACAGGGTGGGTGCTGTGTGCGCCTAGCGATTGATGTAATGGGGGGTGACCAAGGCCCCCGTGCCATTATCGAAGGCTCCGCAAGGGCGGTTGTTGAACGCCCCGACTTAGCATTAACTCTGTTTGGTCCGCGTCAGCAGATTGATGCTGAACTT
Organism: Halomonas sp. IOP_6; assembly: GCF_021151565.1. NCBI lineage: Bacteria > Pseudomonadati > Pseudomonadota > Gammaproteobacteria > Oceanospirillales > Halomonadaceae > Halomonas > Halomonas sp. IOP_6. The sequence continues at coordinate 480,350 of NZ_JAIRBO010000001.1, read as the reverse complement.
TCGCGTTTGCCGCAGCCTTTGGCTGCGGCAACGTCACGTTTGGTGGCAGCCGATGCTCCAGAAAGCGTTTCTCAAGCGGCAACTGCTGCCTGGGCAATGCGCCGCGGAGGCGCTACCAGCATGGCGTGTATGCTGCGTAGCCTGTCTTCAGGTGAAGCGGTTGCAGGCGTGAGTGCGGGAAATACCGGAGCTTTGGTCGCTTTAGCGAGGCGCGAACTTGGAATGTTGCCTGGTATCTCAAGGCCGGCAATCAGTACTGCAATCCCCGCGCGTGGAGGGCGACGCTGTTATTTGCTTGATTTAGGGGCAAATGTAGATTCGCCTGCATCCAGGCTGTTTGATTTTGCCATGATGGGTGCCGCCATGGCTCAGTGTATGGATCGCATTAGGCGGCCTCGTGTTGCCTTGTTGAATGTGGGTTCTGAAGCCACGAAAGGAAGTGCGAGTGTGCGCGAAGCGGATCGTTTGCTGCGTGAAAGTGCCAGCGATTTAAGCTTTGATTACCTTGGTTATGCCGAGGGTGGGGATATTTTTCAGGGTGATCTTGACGTCGTGGTTTGCGATGGCTTTGTTGGTAATGTCACGTTGAAAGCCAGTGAAGGCTTGACTCGTATGTTGGTGGAACGTGTACAAATGGCGTTTGAATCACGCCTGAGTGGGCGTTTGGCAAGTATACTGGCCAGGCCTGTACTGAAGAGGCTTAAGCGGGAGCTAGACCCTGTACGTTATAATGGGGCCAGCCTCTTGGGGTTGCAGGGTATTGTGGTGAAAAGCCACGGCAGCACCCAAGCGGATGGTTTTTATTATGCAATTCAGCGTGCATTGCAAGAAGTGGAGCATGATTTGCCTGTACGAATTGCAGCGCGCTGGTCGTGTTCTTGAGCGCTATCAGCGCAGTAGATAATAAGACGTTATATATTTTTGCGGGCTATTGGTGGTAGCAGGATGTGCCAAAAGCTGTTTTAGCAACGGCGCCAATAGCACGCTTATCGCTCAACTGAGCAAATGCCTACAAGAGCAAAGGTGAACGACATGTCTCAACCCCTTGCCCTCATTTTTCCCGGGCAAGGCTCTCAGCAACTTGGAATGTTGCGAGAGCTAGCCGAGCGCTACAGTGTGGTGGGAACTACATTTGAGGAAGCGTCAGACGCTCTGGGCTACGATTTGTGGAAAGTCGTCCAGGAAGGTCCAGAAGAAGCGTTGAATGCGACGGCATGCACTCAGCCGGCACTACTTGCCTCCAGCGTAGCTATCTGGCGTATCTGGCAAGAGTTGGAAGGGCCTCGCCCAAGTGTCATGGCCGGCCATAGTCTTGGTGAATATAGTGCTATGGTTTGCGCTGGAGTGATGGGGTTCGCTGAAGGCGTGCGCCTTGTTCGCCTGCGTGGTGAAGCCATGCAGGAAGCTGTCCCTGCAGGAGAAGGTGGCATGGCGGCGATCCTGGGGCTTGACGATAGCGCAGTTGAAGCGGCCTGTGCCCAAGCGGCTGAAGGAGAAGTGGTATCTGCCGTTAATTACAACTCGCCTGGGCAGGTTGTTATCGCAGGTGGCAAAAATGCCGTGGAGCGTGCTATCGCAGCCTGCCAGGAAGCGGGAGCCAAGCGAGCGCTTTCACTGCCGGTGTCAGTACCTTCCCATTGTGCGTTAATGCGGCCAGCTGCTGAGCGACTTTCCGAGGCTATGCAAAAAATTGAGCTGCGTGCCCCTCGTTATGCGGTTATCCAAAACGTCGATGCGCAAGCCCATGCTGATATTGAGACATTGCGTACGCGCTTAATCGAGCAGTTGTATCAGCCCGTTCGTTGGTCATCTTGCGTTGAAGCGATGGTCGAGCAAGGTGCTAATGTGTTCATTGAATGTGGGCCTGGTAAAGTGCTTACCGGATTGAATAAGCGCATTGTGCGTAGTGCCAAAGGGTTGGCGGTAAATGATCCTGATAGCCTGGATTCAGCCCTTGAGTTAGCACGTGAGGCGTCGGCGGGTGGTGCGTGAAAAATGGTGCGTGATAAGTCACTATTTTCCGCTACCCTTGCTTAGTTAGGTTGAAGGAAGAACGTTATGACTCAAGAACGAAGAGTTGCGCTAGTTACTGGTGCTAGCCGAGGTATTGGGCGAGCCATTGCCCATGAGCTTGGGCGTCAAGGACGTATTGTGGTGGGAACTGCCACTAGCGAATCGGGTGCTGAAAAAATTGATGCGGATCTAAAAGAGCATGGCATTGAAGGTGCAGGTATGTGCCTTAATGTTACTGATCAGCAGAGTATTGATCAGGTGCTCAAAACAATTGGCGAACGTTTTGGTGCGCCCACGATTTTGGTCAATAATGCCGGTATTACCCGTGACAATTTGTTAATGCGCATGAAAGAGGATGAGTGGGACTCCGTGATGGATACCAATCTCAAATCTGTTTATCGCGTTAGTAAGGCATGTCTGCGTGGTATGACAAAGGCGCGCTTTGGGCGTATCGTGTCGATAAGTTCTGTAGTGGCAACGATGGGTAACCTAGGCCAAACTAACTACGCCGCTGCCAAAGCAGGAATGGAAGGTTTTAGTCGTGCTTTAGCGCGTGAAGTCGCTTCCCGTGCTATTACGGTTAATGCGGTTGCGCCTGGGTTTATTGCAACGGATATGACAGAAGCGTTGCCTGAAGCGCAGCATGAAATGCTGCTTAAGCAAATTCCTCTTTCGCGTTTAGGCGGGCCTGAGGAAATTGCCGCTGCCGTTGGGTTTTTGACAAGTGATGCTGCAGGTTATATCACTGGCGAAACGCTACACGTTAACGGCGGCATGAATATGCGTTGATGGCCTTAGGTTTGGCGGTTGCGTCAGCTTAAGGGCGTCTATAAACTACCCCGCAGCTTTTGGCTTGCGGTTTCCAAATGGCTGGTTATCAAAAACGGCTAATGTGAACGACTGGAGTACGTTGATGAGTACTATTGAAGAGCGCGTTAAGAAAGTTGTGGCAGAGCGCCTGAACGTTAAAGAAGAAGATATCCAGAATAGCTCTTCTTTTACTGAAGACCTGGGTGCTGATTCTCTTGACACCGTTGAACTGGTGATGGCGCTTGAAGAGGAATTTGATACTGAAATTCCTGACGAAGAAGCTGAAAAAATCACCACGGTTCAAGAAGCTATCGACTACGTAAACGCCCATCAGTAAGGGTTGAGTCGAAGCAGTGAACCAGGGTGGGGTGCTTACCCACCCGTATGAAAAGCCGTCCTGAGTAGGGGCGGCTTTTTTGCTTTGTTGTCACAATGAATATAACGTTCAATCTCCGTTATACTAGTCACCGAATTTCTGCAGCAAATGACCCAGATGGGTCGTGTCACCATGGATGCCTGGAGGAAAGCTAATGGCGCGAAGAAGGGTAGTGGTAACTGGGTTAGGCCTGGTGACCCCAGTGGGTAACAGTGTTAATGAGTCGTGGGCAAATATTGTCGCCGGCAAAAGTGGCATAGCGCCGATTGAGCACTTTGATACAAGTGGCTTCAACACGCGTTTTGGAGGATCGGTTAAAAATTTCGATATTAGCCCCTATCTGAACCCTAAAGACGCACGCAAGATGGATTTGTTTATCCAGTACGGCATGGCGGCAGGAGCCCAGGCCGTTCAGGACTCGGGGCTTGAATGTACCGAAGAGAATGCTGAGCGCATTGGGGTGGCTATTGGTTCAGGCATTGGTGGTTTGCCGATGATTGAACATAACCATAATGCGCTGAATAAGGGTGGCGCACGCCGCGTCTCGCCGTTTTTTGTGCCAGGTTCAATCATTAATATGATTTCTGGCAACATGGCGATTCAGCACGGCTTCAAAGGCCCGAATATCGCGATTACCACAGCGTGTACAACGGGTACCCATAATATTGGCTACAGTGCTCGCACGATTGCATACGGCGATGCCGATGTAATGATCTGTGGCGGTGCGGAAATGGCCACTACCCCATTAGGGTTGGGCGGGTTTTCGGCCGCGCGAGCGCTCTCTACTCGCAATGAAGACCCTCAGGCGGCGAGTCGCCCGTGGGATACTGATCGTGACGGCTTTGTGCTGTCAGACGGTGCGGGTGTGCTTGTTTTGGAAGAGTACGAGCACGCTAAAGCGCGTGGTGCCAACATCTACGCAGAGCTTGCAGGCTTTGGTATGAGTGATGATGCCTATCATATGACGGCGCCGCCGGAAGATGGGCGTGGTGCTGCACTTTCCATGAGCAATGCCATTAAAGATGCGCGTATTGATCCAGCGGATGTGCATTATATTAACGCGCATGGCACGTCTACCGCAGCGGGTGACTTAGCAGAAAGCCGGGCGATTGAAAAAGTGCTTGGTAGCGCAGCTCAGCAGGTTGCCGTGAGCTCTACCAAATCAATGATTGGCCACCTGTTAGGTGCTGCAGGAGCGGTTGAAGCGGTGTTTAGTATTCTGGCTATTCGAGACCAGATTGCGCCGCCGACCATTAACCTGGATAACCCACAGGAAGGCTGTAATCTTGATTACGTACCGCACACCGCGCGGAAGATGCCCATTGAAATAGCGCTCTCAAACTCGTTTGGGTTTGGTGGTACCAACGGTTCACTGCTGTTTAAAAAGGTATAACACGCAATGCCAATGCCCCAGGTGCCGTTTGACGACCGAGGGCTTGCGTATGGTGACGGAGTATTTGAAACAGTGCTGCTGCGCGCTGGTGTCCCTGTGTTATGGGATTATCATTACGCACGCTTACTGCTGGGCTGTCAGCGTTTGAATATTCCGTTGCCCTCCATGGAGCAGCTGGTCGCCACCTGGCAATCTCCGTCTCGCGCCGAGCTTGAAATACTCAAACTAATCCTAACCCGAGGAAGCGGTGGGAGAGGGTATGCAACGCCGGATAGCTCTCAACCTCGCTTGCTTAGCCGTAGAACGCCTTTTGTGGTAAATGCTGACCGTTGGCATGAGGGAGTTAACGTACGGATTTGTCAGTTGCGTTTGGGGCATCAGCCGCTTTTAGCAGGCATTAAACACCTTAATCGATTGGAAAATGTACTCGCGCGCCAGGAGTGGAGTGATCCCGACATCGCGGAGGGGTTGCTTGGAGATGCTGATGGCTGGCTGGTGGAAGCCACCAGTATGAATGTCTTTTGGCAGCAAGCAGGAGTGCTCTTCACACCGCCATTATCGCAGTGCGGCGTGGCGGGTACGCTGCGAGCGGCATTATTGGATCATGGCGTGGTACAGGAAGCCCCTATTGCGCTGAACGCTATCCATGAAGTTGAGCGTCTTTGGGTAGCTAACTCGGTACAAGGTGTGTGGCCAGTGAATAAGCTGTTAAGTGAAACAGGTGAAGTTCTGCAGTCCTGGTCGCTGACAGGCCAAGATAGGCTGCAAGCAATAGGCCATGACTTACTTGGCTATTCGCCGACATCCCGTTAGGCAGAATTTTATCAACATTATTGAGGTGTCATGGTGAAACGGTTTTTAGCTGCCGTAGGTGTCGTGGTCGTGGTTGGATTCGCAGCCGTTGTGGGCGGCTATGCTTACTGGCAGCAGCGCTTATCGGCACCTGTCACACTTGAGGAGCCCGCGCTTTACCAGGTTCCTGCGGGTGCTGGGTTCAATCAGGTCGTTCGAGAGCTGGAAAGCCAGGGTTTTATTGAAGATGCTTGGGCATTTCAATTATTGGCGCGTGTTGAACCTGAGCGTGTACCACGCTTACGGGTGGGGGAGTATCAGCTAACCCCAGGCATGAGCGGTCTTGAACTGATTGCTCTATTGGGGAGCAATAACGTTGTCACTTATCCTTTAACGATTCCCGAAGGCTGGACGTTCCGCCAGATGCGCGAGCTGTTGGACAGTGCGCCAAAACTTGAGAATCGGACGGCAGAGTTAAGTGACGACGAAATTATGTCGTTGCTGGATCGAGAGGGGACTTTTCCTGAAGGCTGGTTTTTCCCTGATACCTACCGCTACCACCTGGGTATGAGTGACGTTGATATTCTACGTCAGGCGCTTTCCCGCATGGAGCAGATTCTAGCAGAAGTCTGGGACGGGCGTGATGATGACCTGACCATCGACACACCTTACGAAGCGCTCATTATGGCATCGCTCATTGAGCGTGAAACAGGCGCGCCGGAAGAGCGTCGGGAGATTGCAGGCGTCTTTAAACGTCGTATGGAGAAGGGGATGCGCTTGCAGACAGATCCCACCGTCATTTATGGCATGGGCGAGCGCTATGAAGGGAGGATTACGCGTGCGGATTTACGTGAGGCGACTCCCTATAACACTTATGTGATTGACGGTATGCCACCAACGCCGATTGCCTTACCCGGGCGTGCCTCCCTTGAGGCGGCTGTGAGTCCGCTACCTGGAGAAACGCTTTACTTCGTCTCGCGCGGTGATGGTACCCACCATTTTTCACGTACGTTACGTGAGCACAATAATGCGGTTAATCGCTATATTCGTAATCGCTAATTAGGTTGAGTCATTGTTTAACTGCGATGTGTTTTTTTCGAATTTACTGAGTAAGGGGCTTCAATGAGCAAGCGCGGACGCTTCATCACCCTTGAAGGTGGTGAGGGAGTCGGAAAATCTACTAACGTGGCGTTTGTAGAGACATGGCTACAAGAGCGCGGGATAGAGGTTGTGCGAACCCGTGAGCCCGGGGGGACGCCACGCGCTGAAGCGATTCGAGGATTGCTGCTTGATCCCTCTTTCGATGAGCCCTTGCACAGCGATGCCGAATTGCTATTAATGTTTGCCGCGCGAGCCCAGCATCTAGCGCAAAAAATAGTGCCAGCCCTTGAACGCGGTGCTTGGGTGATCTGTGATCGTTTTACCGACGCTACCTTTGCTTACCAAGGTGGTGGCCGCGGTATTGCGATAGATCGGATTGCGCAACTGGAACAGTTCGTGCAAAAAGGTCTCTCCCCAGATCTAACCCTGTTACTCGATATGTCACCTGAGGCTGCGAAAGAGCGTCTTGAAGGGCGTTTAAGAGACCAGCAAACGCAGCGTGATCGCTTTGAACAAGAGCAAGTAACCTTTTTCGAAGCAGTGCGGCGGGCTTACTTAGAGCGTGCCGCTGCCGCCCCCCAGCGTTTTGCCATTGTTGATGCGGGGCAAGCGCTTGATCAAGTCCAGGCGTCTCTAGCTCAAGCGCTAGAAGAGCGAGTGGCTATATGGCAATAGCGGGAGTGCTGCCTTGGCATCAGTCTACGTGGCAGCAGTTGATTCGTCTCACCAATGAAGGACGACTGCCGCATGCACTGTTAATCAGCGGTGCTCACGGAGTTGGCAAGCAGCAGTTGGCGGAAGCGTTGATTGCTCGAACGTTATGCGCCCAGCCTGGCGAGCTAGCCTGCGGCCACTGTCATAGCTGTGCCATGCTGGCTTCGGGCTACCACCCCGACTTGATGCGCATTTCTCCCGAAGAGGGTAAGCGTCAGATTCGCATTGACCCCATACGTGATGTAAACCGCTTTGTTTCGCAAACCGCGCAGCAGGGGGGGTATCGTGTGATCGTGATCTCTCCTGCGGAAGCAATGAATATTGCAGCGGCAAACGCACTGCTCAAAAGCCTTGAAGAGCCCGGCGATAAAACGCTATTTATTCTGCTGTCAGACGTGCCTTCGCGCACGCTACCCACGATTCGTTCCCGCTGTCAGCAGTGGCCATTAGCCAGTGTCCCCTTTGAGGATTGCCAAGGCTGGTTGACTGAAAAACTTGGCAGCGACGAAGCACATTTTTGGTGGCGAGTGTCGGGTGGTTTGCCGCTGCTGGCAGTGGAATTAGCAACGCCAGAGGAGCGCGCACTTCGCCATCAAATTCATGACAGTTTCGAGCAGTTAGTGCGTGGTGCTGAGCCTGTTTCAGAAGCTGCCAGGCTTGATCGTCAGGCCATTGATGCCATCTTGTGGTACGGTATTGCTTGGCTTGAAGACCTGATCCGGCTGGGCTTGTCTGGCGAAACTACGGTGCTGCATAACCCTGATTTAGAGCCGTTATACCGTCAAGCGATGAAAAATGGACGGGTGCAGGATTGGTTCCGATTACTGGATTATGCTCGAGAGCAGCGCCGTTTATTCGCAGTCGGCGCTAACCCGAACCCTCAGCTAGTGCTTGAAGCGTGGCTGGTACGCTGGTCGGCGCTGTTACGCTCCTAGGGCTGTTGCTAAATAGGGTTGTTGCCAAGGAGGCTGTTATGACGGTTCAAAAAGCACTTTCTTTGACAATGCCGGATATACCGACGTTACTTTCCGCGTATATGCCTTTTCTAGATAGAGGCGGTATTTTTGTCCCGACTAAAGCGCTTTATCGACTTGGGCAGCAGGTCTATCTATTGCTGACCCTGCCAGGAGAGAGTGAACGTCTTTCTATCTCCGGCCATGTTGTTTGGGTTTCTCCTGAGGGCGTGAGTGGACAGCGAATGCCAGGTATTGGGGTACATTTCAGCCAGCAGGACTACTCAGTACGTGATCGCATTGAAACGTTGTTGGCTGGCCAATTAGATAAAGCACCTCCGTCCTTTACGCTTTGATAGCCGCGAGTTAGCACCGCAATAACACTGAACAAAGCCTGCCCTTCACCTGTTTACGAGAATTTAAGAGAGCTGCATGTTTGTTGATTCCCACTGCCATTTAGACCGTTTATCTGAGCTAACCCACGACGGCGATATTGCCGCAACGCTGGCGGCTGCTCGTGCTGCTAATGTGAACCAGTTCTTGGCTGTTGCGGTGACGCTTGAGGAGATGCCGGGGTTGGCGGCAATCGCTCGTGAGCACCACGACGTGGTTATTTCGGCGGGACTGCATCCACTTCATCAGGCTCCGAAAGAGCCAAGCGTTAGCGATATTGTTGATGCTGCTGAACAGTACGGTGCCGTCGCCATCGGTGAAACAGGGCTGGATTACCACTATCAGGACAGCGTGCCTGTAGAGGTTCAGAGCGAGCGGTTTAAGCGCCATTTAATTGCGGCCAATGAGCTAGAGCTGCCGGTAATTATTCATACCCGTGAAGCGAAAGAAGACACGTTAGCGTTGCTACGTGAGCACACTAATCCGGAGGTAGGCGGCGTATTACACTGCTTTACTGAAGATTTAGACATGGCGCGTGAAGCTGTGCGGCTTGGGTTCTATATCTCGCTATCGGGTATTATTACCTTCCGTAATGCTGCGTCGCTTAGAGAGCTGGCCAGAAAACTGCCGCTTGATCGGCTGCTGATTGAAACCGATAGCCCTTATTTGGCGCCTGTTCCTTATCGTGGAAAACCCAACGAACCTGCTTGGGTGGTTGAGGTGGCAGAGTGTATCGCTAAAGAACGAGGGATCAGCGTTGATGAAGTGGCGATGCAAACCACCGCCAATTTTTATCATCTGTTCCGCGCTGCCGTACCCGATGCACCTGGTAACGTAAAGGAAGCGTTGGCGCAGTCCGGTTTAGTGGTATAAGTGGCTGTAAGCACAGCCTGGGAGGTAAGCGATGAATATTGATCGGCTTATGCAGCAATTTAACGGTTCGGCGACGATTCCCCCCGTTGATCAGTGGCAGCCAGCACTTAGTGGCGATATTGATATCGTTATTCAGGCTGATGGCACGTGGCTGCATGAAGGAAAGCCGTTTGAGCGCCTTGCCATACCACGGTTGTTAGCGAGCCTATTACGACGCGATGCCGATGGCTATTGCCTGGTAACGCCTGTTGAACGTTGGCGTGTCACCGTGGTTGACTGCCCGTTCGTGGCGGTAGAAGCAGATTTTCACGATGATGCCTGGTGGCTGACGACCCAGTTCGATGACGTTGTTCGTGTGGATGCAGAGCACCCGCTTCGTCTCTCCAAAACGCCTGAGGGTGTCCTTGCTCCTGAGTGTGCCGTGCGCTTTGGGCTAGCGGCTCGCTTGCATCGCAATGTGTATTATCGATTGGTCGAGCAGGCCACGCTGAGCGAAGCAGACGACGGCGAATGCCAATGCCGACTCTACAGCGCAGGATCTTGGTATGTCTTAGGTCAGTTTAATGCCAATGATGCGATGCCAGGCGAGGTGACGTGAAGTTAACCGCTGAACAGCAAGCCGTTGTCCATCATCGCGAGGGGCATGCCCGCGTAGCGGCTGTCGCGGGGGCGGGTAAGACCACTACCATGGCGGCAAGGGTGCTCCACCTATTGGCGTCTGGTGTGTCGCCGAAGCGTATGCTGGTGCTGATGTTTAACCGCTCAGCTCGAGACGATTTTCAACGTCGCCTGATCAGCATGGCGCCTCAAGGGCAGCCATTGCCAGATGTGCGTACCTTTCACTCCCTTGGTCATCGGTTGACGCAGAGTCTGTGTCGCTGGGGGGCGCTTGCGCCGAGACGCCTGCTGTCTGCTGATTGGCAGCTAGAGCGCCTGTTACGTCAGGCGAGCCTGAATGTGCTTCACGATGCCGTTGAGCGTCGCGATGCGGCTATCGAAGGTGACCGATTAGAAGCGCTTGCTCACTTCTGTGGGCTGGTAAAAGCGGAAATGCTATCGGCTGATGTACTTTACAAGCGTCTTAATTACGAGCCGGATACTGACTACTTTCCCAGAGCATTTGATGAAGCTGAACGGTTGTTGCACGTTGAAGGCGTCATGACCTACGCTGACTTGCTCTATCGACCCCTGCAAGTGTTAGAAGCTGAACAGACCTTGCGCAGTCGTGTGGAAGGTTTTCTTGATCATGTGATCATTGATGAATATCAGGATATTAATACGGCCCAGCAGCGGTTGCTGGCGGTATTGGCGGGCTCCAGCGCCAATGTGATGGCGGTAGGTGATGCGAATCAGTGCATCTACGAATGGCGGGGCGCACGCCCTGACACCATGCTGGAGAACTTTACCGCCACGTTTGGCAGCGCCACAGACTACCCGCTCTCTATCACGTTTCGTCATGGCCACGCGCTGGCGCTGACCGCTAACCATGCCATCATGGCTAATCAGCGCCGACCAGACCAGCTCTGTTTAGCGGATGCTAATAATCCTGAGACCCATATATCTGTCGGCCAGGGCAGCCGACTGCTGCTCGATGCCTTAGTTGATTGGCAAGCGCAGGGGCGCGCGTTGAGCGATGTTAGTCTGCTGGTGCGTAGTTGGGCACTGTCGGTGCCTTTTCAGTTGGCGTTACTGCAGGCGGGTATTCCATTTCGTCTTCAACGAGAAGACCGTTTCGTTTTCCGACTCCCTCTCGTGCAGGCATTGGCTGGCTATTTGAAACTGTCTCGCCAGCCAGAGCTGCTGCACGACCCAGAGCAACTCTTGCTTTTGCTCTCTCAGCCAACGCCTTTTGTTGCCCGTGAGCGGCTTCAGCAGCTCGCTTATCAGCTGGCCAGCACCCAGCGCTGGCCTGAACGCCACGAGCCGGTACTAACCTCTCTAAAGCCGCTGCAGCGCCGCACGCTCAAAAAACGCTGGGCGCTGCTATGTGAGCTGCCCAAATTAAGTGGTTGGCCGCCTGCAAGGCTGCTGAGTCATGTGGTGGAAACGATCGAAGCGGAAAAAACCTTAAAGCGAGCAGCGGCAAGACGCGATAAGGGCGAAGAGGACGTTCGTCTATTGGATGTGCTTATCGAGCAAGCCGATAGCGTGAAAGATCCAGATGCGTTTATCGAACTGCTCGAACGTCCAGTAGAGAACCAAGCTGGCGGTGTTCTGATTAGCACGGTTCACGGAGCGAAAGGTCTGGAGTGGCCGTTGGTCGCCGTTGCTGGAGTGAACGAAGAGGACTTTCCGCACTACAGTCGCGACAATCCGCTCAATGACGAGAGGCTAGAAGAAGAGCGACGGCTGTTTTACGTAGCGATTACGCGGGCTCAAGAGCAGCTGCTGGTGTTGCACGATGGTGGTGTTCATCGGCCTAGTCGCTTTATTGCAGAGAGCGCTTGGCAGGATAGTTTGCGGGTGGCGTCATGTTTGTCGCGTCAAGAGGCGCCCGCCACGGCTGTGCAGGTAACATCGCCAAGTTTGGTGAAGCGCTATCTTGAGCGGTTAGGGCGAACGGATATTGAGCTGGCAGCGCCGCAAGTCAATGAGGCAGCGGCAGGTTATCGGGCTGATGCACACTTTTACCCTGGGCAACGCTTGATACATGCCGTGTTTGGGGAAGGGGAGGTAGCCTCGGTGGAAGGTAACCCCTCCGATCCTGTTATCGATGTGCGCTTTGCACAGGCGGGTCGGCGTCGTCTTATTGCTCGACGTGCGCCGATTGAGTGCTTAGAGCCACCGGCGCAGCCAGCGTAACTGGCCGCGCCGTATGACCCTCTAGTAGTGCGAATTACATATTGGGGTAGTTAGGCCCGCCGCCGCCTTCTGGTGCTACCCAGGTGATATTTTGGGCAGGGTCTTTAATGTCGCAGGTTTTGCAGTGCACGCAGTTCTGGAAGTTGATCTGGAAGCGTGGCTTGCCTTGATCATCTTCCACTACTTCATAAACTCCCGCAGGGCAGTAGCGTTGGGCCGGTTCTGCATAGGTTGGCAGGTTGTCGCGAATCGGCAGTTCTGGGTCTGCTAGGCGCAGATGACAGGGCTGGTCTTCTTCGTGGTTGGTGTTGGACAAAAAGACGGAAGTCGATTTATCAAACGACAATTTGCCATCGGGCTTCGGATAAGTGATTTTTTCGAACTCAGCAGCAGGCTTCAGCGCGCCGTGGTCGGTGGTGGTGTCATGAACATTGGGTAGCTTATTGCCCAGCAGTTGATTGGCGAAGTTGTAAGCACCGCCGCCTACCGTGCCATATTTATGGATAGCAGGGCCAAAGCTTGCGCTCTCTTTCAGCTCTTCATAGGCCCAGCTGGCTTGCCATTTCTCAGTGAAGCTACTTAGTTCCTGAGCACCTTCATCGCCCCCCTTAATGGCTTCAAAGACGCTTTCTGCAGCGACCATGCCAGATTTCATCGCCGTGTGCAGGCCTTTGATTTTGGCAAAGTTCAGCGTGCCCGCATCGCAGCCAATCAATAGACCACCCGGGAAAGTCATTTTCGGTAGGCAATTAAAACCGCCTTTCGTAATGGCGCGCGCACCATAAGCAACCCGTTTGCCGCCTTCTAAATATTGGCTAAGCACTGGGTGATGCTTCATGCGCTGGAATTCATCAAAAGGTGACAGCCAAGGGTTCTTATAACCAAGATCCATAATGAGGCCAACGACGACCTGCTGGTTTTCTGCGTGGTAAAGGAACCAGCCGCCGTGAGTGTCTTTCTCAAGCGGCCAGCCCGAGCCGTGAAGCACAAGCCCAGGTTCATGTTTGTCGGCGGGAACATCCCACAGTTCTTTCAAGCCAATCCCATAGTGTTGTGGGTCACGACCAGCATCTAGTGAGAACTCTTTGATTAACCGTTTACCCAAGTGGCCGCGGGCACCTTCGGCAAATAGCGTGTATTTCGCGCGCAGTTCCATGCCTGGCATATGGCCATCTTTGGGAGTGCCATCTGCGCTAACACCCATGTCACCAATGAGGATGCCGCGTACTGCACTATCTTCGATAATTACGTCCTGGGCAGCAAAACCAGGGAATATTTCCACCCCAAGGGACTCGGCTTGCTCTGCCAACCAGCGGCATAGGTTGCCTGCGCTAATCACATAGCGGGTAAGCTCGCCGCCAGTGTTATGCATGCTTTTTGGCACTAGCGCATTAGGGATTTTTTGCGCTTTTTGAGCATCTTTTAATAGATAAACATCGTCACGAACGGCAGGTGTGTTAAGCGGTGCGCCGCGCTCTTCCCAATCAGGAAATAGTTCTGCCAGTGCGCGGGGCTCAAAGACAGCACCGGAAAGAATATGGGCGCCGACTTCGGAGCCTTTTTCTACTACACAAACCGTCAACTCTTGTTCCGCTTGATTTGCCTGTTGCATTAGGCGGCAAGCGGAAGCTAGGCCAGAGGGGCCAGCCCCGACAATGACTACATCGAAGTCCATGACATCGCGTTCAACATTTTCCACCCGGCTTCTCCTTATTCTCATAAGAGCCATTATTTACAAAAACTAGCCTGTACAAACGTCAAATGAGCGTTATGAGAACTAGCTTATAAAAAGATGGCCTTAATTTTAAACGGTCGTTTGCTTCTGGTTATGCTCCATGATAGGCATAATACCCCTGTAAGGTCACCCCTACGATGGCAAAAGCACCATTTATCCATGGAGTTTACATCGCTGCTACGACCAAGGCCGTAGTTAATCGGTGTTGTCGCTAGTCACTAGGTTGTGGCAAATTGATAGGGTTTTTCATTTACAGACCTATCAAACGCTTGCATGAATTTTTTTAAGGTGTCGTTTTAAATACACGTCGCCCCTATTTTAGAAGCATCAGTTGGTACGGTGCTGAGACAAGCTAACGGCTTCCATCACAAGCCAAGCGAGGGATCTATGAAAGTACTCGTCGCGGTTAAACGCGTCATCGACTATAACGTCAAAATCCGTGTGAAAGCGGACAACTCTGACGTTGATCTTACCAACGTCAAAATGGCGATGAACCCCTTCTGCGAAATTGCCGTAGAAGAAGCGGTGCGCCTCAAAGAGAAGGGTGTTGCGACAGAAGTCGTGGCTGTTACCGTTGGTCCCAAGGCGGCTCAAGAGCAGTTGCGCACCGCGCTAGCGCTTGGGGCAGACCGTGCTATTCATATTGAAACCGACGAGCGCGTTGAGTCGCTTGCGGTAGCCAAGTTGCTTTCTAAGGTTGTTGACGAAGAGCAGCCTGGTTTAGTGATTCTCGGTAAGCAAGCCATCGATACCGACAACAATCAAACGGGGCAAATGCTGGCCGCGTTGACCAATCTACCCCAAGGTACTTTTGCCTCTGAGGTTGCTGTTGACGGTGACAAGGTCAACGTCACTCGCGAAATCGATGGTGGTCTGCAAACCGTAGCGCTTTCGCTGCCCGCTATCGTTACCACCGATTTGCGTTTGAATGAGCCGCGTTACGCGAAGCTGCCCGACATCATGAAGGCTAAGAAGAAGCCGCTGGATACCAAAACGCCCGCTGATTACGGGGTTGAAGTGGCCTCCAAGGTTAGCCTGCTCAAAGTGGAGTCACCGGCAGAGCGCAAAGGTGGTGTTAAAGTCGCCTCGGTAGATGAATTGATCGACAAACTGAAAAACGAAGCCAAAGTGCTTTAATAGGAGCTGATCTCATGAGCATTCTGGTACTTGCCGACCTTCATGAAGGTCAGTTAGCGGGCGCAACCGCTCACGTAGTTGCTGCTGCCAAGGCGATTGGTGGTGACATTGACGTCTTGGTAGCTGGTGAAGGCGTTCAAGCGGCGGCTGATGCTGCTGCAAAACTTGAAGGCGTCAATAAAGTTCGCGTTGCCGATAACGCTGTTTACGCCCATCAGCTTGCCGAGCCAATGGGCGCGCTATTGGTTGAATTGGCTGGCGACTATACCCACGTGTTGGCTAGCGCCTCTACCACCGGCAAAAACGTACTGCCGCGTTTGGCTGCCTTAAAAGATGTTAGCCAGCTGTCCGACGTGATTGGCGTTGAAAGTGCTGACACTTTCCTGCGTCCCATCTATGCGGGCAACGCCATCGCCACAGTAAAAAGCGACGACGCACTGAAAGTGATGACCGTGCGTACCACTGCGTTTGATGCGGTCGAGAGCACGGGTAGCGCCTCTGTAGAAGCGGTAGAAGTAGTGGTCGAAAATGGTCAGTCTAGCTTTGTTAAGCAAGAGCTGGCGCAATCCGACCGTCCGGAACTTGGCGGTGCCAAAGTAGTGGTGTCTGGTGGTCGTGGTATGGGCAACGGCGAAAACTTTAAGCTGCTTGACGGCATTGCTGACAAGCTGGGTGCTGCCATTGGTGCATCTCGAGCGGCCGTAGACGCTGGGTTTGTGCCCAATGATATGCAGGTTGGCCAAACCGGTAAGATTGTGGCCCCTGAGCTGTATATTGCTGTGGGTATTTCTGGTGCTATTCAGCACTTGGCGGGCATGAAAGACTCTAAAGTCATTGTTGCGATCAACAAAGACGAAGAAGCGCCCATTTTCCAAGTCGCCGATTACGGCTTGGTGGGTGATCTCTTCGAGGTCCTGCCGGAGCTTGAAAGCAAGCTATAAGCCACTGAATCTAAACTGGCTAAAAGCCGACTTCATCAGAAGTCGGCTTTTTTATTGGCGATGAATTCGATAAACTGCCAATAGTTGACTAAGGTACTGGGGTATAAGATGTATCGGTTATCAATAATCGCTACTCACGGTGATTAATTATAGCCGTGATGGTTGAAAAAGGTGGGGTAAGACCACACTTAGTTATGTGAACGTAACAAAAGCCACTTAAGGAGAAGTTAGCATGGCACATACACTTCCAGAATTACCGTACGCTTATGACGCGCTTGAGCCGCATATCGATGCGATGACGATGGAGATTCACCACTCTCGTCACCACAACACTTACGTCACTAGTCTGAATGCTGCGCTTGAAGGCACGGGCCTTGAAGACGTGCCGGTAGAAGAGCTGGTTGCCAATCTTGATCGTGTACCTGAAGAGAAGCGTCAAGCCGTTATTAACCACGGCGGCGGCCATGCCAACCACTCTATGTTCTGGCAAATGATGTCACCTAATGGCGGTGGCCAGCCTCAGGGTGATGTAGCAAAAGCTATTGAAGCTGAACTAGGCGGTCTTGATGCGTTCAAGGAAGCGTTCAAGAAAGCAGCGTTGGGTCGCTTTGGTAGCGGCTGGGCATGGCTTTCCGTTACACCTGAGAAAAAGCTGGTCGTTGAAAATACCCTGAACCAAGACAGCCCGCTAATGCATGGCAACACGCCGGTATTGGGTCTGGATGTTTGGGAGCACGCATACTACCTGAAGTTCCAAAACAAGCGCCCTGATTACGTAGAAGCCTTTTTTAACGTAGTCAATTGGGAAGATGTTGAGCGTCGTTATCAGGCGGCTATCGCCTAAACTCACGCGCTGTGAGAAAGGCGCCAAGCTAGTTGGCGCCTTGGAAAAAAACCGCTTCCATTGAGAAGCGGTTTTTTTGTTTTTGGGAGAAGGTTTAGCTATTTCTGAAGCCGCTCTTGTGATGGCCCTAATGAGAGCTATTGAGAGCGTTCCTGGGGTGGTTAGGGGAGGGGTGTTTTAGACGGCTATTGAGAGGCTGCTGGGTATGATGTTGGGTACGAGCTGTCAATAACCTGTGGATGAAAAAATACCATATATGCTTGAATTGATTTTCTCATGGTCTATATATAGTATGCGTTGTGTCTTCCAGAGAGGGCGAGCACAAGATATGCTCTACCCGAAAAACACCGCTATGAAAAGGAAAAAATAGCCATGGATATCCAAATTTATAGCAAGCCTGCTTGTGTTCAATGCACTGCTACCTACCGTGCGCTGGATAAGCAGGGCCTAGAATATACCGTTATCGATATTACTGCTGAAAGCGGTGCCCAGGAGGAAGTGGAAGCGCTGGGTTATCGTCAGTTACCCGTCGTGGTTGCGGGTGAGGATCATTGGTCTGGTTTTCGTCCTGACCGCATTCAAGCACTAGCGTAAAACGTCGCTATGCAAAACGCTGATGTGGAAGCTGGGCGTAATCGTTCTTTAGTTTATTTTTCCACTAAGTCAGGCAATACCCACCGTTTTATACAAAAGCTTGGCTTAAGCGCTCAGCGGCTGCCACTAAACCGTGAAGAACCGACACCACGCATAGAACAGCCCTACATATTAGTGACACCTACCTATGGTGGCGGCTATGCCGAAGGGGCAGTGCCGGGGCAGGTGATCCGATTTTTAAACGATGAGCACAATCGACATCTCTTACGGGGTGTTATTGCCGCTGGTAATACGAATTTTGGTGAAGCATATGGGTTGGCAGGGCGAATCATTGCC
Source organism: Halomonas sp. IOP_6 (assembly GCF_021151565.1). NCBI lineage: Bacteria > Pseudomonadati > Pseudomonadota > Gammaproteobacteria > Oceanospirillales > Halomonadaceae > Halomonas > Halomonas sp. IOP_6. The sequence continues at coordinate 462,543 of NZ_JAIRBO010000001.1, read as the reverse complement.
CAAAAGTGCCAAGTGCCGCTGCTTTATCGATTTGAACTGTTTGGCACTGACGACGATGTCGCCAAGGTCCGCAAAGGAGTAGAAGAGTTTTGGAAACGTCAAGCTCAGTCTCTAACAACGTAGCTTCTAACAACGTTGCTACAAAAAACTCGGCAGAAACAAAACGGCCTACTGCGGGGGCATCCGAGGCGCGTACCCTGGATTACCATGCGCTGAACGCGATGTTGAATCTATACGGTGCCAACGGTGAATTGCAGCTCGATAAAGATCGCGAAGCCGCCCGCCAGTATTTCCTGCAGCACGTTAATCAAAACACCGTGTTCTTCCACTCGTTGGAAGAGAAGCTCGATTACCTAGTGGAAGAGCAGTATTACGAGGCAGAAATGCTGGCCCAGTACAGCTTTGCCTTTATTAAGGCGCTGTTTGAGCAGGCATACGCCTATAAATTCCGTTTCCCGAGCTTCTTGGGCGCTTTCAAGTATTACACCAGCTACACGCTGAAAACGTTCGACGGTAAGCGTTACCTTGAGCGCTATGAAGACCGTGTCTGCATGGTGGCGTTGACGCTGGCGCGTGGCGATGAGGCATTGGCCAAGTCACTGGTTGATGAAGTTATTAGCGGCCGTTTTCAGCCTGCTACGCCGACTTTCCTGAACTGCGGTAAACAGCAGCGCGGTGAGCTGGTTTCCTGCTTCCTGCTGCGTATTGAAGACAACATGGAGTCGATTGGTCGCTCGATTAACTCCGCGTTGCAGCTCTCTAAGCGCGGCGGCGGTGTTGCCTTCTTGTTGACTAATATCCGCGAGTCCGGCGCACCCATTAAGCGTATCGAGAACCAGTCCTCGGGTATTATCCCGATTATGAAACTGCTGGAAGATGCCTTCTCCTACGCTAATCAGTTAGGTGCGCGCCAGGGCGCAGGTGCGGTTTATTTAAATGCTCACCACCCGGATATTCTGAGTTTTCTCGACACTAAGCGTGAAAATGCCGATGAAAAAATCCGCATTAAAACGCTGTCGCTGGGCGTAACGATTCCGGACATTACCTTTGAGCTGGCCAAGCGCAACGACGATATGTACCTGTTCTCGCCCTACGATGTTGAGCGGGTTTATGGCGTGCCGTTTGGGGATATCAGCGTGACCGAGAAGTACCATGAAATGGTCGCGGATGCGCGTATTCGTAAGCACAAGATCAATGCACGTGCATTCTTCCAAACCCTGGCCGAGCTACAGTTCGAATCGGGCTATCCGTACATCATGTTTGAAGATACGGTTAACCGTGCGAATCCGATTGCCGGTCGTATCAATATGAGCAACCTTTGCTCTGAAATTCTCCAGGTGAATACGCCCACCGAATACGATGACGATCTTGGCTATCGTCAGGTCGGTCAGGACATCTCCTGTAATCTTGGTTCGATGAACATCGCTAAAGTGATGGACTCAGGCGATATTGGCACCAGCGTTGAGATTGCCATTCGTGGTTTGACCGCGGTTTCTGAGATGAGCAACCTGCGCAGTGTGCCTTCCATTGCTGAAGGTAACGCCAAGTCTCGCGCCATTGGCCTCGGGCAAATGAACCTGCACGGTTTCCTGGCGCGTGAACACATTTATTATGGTTCGGAAGAGGGCTTGGACTTTACCAATCTCTACTTCTACTGCGTGGCATTTCATGCGATTCGTGCGTCTAACCAGTTGGCGATCGAACACAGCGAAGCCTTTGCAGGGTTTGAAGACTCCACCTACGCATCGGGCGCTTTCTTTGATAAGTACACAGATCAAGCGTGGCTGCCGAAAACTGAGAAAGTGCGTCACTTGTTCGAGCGTAGCGGTATTGCATTACCTACCCAGGAAGAGTGGCAGGCGCTAAAGGCATCGGTAATGGCGCACGGACTGTATAACCGTAACCTGCAGGCGGTGCCGCCAACGGGTTCTATCTCATATATCAACCACTCTACCTCTAGTATTCACCCGGTGGCAGCGAAAATTGAGATCCGTAAAGAAGGCAAGCTGGGGCGTGTTTATTATCCGGCTCCATTCTTGAACGAGGCGAACTTCGATTATTTCCAGGATGCCTATGAAATTGGCCCTGAGAAAATTATCGATACCTATGCTGAAGCGTCTAAACACGTTGATCAGGGTCTGTCGTTGACGCTGTTCTTCCCTGATACCGCCACTACGCGGGATATCAACAAAGCGCAAATTTACGCGTGGCGTAAGGGCATCAAGACGCTTTACTACATCCGTTTACGCCAGAGCGCGCTTGAAGGTACGGAAGTAGAAGGCTGCGTCTCCTGCTCGCTGTAATCGTATATCGCTTTTATTAGATCATGTTGGTGAGAGAATTCTGATGACCACTATGCAACGCTTATCGCGGGTCGATGCGATCAACTGGAACCGCCTTCAGGATGATAAAGACCTGGAAGTGTGGAACCGCCTGACCAGCAATTTCTGGCTGCCGGAAAAAGTGCCGCTCTCCAACGATATTCAATCGTGGAACACCCTGACACAGCAGGAAAAACAGCTGACGATTCGCGTGTTCACTGGCCTGACGCTGCTCGATACAATCCAGAGCAGCGTGGGAGCGCCGGTATTAATGGAGGATGCACGCACACCCCATGAAGAGGCGGTTTATACCAATATTGCCTTTATGGAATCGGTGCATGCGCGCTCATACAGCTCGATTTTCTCAACACTGTGCGCGACGCGGGATGTAGATGATGCGTTTCGCTGGAGTGAAGAAAACCCGACGCTGCAGGCGAAGTCTGAGTTGATTCTTGAGCGTTACCGCTCCGACGATCCGTTAATGCGTAAAGTGGCTAGCGTCTTCCTTGAGTCATTTCTGTTCTACTCGGGTTTCTATCTGCCGATGTACTGGTCGAGCCACGCCAAGCTGACCAACACGGCTGATCTGATTCGTTTGATCATTCGTGATGAAGCCGTGCACGGCTACTACATTGGCTACAAGTTCCAGCAAGCGCTGGCAGAAGCCACGCCCGAGCGCCAGCAAGAAGTGAAAGACTACGCTTATGAGCTGCTGCTAGAACTTTACGACAACGAAGTGCGCTACACCGAATCGCTCTATGATGAGGTGGGTTTAACGGAAGACGTGAAGAAATTCCTTCACTACAACGCCAATAAAGCGCTGATGAACCTCGGGTTTGAACCGTTGTTCCCCAGCAGCGTCACCGACGTCGATCCAACCATTATGGCCGCGCTTTCTCCGAGTGCGGATGAAAACCACGACTTCTTCTCCGGTTCTGGTTCTTCCTACGTGATTGGTAAGGCCGTTGCCACCGAAGACGACGACTGGGCGTTTTAAGCTTACCATCGGCGGCTTTTCAACGTCGTTGATAGCTTGATGAGGCAAGGAGGGAGCAGTGTCGGGCAATATTGATAAGGCGCAGAATTTGCTGAAAATAGCAGCGGCAGTCGTGAGCGACTCTTCAGGGCGCTTGCTACTAGTACGCAAGCAGGGCACGCGATTTTTTATGCAACCAGGCGGTAAAATTGAGCAGGGAGAGGAAGCCATAGCGGCACTCTGCCGTGAGTTAGAGGAAGAAGTTGGCTTACGTATAGCAAGTGATCAGTTACTTCCTTTGGGCATGCAGCGTGCTTTAGCAGCCAATGAGCCAGACACCGTGATTGAAGCGCAGTTGTTCAGTCTGGTGATTGATCAGCCTGTCCATGCTGGGGCGGAGATTGCTGAAACGGTTTGGGTAACCCGCGAAGAGGCATTAAAGCTGCCGTTGGCACCGCTGACCAAACAGCATGTTGTGGTTGCTGCTTAGAAGCGCTTTCCCTGTATTTTACTGCCCCTGTGTTTTTACTGAACCTGTATTTTTACAGACCCTATGTCTTTACTGAAGGGCGCCACTTGGCGCCCTTTTTTATGCTGGAGTGACGGTCTGCAGCGAAGCACTATTGAATGCTAATGATAAATATTGTCATTTATTCTATTAGTGTTAGGCTATGCACTGCTTAAACGAAACGCAAATCGTTCATTATACCTAATGAGTTTCTAGCGCGCCGTTAATGGCGACGTGCTAATCAGTAACGGAGACGTAACGTGCTGAAAAGGCCTTTCTTTGCCTTGCATGGAGGCTGGCTTGCCGGAGTGCTGGTCAGCGGTACGCTAATGGCAAGTGATGAGACAGTCGATCAAGCGGCCCAGAGTGTCGAGGCCCAGCAAGCGCAGTCCGCACTTCAGCAGCAAATTGATGAGGCTGATGACGCCACGCGTTCAGCGATTGAAGAGCTACGCCGCCTAGAGCGGGAAACCCGCCAGATGGAAGCATCCAATGCTGCTTTAAGTGGCCGCCTGGCCAGTGAAGCCGAGCGCCAGCAGCGCCTTGGTCAGGCGCTCGATACGTTAAGCGACACGCGCGCCGCGCTGCCTGCTGTTGAGCAGGATATGACAGAGCAGCTAATCAGTTGGATCGAGTCTGACCTGCCGTTTCTGAAAGCCGAGCGTTTGGCGCGTGTTCAACCCACTGAGCAGCAGCCTTCAGAAAGTGCGGCGCGCATTGCCAATTTGCTGGAAGCTTGGCGTGCCGAGTTGGCGTATGGCCGTGAAGTGGATAGCTGGCGTGGTCGTTTGCAATTAGCAGAAGGTAATCCGCGTGAAGTGGACTATTTGCGCATTGGCCGAATCGGCTTTTATTACCTAACCCCTGATGGTCGAGAAGGGGGCGTGTGGGATAAGGCGAGCGGTGAGTGGCAGGCGCTTGATGAAAGCGCCCGCCGCGAGGTGCGTAACGGTCTACGTATTGCTGACGATCAGCGCACGCCAGAGCTGCTGCGTCTACCGCTTTCCATTATTGCTAACGACCACGCAGGGGGCCAGCAATGAGTCTGTTAACACGCCAGCGAGGCGCGCGCAGAAGCATCATCTGTTTTGCATTACTGGCAAGCCTTCTGGGCGGCAGTATGGCAATGGCGCAAACTGACAGCGTTGGTTCGTTACGTGAAGCTCGCGAAGCCGCTGAGGCGCGTGACCAAGCGCGCTTGCAGTCGTTCCTTGAAGATCAAGAGGCGCTGGATGAAGCGCTAGCAGAGGCGCGGGCTGAACATCAAGCTGCAGAAGAACAGCAAGTCGCATTAGCCGCGCAGCAACAGGAACAAGCGCAACAGGCTCAAGCGCTGGCTGCGCGCCAGGAAGAACAGGGCGAAGCACTCACTTCGCTGTTGGCGGATTTGTCACGGCACAGCGAAGAGGTACGTAACGAGCTAGGTGGTGACAGCTGGTTAACGCTGGATGCTGATGCATTACCACCGCGTCTCAATGAGATCGAGGTGCTGGAGCGTCAACAAATCGAAACTGTCGTGGACAGTTTAGCGATGCTAACGCTGAGCACTGGGCGTGCCGAGCGCCTTGAATTACCGGTGGCCGATGCCAGGGGCGAGATTGAATCGAGAAGCGTTGTGCGCTTGGGTGATTTTGCAGCGTTTACTGACACAGCGTTGCTCAGCAAAGGCCAAGATGATGGTGGCTTGGCGGAAGTGCCGCATACTCCTGCTGAAATCAGCGATGTGCTGGCGGCCTATCATCAAGGTGAAAGCCGTGTATTTGCCATTGATCCTACCCAAGGCAGCGTGCTGCAAGCTCTCGCTCAGCAGCCAAGTCTTTGGGAGCGATTCCAACAGGGTGGTTATGTCGGTTACGTCGTGGTCGCGCTGGGTGGTTTTGGCCTATTAGTGGCATTGGCGCAGTATCTTTACCTGGTCGTCGTCAGTGCGCGGGTGCGACGTCAGCGTAAGACGCTGGATCAACCGAATGCTAATAACCCGCTGGGTCGCGTGCTTCAGCGTTTCCAGGAGTTGGATAAGCACCAAACACCGGAAGCACTGGAAGCGAGGTTAGATGAGTCAGTGTTGGCTGAACTGCCGCGTATCGAGCGTGGCCAGCCGATTGTTAAGCTGTTGGCAGCCGTTGCGCCGCTACTGGGTCTGCTGGGTACCGTGACCGGCATGATTGTCACCTTCCAGGCGATTACCGTGTTCGGTACCGGCGACCCGCAGCTAATGGCGGGTGGTATCAGCCAGGCGCTGGTAACAACGGTGCTGGGGCTTGTGACAGCAGTGCCGCTACTATTTGCTCAGACGGCCTTAGCGAGTCGCAGTCGCTTGATTACCCAGGCCATTGAAGGTGAAGCAAGTGCCACCTTAGCTGACCATCTTGAAGCGCAGTCGACGGCTAATGCGCAAGCGGTGACCTAATATGCCCACGTTACCTCTTTGGCTTGAGCCCGTTGAGCGGCTGCTTGATGCCGGTGGTGCCGTTTTAGTGGTGCTGGCATTCGTTGCCGTGTTGGTGTTTGGGATGGCAATTGAGCGCTGGTGGTATTACCGCTTTAGTTGGCGGCGTGCCCGTCGCCAACTGATTCGTCGCTGGGCGGCACGCAGTGATCACCGTAGCTGGAGTGCACGCACGCTACGCAATGTCTGGACAGAGGCGCTGGTTGCTAAGCTACGCCGCCCGTTGCCATGGATCAAACTGCTGGTAGCGTTATGCCCACTGCTAGGCTTACTGGGTACTGTCACCGGTATGATTACCGTGTTCGATAGCCTTTCTCTTAGTGATACTCATCAGGCGCGGGCCATGGCCGACGGTGTTGCCCGTGCCACGCTGCCCACGCTAACCGGCATGGCAATTGCTGTGGTGGGGTTGCTGTTTATTAGTCGTTTAGAGCACGTGATTCGTCGCGAAGACCAGCGGTTACACGACCGCTTAGCCCGTGCCTTGGAGGAGAATGATGCGTAGACGCCGTTCCATAGACACCACGGCTGATAGTAATGAAGTTAACCTAACGCCGATGCTGGACGTTGTCTTTATCATGCTGATCTTCTTTATTGTGACGACCAGCTTCATTAAAGAGAGCGGTGTTGAGATTGAACGCCCCGAAGCGGCAGCAGCAAGCCCGCGCCCCGATGCACAGGTGCTGATTGCTGTGACGCCGGAGGGGGCTGTTTGGGTTGATGGTAAACCAGTTGATGTGCATCGTATTGGCCAGCAGGTCGCCGGCATGTTGAGTGATGATGGCTCTGTTGTTATCCAGGCTGATCGGGAATCCACGACTGGCTTGTTGATTGAAGTGATGGATCGCCTCAAGCAGGCGGGTGTTGACCAGATCGCCGTGGCAGCGAGCCGGAGTGCACCATGATTCGTCATGTCCTCTCAATACTGGGCGGCATTGCCTTAGCCGTTGGTTTGTTTTGGATGTTAGCGCTACTGGTAACGCCCCCGGAGCGCTCGCCTGAGACGCCGATCATGACCATGTCGATGACCATGATAGAAGCGCCAGAGATGGCGCCAGAGCAGGAGGCACCGCCGCCGGCGCCTTCAGAGGCAGCGCCAGTAACACCGCCGCCGATGCCTATGCCAGCGCCGGCACCTATCGCTGAGAGTGCGATTGCGCTACCTGAGGTAGAGCTTCCTGACGAGCCAGTGGAACCGGTTGAGTTGGAGAGTGAGTTACCAGAGCTGACTGAGATTACTCCCGAACCCACCCCGCAGCCCGCGCCGAAGCCGTCTCCACGACCAGCGCCGCAACCTGACCCTGCGCCACAGTCAGCAGCAACGGCAGCGCCTTCTCCTGCGCCTTCGACAGCGCAGCGAGAGGCCGCGCCAGTGGCAGAGCCGGCGCCATCGAATGAGCCTGTCAGTGTCGGGCAAGTTGCCCCGACCAGTCGCGTGAATCCTTCTTATCCGCCGCGTGCTCAGCGGCGGGGCATGGAAGGCTTTGTTGAGGTGGAGTTTGTTATTCGCCGAGATGGTAGCGTCGATAACGGCACGATTCGCGTGACGCGGGCACAGCCGAGGCGAGTGTTTGAAGACGCAGCCCGCGAAGCGATCGCGCGCTGGCAGTTCGAACCCGGTCAGCAGCTTCGTCGCGCCACGCAGCGTATTGAATTCCAGTTGAGATAGCCCGTTGAGTTAGTCCGTTGGAACAGCTCGTTGGAATGGTTCGTTGAGTCAGTCCATTGAAAATGCCAGTCGAGGAAAGAGTATGCAGCGTTGGGTGGGAATCGCCGTATTAAGCGCGCTAAGCGTCATGGCGCACGCGAACGAACCGCTGCCGGGTGACATTGTTCGCGATCTTAATGGGTTGCAAAGCCAATTAGCTGAGCAGCCCAGCGGCGAGGCTGATAGCGATGTGCTCAACCGTATTACGCGACATGCGCGATCCCAGGCAGAGCGCCTCGCTGGCGGCAATCGTGCGGACCAGTGGGCAAGTGCGCTTTATCATCAGCTCGCCGCGAGTGCGTTGGTGCGTCAAGGTGATCACGTTGCGGCAGCTGATGAGTTAGCCAGCGCACGGCAGCGCCCTAGCGTGCCTAGCAGCCAAATTCTGCGCTGGCTGCGTGATGAGGCGTCGCTACGTCGTGCAGGTAACCAGAGCACTGAAGCTATCACGCTATATGAGCAGTGGCTAACCCAGTCCAAGGGCAATCCGCACTACGATGAATCTGCGTGGCGACTCGTTCGCTTATTAGCGGAAGAGGAGCGCTGGGAAGACGCCGCTGAATGGTTGTCCCCGCTACTGCAAAAAGGCGGATTGACTGACACGCAGCAGGCACTAACCACGGTGGTGTTACGCAATGCGGGACAAAACGAGCAAGCTCTCGGTTGGCTAGTGGGTGATTTGAATGCGCAGAGCAAGCCTGATGCTTGGCGTCAGGCGGCAGGGCTTGCCCAGCAAGCAGGGCAGGCTGGTGTGGCTGCTGGCGTGTGGGAGATGGCGTGGCAGCTGGGGAAGTTCACCACGGTCGAAGATCGCTTAACGTTAATTCGTCTGCATTTAGCGGGGGGTACGCCAGCTAGGGCAGGTGAACACTTGGAAGTGGCTATTCAAGAAGGTGTGTTGGCGCGTGATGAAGAAACGTTGCGGCTGCTGGCGGGGGCGTGGCAGCAGGCGAGGCATGTTGATAAGGCGTTAAGCGCTTGGAGAGCACTTGCTGAGAATACTCAGCAAGCGGAAGACTGGCGGCAGTATGGACAGCTGGCTTACCGCTGGGGGCAAGATGATCAGGCTGAGGAAGCGCTTATCAAGGCGGCGAATCTGGGTGATGATCAGGCAGAGCAGTGGTTGGCGAATTTTGAAGAGTGAAGTGACAAGCCCTCGGTAGACGCCCCTCGAATAACGTAAGGGGCGTATGTGTGTTTGGCTTGTTTGTGCTTAGTCTGTCTGGGAAAGCATCAGCGCAAAATCACTCCAGGTAGGAGCGTGATCGGAAGGCCGCTCCATGCCGCGCAGTTCATAATCAATGCCTGCACCGGTGACGCATTCGGCAAGCGGTTTAGACACCAGAATGTAGTCAATGCGCAGGCCGCGTTTTGGCTCGCGGTCAAAACCTTTTGAGCGATAGTCAAACCAGCTGAACCACTCACTATTATCTGGGTGGCACAGTCGATAGCTGTCGCTAAGGCCCCACGCTTTTATACCTTCAAGCCATTCTCGTTCGATAGGCTGAAAGCTGGCTTTGCCCTCGCGCAACCAGCGTTTGCGGCTTGGTTCGCCAATACCAATATCCTGATCTTCCGGCGATATGTTGAAATCTCCCATGATCGCCAGCTGTTCTTCAGGATGGTGCTGGTTTTGTAGCAGGCTTGCCAACTGCTGATAGAAGCGCGCTTTATGAGGGAATTTAGTTGGGTGTTCAACGTTTTCACCCTGGGGGAAGTAGCCATTCCAAACAGTGACCGGTTCACCATTATCGGCTAGTAACCGTACGCCAATCATCCGGCGTTGGGCGTCTTCCTCATCATCAGGGAAGCCATAAAATACCGCTTGGGGTTTTTGCCGACACATTAAGGCAACCCCGTAATGGCCTTTTTGACCGTAATAAAAAACGTGATAGCCCATGGCTTCAACGTCAGCCAGAGGAAACTCGCTGTCGTGTACTTTGGTTTCCTGTAGGCCAATGACGTCTGGCTGCTGCGTATCAATCAGCGCTTGAAGCTGATGAAGCCGTGCCCGAATGCCATTGATATTAAACGAGACCAAACGCATTACGAACGATCTCCTGAAGGGTTGTCTCCTTCTTTATCAGGATGGATGGCAATATTCTGTCCGTCTTGCTGGCGTGCCAGTTTACGCACCGCTTGAAGCTTGCGTTGTTGCTGCTTCTTAGCCACAAAGCGGCGTGAAGGAGCCACTTGGTCAGGGTTGTCATGGCGCCATTTTTTGTAATCTTTGCGGCGACCAGTGCGGATAGTTACCTTATCCGCTAGCGAACGAGTTTTTTTCTTACGCGTCATGTCGCGCTCCTTGGGTTAATTTATGCCTCATTCTAACAGGCAAGCGCACTCCTTCGACAGCAGGACGCGCTCTTATCGCCAACCCCTGGTACAATGCGCACTTCGTGATGCCTAACATCCACAGCAATGGACAGATACACAGCCTATGAGCGAGTCGGAACAGACCACAGCATCGGCCCAGAACCGCAAGCCTAAACGCCGCCGTCGGAAGCCGCGTCGTCGTCAATCGAACTGGGATCTTCGTCAGTTTCAGGTGCCCGCCGTTGCCGGCAAGTGGCGCTTCCATGACTTTGATTTACCGCTGCCTTTAATGCGTGCCATTCATGCCCAAGGGTTTGAGTACTGCACGCCTATTCAGTCAGAGGCACTGCGTCACACGTTGCTGGGTGGCGATATTGTCGGCAAGGCGCAAACAGGCACCGGAAAAACCGCCGCCTTTTTGATCTCGGTAATGGCTTGTTTTCTGGAAGAGCCGACCCCTGATGGCCAAAAACAAGGCGCACCCCGTGCGTTGATTATTGCTCCTACCCGGGAGCTGGCACTGCAAATTGAAAAAGATGCTAAAGCGCTTGCTCGCTTCACGCAGCTCAATGTGGCCAGTGTTGTCGGCGGTATGGACTATCAAAAGCAGCGCGACAGCTTGGGTAAGAAGATCGATATCCTGGTGGCAACACCCGGTCGCTTGCTGGATTTCCACCAGAAGCGCGATATTGACCTCTCCGAAGTTGAGGTGTTGGTATTGGATGAAGCGGATCGCATGCTTTCCATGGGCTTTATTCCCGATGTGAAACGTATTATTCGCTATACGCCTAAGAAAGAGGAGCGCCAGACGTTTCTGTTCTCGGCAACCTTCACCGACGATATCTTAAGCCTAGCGAGTCAATGGACGCTCGATCCTGCTCATGTAGAGATTGAAGTCACCGTTGAGAACCAGGCAGATATCGATCAGCGTGTTTATCTAGTCTCTGATGACGACAAGCAGCGACTGTTGGTTAACCTGCTGACGCAGGAGAGCTTCGAGCGCGTGATGGTGTTTGGTAACCGTCGTGATCTCGTGCGCAAGCTAGATGATTTGCTGAAAAAAGCAGGCGTCAGTGTTGCTATGCTGTCTGGTGACGTGCCACAAAATCAGCGCATCAAAACCTTGGAGAGCTTCCGTGAGGGAGAAATCCAAGTGCTGGTGGCAACTGATGTCGCAGGGCGTGGTATTCATATTGAAGATGTCAGCCACGTGATCAACTACACGCTGCCGGAAGACCCAGAAGATTACGTTCATCGCATTGGACGTACCGGTCGTGCGGGTGCCAAAGGCGTCTCGATTAGTTTTGTTGGCGAAGAAGATGCGTTCTCGCTACCAGAAATTGAGCGCTACATTAACGGTAAGCTGCCCTGCGAACATCCGCCGGAAGGCATGCTGTAACGCGCATGCTCGATAATGCGCTGAAAAGTGATATTCAAGACGCCTATCGTCGCGTGGTGGAAAAGCTTGAACTGACACCACGCTACGGCCAGCGTCTGATGATCGCAGAAATCGCTCGTACGCTAGGTGGCATTGAGCAGGATAGTGAAGGCAAGCGCACAAACGACAATCATGTGTGCGTGCTGGAAGCGGGTACTGGAACCGGTAAAACGCTTGCCTATCTGATTGCCGCATTGCCGATTGCTAAGGCGCAGGGAAAGCGGTTGATTGTTTCCACCGCGACGGTGGCACTGCAGGAGCAGGTGCTTAATCAGGACTTGCCTTCGCTTGCCAGTCATAGCGGTATTGCCTTTCGTTACGCCTTGGCAAAAGGGCGTGGCAGGTACGTATGTGTTGCGCGCCTTGATCAGGCGTTAGAAGGCTCTGAGCCGAACCCGACACTGTCGCTGTTTGAGCAGTCACTTCAATCCCACAGCAGTGACTTTTCCCTATTAGCCACGGATCTGGCCGAAGCCTACGGAAAAGGTGAGTGGGCAGGTGATCGCGATACATGGTCGGCGTCGATCGACGACGGTCATTGGCGACAGCTTACGGTGGATCATCGTCAGTGCACCGGGCGTCGTTGTGGTCATTTCGGTGCCTGCGCCTTTTTCCGTTCCCGGCGTGATCTGGAAGATGCCGATATAATCGTGGCCAACCATGATTTGGTTCTTGCTGACCTAGCACTGGGGGGTGGGGCGATTCTACCTGATCCCGCTGACTGCATTTTTGTCTTTGATGAAGGCCACCACCTGCCGGATAAGGCACTTTCCCACTTTGCCCATCGCTTTGCGGTGCATGGTTGCCTGCGTTGGTTAAAAACACTGAAAAGCAGCCTAACCGATCTGCATCAAGGGTTAGCAGTTCAGCCGACGATTGCGCGTTTGCTCGCTGGGCTACCTGAGCTGCTGCATAGCTTAGAGCCCGCTTTGGGCGATGTGTTTAGCATGGGGCACCAGCTGGCTGGGCGGGAAAACGGCTTGTCGGATGAAGAAGCTAATCATCAACTTCGTTTTGAAAAGGGTCAGGTACCAGAAGCGCTTCGCGAACAAGCTCAGCAACTACTGGTTATGTTCGCCACGCTGTCACGCAGTCTGGAGAGCATTAGCGATATCCTGCGCGAAAGCCTCGACCCTGATAAGCAAACAGGGTTGGATAGGGATCAAGCCGACACGTGGTTGCCGCTGATTGCACTGCTGCATGGGCGTTCGCTTGATGCCCATTCACTATGGCAAGCGTTCAGTGAGCAGGATGCTGCCAATGCGCCGCCCAGTGCTCGTTGGATTACGCTTAGTCGTGTGGCAGGAGAGCCGGAAATTGAGTTTTCGGCAAGCCCCGTATCCGCGGCGCATACCCTTGCGAAACATTTGTGGGGTCGCTGCCATGGCGCGGTAGTAACGTCAGCAACACTTACCGCGCTGGGGCGTTTTGAGCGAATCCAAGAGCGCGCTGGGCTAGCAAACCGCTATCGCTATCAGGCGTTGCCGAGCCCCTTTGATTACGCCAATGCCATTCTGCGCGTACCTAAGGAGGCGACCGATCCCAGTGATCGTGATGCCCATGAAAGCGCCATTGTGAATTTCGTGACCCAACTGGGAGACGACGAAGCTGCACTGGTGCTGTTTTCTTCCCGGGCGCAATTGCGAGCAGTGGAAAAAGCCTTGCCTGCGGCGGCTAAGGGGCGGGTGTTAGCGCAGGATGCGTTACCCAAGCACGAATTGCTTGAGCGTCATCGCGCGGCTGTCGATGATGGCAATGGGAGCATCATTTTTGGCTTGGCTAGTTTTGCTGAAGGTATCGACTTGCCTGGCGACTATCTCACCCATGTGGTGATTACCCGGCTGCCATTCGCAGTGCCAGATGATCCTGTGGGGGCTACGCTTGCCGAATGGATTGAAAGCCAGGGCGGTAACCCATTTATGCGGATTAGCGTTCCAGATGCGTCAATCAAGCTAGTGCAGGCCTGTGGGCGATTGATCCGTAAGGAGAGCGACCGCGGTGTCATTACGCTGTTGGACCGCCGGGTGATTACGCGTCGATATGGCCAGGCGTTGCTAGATGCACTGCCGCCGTTCAAGCGAGAAATCATGCCGTAATAAAAGGTAGCAATAAAAACGCCCCGCTAAGGCGAATTACCTTGCGGGGCGCTTATGGCTAGCGTTGCTAGCCGTTTTTTACTGTGCGATACGCTGGGCGAGCACTGGTGCAAGCTTGTCGTTCATGCGGGTAAAGGTTTCTACCGTTGTGTCCCAATCAATGCAGGCGTCGGTGATGGAAACACCATACGTTAGCTGGCTAAGATCGGCAGGAACTTTCTGGTTGCCCCAGCCAATGTTTGATTCAACCATCAGGCCAATGATGGACTTGTTGCCTTCTAGGATTTGGTTGGTGACGTTTTCGAGCACCAGCGGCTGTAGGCCAGCATCTTTGTTAGAGTTGGCGTGAGAGCAGTCGATCATAATGTTGGCTGAAAGATCAGCTTTTTTAAGCTCTTTTTCAGCCAGAGCAACGCTGACGCTATCGTAATTTGGCTTGCCATTACCACCGCGCAACACGACGTGGCCGTAAGCGTTACCCCGTGTACGGATAATCGCAACTTGGCCTGCGTTGTTGATACCCAGGAAGTTATGCGGGCTGGCAACAGACTGCAGGGCATTGATAGCGACGTCGAGGCTGCCGTCGGTGCCGTTTTTGAAGCCGACTGGGCAGGAGAGCCCTGATGCCATTTCACGATGGGTTTGCGATTCTGTAGTGCGTGCGCCGATCGCAGACCAGCTAATGCAGTCTTGCATATACTGGGGGGAGATCGGGTCTAACGCTTCCGTTGCGAGCGGCAGGCCAAGCTCAGCCAAATCGACAAGTAGCTTGCGCGCGATATGGAGGCCTTCATCAATTTCGAAAGAGTCGTTAAGATGAGGGTCGTTTATCAGCCCCTTCCAACCTACTGTGGTACGGGGTTTTTCGAAATAGACGCGCATGACAATGAACAGGCTGTCGCTCACTTGATCTGCCAATTTACGCAGGCGGCGGGCATAGTCCAGTGCGGCATCGACATCATGGATGGAGCATGGACCTACAACGACGAGAAGCCGGTGATCTTTACCATCGAGGATGTTTTGGATGGTATGGCGGCCCTCAATAACAGAGCGTTCCGCAGCTTCTGTCAGCGGAATAGTCTCTTTAAGGGCTTCGGGGGTGGTGAGAACATCCTGTGCAAGGACGTTAAGATTACTAACCTGCTGATCTGACATCTTGCTACCTGTGCGTGCGCTATGGACTAAAAGTGGCTCTACTATGGCGTGTCAGGCAGGTAAAAATCAATTGTTACGGAACTTGATCTAGACGAAAAGTGTCAC
The DNA here is from genome assembly GCF_021151565.1 of Halomonas sp. IOP_6. Taxonomy (NCBI): domain Bacteria; kingdom Pseudomonadati; phylum Pseudomonadota; class Gammaproteobacteria; order Oceanospirillales; family Halomonadaceae; genus Halomonas; species Halomonas sp. IOP_6. Next base: position 447,471 of record NZ_JAIRBO010000001.1, on the reverse strand, counting down.
GGTCAAGATTTGCGGGGGCTGTGGGTCAAGTTGAGCGGAATGAGGGGGGGAGTGTGTGTAAGCGCTTGATGCCCCGCTAAGAACGCGCAACACTAAGTACCATTGAATACTTTTTCACACTGAATGTGGTTAGCGAATCATTCATTATTATCTGTCATCATTAAGATTAACTAATGCCCAAGGGACACTATGCTGCTTGCTGTGAAGGCCCACATGAAAGGGCGAAGAGAGATAACGCTCGGCGTAAGTCGTACGAGCGGGAGGGGGGTGTGAATGGGCACTCGTGAAACAGACCAGCAGTTGGTTGAACGTGCCCAAAAAGGTGATACACGCGCTTTCGATCTACTGGTCAAAAAATACCAGCACAAAATTATTGGATTGATCGGACGTTATGTTCACGATCATTCCGAAGTACAAGACGTGGCGCAAGAAGCCTTTATCAAAGCGTATCGAGCACTGGGGAAATTTCGGTCGGAAAGTGCGTTTTACACATGGATGTACCGTATCGCGATTAACACTGCCAAAAATCATTTAGTGTCTCGGGGGCGTAGACCGCCCGGCAGTGATCTGGATATTGTCGATGCTGAAATGGTTGACCAAAGTGGACGGTTGGCTGACGCAGAGTCGCCAGAGGCATCGATTGCTCGGGATCAGTTGGAAGCAGCCGTTTACGAAGCCATCGAAAATCTGCCAGATGATTTACGCACAGCGATCACGCTGCGTGAACTGGATGGTCTTGCGTATGAGGATATTGCCCAAGTGATGCAATGCCCCGTAGGAACCGTGCGTTCGCGTATTTTTCGCGCCCGCGAGGCGGTTGATGAGCATATACGCCCATTAGTGACAACGGCCCGGAATAGTCGTGATGAGTAAGGGGCAGAGAGCTGTAGGAGCAGAGCTTTAAATTCACATTTGATTACGTTTTTACATTTTTTGTGAACTGTCTGGAAAGTGAAGCGTCATAGAACCTGACGATCTTAGTTGGGTCGAGTAAGCGCCAAGTGAACGTTCAATGTTCAGTAGTCAAACAGTTTAATCTGCTGATAATTAAGCGTTTAGGAATTGGCGATTTGAAACGAGGTCTTGGCCTGTGGAGTGGCTGTGGTGGTAAACACTGGGTAGCAGTGCCACCGCAGCGCTTCTAATAACACAGTGTGAGGGTGTGAAGTATGAGTCATAACACACGGGAGTCGCTTTCAGCATTGATGGATAGCGAAAGTGACGAGCTTGAATTGCGCCGAGTGTTGAAGTCATTGCCTGACGATTCTGATGCGGCAGAGACATGGCGGCGCTACCATTTGGCGCGCAGCATGATGCAGCGTGAAAGAAATGTTGATGTGAGCATCGATCTTTCCGCTGGCATTATGGATCGATTGCGCGATGAGCCTGCTCCAGCCCTTGAAGACGACACCGTGGTTATTCCCACTCGTTCTGGTGGACTTTCCTTTGCCCGTGGTGCCGGGGTGGCGGCTGCCGTTTCACTGATGGTGATTACCGGGGTGCAGTTCTTTAACAACGGCAACACAACGTCAGGTAGCGCGCAGAGTGCAGGCGATAGCATTGCTGCCCAGTCCGGCAGTGGTGTGCAGGTTCAGCCTGTTAATCTCGCGGCTTCTCAACCCGCTTCCATGACGCCATCAGAAATGCCGATGTTTGAACGAACGCCGTTTCGTGTGAATGGTCAGTCTGGACAAGGCGGCTTTATGAATGTCAGCGACGCTGGGTTCTCAACACCCCATGCGCCCCAGGGGGATATGGCCCAGCAGACACTGGCTATTGATGCTGACCAGATTCGCCTGCTTAAGACGTACCTTGAACAGCACGCGCAGGGTGCTGCCGGTGGAAGTGGTGATAGCTGGATGCCATTAATGCGCTCTTCTTCAGTAACGGAGCCTTTAGGACAACGTTAATATTAGGTGCGTTGGCCAACTTTTTTAACCAAGTGAGGGCCCGCGTGGCTGGAAACGTGATAGGTAAATATCTTTACGGGAGAGGTAGAGGTAGGCTTGCAGTTGGCCTGTGCGTATTGAGCACCTGTTTACTGCCTCTCCATTTGAAAGCTGATAGCTACCCATCGCTTTCCTGCGCAGATGCTCCCAGCCAAGCCCCTTTCACTACTGCTCATGAGTGGCTAGTGGCTAGTGTCTATGCTGGGCACTGCTTTGAGTTTCAAGCGCGTGCGGTTTCTATTGATGCTATCGGGGTTAGAACGCTGGCGCTCTCCCACCGTGTGCGAGATGGCGTTCGCCAACAAGTTGTGCAGCATTTGGATGGTCCGTCCGTTAGCGTTGAGCGCCGTTCCATCGCTGGGCATTTAGCTTGGTTTCCATCTGGCGAGTCTGACTCAGTATCTGCACCAGAAGCATGGGCAGAGCATGTTGCCGAGTACTATGACATAACGCTTCAGGATGAAACACGAGTCGCCGAGCGTGATGCTGTAGAGCTTCGCTTTTCTCCTATCGATAGCCAGCGATATCAACATACTTGGTGGATCGATCAAGCGACAGGACTATTGCTTAAGCATGTGCTTAGTGATGCTCAAGACCGTGTCCTTGAAACCTTCCAAGTTACCCAGCTTCGCTCTCCTACCGCCTATAGTGGTGAAGTGCCCAGACCCACCGATGAGCAGATGCTTGACCAGCCTTGGCAAGCAACTTGGCTGCCTGAAGGATTTGTCGAGCAGCCATTGGAGCCAGGGCAGCAAAGCGGCCAGCGTGTGTATAGCGACGGATTAGCGGCGGTGAGCGTGTTTGTGTCGCCCGCCAGTCAGCCAGCGTTGGAGGAAGGTCTTCATCGAGTCGGTGTATCTAATGCTGCTGTGTCGTTGATTGATGTCGGAGATCAGAGCTGGCAATTAGTGGGCATCGGCGAGCTGCCCGTTGAATTGTTGCAGCGCATTGTTCAGTCAGTGCAATTTGAATAACCAGGTACATCGTTGTGAACACTACAGATTGCAATGCTATCGTACGCTCAGGCACCGTCATTGCTCACTCTGGAGCAGGATTAGTGGTAGATGTGTCGAGCAGTGTCGCTTGTCAGCAGTGTGCTGAAGGGCGTGGATGTGGCGCAGGGCTGTTAGCTCGCCGTCAACCACGCACCGTCATTGATCCGGGTGGTTTGCCCTCGCAATATTCAAGCCTTTATCCAATAGGTAGCTCAGTTTCGTTCACCGTTACTAAAAGTGATGTAAATATTCTGGCGCTGCTCGTTTATGCATTGCCTCTCCTATTTACCATCATCATTACGGGTACGGCGTCAGGAATGGGGGCGAGTGATGGGGTTTGTGCGATGCTATTTTTTAGTACGTTAATTGGCTCTGTCGTCATCCTGAAATATCTACTACGCGGACGAGTGGAACGCTTCCGCCCGCGTCTGGTCAGTTAATACTCCTGTAACTCGCTGAGAGTTGCACTCCCTTGTGTTTAGTACGTGGTTAGTACTTTTGCTTGATTAGGAGCTGTTGCATGAAGCGCTTGGTTTTTCCTTCCGCACTTTGGTTGTGCTTTATTGTATTTTTGTTCGTTGGGCAAAATGCCCACGCGCAGAACTTGCCAGACTTTACCAAATTGGTAGAAGACGCTGCCCCTGGTGTGGTCAATATTTCTACTAGCAGGACGATTCAGCGTAGCTCTGGGCCTTCTATTCAAGGGTTCGGTGGCCAGGATATCCCCGAAATATTCCGCCACTTTTTTGGCGATAGTTTTCCTACGCCTCCCCCTAGTCGAGGGCCAAACCGCAGTGAAGAGCGCCAGTCACTTGGTTCTGGTTTCGTCATTAGTGCGGATGGTTACGTGCTGACGAACGCTCACGTGGTTCAAGATGCTGATGAAATTCTTGTGCGATTAAACGATCGTCGAGAACTAACCGCAGAGCTAGTGGGTAGCGATACGCAAACAGATGTTGCGCTACTGAAGGTGGATGCCAACAATTTACCGGTGCTTGATCTGGGCGACTCCGATGAGTTAAAAGTCGGTGAGTGGGTGGCTGCCATAGGCTCACCCTTTGGTTTTGACCATTCTGTATCTGCTGGCATTGTGAGTGCTATTAACCGCACGCTGCCTCGTGATGTTTATGTACCCTTTATCCAAACCGACGTTGCCATTAATCCAGGTAATTCCGGTGGCCCCTTATTTAACCTTGAAGGGGAAGTCGTCGGTATTAACTCACAAATACTTACGCGTAGCGGTGGCTTCATGGGGCTCTCTTTTGCTATTCCCATTAATGTCGCCATGGACGTGGCTGACCAGTTACGTGAAGACGGACATGTGAATCGTGGATGGTTAGGCGTAATGATTCAGCCTGTGTCTCGTGATCTTGCTGAGTCGTTTGGCATGGAGGAAGCCATTGGCGCGCTGATTGCTGACCTAGATCCGGATGGGCCCGCGGCGCAAGGTGGTCTTCAAGCAGGGGATGTCATTATTGCAGTGAACGGTGAAGAGGTTGATCGTTCCAGCACGTTACCGCGTCTGATTGGTCGCGTTGCTCCTGGCAGTGATGTGGATTTAACACTGATGCGCGATGGTGAAGAGGTGACCGAAACGCTTGAACTGGGTAGCTGGCCTGATTCAGAAGCTGGTCATAGCGATAGTTCGAGCAGCAATAATCAGGTTCGTCTGGGTGTGGCTGTGGTAGAAGTTGATGAGGCAACCCGTGAGCGCCTAAATATTGGTGGTGGCGTGGAAGTGCGTCAGGTTGACCCCGACAGTGTTGCCTCGCAAGCGGGGCTACGTGTGGGCGATATATTAGTCAGCATTGACCATCGCAGCGTTGCTTCAGCAGATGAGCTGTTGAGAATTGTTGAAGAACTGCCAGATGATCGTGCAATTCCATTGCGCTTGTATCGAGATGGACGCTCGCTATTTGTGGCATTACGTCTAGAGTAATCCACTGATTGTCTCTCCAGTCCGGCGGTTCTCGCCGGACTGCTGTTCCTATCCCGCGCATATCGCTACAATAGCGCTTATCTTTTTGACGAACATTGGCAAAGTAGTCGTGCGGCAATCTTTATTGCCTGCGCATATTGGCTCTATAAAGCCAGCTACACCTTGCACACCCATAAGGCAGAACACACTCGATGTCTCAAGACGTTTCCAGCGGAAAGCTCAAGCACATACGCAACTTCTCCATCATCGCGCATATTGATCATGGTAAATCGACGCTATCAGATCGTTTGATTCAGACCTGCGGCGGTTTGACCGAGCGAGAGCTTAAGGAGCAAGTGCTCGACTCCATGGATATTGAGCGCGAGCGTGGTATTACCATCAAGGCGCAGTCCGTCACGCTTGACTACACGGCTGCAGACGGTGAAGTCTATCAACTCAACTTCATTGACACGCCTGGGCACGTGGACTTCTCTTACGAGGTGTCGCGTTCTCTATACGCCTGTGAAGGGGCGCTGTTGGTGGTAGACGCCGCACAAGGCGTGGAGGCTCAATCGGTTGCCAACTGCTACACCGCAATTGAACAAGGCTTGGAAGTACTCCCCGTACTTAACAAGATTGATTTGCCCCAGGCTGACCCTGATCGTGTCGCACAGGAAGTCGAAGAAATTATCGGTTTGGATGCCACCGATGCCTGCCAAGTGTCGGCTAAAAGCGGTATCGGCATCGACGCCTTGTTAGAGCGGTTAGTGCGGGATATTCCGCCTCCTAAGGGTGACCCAGAAGCACCTTTGCAAGCGCTCATTATCGACTCTTGGTTCGATAACTATCTTGGGGTTGTCTCGCTAGTGCGCTTATTCGACGGAACATTGCGCAAAGGCGACAAAATCCGCATCAAGTCCACAGGACGTGATTGGGGGGCCACCGAGGTAGGGATCTTTACACCGCTTCGCAAAGAGACCAATATTCTGCGCGCTGGTGAAGTAGGCTTCATTGTCGCTGGCATTAAGGAGATCCACGGAGCACCGGTGGGCGATACAATCACCCACACCAAAACCCCTGATGTTCCCCGCTTGCCTGGTTTCCAAAAAGTGAAACCGCAGGTATATGCAGGTATGTTCCCGGTTAGTGCCGATGACTACGAAGACTTTCGTGACGCGCTTGAGAAGCTTGCGCTCAATGATGCTTCTCTTGAGTATGAACCGGAAAACTCGGATGCATTGGGCTTTGGTTTCCGCGTCGGCTTCCTGGGTACGCTGCATATGGAGATCATTCAAGAGCGCTTAGAGCGTGAATATGATCTTGATCTGCTGACTACAGCGCCGACAGTGGTGTATGAGCTCGCCATGAAAAACGGCGAGATTCAATACGTATCGAACCCCTCGAAATTGCCTGATATGGCAGACGTTGATGAGATGCGTGAACCCATCGTGCGCGCCAGTATTCTGGTTCCTCAGGAGTATGTTGGTAACGTGATTGCTGAGTGTGAGCAGCGCCGCGGTACGCAATTAGATATGCAGTTCCTGGGTAATCAGATCCAGTTAACCTATGAGCTGCCCATGTCAGAAGTGGTCATGGATTTCTTTGATCGTTTGAAGTCTATTTCTCGTGGTTATGCATCACTTGAGTACAACTTCGAACGTTTTGAAGCGGCTAAGTTGGTTCGCCTGGACGTGCTGATCAATGGCGATAAAGTTGACGCACTGGCCGTCATTATCCACCGTGACCATGCGCATAACCGTGGTCGCTTGCTAGTGGAAAAAATGAAAGAGCTGATTCCGCGGCAAATGTTTGATGTGGCTATTCAAGCCGCTATTGGTGGCCAGGTTGTTGCGCGTTCAACAGTCAAAGCGCTGCGTAAAAACGTGACGGCCAAATGTTACGGCGGTGATGTAAGCCGTAAGAAGAAACTATTGGAAAAACAGAAGGCCGGTAAGAAACGGATGAAACAGGTGGGGCGTGTTGAAATTCCCCAGGATGCCTTCCTTGCTGTGCTCAAGGTAAACGACTAGGGATACTTACCCCACATGGATTTTTCATTACTACTGGTGATCGCCGTTGCACTTTCTGGGGCAGTATATTTGCTGGATGTGCTTTGGTTTAGACCTAAGCGGCGTGAGCGATTAGCCACTGCTGAAGCAGCTACCACGGAAGGCTTGGATGAAACAACGCGAGAGACATTGCTAAAAGAACCGTGGCCGATTGATTACTCCCGCTCTTTTTTTCCAGTTCTGCTGGTGGTGCTTGTCGTACGGAGCTTTATTGTTGAGCCGTTTCAAATTCCATCTGGATCAATGAAGCCGACGCTTGAAGTGGGTGACTTTATCTTGGTGAATAAGTTTGCCTACGGCCTGCGATTACCGGTGCTGCACAGCCGTTTTTTAGAGGTTGATGATCCTGAGCGCGGAGACGTGATGGTGTTCCGCTTTCCAGAAGAGCCGTCGGTCAACTTTATTAAACGTGTGGTAGGGTTGCCGGGCGACCGTATTCGTTATGAGGGGAAGCAACTGTATGTGAACGGTGAACCCATCAATAAAACTTTAATTGAAGAAGGTCCCGCGCTTTCGCCACAGCAACTATTATTGGAAGAGCAATTAGGTAGCATTAGCCACTATATATATAATAACCCCCGTGATCCTGGCCCCCAGATGCGTGAAGTGGTTGTTCCGGATGGGCACTATTTCACCATGGGTGATAATCGTGACCACTCCAACGATAGCCGTTATTGGGGGTTTGTTCCTGAAGATAATATTGTTGGAAGAGCATTTGCTGTTTGGATGCATTGGGACGGTGGCTTGCCTAGCTTTACCAGCGTGCGGCGTATTGAATGAAAAATAGTTTAGAAATTGTTAATGCTGTCATATTAGTTAACGTCAACGACGTAGGAGCACTGTGAGTAATTCCTTAACCGCTTTTTGCCGACGAATCGGCCATACCTTCGGTGACCCAACGCTGATGGAACTGGCCATGACCCATCGTAGCTACGGTGGTCGTAACAATGAGCGCCTGGAATTTCTGGGTGACTCTATCGTCAATTTTGTAATCGCTGAGGCGCTTTTTCAACGTTTCCCTCAGGCTAGGGAAGGACAGTTATCACGTCTTAGAGCGCGTTTGGTAAAAGGGCAGACATTGGCTGAGTTGGCTCGAGAAATGGAGTTCGGCGAATGCTTACGGCTTGGTTCAGGAGAAATGAAGAGCGGCGGGCATCGCCGCGAATCCATTTTGGCTGATGCAGTAGAAGCTGTAATTGGCGCTATTTATTTAGATGCGGGCATGGACGTAGTTCGTCAACGTGTGCTGGCATGGTACGCCGAGCGGCTTGAAAATATTTCGCTACAAGATACCCAAAAAGATCCCAAAACACGTCTGCAAGAATTTTTGCAATCGCGTCAGGCAGCGTTGCCACGCTATGAAGTAGTCTCTGTAAAGGGGGAGGCGCATGCCCAGACCTTTACCGTGGAGTGCTACATTGATTTGCTAACCGAGCATACCACTGGTAAAGGTCCCAGCCGCCGCCATGCTGAACAACAGGCAGCTGAAGAAGCGCTATTCCACCTTGAAAAAACACCTGGAGACAAGTCATGAGTCAAACCTGCGGCTTCGTGGCCATCGTTGGGCGGCCCAACGTAGGCAAATCAACCCTCATGAACCGGATTCTAGGGCAAAAGATCTCTATTACTTCGCGTCGCCCTCAAACCACGCGGCATCAGGTAATGGGCATTAAGACGGTAGAAGAGACACAGTTCATCTATGTTGATACGCCTGGCATGCACATCATGTCAAAAGACCGCAATAAAGCGATCAACCGCTTTATGAATCAAGCGGCAACACAGGCGTTGCGTGATGTTGACTGTGTGGTGTTTATTATCGACCGCACCCGTTGGACGGATGAAGATCAAGCCGTGCTAAAGCGGCTTGAGCACGTGAAAGCACCGGTGATTCTAGCGGTCAACAAGGTAGATCGCTTAAACGATAAAGGTGACTTGTTACCCTGGTTAGCTGAAGTAGGTGCACGTCGTGAGTTTGCTGCGGTTGTACCTATTTCTGCCAAGCATGGCACCCAAGTGGATACGCTCGAACAGGAAGTTGCCAAATACTTACCAGAGAGCGTTCACTTTTTCCCAGAAGATCAAATCACTGACAAGAGCTTGCGCTTCATGGCGGCTGAGTTGGTGCGTGAAAAAGTCATGCGTCAGCTTGGTGATGAACTGCCGTATCAAATGACCGTGGAAATCGAAGAGTTCCGTGAAACCGAGCGTGTGACCCATATCAGTGCCTTAATTCTGGTCGAACGTCAGGGGCAAAAGGTTATCTTGATCGGTGAGAATGGCGAGCGTATTAAAAGCATTGGTCGCGAAGCCCGCCTAGATATGGAGCGTGCCTTGGGTACCAAGGTAATGCTCAATCTATGGGTAAAAGTGAAGCGCGGCTGGTCTGATGACGAGCGGGCATTAAAGAGCTTGGGCTACGATCTCGATTGAGTGCTTCCATGTCGGCAGAGCCAGCGTTTTTACTGCATCGCAGGCCTTACCGTGAAACCAGTGCGCTGGTGGATTTGTTAACCCTTAACCATGGCCGTATCCGCGCCGTTGCCCATGGAGGGCAGCGGCCAGGTTCTAAGTCGCGTCAACGGCTGCAACCCTTTACCCCTTTGTTTGTGTCTTGGCGCGGCGAGCGTGAGCTAAAGCGATTAATGCTGATGGAGTCGCGAGGCCAGACGGCACTGCTAGCCGGAGAAGGGTTGCTCTGCGGCTTATATGCCAATGAAATAGCCACGCGTCTACTGCCTTTGGAGCTTGCAGCGCCAGAGGTTTTTGCATTTTATAGCGCGCTTTTAGAAGCATTGCCAACACCGGCAAACCGCGCCTTGGCGCTGCGACGTTTTGAATGGGCGCTGTTGGAGACGCTTGAGGCAACGCCGCGTTTTTGTACCTACGATGGCGGTGCTCTCGATCCTCAAACGCGTTATCGATTTGATGCAGCAAGTCGTGCTTTTGTACCTGCTGAGCAGGGCATCGAAGGCCGCACGCTGCGCTATATTGATCAAGGCGATTGGCAGCCCATTGGCTTAGCAAGTGCATTAAAAGCGGTTATGCGGGCAGCACTTGCGCCTCATTTGGGCGCGACTGCTTTACGTTCCCGAGAACTAATGCTCGATTTGGCCCGCCGCCGACAGCGCTAGGTGGGCATCTTGATATCACTTATTGGAGACACGTGATGCATCCTCCGAGGATTTTATTAGGCGTTAACATCGATCACATTGCGACGCTACGTCAAGCGCGCGGTACTCGTTACCCTGACCCTGTTCAAGCGGCACTGCTAGCAGAAGAAGCCGGCGCTGATGGCATCACGGTTCACCTGCGTGAAGATCGTCGCCATATTCAGCCTAGAGACGTTCGCCTATTGGCAGAAGTGCTTAATACGCGCATGAATTTAGAGATGGCTGTCACTGAAGAAATGCTAGTGCTGGCTGAGGAAATACGCCCGGCGCACGTGTGTTTAGTACCAGAAAAACGTGAAGAGCTAACCACTGAAGGTGGTTTGGACGTTGTGGGTGGTTTTGATCATATTGCCAATGCCTGTCAACGCTTAAGCGCAGCCGGTTGCGACGTGTCTTTGTTCATCGATCCTGATAACGCACAAATTGATGCTGCCATTCGTGCAGGGGCACCAACGATCGAACTTCATACCGGAGCCTATGCAGAAGCAAAACCTGGCAGTACGGCTGCTATTGCTGAATATGAACGCCTGAGTACAGCGGCCATTCACGCTGTTTCTGCTGGCTTAGTGGTTAATGCTGGGCATGGCTTGCACTACCACAACGTTGAGGCGATTGCTGCGCTGCCGGGTGTTAATGAGCTCAATATTGGTCACGCCATTATTGCTCGAGCTCTTTTTGTCGGCTTGAAGGACGCCATTCAAGAAATGAAACGCTTGATCATTGCTGGTCAGGAAGCTGGATTAATGGCGGCGTTAGATGCTCATGAGCATGAACATGAGCACGAACACAAGCATGACGGTTGCTGTAGCCACTAAGATGATTGTCGGAATTGGATCGGATATCGCCCGTGTCGAGCGCTTTGCTAAGGCAGTAAAGCGTCATGGGCCACGCTTTGCCCAGCGAATTTTAGGCCCTGAAGAGCAAGCTGTGTGGCAGACAAAAGGTCATCCCGCTAGCTATTTGGCAAAGCGTTTTGCGGCGAAAGAAGCGTATGTTAAAGCGCTTGGGCTTGGCCTGAGAAGCGGTATGCAATGGGGCGATATTCAGATTCTCAATGATTCACTTGGTAAGCCAAGCCTGCAGCTAAGTGGTGAGGCGCTTCGTCTATTTCAAGCTAGCGGCGCCTCGGCTACTCATATAACGCTCAGTGATGAAGCAGATTACGCGGTGGCATTTGTGGTACTTGAACGTTAGTACTTGAACGTTAGTACTTGAGCGCTAACGGACTAGCGCTGATTCAAGGTGCTTCGCTGCTCCCTGAGGCGTTTGATGGCGGCATACAGCTTATCAAGTAAATTTTCAGCCTGTTCCAAGCCCCCGGTGCGTAAACGTGTCTCCAACGTTTCGACCGTTAGCGCGAGCTCGGGTGCTCCGCAGTAACGGCTGGCACCATTGAGCGCATGAACATGATCGAGCAAGACCGTCAGGTTGTTTTCTTCGAAAGCGCTGTGAATTTGCTGTTCGCATTCACTTAGGCTATCGATCAGTCGCTTTAGCTGCTGTTTGGCGAACTCGGGGTTGCCGCCTGCTAGTCGCGTGCCCAGCTCAAGGTCAATGACGGATAACGAGGCGGGTGTATATCCAAGAGCAGGGGCTTTTGGGGTCGCCTGTAGCAGCGGACTGATTGGCAGCGTAATACCCAAGAAGCGTTGTAACTGCTGTTGCAGCTGAGTTTCATTGATAGGCTTCACCAATACGTCGTCTAAACCCTCCACAAGCCACTGCTGACGTTCATCGCTTAGCACGTGTGCGGTCACGGCAATAATTGGGCAGCGCGCCCAGCTATTATTAATGCGCCGCAAAGCCTGGGTGGTTTGAACACCGTCCATATCAGGCATACGAATATCCATTAGCACCATGTCTGCTTCGTTCTGGCGTGCGTAATCCAACGCTTCCTGGCCGCTGGCAGCTAATACAATGTTGATATGCTCATTTTCGAGCATGGCTTTTAATAGTTCGCGGTTGGGCGCATTATCGTCAACGATCAGAACCGTGAATGTTGACGAAGGAAGTACTTTAATCGTTTGTGCGTTGGCAGAAATAGTGGTTGTGACAGGTTCTAATAGTTGTTTGAACGTGGCAACCAATTGAGTTCTGGTAAATGGTTTACACAGTATATCCCCCCCATTAGGAAGCTCCCAGTGAGGCAGTTCAAAGCTAGTGGCGTTTGCAAGGATGAGTGTTGGGCAGGGCGCTTGAGCAATTACTGACTGCCAATACGTCTTTCGCTCACCGATGAAGTCATCATGATCTAGGCTCAGCAGTAGCAGCTGTTCGTTGCCAGATTCAATAAAAGAGACGGCAGTTGCGCCCCAGCGTTCCATTAAGTGTTCCAACACATTGCGAGTGGGTAGATGGGGCTCATGTAAACGAACAATTGAGCCGTCGAGTGAGAGTTCCTGCGGCCGTTCCTTGGTCATGTCGGCAAGTAGCGGCAACGTAAATGAGAACGTCGCACCTTCTCCAGGCTCGCTATCAACTGAAATCTCTCCGCCCATTCGTTGAACTAATTGCCTGCAAATCGTCAGCCCTAAACCACTACCGCCAAATTGTCTGGAGTGACTAGGATCTGCCTGGGAAAAGGCACTAAATAGCTGCTTTTGTTGTTTATCGTTCAAGCCAATGCCTGTGTCACTAACGCTAATTCGCAGCACGACATGCTGGCCCTCCTGACTGTCCAGCATGGCACGAATGATGATTTCTCCCTTCTGGGTAAATTTCAGGGCATTGCTGGTCAAATTATTGAGGACTTGATGGATGCGTAGCGGGTCGCCGCGAAGCGTTGACGGCACATCGTCATAAACCATCGCCACTAAATGCAGTCGTTTGCGTTGAGCTTCAGGTGCATGAAGGCCAACAACTTCATCCATCAGCGACACAAGATCGATATCGACTTCTTCTAACGTCAGCCGGTCGGCTTCTAGTTTCGAGAAGTCCAACACATCATTGACTAGCATCAACAGGTTATCGCACGCACGGTGCACGTGTTCTAGCCATTCTTTCTGCCGAGCGTCGAGAGATGAGCGGCCTAATAAACGGCAAAAACCGATGATGCCATTTAAAGGGGTGCGGATTTCGTGGCTCATATTAGCCAGAAATTCGGACTTCACTGCATTCGCGCGTAGAGCGCTTCGATGAGCAAGATCGAGTTTGATATTTTGCTCTTCAATCGTCTCCATGGACTCTTGTAGTTCACTGGTCGCTTGCTCGATTTGGCTTTGCATATCATGCTGAGCTTGCCGGAAATGTTCCGCTAACCCATTGATATGTTCTGCCAGTTGCCGAAACTCAGTAGGGCGGGCAGCCACCATATAAGGCCGGTAGTCCCCCCGGGATAGGCGATAAAGCGCTTGGTTCGCCTCTTCAATTGGACGAGTAGCGTAGCGGCTGATCGCAAACGCGACTAAAAAAAGCAGCAGCCCAAGCAGCATGCCGCCTAAGCTAAGACTGGCAATGAGCTTATAGCGCTCCAGTTTAAGCGTGCGTATGTCCATTTCGGCTTCAAGCCAGCCAGTATTAGCGAGATTAGATGGTTGGCCGTAAGACGTGGTTAAAGGTACCTGTAAACGCCAAATAGCTTCATCCATGGTGAGTGTCGTAGCATTGGGGGCATTTAGGCGAGGTGGTGGAGGTATCGAATATCCCAGTACCAATAAGCGACTCCCTTGCTCGTCGAAAAGCGTCACCGCACGTAACCCTTTGTGCTCCAGAAGCTGTCTGGCAATGGCTTCTAAACGAGGCAGGTCGCCATCTAACATGGCGTTACCCAGGCTTGGTGCCAGTAATTCACCGGCGCTAACTAAGCGCTCTTCTAGCATGTCATGGCCGGTGGTCTCGCTTTGCATCACCAACAATAGTGCCATGACGGCATAGACAAGAAGCGGAAATCCGAGTAACGCAAAAAGTAAGCGCGTGTTTAAAGACATGAGAGAAGCTCGTTGATTCAATGAGGTTGCCTGTCAAGCTAACGGCAGCACCGATATAATGCAGCATAATGGTGATGATAAGGAATGTACGATGAATTATCCGACGCTCGAAGATGTGGTTGGCAATACGCCACTGGTTCGTTTAAAGCGCATAACGGCTGGTCGTAATAACACGCTTCTAGCCAAGCTAGAAGGCAATAACCCTGCTGGTTCGGTGAAAGATCGCCCGGCACTCTCTATGTTAAGTGAAGCTGAAGCACGGGGCGATATTGTTCCAGGCGATACGCTGGTGGAAGCAACCTCGGGTAATACGGGTATTGCCCTGGCCATGGCCGCTGCTATCAAAGGCTACAAAATGACGCTAATCATGCCTGAAAACGCTTCTGACGAGCGTAAGCAGGCTATGGCGGCTTACGGTGCCACATTGGTTTCGGCGAGCAAAGAAGGCGGGATGGAAGAGGCGCGAGATATTGCTGATGCGATGATTGCGAGAGGCGAAGGTAAACCGCTAAACCAATTTGCTAATCCAGATAACCCGCTTGCGCACTATCGCACAACGGGACCCGAAGTATGGCAGCAAACTGGCGGTGAAGTGACGCATTTTGTCAGTTCAATGGGGACAACTGGCACCATCATGGGGGTGTCACGCTATCTCAAGGAACAAAACCCAGCGATCCAAATTGTCGGTTTACAACCGGAGGATGGTGCGAGCATACCGGGGATTCGTCGTTGGCCAAAAGAGTACCTTCCGTCGATTTTTGAAGCACCAAGGGTTGATATTACCCTTGACATCGGTCAGCAAGAAGCAGAAGCCCACATGCGCCGCTTGGCTCGTGAAGAAGGTATTTTTGCCGGGGTGTCGTCAGGTGGCAGTTTGGCTGGAGCATTGCGTATCGCAGAGCAAACTGAGAACGCGGTCATTGTCTTCATCGTTTGTGACCGAGGCGATCGCTACCTTTCCACAGGCTTATTTGCCCCGGAGTTATAGATGGCCATGTTGGGTAAGCGGAGGCCATCTCGCCCCGCCTCGGGACACTCAGGGCTAGTTCGCCAACCAAGCCGTAAAACTGAGTCAAAAGATGATATCTCGACAACGCTGGTGGTTGAGCGTTTAGCTCATGATGGTCGTGGTGTAGCGCATAATATCGAGGGAAAAACAGTCTTTATTGATCAAGCGCTTCCCGGTGAGCATGTCGATGTAGCGATACACGTGACGCGCAAGCGGTATGACGAAGCGCATATAAAAAATCGGCTCACCTCTTCAGAACAGCGGGTTGAGCCTCCCTGTGCTTACTTTGGGCAGTGCGGAGGCTGTGATTTACAGCATCTTAATCTTACTGCACAACGCCAGCATAAGCGCGACGTTGTCACCGAGCTAATGGCGCGTCAGGGCCTTACGCTAGGTCCTATTGCTGCGTTAGATGGTAGTAGCGAGCACTACCGACGTCGCGCCCGTTTGGGGGTTAGGGTAGATGGTCAGGGGAATGTTCTACTGGGGTTTCGAGCACCCAACAGCCACCGATTAGTTGATATTGAGCAGTGCCATGTGCTGGTGCCAGCGCTGAACAAATTGATTCTTCCGTTACGGCAACTGCTGGCAACATTAGCCTCGCCCCGTCTCGTTGGCCATGTCGAATTACTGGCGACCGATGAGGCGACAGTCGTGCTAGTGCGTCAGTTAAAAGCCCATGATCAAGATAGAGCTCGCTGGCAGCAGTTTGCGGAACAGCAGCAGGTCTCGCTCGGCACTTGGTTAGGGCGGGAAACACCTGTTTTGCACTGGAATGGTGCACACGGAGGCGCTACACCCGTTCTACAAGAAGTGCTTAATCTTGATGAACTCGGAATTCAAAGAGCGAGTTCACCCACAAGTGAACACTGTTTGTCGGGTGATAAAGCATCCAGCCTAGTGACGTTACGTTTTTCACCAGGTGACTTTTTACAGGTAAATGCTGAGGTTAACCAAAAGATGGTAGCCCAGGTGGTAGCATGGTTAAAGCCAGCGCCGGGGCAACAGCTCGTAGATCTCTTTGCAGGGATTGGTAACTTCAGTTTGCCGTTAGCCGCCGCAGGAGCAAAGGTGCTTGCTGTAGAGGGCAATCCAGCGATGGTGGAGCGAATTACCGCTAACGCTGATGCTAATCTACTGGATGTGCATGCCCAGCAAGCAGACTTAAGTGACGCCAAAAAGGTGCAAATGCTATTGAGCGAGCATCAGCAAATTGATGCGATTGTGCTGGATCCGCCGCGCAGCGGCGCAGAAGCAGCTTGCCAAGTATTAGGTAGTTACAATGTACCACGGGTGGCCTATATTTCTTGTGACCCGGCAACGCTTGCTCGCGATGCGGCACATCTTGTGCATGCAGGTTATCGCGTCAAGCAAGTAGCAGTGGCCGATATGTTTTTACACACTGCTCACCTGGAAACGCTGATGCTATTTGAATACGAGGGCTAGCCTGCCCATTGCATCAAGCCTCGGTGACGGAAAGTGGCTAGCCGTCACCCTGAAAGGATGAATGATTGTCATGGTGAAAGTGCGTGAAGACCAGCCGCTTACCGAAAGCGGAAAGGTGGACATACAGCAGTGGTTAGCGCGCCTTCAAGAGGATGTGCGCCTACGTGAACCCGAACGACTATTGCAAGCGTGCGCGCTTGCTGAACAGTTGGAGCGAGAGGCGCCGCAAACCCACCGTGTGTGGCTCTCGCCAGGTTCAAGTTTTCGAATGGGGCTGGAAATGGCCGACATTCTGGCCGAGCTCAAGCTTGATCAAGCAACCCTTGAGGCTGCCGTGCTGTATCGCGCGGTTCGCGAAGGGCTGCTGAGTATAGACGCCGTTACCAAACGGTTTGGCGAAGAGGTCGCTAAGCTGATTGATGGCGTTTTACAAATGGCGGCCATTAGCTACCCACTAGCGCCCAACCATGGTATGGGCCAGCATAATCAGCAGGAAAATCTGCGCAAAATGCTGGTTAACATGGTTGGAGATGTACGCGTTGCATTGATCAAAATTGCTGAACGCACCTGCGCCTTGCGCCAAGTAAAAGATGCGCCCCGTGAAAAGTGCTTACAAGTCGCACGTGAAGTGGCTGATATTTATGCGCCGCTTGCTCATCGACTTGGGATAGGACAAATCAAGTGGGAACTTGAAGACCTATCGTTTCGCTATCTGCATGAAGATGAGTACAAAGCGATTGCTAAGCTGCTGGCTGAAAAGCGCTTAGATCGTGATCGCTATATTCATGACGTGGTGGAAACCATCAAGAGCTTGATGGAAGCCCAGAATATTCACCACTATGACGTCGATGGGCGAGCCAAGCACATTTACTCAATCTGGCGCAAAATGAAGCGCAAACGGATTGATTTTTCCCAGGTGCACGATGTGCGCGCAGTGCGCATTCTGGTACCTGATGTGGCCGATTGTTATACCGTACTCGGAATTGTTCACTCGCGTTGGCACCATGTACCCAACGAGTTTGATGACTATATCGCCAACCCGAAGAAAAACGGTTACCAGTCACTGCATACCGCGGTGATGGGGCCAGAAAATAAGGTGTTGGAAATCCAGATTCGCACCTTTGCTATGCATGACGAAGCAGAATTAGGCGTGTGCGCACACTGGCGATATAAAGGGCATGATACCAACGCCAAAAGCCGTAGCTATGAAGAAAAGATTGCCTGGTTGCGCCAAGTGCTTGAGTGGCAGGATGAAGTGGGTGGCTTTGGCGACCTGCGTGAAGGTCTTTCCAGCGACGTTGCGCCAGACCGCATCTATGTGTTCACTCCCGATGGTCATGTCATTGACCTGCCGCGTATTGCCACACCCATCGACTTCGCCTATCGCGTGCATACCGAAATTGGTCACCGCTGCCGTGGTGCCAAGATTAACGGCCGGATAGTACCGCTTACCTATAAGTTAAAAACCGGCCAGCAGGTCGAGATTTTAACGGCCACCAAAGGCGGCCCCAGCCGCGACTGGTTAAACCCCAGTTTGGGCTATGTGCGCACCTCACGCGCGCGGGCGAAGATTCAGGCATGGTTTAAGTACCAAGCACGAGACCAGAACCTAGACGAAGGGCGGGCGCTGTTCGAGCGAGAGATGCGCCGTTTGGATGTTGAAGGGCTTGACCTTGCTAAGCTTGCCGCTGCTGTTAACTACCAAAACGCCGACGATATGTATGCGGCGCTTGGCGCGGGCGACCTGCGCATCGGTCAAGTGCTTCATCAAGCCCAGCAGTTGTTTGGTGAAACGGACGACCAAGAGCAGTTGGATCGGTTGCTGGCGAAGCCACGCCGCCAGCCAAGCAAAGCGACCAAAAGCGACATCACCGTGCTGGGGGTCGGTAACTTAAAAACCAGCATGGCGAATTGCTGTCGGCCAGTGCCAGGCGAACCGATTGTTGGCTTTATTACCCAAGGTCGCGGCGTCACCGTCCATCGCCAAGATTGCAGCAACATCCTTCAATTGCGCATGGAAGAGCCCCAGCGCATTATCGAAGTAGAGTGGGGCGAACGTGCCCACACCCGTTACCCCGTCACTATTGAAATTCAAGCCTGGGATCGCTCCGGCTTACTGCGTGACGTAACCGGACTACTCGGCAACGAGAAGGTCAATGTGTTAGCAGTGAATACGCTGACAGATACTGACGAGGGGATTGCGCGACTGCGCATCACGCTGGAAGTCGACGGTCTTGAAGCGCTAGGCCGTTTGTTTTCTCGTATCCAGCAGTTGCCCAACGTGACGGAAGTACGTCGTCTACGTAATGCCGACCCAGAGAAAAACGTCCGTAAAGGAGGCGCCTGATGCGTTATAGCGTAGAGGATCTGCTGACATTGATGTCGGTACTTCGCAATGCGGAACAGGGGTGTCCTTGGGATATTAAGCAAGATTGGGACAGCATCGTGCCCCATACGCTGGAAGAAGCTTACGAAGTTGCTGACGCTATTGAGCGGCGCGCTTTTGATGAATTGCCCGGCGAGTTGGGTGACCTGCTGTTCCAAGTGGTCTATTACGCCCAGTTTGGTGCTGAAGAGCAGCGCTTCGACTTTCACGACATCGTCGATACATTGACCGCAAAGATGTTGCGACGTCATCCGCATGTATTTCCTGATGGCACGCTAGCGTCACGGCGTCCACCCGGAGTGAGTGCCGAGGACGTACAAACCCAGCACGTTAATTCACGTTGGGAAGCGCTTAAGGCCGGTGAGCGTGCTGAGCGTTCACAGCAAAGCACGCCCTCTGTACTTGACGATGTTCCGCGCACGCTACCTGCGCTTAGCCGTGCCGCTAAACTCTCGAAGCGTGCCGCCAGGGTCGGGTTCGACTGGCCGGATGCCAGCGGTGTACTGGACAAAATCCGTGAAGAGCTGGCTGAAGTTGAAGAAGCCCTTGCCGAGGGTAACCAACAGCACGCTCAAGAAGAAGTCGGCGATTTGTTGTTTGCAGTGACTAATTTAGCGCGCACATTGGGTGCTGACCCCGAACAGTGCTTGCGTACCACAAATACCAAATTTGAGCGCCGCTTTCGCTACGTAGAGCGCGAGCTTGCTGCCGCTGCGCGTCCGCTAACCGACGCCTCGCTGGATGAAATGGAAACACACTGGCAAGCCGCTAAAGCACAAGAAAAAACGCTTACCCCTTAACAACTTATTTTTCACAACTAGCTTTTAACAACTAATGCGACCCCGTAAGGAGGCCATGCCAATGAGTCACGACCTACACGAATCGCTACGTGATAACGTGCGTATTCTCGGTGATAGCCTGGGCCGTACGATTGCCGATGATTTAGGCCAGTCATTTGTTGATAAAATTGAAACGATTCGTGCCCATGCCAAGCGGGGACGGCAGGGCGATTCATTGCAGCAGCGTGAGCTCATTGAGTATCTACGCCAGTTGCCCGAACGCGACCTGCTGCCAGTGACGCGCGCGTTTAACCAGTTTTTGAACCTTGCCAACATTGCTGAACAGCACTACCGGGCGCGCTTTCGCCGAGTGGAAGACTACAAGCCTGGTACCCAGCCAGTGCTTGGTGAACTGCTAAACCGTGCACAGCAGGCGGGTAATTCGCCCCGTAAATTAGTAGAAACCCTGGCCAGTATGCGCGTTGAGCTAGTGCTGACTGCCCACCCTACAGAAGTTATCCGCCGCACGTTGATTCAAAAATACGATGCTATCGACGAGTGCCTGACCGCGATTGAAAGCTCTGAAGACTATCCAGAGCGTGGCACTCGCGCCCAGGGGCGCCTGGAAGAGTTGATCAGTCAGGCGTGGCATACCGATGAGATTCGTCATGAGCGGCCAACCCCTGTTGATGAAGCCAAATGGGGCTTCGCGGTTATCGAAAACTCCTTATGGCAGGCAGTGCCAGACTTCCATCGCGATTTGGATAATTTATTACTCGATACTGCTGGAGAGCGTTTGCCGCTAGATGCTGCGCCTATTCGCTACGCTTCCTGGATGGGCGGTGACCGAGATGGCAATCCCAATGTCACCGCGCGGGTGACGCGAGAGGTGCTGTTATTGGGCCGATGGATGGCCGCCGATCTCTATTTGCGCGATCTTGAGCAGCTGAAAACCGAGCTTTCCATGTGGAAAGCCAACAGCGCCCTGAAGGCAGAGGTGGGAGAAGTTGCTGAGCCTTACCGCGAGCTGCTCAAGCGTCTGCTGCATAAAATGGAAGCCACACGCGACTGGGCAAAAGCAGAGCTGGATGGCCGCAACTATGACGGCGGGCCAATTATTGAAACCCGCGACCAGCTCTACGCACCGCTGCTGGCATGTTACCGCTCGCTGTGTGATGTCGGGCTGGACACCATTGCAAACGGTGCGCTGCTTGATACCTTGCGCCGCGTGGCAGTGTTCGGTGTCACGCTGACCAAACTTGACTTGCGCCAGGAGGCCAGTCGCCATGCCCAGGTAATGGAAGAACTCACCAGTGCGTTGGGCTTGGGGCACTACCAGGACTGGAACGAAGCACAGCGCCAAGAGTTCCTGCTCGCAGAGCTTGAATCAAGTCGGCCGCTGATCCCACGCCGTTGGGAGTGCTCGGCAGAATCCCGCGAAGTGCTCGATACCTTCAAAGTGATTGCTCAAGAGCATGCTGAAGCGTTGGGTACTTATATTATCTCCATGGCTGCCGAGCCTTCGGACGTATTAACCGTTGCGTTATTGATGAAAGAGGTGGGTGGCCAAGTCACGCTACCCATCGCACCGCTGTTTGAAACCCTGAACGACCTTGACCATGCGGGCGATGTCATTGACCAATTGCTGGCGCTTCCCGGTTACCGTGCCCTGGCGAAAGACCGTCAAGAAGTTATGATTGGCTATTCAGACTCTGCTAAAGACGCCGGACAGCTTGCTGCTGCCTGGGCACAGTACCGTGCCCAAGAGTCGTTAGTCGATGTATGTGACAAGCATGGCGTAGATTTGACGCTTTTCCATGGCCGGGGTGGCACTGTTGGTCGTGGTGGCGGCCCCGCGCATGCGGCGATTCTCTCCCAGCCGCCAGGTTCAGTGAATGGTAGCCTACGAGTGACAGAGCAAGGCGAGATGATTCGCTTTAAGTTTGGTCAGCCAGATATCGCACTGCGCTCTATGGAAATTTACGCCTGTGCGGTCATGGAAGCGACGCTCTTGCCACCGCCCGCACCGGAGCCTCAGTGGCGTGAAGAGATGGACCAACTGGCGAAAGTAGCCCATGCCGCCTATGTGGGCGTAGTGCGTGAAGACCCCGATTTTGTCCCGTATTTCCGTGCTGTCACGCCGGAAGGGGCGCTGGGTAGGCTGCCGCTCGGCTCTCGGCCAACCAAGCGTCGCCAGGATGGTGGCGTGGAAACCCTACGCGCGATTCCGTGGATTTTTGCTTGGACACAGATTCGCTTGATGTTACCTGCTTGGTTGGGCAGCGGTGAGGCGTTCTCGCGACGCCTGGAGCAGCCAGGCGGCCGGGAAGTGCTGCAAGAAATGCGCAGTCAGTGGCCTTTCTTTGGCACCTATCTCGATATGTTGGAAATGCTGTTGGCCAAAGCGGACGTAGCGATTGCAGCTTACTATGAGCATCGCCTAGTCGACGAGCCTTCGCTGAAAGCATTGGGTAAAAAGCTACGTGAGCGTTTTGAGCGGCTTGAAAACGTCGTGTTGGATATCCTTCAGCAAGAGAAGCTGCTTGAAAACACCCCGCTTATTCGCCAAGCAATTGATGTGCGCAACCCTTACATCGACCCGCTTCATGGCTTGCAAGCGGAGCTTCTGCAGCGTAATCGGGACGCCGATGGTGCCATTAGTGCCGATCTCTCTCGTGCGCTCATGGTGACCATGGCAGGTATTGCAGCAGGTTTACGCAATACGGGTTAAAAATAACAGTACGCCGCCACTACGCGTGGCGGCGTCGTCATCACCTTATTAGGAATTGGGGGCGTGATGATAAAGGATGCTCAGTCAGTACTGTCGTTTTGGTTTAATGAATTAACGCCAGCGCAGTGGTTTAAAAAAGATACGTCGATGGATCAGCAGATTACCCAGCGTTTCGGCCCACTGCTGACCAAAGCGGCTGCCTGTGAATGTTATGAGTGGCGCAGTACTGCTCGAGGGAGGCTGGCTGAAATTATTGTGTTGGACCAGTTTTCTCGAAATATCTACCGTGACCACCCGCAAGCCTTCGCCAGTGACGCGTTAGCTTTAGCGCTTGCACAGGAAGCGGTTGCTTTAGCGGCGGATAACGAACTGGCTCCCGTCGAGCGTAGTTTTTTATACATGCCTTATATGCACAGTGAGTCTGCCGCTATTCATGAGGTGGCAATGCAGCTGTTTGATCAACCTGGATTAGAGAATAACTTGGATTTCGAGATTCGCCACAAAGCGATCATTGACCGCTTTGGTCGTTATCCCCACCGCAACGAAGTGTTGGGCCGGGTATCTACGCCAGCCGAAATAGAGTTTCTTAAACAACCTGGATCCGGCTTTTAGTTAGGCTTTTAACGTTAGCTTTTGAATTTTGCTTAACCACTTCACCACACTTTTGCCTATGGCGTTTTATGTCGTTACGAAAATCTACCCGCATCAATAAATACATCAGCGAAAGCGGTTTGTGTTCTCGCCGAGAGGCTGACCGCTATGTTGAACAAGGCAACGTTTGGATTAATGGGCGTCGGGCAACGACAGGCGATCAAGTGGTGCCGGGTGATCGGGTTAAGGTCAACGGTCAGGAGATAGAGCCTCAGGAAGAAGAGGATTTGGTGCTTATTGCGCTGAATAAGCCAGTGGGGATTGTCAGTACCACCGAATCCAGCGAAAAAGATAATATTGTTGAATTCGTGAAACATGGCACGCGCATCTTTCCCATCGGTCGTCTCGATAAAGACTCACAGGGGCTGATCTTTCTAACCAACAATGGCGACCTGGTTAATAAAATCCTGCGCGCTAATAATAATCATGAAAAAGAGTATGTGGTTACGGTCAATAAGCCGATTACCGATGAGTTTGTAGCAGGCATGCAGAAGGGGGTACCGATCCTTGGGCAGGTGACTAAAAAGTGTAAAGTGACCAAAACGTCGACGTTTGTGTTCACTATTACGCTGGTGCAAGGGTTGAACCGCCAGATTCGCCGTATGTGCGAGTACTTTGGCTACGAGGTCACCCAGCTTGTTCGCACACGAATAATGAATGTTTCCCTGCAAGGTTTGGCTCTAGGTGATTGGCGGGATTTAACCCCTAAAGAGATTGATACGATTGTCGCGCTGACAGAACGCTCTGAGGCAGTTCCAGACAAGAGCCAGACGGCACGGCCTGATTACAATTCGGGGGCAGGCTCTAACAAACCTAAAAAAACAGCCACCAAGGGGAAGCAGAAACAGGGGAGGCAGAAACTGGGGCACCAGAAGCCGGCTAGGCCAGGAGCTAAAGCGGTTGGCAGCAAACCGCCACCTAAGGGCAAAAAAGCTGCCAGCGGAAAAGCGCGTATTGGCCCGAAGGCTAGTGCATCGGGTAAGCTACACCCTAAGGCCAAAGCTGCTGGCGCGGGTAAGCCTAGCGTAAAAGGTAAGGCCGGGGCTAAGGCAGTTGGTAAAGGCCGTGTTGGTCGGGCGAAAGGGAAGCGTTAGGTAAAAATAGAAAGGCGGGCAGCCCTGGGTGCCCGCCTTTAGCGCCTAACCTATTGCATACCTACAAGCTGATGGATCAGGCAAATAAGAAGTTAGCAATTAGTTCTTTGCCACCTTCTGTGGCAAACGATTCGGGGTGAAACTGAATGCCGTGAATGGGATAATCACGGTGCTTAACGCCCATCAATTCAAACTCACCCACTGTTTGCCAGTGGCTGCGTTGCTCAAATTTGTCAGCACCTAGCGCGCCCACTGTTGCGGTCACTTCCAGGCAGTCGGGCAGGGTGAACGCGTCGGCAATCAATGAGTGATAGCGCATCACCTCAAGCTGGTCGGGTACGCCATTAAATACCGAGCGATTGTTGTGGTTGATCGGACTGATTTTGCCGTGCATCGGTAAAGGCGCTTTTACCACCTTGCCGCCAAAAACGTGAACAATGCCCTGCATGCCCAGGCAAACGCCCAACAATGGTGTGGTTTTGCCGAGTTTCTCGATAACGTCGGCACAGACGCCAAAGTAACGCGGATCATCCGGCGAGCCTGGACCAGGAGAGATTATAATCCGATCAGGCGCCATAGCTTCTATCGCTTTTAAGTCGACTTGATTATTGCGCTTAACAATAATCTCGAAATGGGGCAGCTCGCCGCGGTTCTTCTGCGTGGTTAAAATCTCACCAATAAACTGATACAGGTTATAGGTGAAGGAGTCGTAGTTATCGATAATTAGCACCTTCATGCTTGGCTCTCCATGTCCATATCCGCGCTCATAAAAGGGGCAAGGGCTTTACGGGTGCCAGCAAATTTGCGGCGAATTTCTTCGTATTCATCCTCGGCGTTGCTATCAAACACGTTGCCGCCACAGGTTTGCACGTAAGCGCTTTCACCGTTTACAAAGACCGTACGAATGGGAATCGCGAAGGTGCAGTCGCCATTAAAAGAGAATTGGCCAACCGCGCCGCCATAAGGGCCACGACCGTCAATTTCTAAATCATCAATGATTTTCATTGCTTCGATTTTTGGCGCGCCCGTCAGCGTACCCGCAGGGAAGTTGCTGGCAAGGGATGTAAACATATCTTCGCCCTCGGCAATAATGCCAACAATTTCACTGGAGATATGCTGCACGTGGCTAAAGCGCTTGATGTCCATCAGGCTTCGTACTTTCACCGTGCCAAATTGCGCCACCCGGCCAATATCATTGCGATGCAAATCCACAATCATATTATGCTCGGCAATCTCTTTGGGGTCGTTGAGTAGCGCGCGGGCTAACTGCGTGTCTTCTTGCGGGGTTTTGCCACGAGTGGTAGTGCCTGCCAGCGGGAAGGTCTCCATCTCGCCCTGGCGGAGCCTGAACAGAAGCTCGGGGCTTGCGCCAATCAGCTTTTGCTCGCCGAATTTCACGTAGTACATCTGTGGCGATGGGTTAATGGTGCGCAACTGATCGTAGAGCGCTAGCGTATCGCCTTTAATGCTAAAGCGCTTTTTAAAGCCGACTTCGCACTGGAAAACCTTACCGTCGATGATGTCCTGCTTCACCTTGGCCACCGCTTCGGCGTGCTCTTCGCGGCTCATGGTGTCGCCCAGCGCAGTGATGTGTAATGAGCCTGGAGGGATATCTTCAGCGTCGATCAAGGTTTGCAGAAACTCGTAGCGACTGTTGTCGTAATAAAAATAGGTCACTTCCCCGGTCATTTTGTCGAGGATCAAACCATCTTTATAAAGGCCAAATCGAAACGTGTCGAAATCGTCGCTAGCTTTCAACGATAACGAAGGCTCAAAGTATTGCATAGCGTCATAACCAAGATAACCACTTAGTCCGCCTGCATACTTACGAGAAATAATATTCTGCGGAATCAAGCTGCGTAGCAGCTCATAAGGGTTATCGCTTGGATAGTGGTTTGCATTACCGTCACGATCTTCAATAGTTAGCGTGCTGCCATTGGCGTAAAGCGTGTACTCAGGGTCAAAGCCAATAATCGAGTGGCGCGCCATATGGCTATCTTCGCCTAGTGATTCCAGCATGTAGCAGGTATCAAATTGGCGTTCAATTTTTTGAAACAAAGCAAAAAAGTCACAGTCCGCCGCCAGGGTAACGTAGTGAGGCTTGCGCGACAGCGTAAAAGGCTGCGGGCCTGATGAAGCAGGCGTAGTCGTCGTCATGATTAATCGGTCCGTGAAGTGGGTGACGGTAGTGATGAAGGTAACGTTGAAGAGGGTAATGTGGTTAAAGCGCGCGAACCGCGGGATACCGTGGCAATACCGACGCCCAGGATTTCAGCGATTTTGCGGTGGGGGACTCCTTCACGCAAAAGCTTAAAAATCTGTAGGCGTTTGCAGATTTCTTGGTACTCTGCGGGCGTTAACAAGCTGGCGAGTGCCTCGTCCATTGCTTCTGGCGAATCAATGGCAAGTAAATAGCGTACTAAATCAGCCTGATGGTCATCATCAAATGACATAAAGTGAGTTCACCGTATTGCCACAAAATTAAGGAAATAAGTTGCTGTACTAGCGTACTAGTACGGTATCCTATTACGCAATGAAGTCAAGCCATTCGTGTTAATTTGAGGAAGCCCGATGACCGACTATTTTATTCAAGCGTTTATCTATCTTATTGCAGCGGTAATCGCTGTCCCCCTTGCCAAGCGGTTTGGACTTGGTTCGGTGCTCGGTTATTTGGTAGCTGGGGTGGTGATAGGCCCAATGCTGGGATTAGTCGGCCAGGAAACCACCACGATTCAGCACTTCGCCGAGTTTGGTGTGGTGATGATGCTGTTTTTAGTCGGTATGGAGCTCGACCCAAAAGGGTTGTGGGCCATGCGGGTAAGCCTGATAGGGATGGGTGGTTTACAGGTGCTGATAACAGCCGCTGCAGGTACCGCTGTTGCTTGGTGGCTGGGACTTGCTTGGCAAACATCTTTGGCCATTGGTTTGATTTTCGCGCTTTCCTCAACGGCGATTGTGCTACAAACCTTAAACGAAAAAGGGCTCACGAAAACTGAAGGCGGGCGTAGCGCGTTTTCGGTGCTGCTATTTCAAGACATCGCGGTGATCCTAATGTTGGCGTTGATCCCACTATTGGCGCTCCCTGAACTAATGGGAGAAGGTGGTAGTTATGCTGAACATAGCAGCCTTAGCCTTGTCGAGGGTATGCCAGCATGGCTCCACGGGCTGGTGGTGGTTGGGGCTATCGGGATCGTAATTATTAGTGGGCATTACCTTGGGCCAGTACTGTTTCGCTACGTGGTTTCCTCTGGCTTGAGAGAGGTATTTACAGCCGCCGCTTTAATGCTGGTCATTGGCATTGCTGCGCTAATGGGGATTGTCAATTTGTCTCCAGCGCTTGGCGCGTTTTTAGCCGGTATCGTACTCGCTAACAGCGAATTCAAGCACGAAATCGAGGCCAACATCGAACCGTTTAAAGGGCTTTTGCTCGGTCTGTTTTTCATCACGGTTGGGGCTGGTATCGACTTTCAGGTACTCACGTCACAGTGGCCAGCTGTGCTGGTATTAGTGCTTGGTGTTATTGTTGTAAAGGGCATTATCCTGTTCGGGCTAGCCATGTTGTTCCGGGTCCGCGATAGCAATGGCTGGTTGTTTACGTTAAGCCTTGCTCAGGCAGGGGAATTCGGATTTGTGCTGTTAACTTACAGCGTGCAGAGCAACGTTATTCCTGTTGATGTATCGCAATTACTTTCGCTTGTTGTCGCGTTTTCCATGTTTGCGACGCCGCTATTGTTTATTGCCTACGACCGCTTAGTGTTGCCGCGCTACCAAACAGCTAAAAATGATACGCGCGATGCCGATAAGATCGAAGAGCAAGCGCCGGTGATTATCGCCGGTGTCGGTCGTTTTGGGCAGGTTGTATGTCGCTTGTTGCGCGCCAATAACATTCCCATCGTGGCTTTGGATCTCGAAATTGAGCAAATTGAACTCCTCCGCCATATTCGGATTAAAAGCTACTTTGGCGATGCTAGTCGCTCAGATCTTCTAGAAACCGCGGGTATTGCGCATGCGCGAGTGATGGTAGTGGCGATTGATGATCGCGATCGTGCTGTTGATATGGTGAAGCACGTCAAGCATTACTATCCCAACGTTTGGGTATTGGCGCGTGCATTTGACCGTGGCCATGGGTATCAGCTTCGCGAAGCAGGGGCTGACGATATAACCAGAGAGGTTTATCACTCTGCGCTGGAGCTAGGCGGCCATACGTTAACGGCTATGGGTGTGCATCCTATGCGTGCCAAGCAGATGATCGACTCGTTTGAGCAACACGAAAATGCTCATGAAGATGAGCTGTTTGAAGCCTGGAAAGAGATTGAGGAGGGTATTAGCTTTAGCCCGCGTTACGGCGAACTGTTTATGAAACTGGAAGAGGCGCTGAGTAGGTCAATGCGGCACGGTTGGGATGAGTCAAATCAAGCTGAAGAACCCGTATGGACGTCGCCTGAACAGGCATCCGAAGAAAACCGCTAAAACGGCAGATGCAGAGAGGCGCTTAACATATTGAGGTGGCTGAGGGTCGGGGCATCGATGCGTTCGTACTCTACGCGGCTCACTAAGCGATTGATGGTCATGGTGGCACCAAAGCCTTGCAGGAAGGCGGTGCCGCCGTCGTCGGCTAGTGGTTGATCGGTTTCGCCACGCCACTCGGTGAGGCCAGACTTAGCGTAAACGCTGAAGGCGCCCATTCGCACGCCTGCGACGATCGCTCCGCCTAAGCTGAGAGTATCCATGATGAGGGGGTCAGCACTGGAGGTGATGGGAACTTCTTCACTTTCGCGGTAGGCAATTTCAGCACCAATATCCAACTGTGGTAATTGCCATGGGCTAAAGCCGGCCGAAAAGCGGAAACCTGTTGTGTAGCTATCGAGGCTGCTTAAGTCACTGCCTTCTAAAACGACACCGTTGCGCAGGGCCATAAACTCGCTGTTCGGAGACGCATAGGCGAGGTCGGTATCTCCGCCGCTGGCTAAACAGCCCATAAATGGCAGCATGGAACCAGCAAAACTACAAAACAGGGTGCTTGCCAAGCGTTTCATTGGCGTTCCTCGTGTCCCTGACTAAGGAAGTTATCTTAATCAGCCTAGCAACGGGCGCTGATTTCTACCACATTAATTGCGTTATTTGATAAGTTTGCTAGCAGATTTTTACCCATTTTCAAAAAGCGCTCGCCAAATACCCATTGCGGAGAAAGCACGGCGACGGTATTCGTTTGCTCTTTTTGTCGCTGTCGCTGACGCCACTCAAGCGCAGTGCTGCTCCAATCTTCACTGCGCTGGAGCTGAAAGCCGTTTGCTGCCAGCAAGTCAGTCAGTTCAGTCATCGAAAGTAAGTGTGAATGCTCTGGCGATGCTGCCCAAGGAACCGGGTAGCGCAATTCGGCAAAGTTTTTACCACTAACGACTTCATGCATGACAAGCTTGCCGCCTGGGCGTAGCACTCGTCGGCTTTCGGCAATAACGCGGGCCGGGTCGGGCATGTTCATCAGGCTGTGCTGAAATAGCACGGCATCAAATGTGTTCTCCGGAAAGGGTAATTCACAGGCATCTCCGGTAACCCAGCTAAGTGACGAATTTGCCGGAGAAGCCGATAAGTTAGTCAGTGCCTGATTAAGTACGTTAAAGCGGTGGGTGATATCTAAACCGGTAAGTTGAAAACCTAGCGCTGCCCCTTGACGCATTAATCCGCCTAAGCCTGAGCCTATATCAAGCACCTTTGTATGTTGTGAAGGATCAAGTAGGTTAAGCAGCTTTTTAGAGGCGGCAATACCACCGATATGTAGCTGGTCTAGCGGGGCAAGTTGGTGAAGTGTCGGGCCATCGGGGTAGTGGATGTGAATTTGGCTAAGGATAGCGTCATCGCGTAACCCTTGGTGGTAATGCTCTGCTAGCTGCTGTTGAGTGGACATGTTGGTGTCTCAATACCTTACAAAAATTAACGCCGACCACGGGCCGGCGTTGAGTAAAGGGTTATTTTTGATCCTCAAGCCCAAGCTCTTGGATAGAAATTTCGCGCATTTTAAATTTCTGAATTTTACCGGTTACCGTCATCGGGAACTCATCAACAAATTTAAAGTAGCGAGGAATCTTAAAGTGAGTGATTTTGCCTTTGCAGTACTCGCGAAGGTCTTCTCCAGTGACTTCTCCTGCGCTGCTGTTGAGTTTCACCCAAGCAATTAACTCTTCGCCATACTTCTTATCCGGAACACCGGTGACCTGTACTTCTGAAATCGCAGGGTGGGCGTATAAAAACTCCTCGATCTCTTTAGGGTATACATTCTCACCGCCGCGAATCACCATGTCTTTAATGCGGCCAACGATCTGGATGTAGCCTTCCTCGTCCATCGTGGCAAGATCGCCCGTATGCATCCAACCGGCTTCATCAATGGCTTCAGCCGTGGCTTTGTCATTGTTCCAGTACTTTAGCATCACACTGTAGCCACGGGTGCATAACTCGCCAATTTCACCACGGGGCAGAATGCCGCCGTTGCCAGGATCGACGATCTTGCTTTCCAGGTGGGGTTGGGTGCGGCCAACGGTGGAAACGCGCTTATCAATGGTGTCGTTAGCGCCGGTTTGGGTGGAAACCGGGCTGGTTTCTGTCATGCCGTAGGCGATCTGTACGCCTTTCATGTTCATCTTTTCGATGACCTGCTTCATGATTTCTGCAGGACAAATAGAACCCGCCATAATACCGGTACGCAGCGTGGAAAAATCAGTAGTGGCAAAGTCGGGGTGCTCTAGTTCGGCGATGAACATAGTGGGTACGCCGTAAAGCGCGGTGGCTTTTTGCTCGTGTACCGCTTTTAGCACTTTACCGGGGTCGAACCCTTCATCCGGATAAATCATCGCCGCGCCATGGGTCATGCAGCCCAGGTTACCCATCACCATGCCGAAGCAGTGGTAGAGCGGTACGGGGATGATCAAGCGGTCTTCGCTGGTAAAGCCCATGCTTTCGGCAACAAAGAAGCCATTGTTGAGGATGTTGTGGTGAGAGAGCGTCGCGCCTTTCGGAAAGCCCGTTGTGCCCGAGGTGTACTGAATATTGATCGGGTCATCAAACTGTAGCGTGGCCTGCAGGTCATCAACATCCGTCTGGCTGACCTTGTTGGCTTCGTTAATGAAGTCTTCCCAGCGCCACATACCACTATGCTTGTCAGTGCTCAGATTAATGATGCACTCAAGATCAGGCAGCTTTTGTGATTTTAGCTGACCCTCTGCGCTGCTGTTTAGTTCAGGCGCGAGCTCAAACAGCATGGCGGTGTAATCAGAGCTTTTGAATTGATTGGCAGTGACTAAAAAGCGCGCACCGGATTGATTAAGCGCGTAGTCCAGCTCATGAGTACGATAAGAGGGGTTAATGTTGACTAAAATCGCGCCAATCTTGGCGGTGGCAAACTGGGTTAGGGTCCATTCGCAGCAGTTTGGTGCCCAGATGGCAACCCGGTCGCCTTTTTTTACGCCAATGGCCAGCAACGCACGTGCGCAACGGTTAACTTCTTCCTGAAGCTGGCGGTAGCTCCAATGAATGTTCTGATGAAGGGCGATTAGCGCGTCGTTGTCGGGATACTGTGCGGCGATTTGATCAAATTTATCGCCAATGGTCATGCCCAGCAGCGGCTTATCTGCGGTGCTGCTGGTGTAGCTAGGTAGGGTGTGTGCAGGTGATGCCATGGATGTCTCTCCGAACTGTTTTTTTTGTCTCAACGGGAAGAAAGCAGTTGGCTTCTATATTTATTATTAGCTAACCGTACTTTTGGCCAACGCGACTTTAGAACTGGGCTTGCGACCAAGCTGCTGAGTGATCCAGACGCCCGTATCAATCACTGCCTGGAGGTCTATGCCGGTGTTAATGCCCAGTCCCTCCAGCAGGTAAAGTACGTCTTCCGTGGCCACATTGCCGGATGCACCTTTGGCATAAGGGCAGCCACCAAGCCCTGCAGTCGCTGCGTCAATCACGCTCACGCCTTCTTCCATTACGGCATATAAGTTAGCTAGCGCCATGCCATAGGTGTCATGGAAATGGGCCGCTAAATACTCGATGGGCACCTGCTGGCGGGCAGCCTCAATCATCCGCTTAGCGGCTAGCGGCGTGCCGACACCAATGGTGTCACCTAGGGAGATTTCATAGCAGCCCATCTCATAAAGTGCGCTGGCTACCTCGGAAACTTTTTGCGGTGAAATATCCCCTTCATAGGGGCAGCCCAGTACGCAAGACACATAACCACGCACCCGCACACCTGCTTCGTTGGCGCGCGCCAGCACTGGCTCAAAGCGTGTCAGCGACTCAGCAATCGAGCAGTTGATGTTTTTCTGAGAAAACGCTTCAGAGGCTGCACCAAATACCGCTACTTCCTCAACGCCGGCTGCCAGTGCTCCTTCCAGACCTTTCAGATTAGGCGTTAACGCCGAATAAACCACGCCGGGTTTGCGGGCAATACCGCGCATTACCTCGCTGGCATCGCCCATTTGTGGTACCCATTTTGGCGAGACAAAGCTGGCGGCTTCAATATGGGTAAGGCCAGCATTCGCCAGCCGTTCGATCAGTTCGATTTTGGTGGCGGTGGGCACCAGGGTGCCCGGTTCGTTTTGCAGGCCATCGCGGGGGGCCATTTCAAACAGTTTAATAGACGTCGGCAGTGCCATCGGTTAGCTCCTATTCGTTGGGGGCAAAGTCGAGTAGCACGTCACCTTGACTCACGGTATCGCCCGACTGGAAGTGGAACGTCTCCACGCTACCATCGGCAGGCGCGGTCATGGTGTGCTCCATCTTCATCGCTTCCATGACCATCAACGGCATGCCTTTCTCGACCGCCGCGCCAGGCTCTACCAGCAGCGCGACAACGGTGCCATTCATGGGGGCAGTCAGCGTTGATTCCGCTTCATGGTGACCGTGGTCAATGGCATCGATGCGTCGCCAGAAGAGGCGTGTTTCGCCACTGGGTTCAGCCATCACCACGATATGGCCATCGCGGCGTGCCTGTAGACGGCGGCGGTGGCCGTTTAGCGTGACGGCGACCGCATCACCTGTCAGCGATTGTAGGCTAGCGGTCAACGTTTGATCACCAATGGTCAGATTCCACAGCGATTCGCCGCTTTCGCGCTTACCTTCAACAATCACCACCGCTTCGTCGCTGTCGGCTGCCTGTGCACTTGCCGGGTCACACAGCGCAATACGAATGGTATGGGGAGCATTCAAGCGGAAGCCGTCATGGCGATCCCAGGGAGAGTCGCTCTCGCACTCTTGGGCCAGCTGGTTCAGGCCGATCAGCGCGGCGCTGGCATACGCCTCGGTAGAGTAGCTGCGCGGAGCAAACAGTGTGGCTTCGTTGCGTTCGATAAAACGCGTGTCTAGCTCGACGTTTTTAAAGCTGGGGTGATTTGCCAAGCGTTGCAGGAAGGCGCGGTTCGTCACCACGCCCTGTACATCCAGCGCCGCCAACGCGCGGTTGAGAGTGGCCAGCGCCGCATCACGGTCAGCGCCGTGAACAATCAGTTTGGCCAGCATGGGGTCGTAGTGCATGGAAACCACATCGCCACTTTCCACGCCGCTGTCTAAACGCACCCGATCGCTATCTAAGTCGGCACCTTCTAAATCCAAGGCGAAGCGAGTCAGCAAACCGGTAGCCGGTAGGAAATCTTGCTCCGGGTCTTCGGCATACAGGCGCGCTTCAAAACTATGGCCGGTGATGGTGAGCTCGTCCTGTGTGCAGGGGAGTGGTTCGCCCATCGCAACGCGCAGTTGCCATTCGACCAAATCCTGGCCGGTAATCATTTCAGTAACGGGATGCTCAACCTGCAGGCGCGTATTCATTTCCATAAAGTAGAACGAGCCGTCGGCATCGAGCAGAAACTCCACAGTACCTGCGCCCACATAGCCAATTTCTTTTGCCGCGCGAACGGCAGCATCGCCCATCGCACTGCGCAGTTCGGGCGTCATGCCAGGGGCGGGCGCTTCTTCTATGACTTTCTGATGGCGGCGCTGCACGCTGCAAT
The DNA here is from genome assembly GCF_021151565.1 of Halomonas sp. IOP_6. NCBI lineage: Bacteria > Pseudomonadati > Pseudomonadota > Gammaproteobacteria > Oceanospirillales > Halomonadaceae > Halomonas > Halomonas sp. IOP_6. The sequence continues at coordinate 413,356 of NZ_JAIRBO010000001.1, read as the reverse complement.
CCCGCTCGAATAGGTACACGCCATTGCCGTAGCGGTCGCAGAATACCTGTACTTCGACGTGACGAGGCTGCACTAGGTATTTCTCAATCAGCATACGGTCGTCGCCGAAAGCGGCGCTGGATTCGCGCCGACAGCCATCAAGCGCTGCCTTAAATCCTTCGCCGCTTTCAACCACGCGCATGCCTTTACCACCACCACCGGCGCTGGCTTTCAACATCACTGGATAACCGATTTTGTCGGCTTCGCTGCGCAGCAGCGCATCATCCTGGTCGTCACCATGATACCCAGGCACTAGCGGTACGCCCGCATTGGCCATACGCGCTTTCGCGGCAGATTTATCGCCCATCGCGGCAATTGCCGACGCAGGGGGGCCAACAAAGATGATGCCCGCTTGCTCAAGGGCTTTAACAAACCCACCGTTTTCTGAAAGAAAGCCGTAGCCGGGGTGAATGGCGCCAGTGCCAGTGCGTTTGGCGGCATCGATAACCGCATCAACATTAAGATAGCTTTCGCGGGCGGCGGCAGGGCCTAAGCGAACGGCTTCATCGGCCTCGCGTACATGGCGAGCCGTGGCATCGGCATCTGAATAAACGGCAACCGTTTTCAGCCCCATGCGGCGGGCGGTGCGCATTACGCGACAGGCAATTTCACCGCGGTTAGCCACTAGCAACGTGTCGAATTTAGTAAGGTCAAGCGTCATGAGCGTGGCTCCGCAGCAGTGTTGGGTTCTTGAAGGCCAGACGGTTGCGTCCAGGCAGGGCGGCGCTTTTCAAAAAAGCTAGCTAAGCCCTCTTGACCCTCTTGGCTCACCCGCAGTTTGGAGATCACTTGGCAGGTGTGTTCTCGGGTGGCGTCGCTGTCGGGTGCCTGAGCCACGCTTGCCAGCAGTGCTTTGGTTGCCCGTTGGGCTTGTGGAGAGCCACCCAGCAGGGTGTCGAGCATGGCGTCTACGGCGCTATCCAAGGCATCGTGTTCCACCACTTGGTGAACCAAGCCGAGCGCCATCGCTGTTGGCGCATCCATCACTTCAGCAGTGAGTGCGTAACGGCGCATTTGGCGTTCGCCAAGCGCGCGCTGAACATAGGGACTAATCACCGCGGGCGATAGGCCAATTTTGACTTCCGACAGGCAGAATTTAGCTTTATCTGAAGCGATTACCAGATCGCAACAGGCGGCTAGACCCACCGCGCCACCAAAGGCCGCTCCCTGAACTCGGCAAACGGTAGGGCAAGGCAGGGTGTCTAACCCGAACATAAGCGCTGACAGTTTGCGTGAGTCCGCTAGGTTGTCTTCCAAGCCGTAATCGACCATGCGCTTCATCCAGTTGAGATCAGCGCCCGCAGAGAAACTCTTACCTTCAGAGCCAAGCACCACCACCCGAACGTCACCGGCGTTGGCCAGCGCGTGCAATTCGTCTAGATGGGCGTTTAGTTCAGCGATCAGGCTGTCGTCAAAGGCGTTATGCACCTCTGGGCGGTTTAACGTCAGGCGCGCCACGCCTTCTTCGATCAGTAGCGTTGAGTAAGCCATAGTGTTCGCCCTTACATCCGGAACACGCCGAAGCGCGTCTCTTCTACTTCAGCATTCATGGCCGCGGCTAGAGAAAGCCCTAATACGTCGCGGGTTTGAAGTGGATCAATGACGCCGTCATCCCATAGGCGGGCGCTAGCATAATAGGGGTGACCCTGGTGCTCGTACTGGTCGCGAGTTGGCTGTTTAAATGCCTCTTCTTCCTCTTTGCTCCACTCGCGGCCATCGCGCTCATACTGCTCACGTTTGACCTGCGAGAGTACGCCTGCCGCCTGCTCGCCGCCCATTACCGAAATACGCGCGTTGGGCCACATGAAAAGCAGGTTGGGGTCATAAGCGCGACCACACATTCCGTAGTTACCTGCGCCAAAACTGCCGCCAATCAAAACGGTGAACTTGGGTACTTTGGCGCATGCTACGGCAGTCACTAACTTCGCACCGTGCTTAGCGATGCCTTCATGCTCGTACTTAGAGCCGACCATGAAGCCAGTAATGTTTTGCAGGAACACCAGCGGAATCTTGCGCTGGGCGCAAAGCTCGATAAAGTGCGCGCCTTTTACCGCGCTCTCTGAAAACAGCACGCCGTTGTTCGCCACGATGCCAACCGGATAGCCGTGGATATGTGCAAAGCCGGTTACCAAGGTGTCGCCGTAGTAGCGCTTGAACTCATCAAAGTCAGAGCTATCGACAATTCGACCAATGACTTCGCGAACGTCGTAAGGCTTTTTAAGGTCGGTGCCAACAATGCCGTAAAGTTCGCTGGGATCGAGTTTGGGAGGTTTGGGCGCTTGCATGGCTAATTTGCCGCGCTTTTGCCAATTTAAACGGGATACACAAGCGCGCGCCAACTGCAGAGCATGGGCATCATTTTCAGCGTAGTGGTCGGCTACGCCGCTGATTTTGGCGTGCACATCTGCACCGCCCAGGTCTTCTGCACTAATGTTTTCGCCCGTGGCCGCCTTCACTAACGGCGGGCCGCCCAGGAAAATCGTGCCCTGTTCTTTAACGATGATTGATTCATCCGCCATGGCGGGTACATACGCACCGCCAGCCGTGCAGGAGCCCATGACCACCGCTATTTGCGGGATGCCCTCTGCCGACATGGTGGCTTGGTTATAGAAGATGCGTCCGAAGTGATCGCGATCGGGGAACACTTCATCCTGGCGGGGTAAGAATGCGCCGCCTGAATCGACTAGATAGATGCACGGTAAACGGTGCTTACGGGCGATTTCTTGGGCGCGCAGGTGCTTTTTCACCGTGAGCGGAAAATACGTACCGCCTTTTACCGTGGCATCGTTGGCCACAATCACGCACTCAACGCCAGATACCCGGCCAATGCCCGTTACCACGCCTGCCGCAGGCACGTCGCTATCGTAAACGTGATGGGCTGCCAGGGCGGAAAACTCTAAAAATGGCGAGCCTTCGTCAATTAAGTGATCGATACGGTCACGCACAAATAGCTTGCCGCGGCTCTCGTGGCGTTCACGCGCCTTGGGGCCGCCACCTTGGGCGACGGCAGCGGTCAATTCTCGTAGCTTGGAAACTTCCCCCAGCATGGATGCTGCGTTGCTTTGAAAGACATCGCTGCGGGGATTGATCTGTGTAGAGAGTGTGCTCATGGCGCGGCCCTTACTTTGTTTCGGTGAAGAGTTCGCGGCCAATCAGCATCCGGCGAATTTCGCTGGTGCCCGCGCCAATTTCATACAGTTTGGCATCGCGCAGAAGGCGACCGGTGGGGTACTCGTTGATATAGCCGTTGCCGCCGAGCAGCTGAATGGCATCTAGGGCAACTTGGGTGGCTTTCTCTGCACAGTAAAGAATCACGCCCGCTGCGTCTTTACGCGAGGTCTGGCCGCGGTCGCAGGCTCCGGCAACGGCGTATAAGTAGGCGCGACAAGCGTTCAGCGTGGTGTACATATCCGCCACTTTACCTTGCACCAACTGGAACTCGCCGATCGACTGGTTGAACTGCTTGCGCTCATGAATGTAGGGCAGCACGACGTCCATGGCGGCTTGCATAATACCAATAGGACCAGCAGCCAGAACGGTGCGCTCATAATCCAAACCGCTCATGAGAACGCGAACCCCTTTACCGACCTCACCCAGTACGTTTTCAACCGGTACTTTGCAGTCTTGGAAAACCAGTTCGCAGGTGTTAGAGCCGCGCATACCCAGCTTGTCGAGCTTCTGTGCCGTAGTGAAGCCAGGCATGCCTTTTTCAATAATGAATGCTGTAATGCCTTTAGAGCCTGCTTCCGGGTCGGTCTTGGCATACACCACTAATACGTCGGCGTCAGGACCGTTGGTGATCCACATCTTGTTGCCGTTAAGGATGTAATGATCGCCATCCAGCTTGGCGCGTAGCTGCATTGACACGACATCAGACCCCGCACCTGGCTCTGACATTGCCAGTGCACCTACGTGGTCACCGCTGATCAGCTTGGGCAGGTATTTCTCTTTTTGTGCAGCGCTGGCGTTGATCTTTAACTGATTGACACACAGGTTTGAGTGCGCGCCATAGGAGAGTGCGACAGAGGCGCTTGCCCGGGAAATCTCTTCCATCGCAATACAGTGGGCAAGATAGCCCATACCACTACCGCCATCTTCTTCAGATACGGTAATCCCCAATAGACCCATGTCGCCAAACTTCTTCCACAGATCATTTGGGAATTCGTTGTTGCGGTCGATTTCAGCAGCGCGCGGGGCAATTTCGCTAGCGGCAAAGGCATTGACCTGCTCGCGCAGCATGTTCAGTTCATCGTCGAGGCCGAAATTGAGTTCTGAATAGTGTGAAAACATGGTCAATCACCTTGTCATTGTTAAAGGGAGCTTTTCGTCGTTAAAGAAGGTTTTTCATTGAGTTCTTCAAGAGCCTGGCGGCAGCGGATTTCAGCGCTTTCAAGTTCCAGCTGCACCATCGTGATGTCTTTCATTTGTTGTTCTAGAGCCGATTTACGCTCGCTGATTTTGCTTAGCATCAAATGCAGCTGCTTTTTGCTGCCGCTGCGGGTTTCATCCCACAGCTCAAAGAGTTCGCGAATTTCTGCTAAGGAAAAGCCGAGTCGTTTACCGCGTAGCGTTAATTTCAGACGCACGCGATCTTTGCTGCTGTAGATGCGTGTTTGGCCACGGCGAGCAGGGTGGAGTAACTCCTGATCTTCATAGAAGCGAATGCTTCGAGTGGTAACGTCGAACTCGCTGGCCAATTCACTGATCGTGTAGGTTTTGCTCATGATCATTGTTCTCGTCGATAGGGGAATGTCCCTATGGAACACTGACCATGAGGCTAAAACAAGTTTACGTTAACGTAAAGCAGTAGTTGTGCTTTTTTGTTTTCCTTGATTTTTTTATAAGCTATTGAAAAATAATAATTTAGATTGTTAATGTGAAGAAACGTTAAAGAAGCGTAGACCAAAGTTGTAATTGTAATACCCCTCAAGTGATTGCTAGTTTGCACCTACACCTTACGTTCAGGTAAGGGTGTGTTGCCGGCTAACGAGTTTCACTTGGTGACGCAGTTGGTGAAATGTCAGCACCCAACACCCGGATACAAGAACACCCGAACACAAGAACAAAAAGAGGCTTACCACTCCATGCGTGCAGACGATGTTCTTAATGGGCCAGTGCTCGAGACCAGAGGGCTGACCAAAGAATTCCGCGGTTTTACCGCCGTGGATGACGTTAATCTTCAAGTTCAGGAAGGGCATATTCACGCCCTGATTGGCCCCAACGGTGCTGGAAAGACCACCGTTTTTAATTTGCTAACCAAGTTTCTGCCGCCCACACGTGGAGAAATTCTTTATCGCGGTAAGCCCATTACCAGCAAGAAATCCAATGAGATCGCACAGCTGGGTCTCGTGCGCTCATTTCAAATTTCAGCGGTGTTTGCGCACATGACGGCGCTGGAAAACGTCCGAGTAGCGCTACAGCGTCAATTAGGCACATCGTTTCACTTCTGGAAATCAGAGAAGTCGCTAGATCACCTTAATGAGCGTGCGTTAGAGCTGCTTGATGAGGTAGGCCTGCGTGAATACGCCGATACATTAACGGTAGAAATGCCTTACGGCCGTAAGCGCGCACTGGAAGTTGCCACCACGCTGGCGCTTGATCCTACGATGATGCTGTTGGACGAGCCGACCCAGGGCATGGGGGCTGAGGATGTTGACCGTATCGTCGCGCTGATTAAGCGTGTCTCGAAAGGGCGCACCGTTTTGATGGTGGAGCACAATTTGAGCGTGGTTAGCAGGCTTTGTGACCGTATTACGGTATTAGCCCGCGGCGCAGTGTTGGCCGAAGGTAACTATGAAGAGGTTTCCCGCAATCCATTAGTGCGCGAGGCTTATATGGGCAGTGAAGCTGCTGAAGAGGAGGCTGCCGTATGAATACCGCTGAAGCCTATGAAACCAACGAGCTAGCCGATTCCCAAACGCTAGAAATGCTGAGAGTGCAAGACTTGCACGCTTTCTATGGTGAATCGCACATACTTCATGGCGTGAATTTCGATGTTAAGCGTGGGGAGCTGGTTACGCTGCTGGGTCGCAACGGCGCGGGACGTAGTACTACCCTGAAGTCCATTATGAATATGGTCGGGCGTCGCACCGGCTCGATTGTGATTAATGGCAACGAAACGCTGAATATGAAGGCGCACCATATTCCAAGGCTTGGTATTGGTTACTGCCCCGAAGAGCGCGGTATTTTTGCCAGCTTGGATGTGCACGAGAATTTATTACTTCCACCGACAGTTCGCTCTGGTGGAATGAGCCTAGATGAAATCTACGGCATGTTTCCTAACCTTTACGAGCGTCGCAGAAGCCAGGGGACGCGGCTTTCTGGCGGTGAGCAGCAGATGCTTGCCATGGCACGCATTCTACGCACCGGTGCGCGTCTTTTGCTGCTCGATGAAATTACCGAAGGCTTAGCCCCCGTTATTGTGCAAAAACTTGGCGAAGTGCTTATTCAACTGAAAGAGCGCGGTATGACCATTGTTCTGGTGGAGCAGAACTTCCGTTTTGCAGCGCCGCTGGCAGATCGCCATTTTGTAATGGATCACGGCCAAATTGTTGAAGAGATTAGCGCTGAGCAGCTTCCGTCACGTCGAGACCATCTCAACACTATGCTGGGGGTATAACGCCAATCTAGATCATAAACGCAGCATCAGCTTCGCAGTATGTGCACTACAGCATTAACAACACTAAACGCTCTGTAAGTATTTCATTCGTACGTCGTAACACAACAACAAAGGCCTCAAGGGCCAGGAGACGAACATGACCTTTATGAAAAAAACGCTGACCGCCAGCATCGCCGTTGCCGCCGCTTCTACTATGGCAGTCTCAACCGCTCACGCTGAAATTAGCGATAATGAGGTACGCATTGGTTATTTGGCAGATATGTCAGGTACTTACCGTGACTTAGCTGGCCCAGGTGGCGAAACAGCCATGGAAATGGCGGTTGCTGATTTTGGTGGCAGTGTTAACGGCTCGCCCATCGTGATTTTTAGTGCTGATGATCGTAACAGTGCCGACGTCGGTGCTAACACGGTACGTGAGTGGATCGACCAGCGTAACGTCGACATGGTGGGTGGCCTAGTGGCGTCCTCGGTGTCTATTGCCGTCACTAAAGTGCTTGAAGAAAACAATGGCCTGGGCATTGTGTCGGGTTCTGCGGCATCAAGCATTACCAATGAACACTGCACGCCAAACCACATCCACTGGGTTTACGATACTTACCCGCTGGCGAACGGTACCGCAAAAGCAGTCGTAGAGCAGGGCGGCGACAGCTGGTTCTTGTTAACCGCTGATTATGCGTTCGGCCATGCGCTGGAAGCTGATGTGACCAACGTAGTTGAAGCCAATGGCGGCGAGATTGTTGGCGGCGTGCGTCACCCGTTCCCGACAAGCGACTTCTCCTCTTACATCCTGCAGGCCCAAGGGTCTGGTGCGAAGATTGTTGGTTTGGCTAACGCTGGCGCCGACACTGTTAACGCGATCACCACCGCTAGCCAGTTCGGTCTCACGCAGAGCGGCCAGCAGCTAGCAGGCCTATTGATTTTCCTCAACGATGTTCACGCGCTAGGTCTGGAATCCACCCAAGGGCTGCTGCTAACCACTGGCTGGTACTGGAACATGGATGAAGAGTCTCGTGAATGGTCTGAGCGCTACTTTGAAGAAGTTGGCCGTATGCCCACCATGGTTCAGGCGGGTATCTACTCAAGCACCATGCACTACCTGAAAGCCGTAGAAGCAGCGGGAACCGACGACCCTGAAGTTGTACGCGCCCAGATGGCTGATATGCCTATTGAAGACTTCTTTGCGCGTAACGGCTCCATTCGTGAAGATGGTCGTATGATTCATGACATGTACCTTGCCCAAGTGAAAACACCGGAAGAGTCTACCGGTGAGTGGGATCTGTATGAAATCCTCAGCACCATTCCTGCCGATGAAGCCTACCGTCCGCTCTCTGATAGCCAGTGCAAACTGGTTCAAAACTAAGTCGAATAACAACCGCAAGTGACGTTAGAACTGGTTGGTGGCAACTTGCCACCAACCGCTTGACGGCGAGGAGAGTCATACAATGACGATGATATTCGGCGTGCCATTAGCCGTTTTCATGGGCCAGCTAACGCTTGGGCTTGTGAATGGAGCCTTTTACGCACTGCTTAGCTTGGGTCTGGCGGTCATCTTCGGCCTACTGAAGATCGTCAACTTTGCCCATGGGGCGCAATACATGCTGGGAGCCTTCGCCGCACTGCTAGGCTTTCGCTATTTAGGCATCAACTATTGGCTGGCGCTGTTTCTGGTGCCACTGGTGGTGGGTGGTTTCGGCATGTTAATGGAGCGCTTTTTACTGCGTCGCATTGCCCATTTAGACCATCTTTATGGACTGCTGCTCACCTTCGGGTTGGCACTAATTTTTGAAGGCACGCTGGTAAATTTCTTTGGCGTTTCGGGTGCGCGGTACGCGACTCCTGAAGCACTGCAAGGCGGCCTGAATCTAGGCTTCATGTTCCTGCCTACCTACCGTGCCTGGGTGCTGGTAGCGGCACTGGCCATGTGTCTATTTACCTGGTTTATGATTGAGCGCACCCGGTTGGGGGCTTATCTGCGTGCAGGTACTGAAAACTCCCAGCTGATGCAAGCGTTTGGGGTAAACGTACCGCTATTGATTACGCTTACTTATGGCTTTGGCGTAGCGCTAGCCGCTTTTGCGGGGGTGTTGGCAGCGCCGCTATATCCTGTATCACCGACCATGGGGTCAAGCTTGCTGATTGTGGTGTTCGCGGTGGTCGTCATTGGTGGAATGGGATCTATTCTAGGTGCGATTCTTACTGGCCTGGGTATGGGGATCATCGAAGGCTTAACCAAAGTGTATTACCCCGAAGCCTCCAATACCGTGATCTTCTTGGTGATGATATTGGTGCTCATGTTACGCCCCGCTGGGCTGTTCGGTAAGGAGGCATAACCATGGCAGACTCTCAAGCACTCAATGCGCCATCAGCCGTAAAAGAGCGACAGAAGCGGGCCAAAATGCGCCGTAACATGTTTTATATAGCACTCTTGGCCATCGGGTTAGTCGCTCCTTTTTTGGCCTATCCCGTTTTTCTAATGAAAATTCTATGCTTCGCGCTTTTTGCCTGCGCCTTTAATTTGTTGCTGGGCTATGCGGGGTTGCTCTCGTTCGGGCACGCGGCATTTTTAGCCACCGGTGGTTATGTTACCGGCTACTTGTTGGCAAGCTATCCAGGGCTAACGCCAGAGGTGGGGATTATTGCGGGCACCTTAATGGCAACCCTGTTAGGGCTGTTATTCGGGGTGCTTTCGATCCGGCGTCAGGGCATTTATTTTGCCATGGTGACATTGGCACTGGCTCAGCTGATGTTTTTCGTCTTTGTTCAGTCATCGTTTACCGGTGGTGAGGATGGTCTGCACGGCGTGCCACGCGGTGACTTGTTTGGTGTGATCAGTCTAAGCAGCAACTTGGCGATGTATTACTTCGTTTTTGCCATCTTCATATTTGGTTTTGCGCTAATCCAACGCACCGTGCATTCCCCCTTTGGGCAGGTGCTTAAAGCGATTCGTGAAAATGAGCCGCGTGCTATTTCGCTGGGCTACAACGTTGATGCTTATAAGCTGCTGGCGTTTGTGCTTTCTGCGGCGCTGGCCGGGTTGGCGGGGTCTACCAAAACCGTCGTGTTTCAGCTGGCGTCGCTAACCGATGCACACTGGCACATGTCAGGTGAAGTTATCCTAATGACGCTGCTGGGTGGGGTAGGCACACTGCTTGGGCCCCTTATGGGTGCGGGCATTGTGGTTAGCCTGCAGCACATTTTGGCACAGTCGCCGTTGGGTAACTGGGTAAGCGTCATTCTGGGGATTATCTTTGTTGTCTGCGTACTTAGCTTCCGCAGCGGCATTGTGGGTGAGCTCACCAAAATGTATCGCAAAAATTTCAAATAACCGGTTCTGTCCGATGATTGGGTGCCCTAGGGCACCCTTTTTTCTGCCCAAATCACGCCTCTACGCCAAAGGTAGTGAGCTAAGCCGGTTGCACCTGTCAGAGTAAGAATATAAGTTAACGTAAACGTCAACATTGCCAGTAAAGACGATAGCCAGTAAAGACAATTGCCAATAACGCCAACGGCTAATAAAGATAATAGCAAACGCCAAGCTGCCCAGCCTGCTCAAAGGCTGTTCAGCGACGCATGCTGCGGAGATTCGCCATGAATTTTGAGTTAAGTGAAGACCAGGTCGCTTTTTCCGATATGGCTCGGGCATTCGCCCAGAACGAGTTAGAGCCCCACGCTGCACAGTGGGATGCAGAAGCCTTCTTTCCTGTTGATGTTATCCGCAAAGCGGGGGAGTTAGGTTTTTGTTCACTTTACGCGCCAGCGCGCGTTGGCGGGCTTGGTCTTTCCCGCCTAGATGCCAGCATTATTTTTGAACAGCTTTCCATGGGCTGTACCTCAACCACCGCTTATCTCACCATTCATAATATGGTGACGTGGATGCTGGCTGACTTCGGCACCTCTGAAGCAGTGGAACAGTGGGGCGAAAAGCTCGCCACTGGCGAGTTGCTGGGTTCTTACTGCTTAACTGAACCCAATGCAGGCTCTGATGCGGCCTCGCTTAAAACCACCGCCAAGCGTGATGGCAATGACTACATACTCAACGGTAGCAAGATGTTTATCTCTGGCGCCGGCAGCACCGACTTTTTGGTGGTGATGGCGCGTACTGGGGGCGAAGGCCCCAGCGGCGTTTCTGCCTTTGCGGTTGATGCGAAAGCAAGCGGCATTAGTTACGGCCGTAAGGAAGACAAAATGGGCTGGAACAGTCAGCCAACCCGCATGATTACCTTTGAAGATGTGCGCGTTCCCGCCAACCACCTGTTAGGCAACGAAGGTGACGGCTTTAAAATTGCCATGAAAGGCTTGGATGGCGGTCGTATCAACATCGCTACTTGCTCAATCGGCACCGCCCAGCAGGCGATCAACAAAGCCCGTGAATATATGCTGGAGCGTAAGCAGTTTGGCAAGCGTTTGGCAGACTTCCAGGCGCTTCAGTTCCGTATGGCGGATATGGTTACTGAGCTTGTCGCGGCTCGCCAGCTAGTGCGTATGGCAGCCACAAAACTGGATGCTGGCCACCCCGATGCCACTACCTATTGCGCCATGGCTAAGCGCTTTGCGACTGATGTCGGCTTCAAGGTGTGTGATGAGGCGCTGCAGCTCTATGGTGGCAACGGCTACATTAAAGAGTATCCGATGGAGCGCTATGTGCGTGACTCTCGCGTACACCGTATTTTGGAAGGAACTAACGAAATCATGCGGCTGATTATTTCCCGTCGCGTGCTCTCTGATGGTGCCTCTGAGCTGTAGCCAACTACAAGGACAATGGAATGAGTAGCGTACTGTTTGCTGAACACGCCACCCAAGATGGCCATGTTATTGGCGAGATCAAGCTTAACGCCGAGCGTTCGCTGAATGCCTTGACGTTAGAGATGATTGAAGAAATTCTGCCGCGCTTGAAAGCGTGGCAAACCGACGAGCGAGTTGTTGCTGTTCTGCTGGATAGCGCCGGAGAAAAAGCGTTTTGCGCAGGCGGCGATGTCGTCAATCTGTATAAAGCGATTAAAGGTGACGGCGAACCAGATTTTCCTGAGCGCTTCTTTGAACACGAGTACCGCCTGGATTACCTGCTCCACACCTATCCCAAGCCGGTCATTTGCTGGGGCAGCGGTATTGTGATGGGTGGGGGAATGGGATTGCTTAGCGGTAGCAGCCACCGAATCGTGACGGAAACCTCTCGGCTGGCGATGCCAGAAGTGACGATTGGCCTTTACCCGGACGTTGGCGCTAGCTGGTTTTTAAACCGCCTGCCAAATGGTACCGGACGCTTTTTAGCCATGACAGGCAGCCAAATAAACGCGCCAGATGCCGTTCATCTCGGCCTTGCCGATCGCGCGATTGCTAGCCATTACCGCGCAGACCTTGCTCAAAAACTGATGGATGCCACCTGGGGAGAAGGAAAGCAAACTGACGCCCATGGTGTGGTTAACAGCGTGCTGCGCGAGTTTGAACAAGCGTCTCAAGAGGTATTTGCCGAGCTGGAATCGCCGGTTCAAAAATCCGCCGCATTGATTCGTGAGCTAATGGATCACGATACGGTTGAGCAAGCCGTGGATGCCGTATTGGCGGTTCGTAGTGATGACAAATGGTTCAGCAAAGCGCAGAAAACGCTTTCCCACGGCAGCCCCGTATCAGTGAAGCTGATTGATGAGCAGCTAAAGCGTGCCAAGCACATGTCGTTGGCTGAGGTGTTTCAGTTTGAGCTGGCGCTTTCAGTGCAGTGTTGCCGCCATCAGGAGTTCCCCGAAGGCGTACGTGCGCTGTTGGTCGATAAAGACGGTAAGCCTGCCTGGAAATACTCAGATGTCGCGTCCGTCGAACAAACTTTTATCGATGAGCTGCTGGCTTCGCCGTGGCAAAAGAGCCCTCTGGCGGATCTTCACTAAGCTATTTCTTCAACCCATTTCCCCATCAATTTTCTAACAAGGACAATAAAGATGACCACTGTTGCGTTTATCGGTTTAGGCAATATGGGCGGCCCCATGGCGGCCAACTTGGCGAAAGCGGGCTTTAACGTTCGCGCGTTCGATCTTTCTAAACAAGCCTTGGAAACAGCTAAATCCCAAGGCTGTGAAGTAGCAGCCTCTGCAAAAGCAGCGGCCACCGACGCAGATTTTATTATTTCCATGCTGCCCGCAGGCAAACATGTGCGTGGGCTGTATGTGGATGGCGACGAGCCGCTGTTTGATGTCATCAAAAAGAGCGCTCTGGTGATTGACTGCTCGACTATTGATGCGGATACCGCCCGCAGCGTGGCTACCGCTGGCGCTGAGAAAGGTGTTGGCTTTGTCGACGCGCCTGTGTCTGGCGGGGTAGGCGGAGCGCAGGCCGGCACATTGAGCTTTATTGTGGGCGGTAGCGCGGCACAATTTGAACAGGCTAAGCCCGTGCTCGAGGTGATGGGTAAGAATATCTTCCACGCCGGCGACCACGGTGCAGGTCAGGTGGCCAAAGTGTGCAACAACATGCTGCTTTCCATTCTGATGGCGGGCACCTGCGAAGCGATCAATATGGGCGTGAAAAATGGCCTGGACCCAGCGGTGCTTTCCGAAATCATGAAACAAAGCTCTGGAGGAAACTGGGCGCTAAACGTTTACAACCCGTACCCCGGCGTGATGGAAAATGCCCCCGCCTCGAAGGGCTATCAAGGCGGCTTCCAGGTAGACCTGATGATTAAAGACCTGGGTCTCGCCATGGATGTTAGCCAGCAAAGTGCCTCACCAGTGCCCATGGGCTCTGCCGCACGTTCGCTATTCACCCTGCATAAAGCAGGTGGCAACGGCAAACTCGACTTCTCCAGCCTGCTGCAGTTTTATCAAGATAAGGAGTGAGGCCTAAGGCGTGAATGAAAAATGGTGAGGAGCAAGTGGTGGTGTAGCGCGTGGTAACGAGTTTTGCGCGGAACGATCAACATGAGGCACCCGCGAGAGGGCGGCATAAGCCGCCCCTTGCCACTGGCCTCAAGGGCGGGCACACTCATTCTCTTCGCTATTCTCAGATGTATGCTCAGATGTATGCTCAGATAAAAGGACTGCCATGATTACGCTTTGGGGCCGCAATAACTCGACTAACGTCAAAAAAGTACGCTGGGTACTCGAAGAACTCGGATTGACGTTTGAGCAAATTCCGGCAGGAATGCAGCACGGGGTCAACAATACTCCGGCATACTTGGCCATGAACCCCAATGGGCTAGTGCCGCTACTCAAAGACGACGCTACCGATAGCGTGTTATGGGAATCCAACACCATTATCCGCTACTTGGCTGCGCAGTATGGCCAAGGTAACTTATGGATAGATGACCCCGCCAAGCGCGCCCAGGCAGAGAAATGGATGGACTGGGCGAACAATACGCTTTCGCCCAGGCACCGCGTTATTTTGCAGGGGTTCGTAAGAACACCGCCGGAAGAGCGTGATAACGATGCTATTGATGCCGGAATGCTAGCCTGTGAAAGGTCATTCGAACTGCTAGATAACGCGCTGGCAAACCAAAGCCAACCCTGGTTTTCCGGCGATGAATTTGGCCTCGGCGACATCGCCTTAGCGCCTTTTATCTATAATTTATGGAACATTGGGTTAACCTGGCAGCGGCGCCCCAGCCTGGAGCGCTGGTACCAACAGCTTGCAGAACGCCCCGCCTTTCAGAACGTAGTGATGATTCCTGTAACGTGATATAGATAGCGGCCCTTCCTGATGAAGGGAGGGCGCTTTAGCGCGCTACAGTTTGCTAATCAGCAAAATACACGGGCTTTATCGTGCATTTATGCGATGGAGCATACGGGTTTCGTAGTGCGTGGTAAGCGAAGCGCACCCGCAATGGCAGCCCGGCGCAGCGGTTGTAAGTGGCACAGCACAGCCCTGACAGCACCGTAAATAAGGGCAATTTAATATTGTGGGAGGGCGCTTTAGCGCGCGATGATTTAGCCACTAAATTTTCCCTAAAACTCCGCCTCCAATTTAGCCAATTCGCTATCGAGCTCCTTCAACACCCCACACGGCAAACCATGGCGCTCGGCGCTATCAATCAACGGCCCTAAAATCGCCCCGCGCTCGGTGGGACGCCTGGCCTCAACATCCTGCAACATCGAGGCCTTATTGTTAGCGGTGTTCTCCACCACCTGCCACACAAGCGCCAACCACGCGTCTTCACCTTCGCCACCATTCGGGGGGGCAATGTTTTCCTGCTTTAGAATCGCCGCGACCTCTTTGACCACCGCTGCCAAACGGCCTGCATAAGCATCACCGCGCAGCTCACCATTGCGCACGCCATTGAGCGCGACCAATGGGTTTATCGCCGCATTCACCGCCAATTTTTGCCACAAGCGTTGGCGTATATCGCTCACCGCCGTTGCGGTAAAGCCTGCCTCACTCAATAGCGCCGCTAACGTCTTCTCCAATCCCGCGTGCTGATTATCTAAATCACCAATAAAAGTCGGCCCGCGCCCTGCGTGAACCACGCCATCATCTCCAGTGAGATAAGCGCCCTGAGTAGTGGTCGCGCACAGCACTGGCCCAGGCCACGTTTGTGTAATACGTGGTTGTGCTAAAAAACCGTTTTGCCACAGCACCAGCGGAGTCGTGGGCGCAACCACATCAGCAATGCTGGCAAGCGCCGCCTCGGCGGCCATGGCTTTGGTGGTGAGATGTACAAACCCAGGTGCGGGCAGTGGATGAGAGATCAGTTCCGCAACCGTAACGCTCTCCAGCCGCTGAGTTCGTTCTTCACCTTCAGGGGTGGTCAGGCGTTGTTGTTGAGGCAGTGCACGTCGGCCAATCAAAGTGGCGTCAGTGAAGGGTGAAAGCGAATGCGCCAACAGGCGACCAATGGCCCCAGGGCCAAGTATCCAATGGGAAGTCATCGTTGATTTTTAGCCATTAGCAGCGGTGTTGCCGCCAAGCTTACCGTGTTCAGCATAAGGAAATGAAGCCGAGGTGAGCAGTTGCTTCACCGTAGCAAGACGTAACGTGCCGATGCAGTTGACCGTGCTAGCCTTGCTTCACCGCATTGGTTTTTTGTTTTGGTGATAGAAGCTAAAGGGCGTTATGAGCGAATAGGCTCTAGGCGTGGCAGAAGACCGCAATGCGCGGCTAATGACTAATGACGGGGCTGAGGTTTATCTGCTAGCGTTAAGGCTAAGAAGATTTTGTTTGAGAGGCTGAGACGCGCCTCAGGGGAGAGGAAGGCTTGTGCGAAGTGGTATATGCAATATCGGCTTTCGACCCTGAGCGGACTTCGCTGAGACCGGATATTCATAAGTGCCTTTGGCTCACAATGCGCGTTTTTCTGGCAAAGCGCATCGCGTAGACGGCATTTATTTCTCTAAATTTCAATGCATTATAACTATATGGTCAGGATGGTGGTGGCCAGAAAAACACGCATGCGCACTAATAAACTGTTCAGCGTCGCACAAGGGCTAACGAATAAATGAAGCGATTAATCGACCTAACCAATGAAGAAGCACGTGCTCATTTCTTGAAGGGGAGTAGCTACTTCAATGGCGATATTCCGAGCTACATTAATTTCGAGCCTATTTTGGCAAGTGTTTCGGAAATCTTA
This sequence comes from Halomonas sp. IOP_6, assembly GCF_021151565.1. Lineage (NCBI taxonomy): Bacteria > Pseudomonadati > Pseudomonadota > Gammaproteobacteria > Oceanospirillales > Halomonadaceae > Halomonas > Halomonas sp. IOP_6. The sequence goes on along the minus strand of NZ_JAIRBO010000001.1, from coordinate 397,151 downwards.
GGCGGCGCTAGTTTTAATCAGTTCAAGAAAAGCAGTCCAGCCGATTTTCCTGATGTAAATTACAATTTCATTGCCAACAAGGACGGAAGGTTTGCTTGGCGACCATATGAGTTGATGCATCCTGCAATATACGTCTCATTGGTAAACGTTATTTGCGACGAGGAAAACTGGGCTCTAATCATATCCCGTATGGCTGAGTTTGAGGATGGCGTCATCGACTGTTGCAGCGCGCCTGTAATGTCAGTGGACCACCAGACCGATGTTGCCACTCAGATTAAAGGGTGGTGGCAGGCTGTTGAACAACGCTCTTTGACTTATTCGCTGGAATTCAATCACCTTCTTCACACCGATGTGACAGACTGTTACGGCTCGCTGTATACGCATAGCATTGCATGGGCTATCCATGGGATCGAAGAAGCTAAGAAAAACAAAACTAAGAAGTCGCTTCTTGGAAACAAGATTGATTTCCACATCCAGGCTAGTCGTTACGGCCAAACAAATGGAATTTGCCAAGGCTCGGTACTTATGGACTTTATCGCCGAAATCGTACTTGGCTATGTCGATGAGCTTATCAATACTGAGCTAGGTAGCTGTACTGATATCCGAATCCTTCGTTACCGAGATGATTACCGCATTTTTGCAAACAGCGACGAACGTGCAGAATCCGTTCTTAAGGTTGTAAGCGATAAGTTGCGAACGGTCGGGATGAAGCTTGGGGTTTCAAAGACTTTTTCCAGCGGAAACGTAGTGGAAGGGTCTATCAAGCCAGACAAACTTGCAGGTATTGAACTGCAAGACCTTGGAAAAGAAAATGCCAAAACGATCCAAAAACAATTAATGAGACTCCATGCGTTCGGTCAACGATATCCGAATAGCGGTGCGTTACGTCGGTTAGTGGGCGATTTTCACACTAACGTTTCTAGCCAAACGGAATCTCCCGACGACCTCGATGTTCAAGTGGCAATCGCAACAGATATTGCCTATGTGTCTCCAGCAACTTTTCCCGCTGTAGCTGGAATTTTGAGCCATCTTATTGCGCTTGCACCAACCGAAGACAAGGTTCGACTCTGGACTAAAGTCCGAGAGAAAATTAAGCGGGTTCCTTACAACGGTTATCTTGAAATATGGTTGCAGCGAGTAACTCAACCAAAAGCCGTGGGTATCCCATTCGATAGTTCTGAGCCAATTTGCCAGATAGTTAATGGTGGAGCACCGCAATTGTGGGGGTGTGACTGGATCGCTAGTGAAGCTTTGAAAAATGCGATTGATGTGAAAAGTATTGTGGTTGCGGACGTAGCAGAGGCAACAGAAGTGATTGAACCCGAAGAAATCGAGCTGTTCAAACAGAATGCTTGGGCATACTAACATTCTAAATAAGGGTGTCGTAAATGGTGCTGAACAAAGCGTTGCACCGGACAAGCCGGTGAACGCGGCGTTATATCAGCACTACCGCAATGGCCGCTCCTGGCCGCAATGCGAAATTAATTACGCAGTCTCGGCACGTAGTCTATTCTGGTAAATAGACGTTGTTGTTTAAATGCGCAGCATAGCGTTGTTGAACAGTAGAGGAGCACTATTAGTGCCCTCGGTGTCTGAAATCTTGGCGATGTTTTTGTTGCAGTGGGCTGCCAATGCCACATTACAAGAAAGAAAAGTGGGTTCAGTTTTAAGCTTGCTTCACTTAAAGGTAATGCCATGGTTAGGTGCACAACATGTTCGTTGTTAATCCGTGAGTCTCGTATCGCTTTCGCCGCCAGGGTTGGAGGTGATGAAAAAGCTGAGGCTTTTAATCATGCACTAGTGATAGACCGAGAGAGCAATGATCCATTTCCATTTGTGGCAGTTTACTGTTACGCAGAAAGGCCAGAATTCATTCAGCAACTCGGTACAGAACTTCGTACCGATGAGATCCAAGAACATGAGCTATTTAATCGAGAGCATGATTGCGTATTTTATCAACCAGGAACCGGTCATTACGACCTAGAATATGCGATTAACTTATACAATGAGCAGCGAGTAGCTATGACGATGACACCGGTAACAAATATAGTGGCAGGTGGAACGTTCATCCAGAGTCAGGTTGGAGTCGTCAACAGCTCTTTGGATGGGTACATACGCGCGCTGGATGTTAATGCCTACTGCTCTGACGCTGAGCGCGAGTTAAAATCGGTCTTGGCGGAGCTGCGCCGTAGCATCGAGATAGATGAGAGCCTAACGCCAGCGCAGCGTCAGGCCGCAGCATCGGATATCGCAATTTTTACTGAAGAGATGTCTAAGCCAGAGGGTGTGCAGAGTGCAGATACGAAAAGCGTATTCTGGGATCGCCTTAACACGGTTACAAATGCTTCTTCTGCATTGAATTCGCTAGTCCAAACAATCGGACGCATGACAGGACTACTTTAGTCTAGACGTTTTCGGTATGAGTCGAATCGTGGGCTTAAAACTCAGGCTCATGGCCGCCTATGTGTGTTATGTAAAGTTTACTGATTATAACGGCCACTGCGCGGCACACAGAAATCAGCCATTTTCCAGCTATTACTGTTAACACTTGGGTACATAGTCCTAAGGGCTGTTCCTGGACATATAACGACAGCTTGGCTTAAACCGTCGTTTGACTAATCCATGAGATAGTTCCGAAAACGCGACGAGGCTTGAAGGTGGCGAGTGAAGGTACGCCTGTCCACCTTCGCGATGCGGGGGAACCCCATGATACGGGCAATCTTGTTGGCAATCTTCGCGCCGTAATACTCGAGCACCATAAACAGGCACCCCGAAGTAGTCGTGTTGAATACTGGCGCCACCCAATTATGGGTATAGAAGACATACTGAATACCCATCGGGCGGCTCCTGATGCGACCATCATTGCAGTGCATATGGAGATGCCGTGAACCATGTGACGCTGGGCCGTAACGAGCTGGCTGACTACGTGCAGGATGAGGGGCTTAAGAAAAAGCGGGACTGTGCTGAGTGGTGGGTAACCGAGCCTAAGCGAACGTGCTAGGAAATACAGCAAGGCGCTAAGTTTGGAAATGCTACCTAATTTTAATTAACTTATAAAAAGTTAATGAAACTGGCGTTTTTAAAGCAGGCTTATCAAGCCTGCTCGAATTCTAATCGCTAATAATTTAGTAGGCGCCTTCGCTGTAGGTCAGTTCGTAGCTATGGCTATAGATTTCCACAATATTTCCGAATGGATCTTCCATGTAAATCATGCGATAGGGCTTCTCACCTGGATAGTAGTAGCGTGGCTTTTTCATGCGCCGCTTACCACCAGCGGCTACGATACGGTCAACAAGTTCTTCCAAATTGGGGTCTTGCACAGAGAAGTGAAAGACGCCGGTTTTCCAGTATTCAAAGTTATCCTCCGGGTTGGTCTGATTCTTGAACTGAAAAAGCTCGATACCTATCCGGTCTCCGGTAGATAGATGTGCGATTCTGAAGCTTTCCCACCCGGCTCCGAAGACATCCGTGCACATCTCTCCGATGGCGCTATCGTCCTCTTTGATCTCGGTGGGTTCCATGATCAGATACCAGCCCATCACTTCGGTGTAGAACTGTACGGCTCGCTCAAGATCCGGTATAGAAATACCGATGTGTGAGAAACTTCTTGGGTAAACGTTGGGCATTACCTGTCCTCCTCTGGTGTGACTGATAGTAGGTTACAGAACGCCTTTAATTACTTAAAATTATCATTTTTGATTGTGATAATTATGGATAGTGATGATAAACACCACCTGGTTAACTACCTTTTGCACCCTCGTTGATGTAGGACATTTCACCCGTACGGCCGAACGTCTCCACATGACTCAGTCAGGGGTGAGCCAGCATGTGCGTAAGTTGGAAGAGCAACTTGGTGTTGAGTTGCTAATCCGGGAGGGGAAGAAATTCTCACTCTCGCAGGCAGGCGAAAGGCTATACATCGAAGCGCAGAACATTCTGCAGGCGTTATCGAGTTTGGAGCAGGCAGTCCAAGAAGATTCGCCTTACGAAGGGGTAGTTCGGGTGATGTCACCCGGGAGTGTTGGGCTTAAGCTATATCCACGCTTATTGGCGCTGCAGAGTAAGTATCCAAAACTCATAATTGATTACCGCTTTGCACCCAACTCCGACGTAGAAACCGCCATCGCCGAATCTTCTGTGGATATTGGCTTCATGACGTCAAAATCTACCCTGGCCGAGGTCAGTTGCAAGCCTATCGCGGAAGAATCATTGTTATTGGTGACCCCTGAGACCATTGAGGAGCCATCTTGGGAGACGTTGATGGCCCTCGGTTTTATTGACCATCCTGATGGAAGTCACCACGCCAACCTGCTGCTTAGCAAAAATTATCCTGAGTTCCAGCACAGTCATCAGTTTCTAAGAAAGGGGTACTCAAACCAGATCGGGTTGATTCTGGAGCCTGTCAGCATCGGGCTAGGTTTTACAGCATTACCGGCTCATGCGGTTGAGGCGTTTCACAAGCCCGAACAAATAAAGGCTCACCGACTTCCTAACCCGGTGAGTGAGACACTATACCTTTGCGTCCGGCGTCACCGGGGATACCAGAAGAGAATAGAAACGGTAATAGCGGAAGCTAGGTGCTGGCTCTGAGTCCGATTGATATTTAACAAAGCATTGCAGCGAACAAGCCACTGAGTATGGCATTACATTAGAAGTATCCGAAAGTTCGCTTTTACCCGGATACTGACCAAAGCGACTGGTAACAAACTTATTAAATCACCCGAAACCTCTGCACCATGCAGTAAGTCCCCTATATGAAAAACTTCAACATCAAAGTACTAACCCCTGAAGACTGGGCGCTGTACAAGTCCGTCAGGCTGGAATCGCTCAAGGATTCCCCTGACTCGTTTGGAGCCACTTACGAGCAGGAATCTGCATTGTCGGATTCTGATTGGCGGGCGCGCTTAGATCTTAACGCGCGGGGGCTTGTGGCTTTTCCGTTAGTGGCAGAGCAGGGTGGTCGGGCGTTGGGGCTTGCTTGGGGGGTGATACATGCACCAGAGGTGGAAACCGCTCACATCTATCAAATGTGGGTTTCGCCTGCGGCAAGAGGGCAAGGCATCGCCAAGGCGCTTCTGGGTAAAATTGAAACCTGGGCGATAGATAAAGAGTGTGAGTGTCTCGCGCTTGACGTTACAACCAGCAATGAGGCGGCAGTTTGCTTGTATCGGTCGTCTGGGTTTATGGCGACGGGGCAGCCGACGCCGCTTAGGAGTGATTCATTTCTTATGATGCAGCCTATGGAGATGGCGTTACGTAGTGTTGGCTAAGTAACCGCTTAATAATATTTCGGACGCAAACTATGCGCCCGAAATAGGCTTGATACTAAGCAGCTTGGTGGGCTCTTAGCTCACTACGGCGGCGCTATCGCCAACCTGCTGCTTAACTTTCTCTACGATATACGCCCCAATGGGAATGGCAGACGTCGCCGCAGGCGAGGGTGCGTTACACACGTTGACAGTACGCGGCGTGTTGACGAACAGGAAGTCATCGACCAGCTTGCCATCGTTGGACACCGCTTGGGCACGCACGCCAGCCGGGTAAGGCTCAAGATCAGCAAGCGTTAAGCTTGGGCAGTACTTACGCACTTGCTGCAGGTAGCCTTTTTTATAGATTGAGTTCTTAAACTCGGAAAGCCCTGGACGCAAGTTGTCTTTCAGCACTTGGCGGATGCCGCGGTGGCGCAGCATGGCTAGCGTATCGGAAAACGAGATGTCGGTCTTTCGATAGCCTTCACGTTTCCAGGCCAGCACCGCGTTGGGGCCGACCGTCACGCTGCCGTCAATCATGCGTGTCAGGTGAACGCCAAGAAACGGCATCGAAGGGTCAGGAATTGGGTAGATCAGGTGATTAACGATTTGATTGTGCTGCGCGGGAAGACGGAAGTACTCGCCGCGGAACGGGCAGATGGTGAAGTCTGGTTCGATACCCAGCATGCGTACCACGCGGTCTGCCATCAGGCCAGAGCAGGACACCATATAGTGGGTAGAGAAATCACCCTGGCTGGTGGATACCACTACCTCGTTGGTTCGCTCGCTTAAGCCGGTGACTGACGTGGTGTAGCGGATCTCACCGCCAGCGGCTTCGAATTCGCGACCCATAGCGGCAGCCACTTCAGCGTAATTGACGATACCGCTGGAGGGGACAAAGATACCGCCGACGCCGGTGATGTTAGGCTCACGTTCGTGCAGTTCTTCCGCCGTCAACCAATACCGCTCCAGGCCATTAGCCTCCGTGCGCTCCCACAGTGCTTTCATACGCTGGAGTTCTAGGTCATTTGTGGCGACCAGCAGCTTGCCGCATTCGTCGTAGGCAATGCTATGCTCGTCACAAAACGCTTTGGTGGCGAGGTTTCCCTCTAAACAAAAACGCGCCTTTAAGCTGCCGGGCGTGTAGTAAACCCCCGCATGAATCACGCCACTGTTGTGGCCTGTTTGATGGCGGGCAGGACCATCCTCTTTCTCAACCAGCAGCATCTTCTTGTCAGGATAGGCACGGATAAGCTGCATGGCAGTCGACAGCCCAAGAATGCCGCCCCCGATAATAATGTAGTCGTACATAGGCGTCTCGGTAGCCAAGGGAAAATGGCCACCGTCATGGCGGTGGCCAGCTTATTCTAAATGATTATACCTGACGCGGCTGGCGTAGCGTTTTGGCATGGGTGAAATAGCCACGCTGACGCATCAACTCACGACGCAGATCAGGGTGCGGGGTGAAGCGATCGCGACCATGCAGCCAGAAGTGATTGTTAATCAGCAGGAAGCTGCCAGTAGCGACCGGAACCGATAGCTGATGTTGGCTACCTTCCAGCGAATCAGACAGATCAGCTAGCCAGTTGCCTTCCTCGAAGTTCTTCGGCTGAACGAACTGGTCAATGTAGGCCATGATCGGGCGACCCTCGGTATCCACATCGAACACGGGGTGATAGATGTCGCGATCAACATTCTTACTGGGTGGCGCGGTCCAGCGCATGTCACGACGCGCCAGTGGGTGAGAGTAGAAACTGTCTAACCCTTCCCAGTCATCGAGGTGCAACAGTAACGAGTTGCCGCCTTGCATGTTCTGTTCGTCAACTTTCATCATCAGCACGTAGTCAGTGTCCTGCTCCACGAACGTGCCGTCGTTATGCAGCTCCATCACGCGGTGCGGCTGACGTAGGTAGCTGTCTGAGTTATCGACATTCTTCACCACAAACCGCGCATAGTACTGGCCGCTCATGGCGTCGTAATTAGAGCGTCCCATCAGGTGAGACACTGCCGTGGCGAATATCACCATCTCGTCAGCCTGCTCAACCTGATCCAGCCCCTCTGGCGTAACCAGAAATGCCCCCGTATCCCGATCCACCATGGTTTCGATCAACACCGGCTGTAGGGTGTTCTTACACAAATCATCAAGAATCTTAGCCACTCGAAAACGCAGGAAAGACTTATATTCCAGTGCTTGAACCGGCCATTCCGACACGGCGTCAAGAAACGCTTTCACTGTTTCCTTAGGGAAGCTCAGTTGCAGTAAGCGGTCCGACTGCGGTGAGCGGCCAAGGGTGAAACCATGATGCTGCTGTGCGGGGATAGTGGCTGGAGCGTTCATTGGACGCCTCTCTTTAGCAAAAGGGTGAAAAAGAACCGACTGAATAAATAACCTACGCTTAAAAAATATCTACATTTTTATATTTCGTCAACGTTTTATATTTATTTAGTTAAAAATATGGTGCGGGTTCGACCGCAAGGGGAGCTCACATCGTCAAAACAGTGGGGATATCAGAGGGCGTTGCTAAAGGGGTACTTCAGCCTGCCGCGGCTTATGTTAACTTAGTCATTACCACGTCTAAGGTGCTGTCCCATGTCTATCGAAATTTGGTTTGCCTTTGCGCTTGCATCCGTGGCCTTGCTCGCTATTCCTGGGCCGACGATTTTGACGGTTGTCAGCTACTCCATCGCCCAAGGCCGGCGCGCTAATATTCCGCTTGTCGCTGCGGTGGCATTAGGCGATTCCACGGCGCTGATTTTTTCGCTACTTGGCTTGGGTGCTGTTTTGGCCGCTTCGGCGTTTTGGTTCACCGTTATCAAATGGATTGGCGGTTTATACCTGCTCTATATGGGTATAAAGCTGTTGCGTGCCGGGATATCGTCGGTTCAGCCAGTAACACCTGCGGTATCAGGGTCGCGCAGGAAGCTGTTCACCAATACCTATTTGGTAACGGCACTCAACCCCAAGGGCATCATCTTCTTCGTCGCTTTTTTGCCGCAATTTGTTAGCCCGGGCGCTAATGCGGGGCAGCAGTTGTGGATTTTGGCAGTCACGTTCGTGGCGTTAGCGACACTCAATGCCACGCTTTACGCGGTGTTTGCCTCATCCGTGCGCAAAATGCTTGCCTCACGCCGCGCCCAGCGCCGTTTCAATGTCATGGGGGGAACGCTACTGTCTTCGGCGGGTGTTTGGGCATTGCTGGCCAAACGACCTGCGTAATAAGCGGCCTGCGAAATAGGCGGTTGGTGATTTTAGACTGTCAGGAAACCGACGAATTAACCATGATCAGGGAGGCCGGTATTCACAATAAGTGGCGGCATCACGCGCCTGTCCATGGTGAAACCAAAGCTAGACGACTAATTTCTAATGACGGCAGCAATCATTATCTGCTAGCTTTTAGGCTAAGTAGATTTTGATAGTTGCAGGTTGTTGAATAAACGTAAGCGGAGTCGGTTACTGCGATCAGACACCTTGCCGGAAGTCTGTTTTCGGCCTGAGCGGTCATACGGTAACCTCCCGTTTTTAGAAGTGCTCGGTCTTGAAGGCCGCACGTTGGCTTTTGAACCCTCAAACTTATTGATAGGTTGGCTACTGTCTCTAAGATCCTTGTCTGTACTAATCGGTAGTAAATAATGATACTTCGGTGGCAAACTAGCTAATTATTCTGGGCGGGGGCATGGAGACTATGGAGCGGCGACCTTACCTTGCGTTAGAGACCAGCCGGCTGAGCAAGATCGTTAATAGCAACACGCAGGATAAAAAACTGTTAGAAGCAGTCCTCTTCGAGCTGGACTTTCGAAAAACAAGTGCAGCGAGGCAGCTCAAGCGCCGAGTTGAAAAACTGCTAGAGCAGTTTGGTCAGCGATTAAACGATTCCCATGAAGTACCTCAAATACAAGAAGTAAAAAATAAGCATGATGAATCAATAGATTATAGCTCTACTAAAACAAAGGAACCAAGCTGTACCATGTCTAATGAACAAGACCAGCAAGCTGCGGATAACTTCCTAAACTCATCAGACCCTTTCGTGCTTGAATCGCTGGAACTGATGCGCAAAAAGCTATTAGATCTCACGGCTCGAAACAGATTGTTGAATTTCCCTATCCAACAGAAAGCTGCAGCCCTGCGAATTATAGATGAAGTTCCAAACCAGCTATGCGAAGTGCTTCTTTCTGAGCGTGAGCTTACGTTCAGGTCTGTTCCGCCTCCTACCCGGGAGGAGTTAGTTGAGCATGGTTACCTTGAAGTAGATGAAGAAAATGGCAAAGATCGCCAGTTAAAAGCTAACCCTGATGCGAAGGAGTGGGCAAAGGTCCTCGGTTTTGATATTAGTTATGAGTTGCCGAGAGATGATGAGGCCCAAGGTGGTGAAAAGCATCAGGATGATGCGATACAGGTTCTGCTCTACCCACCAGAAATGGAATCTAGATTACGTGCGATACGAAGCAAAGCTCAAACCGCGATAGAGGAAATGGGTTCAAGCATTCTCTATTTGTCGCTTGGTTTTCTGGAATGGGCAGAAAATGACAGCGGCTCAAAAACAAGATTGGCTCCGCTTTTTACAGTTCCGGTACATCTGAGCCGCGGGAAGCTAGACCACAATAGTGGAACCTATCAGTACACCTTGAGTTACACCGGTGAAGATATCCTTCCAAACTTGTCTCTAAAAGAAAAGCTGGCAGTCGATTTCGGTATTGCGTTACCGGAAGTTGAGGAAGATGTCTCTCCTGAAACCTACCTCGATCAAGTTGCTGAAGTAATTAGAATTACAAAACCAAATTGGACCGTCCGGCGTTACGGCGCTCTTGCTCTGCTGAATTTTGGCAAGATGCTGATGTATTTGGATTTAGATCCAAAGAGATGGCCTCTCGACGAGCGAAATCTGATTAAGCATTCAATTGTCCAGCGCTTTTTCAAAAGTTCGGAAAATGGCTCGGATGAGGGGGAAGGCAATACTGTGGAGTATGCCATCGATGAGGTTGAACAAATACATGATTTGTTCCCGCTAATCGATGATGCTGATAGCTCCCAACATAGTGCACTTATTGATGCAGTGAATGGTCAGAACCTCGTTATTGAAGGGCCCCCAGGGACTGGTAAATCACAAACGATAACTAACTTGATTGCTGCCGCTATGTTAAACGGCAAGAAAGTTCTATTCGTAGCGGAGAAAATGGCCGCTCTTGACGTAGTTAAAACTAGGTTAGATAAGGCCGGATTAGGTGATTTCTGTCTTGAACTACACAGCCATAAATCACAAAAGCGCAAGGTACTTGAAGATATCAGTGCTCGTGTAGTGAAGCAGAAGCATTTGAGCTCAACACAAAATATTGACGCAGAAACCATGCGTTACGAGGAGCTTAAAGAGCGACTCAATCACTATGCTCAAGAAATCAACGAAACATGGGCTAATACAGATAGAACAATCCACGAGATATTTAGTAGTGCGGCTCGTTATCGTCAACTGTTAGAGATAAGTCCAACCGATATTCATATCGCTGGGCTGACGGGGACGTCTCTCACCGAATTGAAACGGCTTCAGCTTGTCGATCAAGTTAAAGAGTTCCAGCAGATTTATCGAGGAATGATAGAACAGGTCGGGCAAAGTGCCCAACTTCATGATCATCCTTGGTCTGGGGTAGAGAGTACGGCAATTCAGCTTTTTGACTCAGAACAGGTTGTATCTGTTCTTCGGGAGTGGCAACAGTCACTTGATCAATTGCATGAGCGCAACCAGGGAGCTGCACATACTCTCAAAATTGATGTGTCAGAGCTGTTAACGTTGGAGAAATGCGAGTCATTGGCTTTGGATCTCTACGATCTACCATCACTCTCTCGTAAAGAGCTGTTTAAGGCGCTTGATGGGCTTGATCTCAAGACGCAGTCTGAGGTCGAGGAATTGCTGAGTCTCCATCAAAGAATTCAAGAGACATTTGAGAAACTAGCACAGCACATCTTTTCAGAAAAGCTTTCAGCACTATCGCGTGGCGAGCCCTTGCCGGCATTCCCCGACTTGCATCTCCTATCTGGTGCATGTCGAGAAGAACTCTTCTCAAATATTGTGCGCGCAACCATTAAGCTTGAGAAAGTTGAGGCTGAACTGGAGGCTCTTGACCGACAGCTGCAAGAATTGAAGATCGCTTTGCCTTCGCCATTAAATACGAATTTAGAGCCGACTGTTGAGGGCCTCGAAGCTGCAATCAAAATGATTGAAGCGATTGGAGCGCTTGATAGCCGGATGATTAGCCTTCGTTCGGAGCATTTTGATGAAGATGGCCTCGATGCCACACTGGAAGCTCTAGACGTAAAGCTTCTTCACCTCAAGCCGTTGCGGGAAAGGGTGAGGCAGGTTTTTGATATTGACAAATTACCTGATTCAAAGGAATTACAAGCTTTACAAGTACAGCTATTGCGAGAGGGAATGAGTAAATGGTTCTCTGGGGATTGGTGGCGAGCTCGCAAGCAGGTTAAGGGGTTGGCAAAACAACCTGACATTAAATTAAAACAGATCAATCCTGTTCTATCTGAGGCAATAGAATATGTCTCGGGAATGGAAACATTCGATTCACGGTTGTACAAGCGTCAAATAGGGCCTGCATTTGAAGGGCTGGAAACGGATATAGAGGGGCTGAAACTTCTTCGTGAATGGTATCAGCAAATTCGCAATACTTATGGCATCGGTTTTGGTCAAACGGTGGCTATCGGAGACGGCATTTTTTCACTAGATGCTCAGCTATTCAAAGGTATTCAGCAGCTTCAACAGAAAGGGCTCGTAAAAGAACTGAGGGAGATACTCGCTTCACTAGATGATATTCAGGCGGTACTGCCCGGCATCCGGCATGAGCTTCATCAGAACCAAAATCTTACAGGCGAACAAGGCTCTTTGCTTTCGGCACACCGTCGCTTTAAAGCGGCCGTGCATGTGATTCAGCAATGGTTTAAAAACAACGAGTTTACTCTTGAAGAAATTGAGTCTTGTATAGAACAGTTGAGAACTTTACAAAAGCAGCATTCAACGTTTGAAGAGAATGATCTGCTATATAAGCTCTTCGCTCCTGAGGCTGAGTTGTCAGTAGGGCCAACTGCGGAAAACAAACTTTCATTAGAGTCTATTCGGGAAACACTGGATTTCGCGAGCTACGTCCATCGCAAGCTGCGGTTCGAACCGCTCAGAAAGGTAATCCTAGCGATCAAAACGCATGGTGAGTATGAGCGGCTAAAGGATGAAGCAGATGCTTATATTTCGGATTGGAGCGATCAAGAAGAGGCATACGAGCAGTTTAAAAGTAAGACTGAGCTGAGGCCCGAGCAATGGTTGACTAATCAAGATTGGAATATAGATGAAATCAGGCAAAGAAACCTACTAGCGATTGGAAAGCCGGAGTGGCTGAATGATTGGATCAACTTCGTCCGAATTCGAAACGAGATGAAAGCACAAGGGCTTGAGCCACTTTGGCATCTGGTGACGAGTGGCAGGCTCAGTATCGAGAGTGCAAGGAAAGCTTTGAATTTGGCGATATTTGATCAGTTGTCCAGAGAAATCCTCTCACAAAGGCCACACCTAGGCCGAATATCTGGCAAGAATCAAGCAGCACTTCAGACTACCTTTCGCGAATATGACCAAAAACTAAAGACATTACAGCGTCAAAGAATTGCCAGTGTATTGGCGGAGCGTCATGTGCTTGGGGGCAATGCAGGGGGAAGAAAATCCGAATATACAGAAATGGCTCTGATAAAAAATGAGCTTGGAAAAAAGACAAAGCATATTCCAATTCGTCAGCTAATTAATCGTTCAAGCAACGCCTTATTGGCTTTGAAGCCGTGCTTCATGATGGGGCCCATGTCCGCCGCTCATTATCTTAAACCAGGTCACCTGCAATTTGATTTGGTCGTAATGGATGAGGCTTCGCAGGTTAAACCAGAGGATGCGCTAGGCGTCATTGCTCGTGGTGCACAACTTGTCGTTGTAGGAGACCCAAAACAACTACCACCCACAAGCTTCTTCGATCGTCAGGATATGAATGATGATGACGAGGAAAATGCTGCTATGACGCAGACAGATAGCATTCTTGATGCTTCCCTGCCTCTATTCAAAATGCGTCGCCTGCGTTGGCACTACCGCTCTCAGCACGAAAGCTTGATCGCGTTTTCGAATCGAAACTTTTATGACAACGATCTTGTGATTTTTCCATCGCCCCACGCTAAGGCTCAGGAATATGGAGTTAAGTTCAACTATGTCAAAGGTGGCCGTTTTGTAAACCAATACAACGTTGAAGAAGCAAGTATTGTAGCTAAGGCCGCTGTGAAGCATGCCGTCAATCATCCAAATGAGTCGCTTGGCATCGTTGCCATGAGCTCGAAGCAACGGGAGCAGATTGAACGTGCAGTAGAAGAAGAGTGCAAAGCAGATAGTAAAATCGCAGATGCCGTAGATTGTCTAAGGAATATGGAAGATGGCATGTTCATTAAGAACCTGGAAAATGTTCAAGGTGATGAACGAGACGTGATCTTCATTTCTTGCACTTATGGCCCAAGCGAGGTTGGGGGGCGGGTCTATCAGCGGTTTGGCCCAATTAATTCTGATGTAGGTTGGCGGCGTTTGAATGTGCTTTTCACTCGATCCAAGAAGCGGATGCACATTTTTAGCTCCATGCGTGCCGACGATATTTTAATTTCGGAAACCTCTAAGCGTGGCGTAATAGCCCTTCGTGATTTTTTGGACTATGCGGAGAAGGGCAGTATGAATGGGACGCCTCTCCATACAGGTAGATCTCCTGACAGCGACTTTGAGATCTCGGTTATCGATGCCCTCCATCAGGCTGGTTTCGAAAGTGAAGCTCAGGTAGGTGTGGCTGGTTTCTTTATAGATATAGCGGTTAAAGACCCAGGAAAACCAGGGCGTTTTTTGATGGGAATCGAATGTGATGGGGCGACATATCATTCTGCCAAATCAGCTCGGGATCGTGACCGCTTGAGACAAGAAGTCTTAGAGCGGCTCGGCTGGCGGATTCGGCGTATTTGGTCAACGGATTGGTTTAGTAACCCCAAAGGTGAGCTTGAGCCGATTATTCGGGAATTGCACAGTCTAAAAACTGATATGTCTGTCGATGAGGATCTCTACGAACATGATGCTGATCGTTTCGAGGAGGCCGAAGTTGATGCAGAAGCGAATGATGAAGAAGTTTCTTCAATATTAGGCAGTGAATGTAGCTTACGTGATCGTCTCGAAGCTTTTAGCAAGACTGTTATCGCAAAGCATTTCCCAAATACACCTAAAGATAGGTGTCTGCTGCGGCCCGCGATGATAGAGGCTTTGGTTGAACTCGAACCCGTATCTACGTCCGAATTCGTCGAGGTAATTCCCGAATACCTGCGGAAGTCAACAGAGCCTAAAGAGGCGAGGCAATACTTGGGACAAGTACTGGAAATTGTCGCAGGATCGGAGGTCTCACAGACTGCTGAACCCACCATTTGAAGCGGAATGGATAAGCAGTGCCCAAACATATAACTATTGTTGATCTTCCGTTTTCGACCCTGAGCTGACGTTCTCTGCAACCATACATTTACGGAGCGCTCAGCTCACAATGCGTATTTTTCTAACGGGCCTTACGAGAAGAGATAGTATTTACCCATTTTATATCAGTAGGTTAGGTGTCTATTGGCAAGGTGGGGCTTCCCAGTAAACACGTATGCGTATGAATAAAACTGTTAGGTCGAAGCTGAGCTATTGAGGTCTTGGATTTTACTGCAGCTACCGGCACCCAACTATCTATAAAGGTTGATCATGAAATTAATACAATTCCGCGTGACAAATTTCCGATCTATTACTGACAGTGGTTGGGTTGACGTCTCCGATGTAACCGCCCTAATTGGTGAAAACGAAGCAGGAAAAACAAATCTTTTACTTCCTCTATGGAAATTTAACCCAACAGCAGCTGGTGAAATTAGTCTTCTTGATGATATGCCACGCAGTCGATACGCGGAAATGCGCAATGAACCGAATTTACATCGGTTTATTTACTGCAAGTTCGAACTGGATGAATCCGATATTGAAATTGCTAACAGCTACGGTATCGAAGCTAAGGAGGGAGTGACCATTGTTGCTCGGCGAAATTTCGAGGGACAATACGGCTTCGAGTTCCCCGATTTTCCAGATGTAGTATTTACAGATACGTTTAACCCAGCATTGGAACAGCCTGCCGAAACCGAAGGTGAGGAGCCTAAGCAGGGGCCGAGTCTTTGGAGTCGTTTCAGGAATCGGTTGCCACACTTCGTATATTATTCAAATTATGGAAATCTGGACGATCAAATTTATTTGCCACATGTCGTTGATAATATGGAACGCAATGATTTGGGGGCGCGAGAAGCTGCAAAGACTCGGACTCTTAGAGTATTGTTTGACTTAGTAAGCCTGAGTGCTGAGGAGATGTTAGAGCTAGCCCGTTCAACAGGTGTTGTTGAGAGAGTGAATCAACAAGGCCAGAAGATCGGAAACGTCACAAACAAGACTGACGATGAGATAAAAGAAGACGACAAACAACTTCGTGAGCGTTTGGCATTGTTACAATCAGCATCATCCAAGCTGACGAGGAGCTTTTCGGACTGGTGGAAACAAGGTAACTATCGATTTCGGCTGGTTGCTGATGGAAACTACTTTCGAATTTTGGTAGCGGATGATCGCCGACCAGAGGAAATCGAACTCGAGAACAGGAGCTCTGGACTTCAATGGTTCCTGAGCTTCTTTTTGGTCTTTACCTATGAAAGCGAAGATGCACATGAAGAGGCAATCGTGCTTCTTGATGAGCCGGGGCATTCGTTGCATCCACTCGCACAGCGAGATTTAACAGCGTTCTTCAACAATCTGGCAAAAACTAATCAGTTGATTTTCACAACGCACTCTCCATTTATGATCGATGCCGACCGACTGGATCGTGTCCGAAAAGTATTCGTGGGAGAAGATGGCAGCACAGAGGCTTCAAGCGATCTAGGAGTCACGAAAGGAGCCAAAGGGCTGAAAGACAAAGGGGCAACCTACGCGGTCCATTCTGCCTTGAATTTGACTGTTGCAGAAAGCCTGCTTCTTGGCTGTCAGCCAATCATCGTCGAAGGCCCATCAGATCAACATTACCTTACTGCTATCAAAAGTATATTGATAGGCAAGAAAAAGATTGCACCTAAGTTCGAATTAGTTTTTCCCCCATCCGGTGGCGCCAAGACCGCAAAGATTATCGCGTCCATCTTGTCTGGGCGAGATGACGATCTGCCGAAGGTGTTGCTAGACAGTGACGTTGCTGGAAAGCAGGCCATCAAATCTCTTCAAGGAGATCTTTATTCTGATGACAAGGAAAAGATAATTGAAACTGACGAAGTGTTTTCCGACCTCAAAGGTACGGAAATAGAAGACCTTTTACCCAGTAGTCTGATGATTCAAGTACTCGACCGAATGGAGCGACGTGCCGAACAAGAATTTGAAGACGTTCATGATCCAAAGAAACCAATAGTCCCTCAAATAAAGAATTGGGCTGAGAGTGAGGGCTTCGCCATGGAGCCTGGATGGAAGGTGAAGCTCGCGCTGGGCGTCAAAGATAAGCTTTTAGCGAATACGAGCCGATACGTTGAGGATGAAGATATAAAACGATGGAAAGAGCTTTTCGACAAGTTACTTTGATTTCTCCTATATGGATGTGCTGTGCCCCAAGTGAAGGGCACTGTCGAAGGGATCATTTTAAGCGGCACAATCGACCTATCAAGGTGCTGCTGCCGGACAATTTTTCCGCTGTGCTCCAAATTTGCCGCAGAGCGCAGCGATATTCACTCGGGTAGCCAAGTCATGAGCATCAAACTTTTTGGCTTCATAGAACCTGCAGAAGAAAATCGATACTGCGTATTTGGCGCACAGCTAGAAGACGACGAGAACGTATTTTTCCACATCACTCATGCCTCAAATAAGCAAGCCATTATTACTAATGTCTTTAAGTCCGCTAAGGAGCTGGGTGTAGGAGAATTGGAGTCGGTCTCATATGCCAAAAGGAGTTCCGGGTGCTTTGCAAACTTAGGCACTCATCTTCAAGAGGAGTACGTCATTTTCGCAGTAAGGTTTACGCTAGAGGAGCTCAAAGAGGTGGCTGTAAACCCTTCAGATATCCATGTATACAAAAAGCACCTTCAGCCAGAGAAATTGGGTGTCGTACACCTGCCGAAAGGGCTTCAGCTGTCGTGAATATAACAAGTCAGTCAACTTCGCGCCTTCGGCGCCGGACGCAGCAAAGCTGCACCGGTTATTGAGGCGTTAGCTGTGATTGTCTTGCCTAAAAAGTGATACTATAGTGCCACTATCAGTCTGACTCAGAGTATGCCCATGAAAGTTGAGCTTGTTACCAACCTTAAACGCCAAGCCACAAAGATTCTGGCAGACCTGCATCTTTCTAAAGAGCCGGTACTGATCACTGAACATGGCAAGCCATCCGCATACCTTGTCGATGTGCAAGATTACGAGTTTATGCAGCGCCGACTCGAGCTGCTTGAGGGGCTTTCGCGGGGAGAGCGCGCTGTACTTGAGGGAAGAACGTACAGCCAAAGTGAGGCCAGGGAGAAAATGAGTAAATGGCTGAAGTAATTTGGACAGAGCCTGCCCTTCAAGAACTGGATGCCATCGCTGAGTACATTGCTCTGGATAAACCTGCTGCCGCAAGCCATCTGGTCAAAGACGTTTTCGATAAGACCGAGCGTTTGGAAAATTTCCCCCGATCCGGACGGATTCCTCCTGAGCTCCCCAATTCGGTATACAGGGAGATAGTGGTTCCACCATGCCGCATTTTTTATCGTGAGGATGAGAAACAGGTTCTGGTCCTTTATGTTATGCGAGAGGAGCGGCAGCTCCGTGCATACATGCTTGGGAATAGCTAACCAAGCGCGTTAATAGGATGCCGTTGTCTTCGCTGTGTCAACGTCACCGATGAGCTTTCGATCAATCTGGCGAAGTTCATTATGTGCGTTAAGCTTAAAACGTTACGTTTCTAAATTAGGTGGACATAACATTTTGCCACCTCCTGAGCCTGATCAAGCGGCTCTTGTTTTAAAGCTGTTTAGATTGCTAAGGGGGTAAGTGTGGTCGAATCATTACGCGAGTTGCTAACTGAGTTAGAGCAATTTGGCCAGAAAAACGATGCTGCCATTGCTGATCGTCCGCGTCGTATGTTGAATATCACTCATGATACGGGGGAGTTTCTTTCAGTACTGACTCAAGCCACGAATGCCAAACGGGTACTTGAAATAGGCACCTCTAATGGCTATTCCACCTTGTGGTTTGCCCAGGCAGCCCAGAAGATTTCCGGGCACGTCACGACAGTAGAGCTTTCCGAATACAAGTTCGATCTGGCCGCCACGAATTTTGAGCGCTCGGGTCTTTCTGACTACATTACATCGCTTCAATGTGAGGCTGGTAAGTTGCTGGAAAGCGTGGAGGATTCTTCATTCGATCTGCTCTTTCTCGATTCTAACCGTTCTGAGTACGTGCAGTGGTGGCCGAATATTAAGCGGCTCTTGAAAGGTGGTGGGCTTCTTGTGGTGGATAACGCCACTTCCCATGCTGATGAAATGGCTAGTTTTGTGGCGCTGGTTTCGACAGACCCAGATTTCACCACATGTACCGTCCCTGTTGGTAAGGGAGAGTTTCTGGCAACGCGCTGTTTTGGTTTTTCCGCCTGACGAGGTGGTGCTGGCGCTCAATGATCGCAATGAGTGGGAAGTGCCCGCTAGGCGTATTGAGATAATTGGGGCAGTTAATTCAAGTGCTAAATTGGTTTGTGTTGAATGGTCGCTCCTAGCCGAACCATGAACTTTCCTTCATATTAACAATGGATCAATTAAAGACCCGCTAGCGTTCATATGTTAGCCATCATAGTAGCGATAGCCCTTAAGCGAGAGGAATGCACCAATGACAGGGACTACTAAACCATCAACGATTGAACTGTTGAGCGACAACCGTGTAAAGGTGATCTTAGCCATCGCCATTATTGCGGTGGTCTGGGCTATCGTTGCGCACACCATTGCAGGGTCGCGACAAGACAGTAAGGAAGCGCTCGAAGCGCGCTTGGCCGAAACTGAGCGAGAGCATCAGCAGATTCAGGCGCAGATGTCTGAGGTCGAAGCCGCAGAGCTTGATCTAGCAACCTTACAGCAGAGAATGAACGCGCTAGAGGTTGAGCAAGCCGAAGCTGAAGCCGAGCTTGCTTCAACGCGAGCGGATATTGCCAATGCTGAAGACGATTTGACCACTTTACGGGGTGAGCGTGAATCTCGCGAAGAAGAGGTTGCCACCCTAAATGAGCAAGTAGACGAAAAGCAGGGCCGCCTAGAAGAATTGAATGAAACATACGCCGAGGTAGATGAGGATAAAAAAGAGGCTGAAGCAGCCCGCGATGCCGCTCAACAGTCGCAGGAAGATGCAGAAGAGGCTCGAAGGCAGGCTGAAGAAGACCTTGAAGAGCTCAACGCTGAGATTGAAGAGGCCAATACCCAGCTTGCCGCGGTCAGTGAGCAGGTAAGTGACTTAGAAAAAACGCGTGATGCGCTTACCATTGAAATCACTTCGCTCAGAGTAATACGCGACGAAGCGCAAACGCCCTAACAAGTTAGGCGCTATAACAATTCCTCCTCGCCGCGCATCAGTGAAACGATCTCCCCGCTTATTAAACGGGGAGGTCGTCGACGGTATCCACCACTGCGGCATACAGATCTCGCGTTGACGCTAACGCCCCCTCATGAACCGCTTGAGCTGATAACGTCTTGCCTTGGTCAGCTTGAAGCGAGCGGGTAGCTGTCGCGCTGGCAACTACTGTCACTTCAAACCCAAGGTTGAATGCACCGTGAGCAGTGGAGTTAACACACATATGGGTCATGAAACCAGCTAGAACCAGTTTGTTGCAGCCGACCTTTTTCAACTGTGCTTCAAGATCGGTCTGAACGAAGGAGTTGGGAAACGCTTTAGTGATAACCGGCTCGCCGTCTATCGGCTTTACTATATCTGCGATCTGCCCTATGGGCGCATTAATATCGTAAGGCGATCCTTCCCCGCTATTATGCTGAATATGAATGATCGGAGTACCAGCCTCGCGCGCTTTTTCAAGGAGTTTTTTGGCTTCTACCAGGGCTTCTTCCACGCCTTCTAACTGCATGACGCCTTCCCGGTAGGTATTTTGGCAATCGATAAGGATTAATGCAGACTCAGAAAGTTTGCTATGGGTGAGCTCAAGCCCTGAAAGTTCACGTAGTGTGACAGGTGTGGTCATTAATAACTCCTTGATGCTATTGATTGTTGTTTAAAAGAGAGCGGCGTCAGTTTAATAACGACAGGCTTATGGCCACAGTCGATGATACAGGTCACAGCGTACATGGGTTCGTTATTCAATATCGGCTAATTTAATTAGCCATTTGTCGATAGGGAGGTTGATCACTTTTTGAGGATGACGTAGATGACTATGACTCAACAAACGTTACTCTTGCTTCTGGCGGATTCGGTACTGGTTCTCCATGTGCTGTTTGTGGCGTTTGTTGTCGTCGGCTTGTTAGCCATCTACGCAGGGTATTTCCTGCAATGGCGGTGGGTGCGACATCGGACATTCCGGGTCATTCATCTGTGTGCCATTGGTTATGTGGTCGTGCAGGCGTGGTTTGGCATCGTTTGCCCATTAACTACGTGGGAAATGGCGCTACGAGCCAAGGCTGGGGCGGGCACTTATGCGGGCTCTTTTGTTCAATACTGGCTGCAGAGCCTGCTCTATTTCACGTTGCCGGAATGGGTATTTATCGTGGTTTATACCCTGTTTGGGAGCTTGGTGCTGGCTAGCTGGTTTGTTGTGCGGCCAAATGCGCGCTTTCGTTAGTTTTTTCAGATCCTGATATCCTCGAACTCGGCTAATCAAGTGCTATGCATTGGTGGGGCCTGCTGCGCTAATGGCAGGGAAGCTTGTCGCTCAATGTTTGGTGATATATGATTCGTATATGTTTCATATTCATTTCGTATATTTTGAGAGAGCGCTATGGGGATCGTGAAAATTAATGATCAGCTACACGAAGACGTGCGAAAGGCTAGTTCGGTGATGGTGCGTTCCATCAATGCGCAGGCTGAGTATTGGATAAAAGTAGGTATGCTCGCGGAGGCTAATCCGGGCATGACCTTCTCTGAAATTATGCGTGACCAAATGCAGCAAGCCGATGTCGATCTAAGGAAGGTGATTGGTGGCTAAGGTAACGCTGAAAAGTGCAGAGGAACTACGCGTAATGCGCGAGGCTGGGCGGCTACTCGCATCAGTTTTCAGTTATCTCGATAAACAAATAGTGCCCGGCATCTCCACGATGGATATTAATCATTGGGCCGAGCGTTATATCGTTGACCAGTTACAGGCTCGTCCTGCCAGCAAGGGGCAGTATGGCTATCAGTATGTGTTGAACGCGTCAGTTAACCATGTGGTTTGTCATGGCATTCCATCTGAAACACAAAAACTTAAGTCAGGCGATATCGTTAATGTCGATATTACCTTAGAGAAGGGCGGGTTTATCGCAGATTCAAGCAAGATGTACCTTCTTGGAGATGTAAAGCCCTATGCCAAGCGGCTGGTCGATAAAACCTACGAGTCCATGTGGCATGGGATACAAGCGGTTAAGCCTGGCGCAACGTTAGGTGATGTTGGTTACGCGATCCAGCAATATGCTGAAAAACAGGGCTACTCTATCGTTCGTGAGTATTGTGGGCATGGAATTGGCCGAGAAATGCACGAAGAGCCCCAGGTGTTGCATTATGGGAGGAAGGGCAAAGGGCTTGTTTTACAAGAGGGTATGGTATTTACCATAGAACCGATGGTTAACCAGGGGAAAGCCAAGATAAAAACCAAGAAAGATGGCTGGACAGTGGTTACCAGTGACAAGAAGTTGTCTGCACAGTGGGAGCACACGATTGCGGTCACCTCATCCGGTTTTGAAGTGTTAACACTTCGCGACGATGAAACCATCCCTACGCCTATTAACCAATAACCCTTCACCATTCGCCATTCACCATTCACCATTCACCATTCACCAGCGTATTTCATCCTCTCAAATCCCTTCTGGCGAAGCATATCAGATGCGTTAAGCTGAAAACCTAGGTGCTATTAGGTACGCATATCTTGGAGAAACCTCATGACAACCTTCGCAAAGAACACTATTTGCCTTTGGTACGATGGTCGCGCAGAAGAGGCAGCACGCTTTTACGCTGACACCTTTCCTGATTCGTTCATTAAGGCCGTTCATTATGCACCGGGAGACTTTCCGTCGGGTAAACAAGGGGATGTATTAACCGTCGAGTTTTCCGTGATGGGCATTCCGTGCCTTGGGCTCAACGGTGGGCCAGCGGTCACACACAATGAGGCGTTCTCTTTTCAAGTCTCAACGAATGACCAAGCCGAAACGGATCACTATTGGCATGCCATTGTTAGCAACGGTGGTGAAGAAAGTGCCTGTGGCTGGTGTAAGGATAAATGGGGCGTATCTTGGCAGATAACACCGGCGGTACTAATGAACGCGATTACCAATCCCGACCCTAACACCGCTAAGCGTGCTTTTGATGCGATGATGCAAATGAGAAAAATCAACATTGCTGAGATCGAGGCAGCGCTTAAGGGGTGATGAGTTTGCGATGGCCGATCGAATGGCTGGCAGCACGTCTGTTGTGCGACCAAATGCGCGCTTTCGTTAATACGCATCTGACGCTCAACTGCTATTATTTTTTCGCTAGCACTTTCCCGCTAACTCTAAGGATGGACCCAAATGCTGACACTCATCATTGTTTTGGTAGTCGTCGCCGTTATCGCGTTTTACGTTATCGGAATCTATAACCGTCTTGTTTCGTTGAAAAATCGCTTTGAGAACGCCTTTGCCCAGATTGAAGTACAACTTAAGCGGCGGCATGACCTAATTCCTAACCTGGTAGAGACCGCCAAAGGCTATCTGAGCCATGAGCGGGAAACGCTGCAGTCGGTCATTGAGGCTCGTAACACGGCAGTGGCCGGCCTTAAAGCGGCGGCGGCGAACCCTGGTAGCGCCAAAGCGATTGCTGATCTTGGTGGTGCTGAAGGTGCGCTAACTCAAGCGATGGGACGGCTCAATGTCGTCATGGAAGCTTACCCAGACCTAAAAGCTTCGCAAAATATGATGCAGTTGTCAGAAGAGCTCACCAGCACGGAAAACAAGGTGGCTTTTGCCCGTCAGTCATTCAACGATGCGGTAATGCACTACAACACTTATCGGCAGAGCTTCCCTCCAGTGGCGGTGGCTGGCATGTTTGGGCATGGCCAAGATGCCTCATTGCTAGAATTTGAAGACAGCGCCCAGATCCAGGTGGCACCCAAAGTGTCGTTCTAAGCTACTGCGCAGGAGCCAGGATTAGATGGATTTTTTTACTGCTCAGGAACACGCTCGGCGCAAAACCTGGCATCTGGTTGTCTTGCTGGTACTCGCAGTGCTGGCGTTGGTTGCCGTGACGACATTGGTGGTTGCCATCGCCTTGCAGCTGATGGGTGGCGCAGAACAAACCAGCCTTTCGGCGCAGGGAGTGTGGTCCGCGCTCTCATTTCAGCTAGTTGCTGGTGTGGCTGTCGGGGTGCTGGCTGTTGTGGTGCTAGGCGGCCTATTCAAACAACGTCAGCTAAGTGGTGGTGGCCGGGCAGTCGCAGAAGCGCTCGGCGGGCGCGAGATTAATCTAACGACCCATGACCCCGATGAACGCCGCATTCTCAATGTCGTTGAAGAAATGGCCATTGCATCGGGCACGCCGGTGCCTTCCGTTTATGTTGTAGAGGAAGAGGGCATTAATGCTTTTGCGGCAGGGTACCAAACCACTGATGCGGTGATCGGTATTACCCGTGGCACCATTCGCAACTTGACACGGGAAGAGTTGCAGGGGGTCGTCGCGCATGAGTTTAGCCATATTCTGTACGGCGACATGCGGCTAAACATACGCTTGGTCAGCATCCTCCACGGTATTCTGCTGATTGGGCTATTGGGCGGTACTTTGCTACGTAGCATGCGCTATCGGCGTGCCGGGGGCAGTAAACGTAACAACTCAGCGGCGGTAATTTTGGGGTTGGGAGCGGCGCTAATGGTGGTCGGCTATGCGGGCACCTTTTTTGGCAATCTGATTAAGTCAGCGGTCAGCCGTCAGCGCGAATATCTGGCGGATGCTTCCGCAGTACAGTTCACTCGTAACCCCTATGGCATTGGTAATGCGCTGGTCAAGATTGGCTCGCATAGCCAGGGTTCCTACCTGAAAGCGCCACAGGCAGCCGAATTCAGCCACCTGTTTTTCGGCCAGGGCATCAAGCTGGGATTTACGCGTATGATGGCGACCCACCCGCCACTAAAAGAGCGTATTCAGCGGGTAATGCCAGACTGGGATGGTCGCTTCGAGGCTCGCTGGCCCCCGCAGCAAACTGATCATGACGCCCCTGGTTCAGTAGATAATGAAGATGATAGTGAAGATGGCAGTAAAGACCGTTCTGATGCGAAGCTAAGCAGAGGGACGTTGGCTGCTGTATTAACCGCGGCTTCTGCTCAAACGGCCATTAACGCCATCGGCCAGCCCAGTCAACGCCACCTGGCGCAAGCAAGGGAAACGCTAAATGCGCTGCCAGAACAAATCAAAACTGCGGCCCATGAACCCTATACCGCCCGTGCGTTAATTTATGCACTACTGCTAAGTGATGAACCGTCAGTTCGTGAGCAGCAGTTAGATGCATTACAACAAATTGCCTTGCCAGATACTTATCAAGCGCTGATGGACATTGGTTCCGAGGTATTGAGGCTGAATATCGAGTTACGTCTACCGCTGGTTGAGTTGGCACTACCAGCCTTAAAGTCGCTGTCCGTGGAACAGGCTCAGCACTTTCGCCTCTGTATGGAGCAATTAATCAACGCGGATGGCCACGTCAGCTTGTTTGAATGGGCGCTGTATCAACTGCTGTTGAACAATCTGGGCGAAAAGTACAGCGGGCTCTCTCATCTTAAACTCAGTGATTTGCAGCGAGAGTGTCAGCGCCTACTCAGTGTGTTGGCAGCAGCTGGCCAGGATAATCCTGAAGAGATTAGCGCAGCGCTGCATGCAGCGGAAAGCGAGCTGCCGTTCGCCTTATCTGCCACTGACGAAGTAAGTGATATGCGGGCATTAAGCTTAGCCGTGGAACGTTTACGACGCTTGAAGCCGTTGCAAAAGCCCGTTCTTCTGCAAGCCATGGCGCGCTGCATTGAGCATAGCGGGCATATTCGCCCAGCCGAAGCTGAGTTGTTCCGGGTAATAGCCGATATTCTCGACTGCCCGATGCCGCCACTGCTGTCGGACGAGTTATCAAGTTCTGTAAAGTAGAGAGAGTATTGTTTGAATATTAAGGTCTATAAGAAAAGTGATAGCCAATATCGATGACTGAAATTACCTATATCTTATTATTATCATTGCTGGCTGGCGCGGCAATGCCCACGGGGGCATTGCTCGCTCGGCTTGATCTTGTGCACCCCTATTGCTTGGGTGCTTCTTGGCGGCATTTCATCATTGCTTTTGGCGGGGGGGCGCTTATATCGGCAGTCGCTTTGGTGCTAGTTCCTGAGGGAGCGAGCAAGCTGTCTCCTTTATTGGCCGCGTTGTGCTTTGCCGCGGGAGGGGTGTGCTTTTATCTTTTGGATGCTTTTTTAAGTAGGCTGAACAGCTCTGTTGGTCAACTGGTTGCGATGCTTTCTGATTTTGTTCCAGAAGCCATTGCTTTAGGCGCAGCCTTCGCCGCTGGAGGAAGCGCTGGCTTATTGCTGGCGCTGCTAATGGTTTTGCAAAACTTACCGGAAGGGTTTAATGCCTTTGAGGAGTTAAGTAGTAACTCTCAACTCTCACCAAATAAAATCGTGCTAGCTTTTAGCGGTTTAGCGTTAGTAGGTCCTGCCTCTGCCGCCACAGGGTATTATTTGCTGTCCCAGTATGACGAGTTGATGGGCGCTTTAATGCTGTTCGCCAGTGCGGGAATTCTTTACTTAGTTTTCCAGGATATTGCACCAGAATCTAAGCTTGTACATCAAAGCATGCCTGCAGTGGGAGCAGTTACTGGCTTCTTGCTCGGTTTAGTCGGCAATATGATGATTGCTGGTGGCTAATAAAGTCAGCTATGAGTTGTGATCAATTGAGATGATCTCAAGCGGTCTCCTGTAACTCATCTATCAGCGTCAAGTAAGCAATGTGCGCTTATAAGCTTTCTTTTAGCTCGTCTTCTTTCTGGCCCCAGCATTTTTCCTTTTCGGATAGCTTTTTCTTGGCTTAGTTGCACGTTTTGCTGGGCCTCCGGCCTCACCTTGGGCAGTTTGTAGGCTGTGTCTCAGCTTGGCCGCATCGCTGTGGGTGAGTAGGCCACGTAGATCATCCAGGAGTGCTTGCTGAAACGCGCCGGGGTCATCCTGCTGTTCTGAGATCGCCCTAAGCCGCTGTTCCCAAAGCGCAGTGCGTTCTGGCGTGCTTACGGCGCTTGGCAAGGCGGCAATCAGCGCGCAGCCGAGTTTAGTGGCACGCAGGGCTTTTTGCTGCCGCACTAAGTAGCCACGCTGCACCAGCGTTTCAATAATACCTGCACGGGTTGCTTCGGTGCCAAGGCCATCGGTGTCACGCAGCGTGCGGCGCACGTTAGGGTCATCTACGTAGCGGCCAATGTTCATCATCGCTTTAATCAAGCTGGCATCAGTGAATGGTTCCGGCGGGCGAGTTTCTTTCTCCTCAACGCCTGCGCCAAGCGCTTGGCAGGCTTCCCCCTGAGTGAGCGGCGGTAGCGGCGGAGTTTCGTCGCGGGTGGTGAAGAGTGGCTTCCAACCGTGATCAAGAATGCTCTGGCCGCGGGCACGGAAAGCTTCATCTAGCAGGGTGAACTCTGCTTTCACCTCAAAGGTGCGCAGCGGCCGATAAAACTGCGCCATCACATTGCGCACAATTAACCGAAATACATGGCCTTCAGTGGCGGAAAGTTGGCTAAAGTCTGCAGGCTTGCCGGTGGGCGCTAGGGCATGGTGCGCGCCTACCTGTTTGTCGTTCCAGGCTTTTGAGCGCAGGGTAAAGTCAGCACCACCCAGCCACTGACGCAGCGTGTCATCGTTTTGGCAGGCGCTGCTCAAGCTACGCTGGGCCAGCGCTAGATGCTCTTCGGGCAGGTAGCGGCAGTCGGAGCGAGGGTAGGTGATTAACTTGTGCTGTTCATAAAGCCGCTGGCAAATATCCAGCACCATCTGTGCGGAGAGCCCGTGGCGGCGCGCGGCGTCTACTTGTAACGCGGAAAGCGAATAGGGTAGCGGCGGCGCTTGGCGCTTTTCCTGTTGATCGAGGGTGGTTAGGGTGCCCCGTGCGCCGGGAAGCTGTGCTGCTAAGGCATCGGCGGGAGTGCGATCGATCAGCCGCCCTTGTTCATCTAAGGGCTGGTGCTCTTTGGGTGCCCACCAGGCGCGCAGCTGACCTTGGGCCACCTGTAAATCCACCCATAGCGGGTAGAACGGGTGAGGCTTGAAATCACGAATGGCATTGTCGCGGCGCACGATCAACCCGAGTACTGGTGTTTGCACACGGCCAACGGAAAGCACGCCGTCATGTCCCGCTTGGCGGCCGGTAAGTGTCCAGGCGCGGGTTAAATTAATGCCATACAGCCAGTCAGCACGCGAGCGCGCCTGGGCCGCTTGAAACAGCGGCTGGTATTCCATATTGGAGCGCAGCTTGGCCAGCGCACGGCTCACGGCGGGTTTGTTAAGGTCACTGATCAGCAGCCTCTGAACGGGGCCGCGATACTTCATGTACTCAATTACTTCCTGCACCAGTAGCTGGCCTTCGCGGTCTGGATCGCCAGCGTGCACCACGCTAGTGGCCTGCTTAATCAGCTTGCGAATCACTGCCAGTTGCCCTCGCGCCTTGGGGCGCGGCATCAGTTTCCACTGCTGCGGCACAATGGGTAGCCGATCTAGCCGCCACTGTTTATCGGCAGGATCGTAGGCTTCGGGCGGGGCTTGTTCTAGCAAGTGGCCCAGGCACCAAGTGACGGTGGTGTCGCCGCAGACCATTGCGCCTTCCTGGCGTTTTGCGCTGCCGGGCAGCGCGTCGGCTATGGCCCGTGCAAGGCTGGGTTTCTCGGCGATAATCAAGCGCATACAGTGTCTAGCCCTGTCTGATAACAACAAGTTGCCATCTTAGCAGAACCGGCAACAGGTTAGTGTCTGGCTTGTGTGTTAGATGGCTAGTGAGTTGTTTTGTAGATGGATGAATTTATTTCTGTGTATAGTTTTTGTATAAAATTAACAAATTGAGTAAGCTGTCAAAAAGCAATTAATGAGGCGATTTCCATGCGCGAGCGCGGCAGAACACGACGTTTATTGGGTCTGGGTGCCCGCACTGGCGGGGCGCTGCTGAAAACTCGTCTAGGTGGTCAAGCTGATTGGCGGGCGCTTGGTGAAGCGCTGTTTGAAGGGCTTTCGGAGCTGAAAGGTCCGGCCATGAAGCTAGCGCAAATTATGTCCCAGTGGGATGACCTGCTGCCCCCAGACCTAGCTAATGAGCTTGCTCGCTTGCAGCGTCAAGCAGAGCCAATGCCTTGGCCGCGTATCCATGAAGCGTTGCTACTGCAGTACGGCGATATTGATCAGTACTTTAGCGATATAGAAGAGCGTCCGTTTGCCAGTGCTTCCATGGGGCAGGTGCATAAAGCAGTAACTCATGCAGGTGAAACCGTGGTGCTGAAAGTGCAGTACCCTGGACTTGCGGATGTGTTGGAAAGCGATCTTAAGCAGGTCAAACGGATCATGAGCTTGGGCCGCTGGTTCAAAGTGCCTCAAGCGCGCTTGGATGCGCTGTTTGAAGAGTTGGCGGCGGGGCTGCGTGAAGAGCTGGATTATCACGCCGAAGCACGGGCGCTGGCTCGCTATCGCGAGCGGTATCAGGATAACCCTCAGTTGGTCATACCCGAACCACTTTTTGAGCTATCTGGCCAGCATGTCCTTGCTATGCGCTTTGTAGACGGTACACCGCTGCGGGATTTAGAAAGCACCGATGATGGCACTCGTCAGAAAGTGGCCGTGGCGTTGGCTGATTGGATTACCGAGGAGCTGTTTACCTACGGTGAGCTGCATGCCGACCCCCACGCCGGTAACTTTGCGGCGGATGCTGAAGGTCGCTTGATCATCTACGATTTTGGTGCGGTCATACCTGTGCCCGAAGCGCGTCTAAAAGCCATGATGCAGCTATTAGATGCCACCTTGGCGCAAGACCCGATGGCAATGGATGATGCGTTAATGAAAATGGGCGGCCGCCAGGGGCAGGGCGCGCCGCTGGCACTTTATCGAGAGTCCGCTGAGTGCGTGTCGCCACTATTTTTCCCTGGTGAGCAGGATTTCAGCGATGTGCGGGTACACCGCCGCCTGCGCGAGCTAACGCCCAAAGTGTGGGCTGCCATGGATCGGCTGCAACCGCCTGCGGATACCTTGCTGCTCTCCCGGGCGCTGAATGGGCACTATTGGAACTTGGTACGTCTGAAAGCGCGTCTGGATATGCATACGCGCACCGAGCCGCTGCTAGCCTGGGCGCGTAGACCCTAACTAATTGCCGCTGCGGGAGAGCTGCCTGTCATGCTAGACTATTGCGCTTTTCAATCGCGTTTTGAAGACAGTGGAGACGGCAATGCTGGCGGTATGGGTCGATCAACTGCTGGGATTTGCCTCTGGGGCACTCTCGGCAATTAGGAAACAGGAACACTACCCCGATTTTATGACCTGGGTACGTGCCGAAGGCGCAGATTCGTTTAATGGCGATGTGGCAACTGCCCAGGCGCTTGCGCCTATTTTATGGTCGCAAACGCCGCTAGAGCGGCTTAATTTTGCGAACGAACCATTGGCCACACCAGGGCGTAACGAGCCTTGCTGGTGTGATTCAGGGCGTAAATTCAAACAGTGCTGCTACCGCGTTGACTTCCCCACGGATATTCCTGAGCAGATGATGTGGATGCTTTCCCTGCGTGAGTGGAAAGGCGCTACGTTGAAAGCAGCGCTGGAAAGTCAGCAAGCACCTGCCCAGGCGTTATTAGAAGCCGGGCTAATTGCTGCTGAAAGCGGTCAAACCGGTCGTTCAATGCAGATTCTTGAGTCACTGTTCGACGGTAGTGATTGGTCGCGCTTGCCGGAGCAGGCCGAGCCTGCGTTTGAAATTCTGTTAGATATCTATCAAGAGCGTGGCTTTACCCGTAAGCGTGCTGACCTGCTTGATGATGTTATGGAGCGCGGCCCACTGTTTTTGCGCGGCGTGGCGCTTGAGCGGTTGTGCCTCATGCACCTGGATAACGACGACTTGGACAGCGCCCGCGCTGCGTTCGTAAAAGCCCAGCAGGCGCTACCGGATTCTCCGACGCTAGCCTACATTGAAGCCATGTTGCTGCTGCATGAAGGTCATGAGGAAGAGGCCAAAGAGCGAGCTAACTTCTGGTACCGCCGCTTGGTTCGCCAGGGCGACTTGGATGAAGAGCAGCTCGAATTCCTGGCAGCTCTGGCTGAAAATCCTGGTGCCACTTTGGCCGACCAGCTGTTGAGCGCCGAAGAAGATATGGCGACGCCGCTAGTATCGCTACAGGCGCTGTTGGCTGCACTCCCAATCGCACCGAAGCTGACCATTGAACAAGATGCCGATTCCGGTAGGTTGCACTACACCACCACTGCTCGTGAAGAAACCCTGTTTGCGGCTTGGCACGAACAGTTTCAGGTCATGGTCGATGAAGAGGTCGCCTTGGGCTTTCGCGATGATCCGTGGGGCAACGCGATAGAGTGGATGTCTGAGCTATGTGCTCACCCAGAATGGTTAGATGCCCCCCAGGTAGTGCAAGATGTAACGTTAGCACTGACCAGCCGCTTTGGTAGCCTGCCATGGATGGCGCCGAGCCTGCTGGAACCGCTGGCACTGCGCCTTTCTCGCTGGCTTGAGCAGGCCCGTGCAGCTGGTGACGGCAGCTTGTGTTGGGACGACGCCGATAACGCCATGCTGCTGCGCACCGGCCTTGCGCTGGTGGTGGGCATGGAGCGCGGCGCGCGCCAGCACTCCCGCGAGTTGGCTGAAGAGCTGCTAGCCATAGACCAGGAAGATAGCCTTGGCTTAAGAGAGTTGGTACTTGACCAATTGCTGCGTGATGACCGCAATGAAGAAGCGCTAGCGCTTACTGATGAGCCCCAAAAAGACGATGGCTCTTTAGAGTTGGGTTTATTAATGGGTCGTACGCTGGCGCTGTATCGATTGGAAAAGCACGATGCCGCTGAAGCAGCGCTGGCGGATGTGGTCGCTCATAATCGCTATGCGATAGAGCTGTTATGTGCCGAGAACCCGCGGCCTTCAATGCCTCACGCGGATGGGCAAGTCGATCCTGGCTCCCGTGCGGAAGCGTGGCAGTATCGTACCTTGATGCGTGACCAGTGGCGCACCACGCCAGGCGCGCTGGCGTGGTTAGCGGATCACCGCTAACTTTATTTTGCCTCTGCGATCACTGGGGTAGGCACCAACTGCTTATCTCGGCTGATCCAGATGGCTAGCAGAATGGCGGGTAAACCGAGCAGAGTGGCCACTACGAAGAAAGTGGCGTATCCCTGAGCCGTGACAACCAGCCCGCCAAAACCGCTCAGAAACTTCCCTGGTAACGTCATTAGCGACGAAAACAGTGCGTATTGGGTGGCGGTATAAGCCCGCGACGTTAAGCTGGAAAGAAACGCGATAAAGACAGCGCTGGCTAAGCCATTGGCAAGATTATCGCCAATAATGGTGACGACCAGCATGGGAAGTTGGTTGCCTATCAACGCTAACGCGGCAAACAGCAGGTTGGTCACCATGACAAAGCCAGCGCCAATGACCAGCAGTGGCCCAATGCCGTAGCGAGCAACCAGCAAGCCGCCAAGAATGCCCCCCGTTATACTCATGGCAATACCAAAAATATTGGTGACGTTGGCGATGGTGGCCAGCGAAAAGCCTAAATCGATATATAGCGGATTTGCCATAGAGGCCATGGCAAGGTCGCTAATTCGGAACACCGCGATAAAGATTAAAA
Organism: Halomonas sp. IOP_6; assembly: GCF_021151565.1. Lineage (NCBI taxonomy): Bacteria > Pseudomonadati > Pseudomonadota > Gammaproteobacteria > Oceanospirillales > Halomonadaceae > Halomonas > Halomonas sp. IOP_6. The sequence goes on along the minus strand of NZ_JAIRBO010000001.1, from coordinate 364,800 downwards.
TGCCCAACGCCTTCACCCCGTAGCGGCGGAAGAAGTCGGTGAAAGGGCACACAATGGCACCAATCACCCAAGCACCTAGACGTCGCAAAACTTTCGGTTGGCCACGGCTGGCACGAATGAAGGCGCGTACCTTGGGTTCGTGAATGAGCTGAACCGTCAACGATGCGCGCTTTGGTTCAGGTCGAATCAGCACGGTGAGCACGCCAATGCCCACAAGCGCGGCCATGCAGAGGTACGCTGCGTTCCAGGAAATCGCTGATGCCACATACAGCGCCCCGGCACCTGCCGCTAATAGCCCACCGCGGTAACCGATAATGTAAGTAGAGGCCATCGCTGCTTGTACATCGTCATCGGCGGATTCGATGCGATACGCGTCAATAGCAATATCCTGGGTGGCTGAGCCAAAGGCTACCAGCAGCGCAAAGGCTGCTACCCAGCCTAGGTTACCTACTGGACTGACTCCCGCTAAGCCAATCAGCCCTGCCGCAATCATCCCTTGGGCAAGCAGCATCCAGCCACGTCGTTGGCCAAACGTGCGTGTCAGGATTGGCAGGGCAAGTCGGTCAACGATAGGCGCCCAAAAAAACTTGATTGAGTAGAGCATGCCAATCCAGGCGAAGAAGCCAATGGCGGCCACTTCAACGCCGTCACTGCGTAGCCATGCAGACAGAGTGGAAAACACCAGCAAAAAAGGTAAGCCTGCAGAAAAACCTAGAAACAGCATGGTGATGACAGGCGCACGACAGTAAATACCTAACGCATCCAGCCAGCTGCGCTGGGGAGTAGGGGTGGGCATATTGGTTAACACTCCAGGAAAGAAAACGTCTGCATCGAGGCCCGCTAAAAACCGCTCAGTGGTAGACTAGGCCTGATATCCATGACAAAGCCGATAGCTTACCGGAGAGGAGTTTTCAATGTCGATTACAGCCCATCAAGTAGTCACTTTACACTACGTGTTAAGCGATGTGCTTAGCGATGGCAGTACCCGCGTGCTAGATGACTCCAACGCGCGTGATAAGCCCTTAGAGTACCTTCATGGACACGATAATATTTTGCCCGGTTTAGAGAGTGCTCTGGAAGATAAAGCCGCTGGAGATGAGCTGCGTGTCACGCTTGCGCCTGCTGATGCCTACGGCATCCGTAATGAAGACTTGGTGCAACAAGTGAGTCGTGCCTCATTTGGCAGCGCAGCACTTGAACCCGGTAGCCGTTTCCAAACAGAAGGTGAAGCAGGCCCGCAAATTGTCACGGTGATGAGTATTGATGGGGACATGGTAACGGTCGATACAAATCATCCGCTGGCAGGCCACACGCTTCGCTATCAAGTCAACGTGCTGGATGTGCGTGATGCAACCCGTGCAGAGCTGGCGAAAGGCCACCCTCTACCGCCGGGAACCGAACACAGCAAAGTAGAAGATCGAAAAGTGCTTTAGCAGCAAGTTTTAGGGGCTTTAAGTTTCACAGACTTTAAGTTTCACAGGCCTTAAATCTTCAGCGTGCTCAAAATTGACAGTGTATTTTAAAGCTGCAGCGTATTTTGAGCGTTAAAAACTGACCCATATCAAGTTCCTGATGGGCCGCAAATAACCCCGCTGAAAAGCTTGACCCAGGTCAGCTTCCTGCCGCGATTAACGCACTAGGATGGTGTCATACATCACGGCAGGAGGGGATCACCATGTACTGGGATGATGCTGTTATTTTCGGTCTAGTTACTGTCGCGTTAATGATTGCTTTTATGATTGGTTGGGTAGGTTTTATTGTACGCGACCACCTCCGTAAGGATGAACGTAAAAAGCATTAACGCCGTTGTGGTGACCGTCGTCAGGGGAGGGAGCTTGCTTCTAATAGCGAGCTTCCTGTTGCCGGCCCATTTGGGTCGGCTTTTTTTTGTTGATTAAAAACTGTTTCCGAGTATTCGCATTAATCGTCTGGTAAAGTACCTAGTTGTACAATAAGGCATTGTACCGCAAGGAAGCCATTTGCCATGAATGCTGTTACTTTAATCGTTGCCATACGCTGCTGCGCTCATCATTATCCCAAAGCTAGTGTTGCCTGTATTCTTCTATTACTTAGCTGGCTATCAGTGCCGGTCTATGCTCAAGCATTAAGCGTCATTAATGGTGAAAAAACCACAGCACTCTCTCTTAATGAGTTACGTCAACAATCTACGATTACCTCGCCAGTATTTGATCCTTTTCAAGGCCGAGAACTAGAGATGCATGGGCTTGAATTCCGTCGCTTTCTCATTAATCAATTTGGCGAAGTTCCTCCCGCATTGCACTTTACGACATGGGATGATTACGAAGTGACGTTAGGTGGCTGGGATGATCCTAAGTGGTTAATGGTCACGGCAGAGAGTGGAGAGCCACTTACATTGCGTTCGCGAGGGCCATTGCGGCTGGTTGATCAGGCTTATAATGATCAGCGTGATATCAAAAATTTACGTGAATTCAATGACTGGATATGGATGATTCGAAGTATTGAGGCCCGTTGGTGATCACTAAGCCGCCCCCTTCTCCACCTGCCGTACCACTGCCACCACCCGCTCCTTTAGCGAGGAAGCGCCGCTATGTAACGTGGTTATCATTGAGCCTCATGAGTTTTATGGCATTGATGGTGGTTATTGTTTATGAGGCGCGCTGGGTATATCCCGAAATACAGGCTTACTTCAGCCAAACAGGCAATTTGACAGGGCAGCAATTGGCCACCAGGTCACGGGGATATTTACAGCTTGCCCAGCAACATTTGTTAGGCAAACAGCCCTTTGATGATGAACAACGACAAATGGTTAGGCTTAATCTCGATCTTGCCTATGGGCTAATTGATGTCGAGGTATATCGTCAAAGGTACAGCTGTACCCAGCCGAGTTTACAAACCCTCAATTTACTAACAGAGCGCCTTAAAGAAAATGCCGTGACGCCGTTTGATGCCGCAGCTGAATTGTTGGGTCCAATTGATTGTTTAACAAACATTGAGATGAACCAGCTCGACCTGCGTGGTATGGCAATTAATGAGTTTTCTGAAAACACCCGGCGGCATAATCAGATTCTCACCTATTCGAGTATGGTGATTTTTGCACTAGGGTTGCTGTTTTGGGGAATGCATGAGCGTCAGTTGCGGCGTACAGAGCGCGCTACTAAGCAAACCCTAGCCTGGATGCAGCATGCGATGCGCGATCCGCTGACGGGGATAGGTAACCGCATTGCGCTTCATCAGGATGTCGCTGCCAAAAAAGGGGCTGCGCTTGCTTTGATCTTGGTCGATATCGACTTCTTTAAGCAGTACAACGATTCATTGGGGCATCCAGAGGGTGATCAACTGTTACGGCGCCTAGCCAGTCTATTGAAATATGTACTTGGAGCAAAAGCAAAACTGTACCGATTAGGCGGGGATGAGTTTGCCGCAGTATTGCCTTGTGATAATGACGCGTTATTGATTGGCTACTGTGATCAATTGACGTCTGTTTTAGAGCAGGCTGATTTCAAACACCCCACGCATCCGCACAATGAAAGGGTCACCTTGAGTATTGGGGCAGTGCGCTTTACCGCAGGGGAAGCCACTTTTCCAGATGCCTACAAAGCTGCTGATAAGGCGCTTTACCGAGTAAAGAGCGCAGGCCGTAATGATTGGCAAATTACTGCAGCTGCATAATGTTTTCACAAAACGCTGAAGTATAGTTGAAAAAAGTAAACAATGGGAAAGTGACGCTCAGTCAGTGGTTTGATGTGTACTTCGGGGCTAGGATTGTTTTTAAAACAGTGTTTCATAACCTTTCTAGCGATTAATCCGGAGTGCTGATATGAGCAATGAAGCCGATTCCCTGCTGAATAAACGGCGTTCACGCCGACAAGTGTTAGCAAGTTTAGGCCTTGGCGCCGCTGCACTTTACGTGGCCCCTACGATGTTTTCCATGGGGCAAGCTGAAGCGCGCGAACATCACCATTCCCGTTCACGTTACTCGCGGCCCAGCTATTCAAGGCCCCGTTATTCAAGACCCAGCTATTCAAGACCCCGTTATTCTAAATCCAGCCATTCACGTCCCCATTATTCACGTCCTTACTACGCTCGCCCACAGCGCTCTCGTTGGGATGGAGACGCTGTGATTGAGATTCGCATAAGCCGCTTATTACCTCGCTGGTAGGGGTAGGTGCCATGTCTACTACATCGATTGCTGTCGATTATGCGCTGGAAAATGTTGGTCCTTGCATACGCTTGATTGATGCAGAGGACCTACTGCCAGTGATTCATCAAGCCATGCCAGGTTGGCGGCTAACGCCCTGTGAGGCTCAACAGCACGCACCCTCTATTTGTGTTTGGCGTCATCCTAATGGTTACTGGCAGGAAGCGCCGGCCCTGCCGGGAGGCATGTTATTAGATACACCGGCAGGAACCGCATGTAGCGTGATTGCTGATTTAGCGGGGGCTTATCTTCGACATCATCCTGAGCATATTGGGCTTCACTGTGGGGCGGTAGAGGTTAATCAACAGCTAGTAATATTTCCGGATAGTCATCGAGCTGGTAAAAGCACGCTCACGGCGGCGTTCGCCGCGGCTGGTTATCGGGTGTTTGGCGATGATGTGCTGGCACTCACTAGCTGTGGTGAAGGGATAGCGCTGGGCGTTGCACCTAGATTGCGTTTGCCGTTGCCAGAGACCCTTGCGCCGGAGTTTCATAAGTTTGTTGCCAACCACCTAGGGCTTCATGATGATCGCTATGGCTATCTGGCGTTAGGCGAGCAGCAACTGGCATCGCATGGGATGCGTTGTCCGCTAGGCGCCGTACTGCTTATTGAGCGCGATGAATTGCTCAGTGAGCTACAGCTGGTTCGTCTGCAGCCGGGAGATGGGTTGTGGCAGTTGTTGCAGCAGAATTTCGCTGAGCATGAGTCGGATCAAACGTTGATTGAGCGCTTTTTGCCCCTCTTAAAAGATTTACCGTGTTTTTTAATGCGTTACCGAGATGCTTACGAAGCGGCAACATGGCTGGCAACTGAGATAGATAGCGATGGGTTTCTTGACGGTGCTGTGGCGACGAATCCGTGTCGTCGTCAAACTGAGCCGGAGGCGTTCAAACAGAGTCAGGTGCTGGCAGCAAACGACGCGCGCAGGTGGCAAATCAGTCCGGTGGCTCACGAGTTTCCACTGGGTGAAGAGCTGTTCGTCATTGCTAAAGAGGGCGGCGAAATTCATCGTTTGAATGTGACGAGTAGAGCCGTGTGGGTACTGCTGCAGCATGAGGCTCTATGCCAAGATGAAATTATTGATACCTTGATGGCTTTTTTTGTTGGCGCTAGCAGGCAAAGTGTCAAGCGAGATATCTGCCAGTTATTGGGCCAATTAGTCAGCTTGGGATTAGTGCAGCCTGTCGCCGATTAGCGCTGGCACTGGCGAGGCAACCTAACTGATGATGCCTGCCAGTGTCTCTTTTATTGGCCACGATGCAGTTCTAGTCGTGGCCGTTATAAACGGTTATGCGCTGATCAGTCCTGCTTTTTCGCGTAGGAAATCAACAATTGTGTCAGCAGGAACCATGGTGGCTTCGCTGTCCCTGCGGCCTTTGTATTCCAGTTCGCCGTTATCCAAGCCACGATCACCAATCACTAAACGGTGAGGCACTCCCATAAGCTCCAGGTCAGCAAACTTGACGCCGGGACGCGTGTCGCGGTCATCAAGCAGTACATCTAAGCCTGCGGCTGTTAGCGCTTGATAGAGACGTTCGGACTCTTCACGCACACGTTGTGATTTGTGGGCATTCATCGGCACCAATGCCACTTGGAACGGTGCGATAGCGTTTGGCCAGATAATGCCTGAATCATCGTGGTTTTGCTCAATGGCGGCAGCGACCACGCGGGTAACACCGATACCATAGCAGCCCATCCACGGATGGCTGGTTTTGCCGTTGTCGCCCAGCACCGTCGCGTTCATTGCTTCGGAGTACTTTTGTCCAAGCTGGAAGACATGGCCCACTTCAATGCCGCGCTTGATAGACAGCGTGCCTTTGCCGTCTGGCGAAGGGTCACCTTCGACAACGTTACGTAGATCGGCAACTTGGGGCAGCGCCACGTCACGCTCCCAGTTAATACCGAAATAGTGCTTGCCATCGATGTTTGCACCCGCACCAAAGTCACTCATAAGCGCCACGCTGTGATCAATAATGATCGGCATGTTTAGGCCAACTGGACCAAGTGAGCCTGGGCCAGCGCCAACCACGGCGCGAATTTCTTCTTCGTTTGCCATGGTAAGTGGGGCGGCTACCTGGGGCAGGTTTTCAGCTTTGACTTCATTAAGCTCATGGTCACCACGGATTAGCAGGGCAATCAAACCACCTTCAGCGGCATGCACCATCAGTGTCTTGATGGTTTTCTCAATCGGCAGGCCATGCTGCTCTACCAGGGCGGCAATTGTCTTAGCGTTGGGCGTATCGACCAGGTGCATCTCTTCGCTGGGGGCTGCACGCTCGGCGTTGCTGCCTAGCGGCGCGGGCAGAGCCTCAGCTTTTTCCATATTAGCGGCGTAATCGGAGGCGTTGGAGAACACGATATCATCTTCGCCGGATTCTGCTAGCACGTGGAATTCGTGAGAACCAGTGCCGCCAATTGAGCCGTTATCAGCAATCACAGGACGGAAATCGAGACCCAGGCGGGTGAAGATGCGTGTATAGGCATCATACATCGTCTGGTAAGTCTCTTTGAGGGAGGCTTCGTCCAGGTGGAAGGAGTAAGCATCCTTCATAATGAATTCGCGAGAACGCATCACCCCAAAGCGCGGGCGAATCTCGTCACGAAACTTGGTCTGGATTTGGTAAAAATTAACCGGCAACTGCTTGTAGCTGGCAATCTCTTTGCGCACCAAATCGGTAATGACTTCTTCATGGGTCGGGCCTACGCAGTAGTCACGCTCGTGGCGATCTTTCAGGCGTAGTAGCTCCGGGCCGTACTGTTCCCAACGGCCAGACTCTTGCCATAGGTCAGCAGGTTGCACGGCGGGCATTAATACTTCCTGAGCGCCGGCACGGTTCATCTCTTCGCGGACAATGGCTTCAACCTTACGCAGCGTGCGTAGGCCAAGCGGCAGCCACGTATAGAGGCCGGAGGTAAGACGACGGATCATACCGGCGCGCAGCATTAACTGGTGGCTGATGACTTCAGCGTCGGCCGGGGTTTCTTTTAATGTCGCAATCAATAATTGGCTGGCGCGCATGGGCGTGAGCATTCCTTGTTGGTAGGGGTGATGCTTAATCGTTTAGTAACGTAGCGCTTAAACTAGCGTTGAATGCGGCATTGTACGGCTAAGCGGGTATGGCGGCAAAATCCTACGTTAACAGCTTGGCGTGTGCTGGTAATCAAATGTGTTAAACTTGCCCAGTTTTGTGGCTCGATAGCAGTGGGCAAACAAGCGCATCTTCTTCAGCTATCGGTACGTTAGGACTTTGAGGGAACCTTCATGCAGCAAGCAGTACGCCGTTGGTTAACGGGGGCCGTTGTTGGTGTCTCCATTGTAACGTTAAGTGGTTGTGGGACGCTTTTTCATCCTGAACGTAAAGGACAAATGAGCGGTAATGTTGACCCCGTGGTGGCGATCGCCAATGGTGTCGGCTTACTGTTTTTTATTGTGCCAGGCGTTATCGCTTATGCCGTGGATTTCTCTAATGGCACTATCTACTTACCAAATGCGAGCAGTGCGTCGGTAGATATTCACCACTTAGACGACGCTATGGATGTAGCTTCGCTGGAAAAGCTGCTGTCAGATAAAGCGGGACAGCCTGTTAGCTTGGAAAACGAATTATTGATGATGGAAGAAGTGGCCAGCCTGGATGAAGCGTTAGCCATGGTGCGGATGTCGGGCGTACTGGATGAAGAACGCCTCGCTACGATGTAATGCGTAATGGCCTCATATGTAGAGGCAGATAGCGCTGAACAGAAATAATAAAATGCCCCTAGTAGTGAACGCTCTGGGGGCATTTTTTGTCGTATCGTTATTAAATAAATAGTTATTGTATGAATAACATACCGCTAATGATTTGGAGCCTTTGTCAGCTTTAGTACCACCAAGCCCGCCACAAGCCCCCAGAATGCACCGCCGATACCTAACAACGTGATGCCTGAGCCGGTTAGTAAAAAGGTAACAATGGCGGCATCTCGTTGCCCGCTATTTTCAAATGCATTCGCTAACCCACCGCTTAATGTGCCAAGTAACGCTATACCTGCCAGCGACATGACCAGGACGCTGGGAAGCGCATTGAAAACACCGGTAACTGTGCCCCCAAATATGCCCATCGCGATATAGAACACGCCCGCTGCAACGCCTGCGGTATAGCGTTTAAGAGGATTCGCATGGGCATCAGGCCCTATGCATACCGCGGCGCTAATGGCCGCCATATTGAGTGCATAGCCACCGAAGGGCGCAAGTAACAGCGTTGCGCCCCCTGTCCAACTAATGAGCGGCGAACTGTTTGGCTGATAACCTGCTGCCCGTAGCACGGCTACGCCAGGTAAATTTTGAGTCGCCATGGTAATGACAAACAGGGGGATTCCTATACTGATCAGCGTTGTCAGCGAAAAGGTAGGCGCAGTGAAAACCGGTACGGTAGGTGCTAACGGAATGCTGTGTACGTTAAGTTGACCCTGCCAAAGGGCAATAGCAATGCCGGTTAACAGTACGCCAGGCACTGCGAGCGTTGGCCATAGGCGCCGACCGGCTACCCAAGCGGCTAACATGGCCAGTGGTAGTAGCCATTGGCTTTCCATCACGTTGAACAGCTCTAAACCGAAGCGCAGCAGAATACCTGCCAGTAGGGCCGAGGCGATTGCGCTGGGGATATAGCGCATCAAGCGCTCGAATAACCCTGTTACGCCGCAGAGCGTAATGAGCAGCGCGGAGAAGAGGAAGGCACCGATCGCTTCATCAAGTGGAATGCCAGGAAGATTCGTTGCCAAAAACGCCGCGCCTGGCGTTGACCACGCTGTCAATAAAGGCATGCGGTAGCGCAGCGATAGTCCTATCGAGGTAATGCCCATGCCAATGCCCAACGCCCACAGCCAAGAGCTGATTTGCGCAGTGCTGGCGCCCGCTGCGGCTGCCGCCTGGAAAATGATTGCCGCTGAGCTTGTATAGCCGATAGTGACAGCAACGAAACCTGCTGTGACGGCCGAGAGGCTAATGTCTCGCCAGAAAGGAGTTCTATGGCTTCCTGTGGGCTGTAGGGTAGGTGGTGCCTCCATAGTGTTGCCTCGTTTACATTGGGTGGCGTGCGCTATAACGCACAATGCTGCCAGACTATCACTGTGCGTTATAGCGCACAATATTGGCATCGCCGGTGTTCATCGCTGTTCGGATAGGTAAACTACGACACTAAATTCTATGGAGAACCACATAGTGAGTGACCCTCATACCATTGCCGAACACATTGCGGGAACCGTTAAAAAGCTACGTAAAGATCGTGGTTGGAGCCTAGATCGCGCGGCGGGTGAAACGGGTGTGAGTAAAGCCATGTTGGGACAGATAGAGCGTGGTGAGTCTAGCCCTACCATCTCAACGCTGTGGAAGATCGCGAGTGGTTTTCGGGTGTCGTTTTCAACCCTGTTTGATGGTGACAAGCCTGCGTTAGGCGAACTACACAGAGATGGCTGGGAGTCCGTTTGGGGCGATGATAGCGCTGGGATGCAAGCGCGGCTGCTTTTCCCTTACGACCCGCTGCTGGGCTTTGAAATGTTTATGATTGAGCTAGCGCCAGGGGCGATCAGTGAGTCGTCTCCCCACGCCAGCGGTGTGGTAGAACACATCGTCGTTGTTGAAGGCGAGATGGAGCTGCGCATTGACGAGCGCTGGCAAACGCTACGAGTAGGCGAGGGGCTGCGTTTTTTTGCCGATCGTCCCCACGCCATGCGTAACAGCGCTACGACGCGGCTACGTTTTCACGATGTGATTCACTATTTGCCAGGCGCTGCTTCAGGCACTTGAGCACCGGGTACTTGAGCACCTGGTACTTGAGCACGTAGCCAGTTGATTTCATCAGCCCAAATGCCGGGTTCGACGGTTTCCAGAATCATCGGTATGTCATGAATGCGTTCGTCTCGCATGATCGTTGTGAACGCATCCAGGCCGATATTGCCTTTACCCAGGCTGTGGTGGCGGTCTACACGGCTGGCGAAGGCACTCTTGGCATCGTTTAAATGCATACCGCGTAAATACTCAAAACCGACTACCTTGCCTAGCTCGTCCAACGTTGCTTTGGTGGCCTCGGCGGTACGTAGGTCATACCCTGCGGCGAAGGCGTGGCAGGTATCAATACAAACGCCAACACGGGTTTTATCATCGACGTGGGCAATAATTTCCGCTAAGTGCTCGAAGCGCCAACCGAGGTTGGTGCCTTGCCCGGCAGTGTTTTCAATCACTGCCGTAACACCTTGTGAGGCTAGTAATGCTTCGTTGATGGAGTCTGCAATGCGTTTCAGGCAATCGGCTTCGCTGATTTTGTTCAGATGACTGCCTGGGTGGAAGTTCAATAACGTGAGACCTAGTTGCTCGCAGCGCTGCATTTCGTCTAAAAACGCAGCGCGTGATTTTTCAAGCCCAGCGGTTTCCGGGTGGCCTAAGTTAATCAGGTAACTGTCGTGGGGTAAAATTTGTTCCGGGCCAAACCCGTGGGTTTGGCAGGCTCGTTTAAATGCAGCAATAGCCTCATCGGTCAGCGGTTTACCTTTCCACTGTCGCTGGTTTTTGGTGAACAGAGCAAAGCCATTTGCGCCGATTTCTACCGCACGGAACACTGCTTGATCCGCGCCACCCGCGGCGCTTACGTGGGCACCAAGATAGTGCATAGTCTTCCTTAGGTAGAATATTGATATTGACGAATTTAACCGTGTCGACGTCGATTATTCAAATAGCGTTGAAATGCTTCAGGCTCATCAGTGATCGCGCTGGCTATTCCCCAGCCCCAGCGGCTTTCAAAAGCGCTGGGGTCATTGGCGGTATAGCATAAAATTTCATAACCATCTCGGCGCATGGCAGCGGCCTGTGTGTGTTTTAAGCGCGGCCAATGAGGGTGAATACTAAAGGCGTCGATGGCTTCACACTGGTCACGCCAGGTTGGTGGTGTGCTGCCAAATAGTACGCCCAGCGCGAGGGCTTCTTTGGGTGCGAAGCGGCGGCATCGAGCTAACGCTCGGGCATCAAACGAGGACACAATCAGCCGTTCAGGGGGCAATGTTGCTAATACGATTGGTAATACGGTATCCACCAAGGCGATGGGGTCACGGCCTTTGTTTACCTTGATCTCTAAATTCACCCCCATATTGAGTTCGTTCAACAGCGCTAGCATGGCCTCTAGACTGGCCATTTTTTCACCTGCAAACAAATCTCCAAACCAACTGCCGACGTCAAGCTGTTGTGCATGCTGCCACGTCAGGCTAGCAAGGTCGCCACGGCTATCGGAGCAGCGGCTAATATCGCTATCGTGCCAGATGACAGGGGTACCATCGCCCAGTAGTTGAACGTCTAATTCCACCCAAGTAGTGCCCACTTGATGAGCGGCGCGCACTGCCGTTAGGGTGTTTTCAGGTGCGGCGGCTGAGTATCCGCGATGGGCTATAAGCGTAGGCAAACAGATTGCTGGGTGCGTCATAGTCTGTCCGTTTTAGAGTAATCGATAAGCATTGTTATCAACATTTTTAAATAGTCTAGCATGAGTGCATGACAGCAATATGTCCTGTATGGCTGGCTAATCGCTTGATTTGAGACGCACAACGCGGTTGGATAGCCTGCTAATGTGTGTCCAGTAATTAATAATGGGAGTATGCCCAGATGTCTAAACGTATTCAGTTTTCAAAAACGGGCGATTCAGGTGTATTGGAGTGGGTCGACACAGAGCCTAAGGCACCCGGCAGCGGTGAAGTGCGTATTGCTAATAAAGCGGTGGGCCTGAATTTTATCGATATCTACTTTCGTACAGGGCTCTATCCTGCGCCATCTATGCCTTCTGGATTAGGCACTGAAGGTGCAGGGGTTGTCGACGCTGTGGGTGAAGGCGTTACCCATCTAAAAGAGGGTGACCGGGTAGCGTATGCACAAGGGCCATTGGGTGCCTATGCAGAGATGCATACCTTGCCAGCGGCCAAGGTGATTAAGCTGCCGGACTTTATTGATTTTGAAACCGCTGCGGCCAGTATGCTGAAAGGGCTAACCGTGCAGTATCTGCTGCGTCAAACTTATGCGCTAAAGGGCGGTGAGACCATTCTTTTTCATGCCGCTGCTGGAGGCGTTGGCTCGATTGCCTGCCAGTGGGCCAAAGCGCTAGGCGTTAAACTGATTGGAACGGTTAGCTCAAAAGAGAAAGCCGACCTGGCGATGGCCAACGGTGCATGGGCAACGATCAACTACAGCGAAGAGAATGTGGTAGAGCGGGTACGTGAGCTAACCAATGGCGAAATGTGCGATGTGGTTTATGACTCCGTAGGAAAAGATACCTGGGAAATGTCGTTAGACTGCCTAAAGCCTCGTTCGCTAATGGTCAGCTTTGGTAATGCGTCTGGCCCAGTAGACGGGGTTAATATAGGTATTCTGAACCAAAAAGGCGCGCTCTTTGTAACCCGCCCAAGTTTGAACGGCTATGCGGATACCCGTGAACGCTTTGAAATGATGTGCGATGACTTTTTTGGCATGATCAAAAGCGGCAAGCTTCATATTGACGTAGCAAATCGTTACCCGCTTAAGGACGCTGGAAAGGCCCAAGATGCCCTGCAAAGCCGCAAAACAACTGGCTCGACGGTGCTACTTCCTTAATACGTTTACGCGCCTGGTTAAACGGCCACGCTTTGCCGCCATTTTTGGCAACATGGAGTGAGCTGTGTGGCTTAGTGGTCCTTTAACCACTTTTTATGAATGCCTGGCGTGGCCAGGCATTTTATTGGCCTAACGTTCTTTTGTTGCTCTGCTCTTCTAGGGCTATACGGCCGTATAGTCATCATCTACTGTGTTGCTAGTTATTTGGCACATCAGCCGAGCGTACCCAACACAAGGAGATGGACATCGCATGACAATGGAAAGCATCGGGCTTGCGCCCAGTACGCTGGTCTTTATCGTTTTGGGATTAACGCTTGCCGCTTTTATGTGGGGTCGATTTCGCTATGATCTCGTCGCGCTTGCGGCATTGCTTGGCTCGGTAATGCTTGGGCTTGTGCCTAGCGATGAGGCTTTTAAAGGCTTTGGGCATCCAGCCGTGATTACGGTGGCCGCGGTATTGGTCATTAGCCGAGGGTTTGAGCGCTCGGGCGTTGTCGATATCATCGCCAATCAAGTGCTCAAAGTAGGTGAACGGCTGCTACTACAATTACTCGTGTTGGTCGGCACGGTCGTGGTGCTTTCTGGGGTTATGAATAACGTAGGGGCACTGGCGTTACTGTTGCCCGTTGCCATGCGGCTTGCTCGAGAGCACAACACATCCCCGTCGCTGTTATTAATGCCGTTGGCGTTTGGTTCATTGCTGGGAGGCTTAACCACGCTGATTGGCACGCCACCCAACATCATTATTGCCACATACCGGGGTAATATCACCGGTGAAAACTTCGGTATGTTCAGCTTTACCCCGGTGGGGATTGCTGTTGCGTTAGCCGGTCTGGTGTTTATTGTGCTTGTGGGCTGGCGCTTAACGCCTAAGCGCAGTGGGCAGGCTTCAACCGAAGAAATGTTTGATACTGCTAATTATTTGGTTGAGCTAAAGGTCTCAGAAGAGTCAAAGGCTAATGGTCTGACACTCCAGCAACTACATGATGAGCTAGAAGAGACCATCCCAGTACTTGCCGTGGTACGGGAAGATAATCGCCGCGCAGGGTACTCATTTCATGGGGTGCTTCGAGAGGGGGACATTTTGCTGCTGGAAGCAGGGCCTGATGAGCTTAAGCTGCTGGAAGATAAAGTAGGGTTGAGCGCCATTGCGGAACCAGAAGAAGATGAAAAAGATAGCGATGAGGCCGATAGTGAGAATGGGGCTTCACAACCGTCGGATGAGCGCCAGCCTGTCGATACGGAAGGTCTGCAACTGATTGAAGCGGTGGTGCGTAACGATTCAATGATGGTCAATCGAAGCGTACGCCAGCTGCGGTTAAATCAGCAGTTCGGCCTGCATTTAGTGGCGGTAGCTCGGGATGGGGGGCGTTTAAAGCAGCGTCTTCGAGATATTCGTTTTCAAACCGGTGATGTACTGCTGTTACAAGGTAGTGAAAATGAAATCGCCGATAGCTTAGCGACCCTTGGTTGTTTGCCGCTGGCTAATCGTGAGCTTCACTTAGGTCAACCGCGAAAATTGGCGTTGTCGATTGGTATTTTTGCCCTCGCCATTATTGCAATGCTGTTTGATCTTCTGCCTGCCGCTGTTGCCATGAGTAGCGCGGCGTTGATATCACTACTGATTGGTGTACTGCCGCTGAGAGAAGGTTACCAAGCCATTGATGGTCCCGTTATTGTTCTCTTGGCGGCTATGCTGCCGGTGGGAGAAGCGCTTGAAACGAGCGGTGGCGCTGAAATTATTGCTGATGCATTACTACGATTCGGCGTTGAGTGGCCCATTATTGTTTCATTGGCAGGGCTGTTTATGCTCTCGATGTTACTTTCCAACGTGGTCAATAACGCCGCAGCCGCGCTGTTGATGGCGCCTATTGCCGCCAGTCTTGCGAGTGGTTTTGATGTATCACTCGATCCCTTTTTAATGATAGTGGCCGTCAGTGCCTCATGTGCTTTTCTAACGCCGATAGGACACCAGTCCAATACGCTAGTGTTAGGCCCGGGCGGCTATCAATTTGGTGATTATTGGAAGCTCGGCCTTCCACTTTCGTTAGTAGTGATGGTAGTCGCTATTCCTGCCATTTTATGGGCCTGGCCGCTCTAATGGAGCAGGTACTTAGCGAGAAAATGGGGAAGGCCCAATGTTCGTATTATTGAATTTCGAAAATTTGCTACTCTATAGCCCATAGAGAACAGCACTTATACACCAATAAATAACGAACAGGCCGGGCTTATGAACCAACAGTTTCGCCAAGATGCTATCGTCGAGTTAGTACGCCAGCATGGCTATATGAGCATTGAGCAGCTGACCGATCACTTTGCAGTGACGCCACAAACCATTCGGCGTGATTTAAATACGCTAGCAAACGAAGGGCGGGTTCGTCGTGTGCATGGCGGTGTAGGAATAGAGTCGAGCACTGTTAATACCGCTTACAGCACGCGTAAAACGCTACATTTAGAAGAGAAGGAGCGGATTGCTCACTGCCTGGCGCAGCAAATTCCTCATCACTCCTCACTGTTTATTAATATCGGTACCAGTAACGAGATGATCGCCCAGGCGTTGCTTGAGCACCAGGGCTTAGAAATCATTACTAATAACCTGAACGTGGCCGCCATTCTTCAGCATAAAGAGGACTTCACGGTGATTATTGCTGGCGGGCAAGTTCGCTCTCGCGATGGCGGTATTATTGGCGAAGCCACTATCGATTTTATCAATCAATTTAAAGTGGATTACGGAATCATCGGGATCAGCGGTATTGATGAGGATGGCTCGCTCCTTGAATTTGATTACCAGGAAGTACGCGTTGCTCAAGCGATTATTGCCAATTCGCGACGCATTTATCTCGCCGCAGATTACTCAAAATTTCATCGTAATCCGGTGGTACGCCAAGGGAATATTTCCCAACTTGATGCTCTGTTCACTGATCGGAAGCCTCCTGAATCGATTCTGCAGCTGTTATCGCAACACGGTGTTGCATTGCATATCGCTTAAGCATGATGCGTAAGCTAAGGCAGAACACGGCCACCGACGAGTTTAAGAGTGAAGGAGAGTAGTTTCATACTTGAGCATTTGGGGCGGCTAGAGTAGCCTTGGATGATAATAAAGCGAAACAAAACACACAAAACCGAAAGAACCTACAACAAAGTGAACGTGATATGTCCTCCTTTATTCTCGCCATCGATCAAGGTACGACCAGCTCGCGCGCCATTTTATTTGACCGCCAAGGTCAAATAGAGGCGGTTGCCCAACAGGAATTTCCTCAGCACTTCCCTCAGGATGGGTGGATAGAGCATGATCCCGAAAATATTTGGGAGACTGTCCTCGCCACCTGTCGTGAGGTATTAGAAAAGGCGAATATTTCGCCAGAGCAGATTGATGGAATTGGCATTACTAACCAACGTGAAACCACGGTGGTGTGGGATAGAGTGACGGGTAAGCCGCTCTATAATGCGATTGTCTGGCAGGATCGGCGGACCTCTGAACTTTGTCAAACACTCCGTGACGAAGGGCATACAGAGGCAGTACAAGCGAAGACAGGCCTCTTAATAGACCCCTATTTTTCTGCCACCAAGCTCGCCTGGATACTCGATAATGTAGCAGGGGCCCGCGAGCGTGCGCAGCGTGGTGAGCTACTCTTTGGCACTATCGATACCTTTTTGATTTGGCGATTAACGAATGGCAAGCAACACGTCACTGATGCTACCAACGCATCGCGAACAGCCATTTTTAATATCCATAATCAAACATGGGACGATGAGCTGTTAGCGTTGTTTAACGTTCCTGCCAACATGCTGCCCGAGGTAAAAGATTCCAGCGATGATTTTGGCACCACTGACGCAGATTGGTTAGGGGCGTCTATCCCTATTGCGGGTGTGGCAGGGGATCAGCAGGCCGCGTTAGTGGGGCAAGCGTGCTTTCAGCCAGGAATGGGTAAAAGCACCTATGGCACCGGATGTTTTATGATCGTGAACACCGGGGATACACCCTCGGTATCACGAAATCGCCTGCTAACCACCATTGGTTACCGAATTAATGGCAAGCCGACCTATGCGATGGAAGGCAGTATTTTTGTTGCTGGAGCGACTGTGCAGTGGCTACGCGATGGGTTGAACCTGTTTGCAGATGCGTCAGAAACAGAGACGCTTGCTAAAGAAACCCGTAGCGGACATAGCGTTTACTTGGTACCGGCCTTTACTGGCTTGGGCGCGCCCCATTGGGACCCTAAAGCGCGAGGCGCCATTTTTGGCCTCACCCGGGATACCGGTATTGCCGAAATCGTTGCGGCGGGGCTCCAGGCGGTGTGTTACCAGACCCGTGACCTTCAGCACTGTATGAACGACGATATGGAAGCCACGCCTGGTAACCTACGTGTCGATGGTGGCATGGTGAAAAACAGCTGGGTGATGCAGTTTTTAGCCGATATGCTCGATGTCCAGGTGGATAGGCCGACTATTCTTGAAACGACAGCGCTTGGAGCTGCTTATTTGGCAGGCTTGCGTTTGGGTTGGTATGACACGCTTGAAGAAATTGAGCAACTCTGGCGTTGCGAAAAGAGCTTTACACCTAAAATGCCAGAATCGACTCGGGAGGAGTTGTACCAGGGTTGGCTAGATGCCGTGAATCGCGTGCGTTGTAATTAACAACCGTTTATTGGCTACTTCAATAGGCAAAAGCCGCTACCGATGATAGCGGCTTTTTAATGTTGTTGATGGTTAATCAGTGAGTGTTCTGTGGCTCTGCTTGTGCAACGAAGGGCTGAGAGGTGTCACGATTTTCAGCAAAGTAGGTAGCAAAGCGCTCTTCCGCTTGGTCTCCGAATAGGACACGACAAGCTTCTTTCAGCCCCTTAGAGTGGCGCAGCTGTTCATGGTGAACAACCAGTGACACTTTGGCTCTTCGGCGCAGGAAGTCCTCCAGTTGCGTAATCATTTCGTGGTCTCGGGCATGCTCTAGTTCGCAGCGAATATATTCGGTACCTTCAATGAGAATATCGGCTTCCGAAGGATCCTGACGAATTTTTTCCAGCATTTGCATGGCCTGCTCTGCATAACGCCGCCACAGCCGGGAAGAGAGCGGCTCGGTAGACGTCGGTGCGGTCATCGCATCTAGATTCATCCGTTTAGCTTGGTCCATAAACTGCTGTTTAACAGGCTCTGGTGGCTCACCGTACCAGCGATAGTTGATATCGCTGAGATTGACACCTAGGCGGACCACTTCTTCTGCGATTTCATCACCTACATTCAAGCAGTCGGTTAATTTACCGCCAAAAATACTAATGTGGGCGCTATCCGCATTGGTATCGATGACATGTTTACGCGACAGCTGGAGAAAATCGCGATCGTTACCTTGATCCGCTTTGATAGCCAGCGGCCGAACACCACAGCGTGTTGAAATAATATCGTCTTGGGTAAGCGGCTTTTCTAATGTTAGGCGCTTATTGATATTTTCCAATACAAATTCAATATCTTCAGCGGTGACATCCACCTCTGGATGTTCCATATGTGTATCAGTCGTGCCGATGCAGGTGCGATTCCCCATGGGAATAACAAAAAACAGTCGTCCATCGTCGGCAAAAAACGCCAGTACCCGTTTAGTTTCCGTCAATTGCGGAACGATCAGATGAATGCCTTTTGAGTAAAGATGTTGATGGGTGGTTTTCTCGCCGGTAAGTGCGTTGTGCTGGTCTACCCAGGGGCCAGCAGCATTAATCAATACTTTGGAACGGATATTAAACGTGCTGCCATCCATGACATTGCGCGCTTTCGTTACCCAGTGCTGTCCTTCACGTTCAGCACCAAGCGACTCAACATAATTGGCTGCAATCGCCCCATAGTTAAGCGAATGGCGAACAAAGTTAAATACAAATCGGGCATCGTTATCGTGTAAGTAGGCATCTGAGTATTCAAACCCACCGACTGAGCCTTCGATATCAATGATGGGTTCTTCTTGCTTAATGTTCTTGGGAGATAGTAAGCGGGGCAGCTTAGTAAACCCGTTTCCCATCAGCCAGTAGAGCCAGGTGCCTGCCCACAAATACCAGGGTGAATGGCGGAAACCTTTGCTGATGGTAGTAAGAAAGCGAATTTCCTGAACGGTAGATGGGTAACTTTTAATCAAGTGATTACGGCTTTTGCACAACTTGCGTACTAATGCGAAATCCTTGCTTTCCATATACTTAATGCCTCCCCAAACTAAGTTGGAGGAGTGCATACTGGTGCTTCCTGCAAAATCACCGCGGTCTATTAAGGCGACTTTAGCGCCTTTGCCTGCAAGCGCGGCTGCAGTTGCTGCGCCGTTAATGCCGCCACCGATGATTAGTGCGTCAAAGTCGTCAGTGTGCAATTTCTCGATATTCCGGTTACGCAGTTTCATAGCGGTTCCAATTAACAAAGAAAAAGCCCCGTGTTTAGGTAGCGGTTTCAACATGACAACAAAGCAATAAGCCTATGTAGACCAGCGAGCCTTGCTGTTATCTGCTCGCCGCTGATGAAACCTAGTTTTTGAGCCTTAACAGGGCGGGCCGAAGCCCGCCCCAACTGGATTAGCGGGTACCCGCTTCCATCCAGGCTTCCATCATTTCATCGTAAGGAACGGTCGTTCCTTGCGGCATTTCATCATCAAGCTTTTGCTTAGGAGAGCCTTCTTGATCCAGCCAGTATTGCGGGTCGCGCTCTTCGTTAAGCGCTGGGGCGTAGCTATCGAAGACGTTTGCGCGAGCTAAGCGGTACATGGTGTTATCCATATCTGCCGCCAGCTTATCCAAGCCCTCTTGAGGGGTAACTTCGCCACTCATTACCGGTGCTAGGTTTTGCCACCATAGCGGAGCCATACGCGGATAATCGGGTACGTTGGTGCCGGTAGGCGTCCAGTTGGATTCGTTGGGGCTACGGTAGAACTCAACCAAACCACCAAGCTTGGGTGCCATTTCGGTCATCTGCTCAGAGAAAATGTCAGATTCACGAATCGGCGTTAGGCCAGCCATCAGTTTTTCAAGAGAGGTAGTTTTAGCTACCGTAAACTGGGCAAATAGCCAAGCAGCGGTTCGACGGTCTTCGGGTGTGGAGTCAAAGAACGTCCATGCACCTACATCCTGATAACCCACTTTCATGCCTTCTTCCCAGTAAGGGCCGGTAGGGGAAGGTGCCATGCGCCAAAGTGGGTTGCCTTCATCGTCGGTCACTGCTACAGCAGGATCGGTCATGTCTGCTGTAAAGGCGGTGTACCAGAAAATTTGCTGAGCAATATGACCTTGAGCAGGCACAGGACCCGCTTCACCAAAGGTCATGCCCTGTGCTTCAGGCGGTGCGAAGTCACGTAGCCAATCAACGGCTTTTTGCATGGCAAAGACAGACGCTGGCGAGTTGGTTGCACCGCCACGACTAACGCTGGCACCTACCGGCTGGCTATCTTCGTTAACGCGAATACCCCAGTCATCGACTGGATTACCTGATGGTACGCCCGGGCTACCCATACCGGCCATTGAGAGCCAGGAGTCGTGGAAGCGCCAGCCAAGCGACGGATCACGACGGCCGTAGTCCATGTGGCCATAGACGGTAGTGCCGTCGATTTCACCAACATGTTCGGTAAAGAACTCGGCAATATCTTGATAAGCCGTCCAGTTGGTGGGTACCCCAAGATCATAGCCATAGATTTCACGGAACTGATCTTGCAGGTCTTCGCGCTGGAACCAGTCATAACGGAACCAGTAAAGGTTGGCGAACTGCTGAGTGGGTAGTTGGTATAGACTGCCATCGGGGCCGGTGCCGTACTGCAAGCCAATGAAGTCGTCTAGGTCCAGCGTTGGAAGTGTGTAGTCAGCCCATTCGTTTTCCATCGCCTCGGTGAGGTTGATGGTGGTGCCGTAACGAATGTGCGTGCCGATAGCGTCGGTGTCATTAACAAAACCGTCGTAGATGCTGTTACCTGATTGCATCTGATTTTGCATCGTATCAACGACGTCGCCTTCGCCGATAATATTGTGAGTAAGGTTGATACCGGTTAACTCACTGAATGCTTCTGCCAGTACTTCACTTTCATAGACGTGAGTGGTCAAGCCTTCTGCGACAGTTTGAATATCCATACCGCGGAAAGGCTCAGCAGCTTTTGCAAACCAAAGAAGCTCTTCGATTTGCTCTTCACGACTCAATGTAGAGTTTTGGAAGTGTTCGTCGACCAAGCGCTCCGCGATTGCCCGCGCATCGTGATCGTCTGCCATCAGTGTCCCCGATGCGAGCATGAGGCTGGCGGCGAGGGTAGTAAGTTTGAACTTGTTGTTGCGCATGTTGACCTCGTTTTGTTGTGCTCTTCCCTGATATCTTGAGCGTCCTTGATACTGCCGTACTTAACGCCAGGGTTTTCCTGGAATTGCTGATTGGCTAACCCCAGCGCATTAACACCAGCAGCCATACCGCTGAAAGTGCTAGTGCAATCCAAATTGAAAGCGACGTGAACCCAATGAAGCCCAAGTGAATAAACGCGGCAGACAGCAAGCCGATAAACAGCCGATCACCGCGGGTGGTGCTAATGGGTAAAAATCCCTTTCTTTCAATGCTTGGCGAGCGTAGTTCCCAGATCGTCATGCCAGCTAGCATGGCCGCAATGGAAGAAAAGAAAATAGCCGTCGGTAAAGTCCATACCATCCAGGACATAAGGTTTCCTCCTACTCAGGTGCGGCCCAGGGCAAAGCCCTTGGCGATATGGTTGCGTACGAAGTAAACCACCAGAATGCCGGGAACAATGGTCAACATACCGGCGGCAGCAAGGGTGCCCCAGTCGATACCTGATGCCGTCGAGGTTCTGGTCATGATCATGCCGATTGGCTGAGCGTCTGTAGACGTCAGTGTGCGTGCCAGCAGCAGTTCAACCCAGGAAAACATGAACAGGAAGAAAAGCACCACACCAATGCCAGAACTGATCATGGGAATGAAGATCTTGATGAAGAACTTGGGAAAGCTGTAGCCGTCGATATAGGCGGTTTCGTCGATTTCTTTAGGCACGCTGCTCATAAAGCCTTCCAGAATCCAGATGGCCAGCGGAATATTGAATAGGCAGTGAGCTAGCGCTACGGCGATGTGCGTATCGAATAAGCCGACCGAGTAATAAAGCTGGAAGTAGGGCAGCAAAAATACTGCGGGTGGCGCCATCAAGTTGGTTAATAGCCAGAAGAACAGGTGCTTATCACCGATGAACTTGTAACGGCTGAAGGCATAGGCGGCCGGAAGTGCCACTAACATGGTGATGACCATATTCATCACCACATACATGATGGAGTTGACGTACCCCATGTACCAGCTTGGGTTAGTGAAGATGCCGATGTAGTTGTCAAAGGTCAGGTTTTGCGGCCACAGCGTCATCGACCCGAGGATCTCGCTGTTAGTCTGCAGCGACATATTGAGCAGCCAATAAAGGGGCAGTATCAGCAGCACGATATAGGTGCCAAGCAGAAGCCGCTTTCTCAGCCGAGAGCGTGAGTGGCGCTTGCGTCGCTCAGCTGCTGGCACCTTACTGAAAATAGTGTTGTATTTTTCACCCTGCTGGGTATTTTCAAGTTGGTAAGACATCTTACACGCCTCCCTGTGAATTCTTGTCTTTCTGCAGATGCATGATGGTGGTATAGAACACCCAGCTGACTAACAGAATGACGAGGAAGTAGATGATCGAGAAGGCGGCGGAAGGCCCCAGATCCTGCTGGCCGATAGCCATGGTGGCAAGCGATTGGGTTAGGAACGTGGTTGAACTACCAGGTCCACCTCCGGTTAACACAAAGGGCTCGGCGTAGATCATGAAGGAGTGCATGAAGCGCAGCAGTACGGCGATGACCAGAACGTTAGTTAGCTTCGGTAGCTGAATATAGCGAAACACTGCCCACTTAGAAGCACGGTCAATCCTTGCCGCTTGATAGTAGGCTTCAGGAATAGAGCGCAGCCCGCTATAGCAGAGCATTGCGACAAGCGGCGTCCAGTGCCAAACATCCATTAAAATAATGGTCGCCCAGGCGTCACCAGCATTACGGGTAATATTGTAATTAATGCCTAGCTCGCGCAGCCCCCAGCCCATTAGCCCAATATCGCTACGGGTAAAGATTTGCCAGATACTGCCAACGACGTTCCAAGGAATTAGCAGGGGCAGGGTAATCAGAATTAGTACGGCGGACGCCTGCCAGCCCTGTTTTGGCATAATCAGCGCTATTCCTATTCCCAGTGGGATCTGGATAGCCAGAATGATCAATGAAAACAGTATCTGCCGACCAAATGCAGCTTGCAGCGCTGAATCGTTGAGCATAGTGCGAAACCACTCGGTGCCGGTAAAGAAGCTAGCGTTGGGGCCTAGCACGTCCTGTACCGAGTAGTTGACCACTGTCATCAAGGGGATAATGGCGGAAAACGCCACGAGCACTAACATTGGTAGAACTAATAGCCAAGCGCGGTTGTTATAGACTTTATTATTCATGAGGTAACCTCCACCCGGTATTCGTCCACAAACAGCCCTAACTGATCATGGTCAAAGGTGAGATAAATATCGTCTCCGAATTCAGGGTGACCTTCCGGCAAGCGTGCCTTGAACGCCTGACCACCCAACTCAAAGGTAACAATTGAGTAGGTGCCTAGATCTTGGACTTGCCGTTTACGAGCGGGCAGGGCACCTTCACGTTTGCTGGCATGCACGGTTACAAACTCGGGGCGAATGCCGATTTTTATATTCGAACTTTTGGTATTGGCAATGGCGTCAACAAACGCCTGCGGTATGGGGAGCGGTATATCAGCAAAGATGACTTCCCCCGCATGGTGGTGTACATCCAGAATGTTCATACCGGGGCTGCCAATAAAGTAGCCAACAAAGGTATGCGCAGGGGTTTCAAAGAGTTCTTGAGGAGTGCCGAACTGAACCACCTGACCTTCATACATCACAGCGATTTTGTCGGCAAAAGTTGCCGCTTCCAGCTGGTCATGGGTGACGTAAATCATGGTGATATTGAAGCGCTGGTGTATCTCCTTCAGCTTACGGCGTAATTTCCACTTGAGCTGAGGGTCGATAACCGTTAACGGCTCGTCAAATAGAATTGCCGAGACATCATCGCGCACCAAGCCGCGACCCATTGAAACCTTCTGCTTCTCATCGGCGGTCAGCCCTTTGGCTTTACGCTTGAGCAGTGGGGTTAACTCCAGAATCTCGGCGACTTCCTCTACCTTTGGCGTGATGCGGTGACCTGGAATGTTGATGTTACGCAATGGAAAGGCGAGGTTATCAAACACCGTCATGGTGTCGTAGATCACCGGGAACTGAAAAACCTGAGCGATATTACGTTCCTCAGGCGGCAACTCGTTAACTCGCTGGCCATCAAACAGCACATCCCCTTCGGAAGGTTCGAGCAGCCCGGAAATAATGTTCAGCAGGGTGGATTTGCCACACCCCGATGGCCCCAGCAGGGCATAAGCGCCGCCTTGGTGCCAGATATGTTCCATCTGGCGAATCGCGTAATCTTCAGGTGATGTCGGGTTAGCGCTATAAGTATGCGCGAGAGCCTTTAGTATGATCTCAGCCATGTTGATGCACTCCCCGTGTTTCCGGCGTATGAACAATAGAACCCTGCTGATCGAAGACAAACAGCTTGTGGGTAGGGAAGTAGATCTTTATGCGCTGATTGACTTTAGGTGTATGAATACCAAGCAAATGGAGTACTAAAGAAAATAGGTTGTGCCGCACGTGGAGGAAGGTTTCCGAACCGCTGATTTCAGCCACTTCAACTTCAACTTCAAGCTCTAGATCATCTGCTGCATTAGGCTGTAGGCTGACATGAGAGGCACGGACTCCAAATCGGTATGCTCCCGCGGGTAGGTTACGTAGCGCGACATCGCAGGGGAAATGGATATCCTGGTCGAAGGTGATTTCATTGGCAGTAAGATGCCCAGGCACAATATTGATAGGCGGTTCTGAAAACATCTCAGCGCTTAGGATGCCGTTAGGCTCGCGATAAATTTGCTCGGTTGGGCCATATTGCAGCAGCTTGCCTTCATGCAATACGGCAGTGTTGCCGCCTAACGCTAGCGCTTCGTTGGGCTCGGTGGTGGCATAAACGGCAATGCAGTTTCGCGCCTTGAATAGCCCGCGAAGTTCATCGCGCAACGCTTCACGCAGTTTATAGTCAAGATTGACCAACGGTTCATCAAACAGGATCAGGTCCGCATCCTTAACCAAAGCGCGGCCCATGGCGGTACGCTGCTGTTGCCCACCAGAAAGCTCAAGCGGCAAGCGGTCCAGCAAGTGGTCAATCCCCAGCATGGCGGCAGTTTCACGCACACGCTTGTCGATTTCCTGCTTGGATGCCTTAGCCAGTTTAAGTGGTGACGCTATATTGTCGTAAACGTTAAGGCTTGGGTAATTGATGAATTGCTGATACACCATGGAGACATTGCGCTTGCGGACGGATACGCCCGTGACATCCTTGCCATCCATGTAGATTCGCCCCCGGGTAGGTTGCTCCAAACCCGCCATTAATCGCATGAGCGTTGTTTTACCTGCCAGGGTTCGCCCTAGCAGCACATTGAAAGAACCCGGCTCCAGCTCGAGGTCCACCCCACTGATATGGGATTCACCACCGACGATGTGGTCGATATTTTGCAGATGTAAGGACATGCCGATCTCGCTAACGTCATTGTTATAGATAAATGTTATTGGTAGAGGTCTTGCGTTGATCGCTATTGATGAAAGTGAAGCAATACTCGCTTATTCGAGATGTTAGCCTTGGCTGTTT
The DNA here is from genome assembly GCF_021151565.1 of Halomonas sp. IOP_6. Classification (NCBI taxonomy): domain Bacteria; kingdom Pseudomonadati; phylum Pseudomonadota; class Gammaproteobacteria; order Oceanospirillales; family Halomonadaceae; genus Halomonas; species Halomonas sp. IOP_6. The sequence goes on along the minus strand of NZ_JAIRBO010000001.1, from coordinate 339,271 downwards.
GCACTTTATTGTCAGCCAACTATCAAGCGGACTTCCATTTACTTTATTTTCAATAACGAAAGGCTAGTTGATCATTTGCGAACTTGCAACGACTTTTGTAGCTGTTTGTATTCGCTTTTAGGCGTATATCGCTGCTGCTCCGGCGGTGGGGGAGTGCTGGATGCCGGTTGTTTTGGTGAGAAATTGGCATTAAAACGAGGTGTTTAGAGAAGGAAAGCAGCCGCTGAGTGAGATAAGCGAATGTTCGTTTGTTTCGTTTTTGAAAATATACGTAAAAAAACCGGCCTGGAGAGGCCGGTTAGGATCGCTAGTTAAAGCGAGAAAGGACTACTTAACGCTGGTTTCTGCTTGCTGCGGCGTGGCCACAGGCGCTGCATTGTGATTAATCAACGTCGATTTATCATTAGCAAACGCGTCATAGGCGAAATCATCAACCGTCAGCATCTCGAGTACTTCCGCCTCGAAAGTGCGCATAAACTGTGCGTCGTCTTCTTTGATAATCCCTTTGTCCAGTGCGGCTTCAATGCGTGCTTCAGGGTGTAGTGCCGTTTGTGGCAGCTCACCTTTGGCATAGGCTTTGTTCACCGTACGGTAGAGGGTTTCGGCACGGTCATAATCCACCAGCAGCGCGTTGTAGCGCGCAAGCGGGTTAGACTCTGCGCCATCATCTTTATCCCATGTATTGGAAAGTAGCTTGCTGCGCAGGGCGCTATGTGTGGATACGCGCTGTGCGATATCGCGAGCCAAGTCGTCATGCGGTTTATTCCAGCGGCGGCCGGTCGGCATTATGATAACTTTCAATGCCTTGCCTAACGCGCGGTTCGGTAGGTTATCGAAAATTTCAACGAACGCCTGTTCGGCACGGTTTAGCAAGAACCGCAGGCTATAGTGTAGCAGCGCTTCTTCACCCTCTACTTGGTCACCGGTGTGCCACTGCTTCAGTACCATGGAAGCTAGATACAGATTAGACAGAACATCACCCAAGCGTGCTGACAGCATTTCGCGCTTCTTGAGTTCAGAGCCAAGGCTGGCCATGGCGGCGTCGGCACATAGGCCAAAGCCTGCTGAAATGCGTGCAATATCCTGGGCGTAGGTAGCCGCAGGGCCACTAAAAGGTACATTTGCTTTGCCCAAGCCAAACCCAAGCGTAAAGGCACGAGCAGCATTGCCGAAAATCAGCCCTGCGTGACCAAAGAAGGCTTTGTCGAAGGCTTTAACGTCGTTGGCGTCTTTAGCGGCTAGCTCGTCCAGTACATAGGGATGGCAGCGAATCGCACCTTGACCAAAGATCATCAGGTTGCGGGTCATAATGTTGGCGCCTTCCACGGTAATTGCCACCGGGTTAGCACTGTAGCCAATGCCTAGGTAGTTGCGTGGGCCAAGGGTAACGGCTTTACCACCGTGAACATCCATTGCGTCACTAAGCAGCACGCGCTGGAACTCGGTCAATTGGCTCTTCAAGATGGCTGAAGGAACGGCGGGTTTTTCGCCATGATCGATCAGGTTGGCGGTTTGATAAACCGTAGCAGCAGAGATGTAAGCCAGCGAGGCCATGCGTGCTAACGGTTCCTGTACGCCTTCCATTTCAGCGACGGGTACGTTGAACTGACGACGTACGCGGGTAAAACCACCGCTCCAGCCTAGCGCGTAGCGGGCGGTGCCGGTCGCACCAGAAGGTAAGGTAATGCAGCGACCAATCGAGAGGCACTCGACCAGCATGCGCCAGCCTTGGCCGATCATGTCTGGGCCACCAATAATGGTATCCAGCGGCACAAACACGTCGTTACCTTTAATCGGGCCGTTCATAAACGGGCTGCCGATAGGGTGGTGACGGCGGCCGATGTCCATACCCTGAGTATCCCGGGGAATGAGTGCAAGGGTAATACCGCGGTCTTCTTCGTCACCGAGCAATTTTTCTGGATCGAAAAGACGGAAGGCTAGGCCTACCACGGTGGCGATGGGAGCCAGGGTAATCCAGCGTTTTTCGAAGTTAAGGCGTAAGCCAAGCACTTCTTCGCCATTGATAACTTGCTTGCAGACAACGCCTGTATCCGGTAACGACGTGGCATCAGAGCCAGCACGCGGGCCGGTTAGGCCGAAGCAGGGGATTTCGCGGCCATCAGCAAGACGCGGCAAGTAGTGATCTTTCTGTTGTTGAGTGCCGTATTTAAGCAGCAGTTCGCCCGGGCCGAGTGAGTTCGGTACGCCAACGGTGACCATCAGCGTCTCATTAGCGGAGAGCTTCTGCAGCACCATGGACTGTGCCTTAGCTGAGAATCCGAGGCCGCCGTATTCCTTCGGAATAATCATGCCGAAGAAGCCTTCTTTCTTTAGATAATCCCACAGTTGTTGGGGGAGGTCAGCGCGTTCTTGGGCGATATCCCAGGCGTTACACATGCCAGCTGCTTTCGCACACTGATTATCCAGAAACGCTTGTTCTGCCTCGCTCAGGCCGTCGTCTTTATAGTTAAGTAACGACTCCCATTGAGGTTTGCCAGAGAAGAGCTCGCCATCCCAGGAGACGCTGCCCGCTTCTAATGCCGTGCGCTCCGTATCGGACACTTTCGGCGCTACCTTTTTGAAGGTGGCGAAAATGCGCGGCGTCAGCCACTTGCTGCGCAATGCTGGTAGACCAGCAATTGCAACGGCGGCAGCCGCAATCAATAGCAGCGTGCCAATAACGCTTGCGCCAAGCACTAAGCCTACTAAGCCCAGTACGCCAAGCAGGGCGAGTGCTGGCGTAGCGCCTGCTTCGCGGCGCATCACCACGAGCAAGCCTGCAACGGCAAGCACAATGAGTAGTAAGGTGAGCATGGATGTTTCTCCGTGGGTGGTTAATTGTGGACGTATTTAAACGTATGTTTGAATATTGTCAGAGTCACCTATATCAGTGCAAGCATTTCACTCTTATACATTCGCTATAGTCTCTTTACTGTAGCGTAAATAGGCCATAAAAAAACGCCATGGCGAGTGGCCATGGCGTTGAGCGTGTTGCATGCAGGTGTGAGTGAGCTACGAAGCCTGTTTGGCGGGTGCGCCGTGAGCGACGTAATAATCCACGTTGGCGCGTGGCAAAGGTTCACGTCCACGGATGCAGTCAGCAATTTTCTCCGCCAGCATAATAGTAGGCGCGTTTAGGTTGCCGGTAGGGATCACCGGGAACAGCGAAGCATCGACAACGCGCAGGCCTTCGAGCCCATGTACGCGGCCTTGGCTATCGGTCACTGCCATCTCACCTTCGCCCATGCGGCAACTGCCACACGGGTGATAAGCCGTTTCAGCGTGTTGCTTGACGAAGTTATCGAGTTCTTCATCGCTTTGTACGCTAGGGCCGGGGGAAATTTCACGGCCACGGTACTTATCAAACGCTGGTTGCGCGATGATGTCGCGGGTTAAGCGAATCGCATCGCGGAACTCTTGCCAATCTTTCTCTTTGGCCATGTAGTTAAACAAGATGCTGGGTGCCGCGTGTGGGTCTTTCGAGGTTAAGCGAATTCGTCCACGGCTTTCCGAGCGCATCGAGCCAACGTGGGCCTGGAAGCCATGTGCCTGAACAGCGCTTTTACCGTTGTAACTGATCGCGATGGGCAGGAAGTGGTACTGCAGGTTTGGCCACTCTTCCTCATCATTGCTACGAATAAAACCGCAGGATTCAAACTGGTTGCTGGCGCCAACGCCAGTACCTTTAAATAACCACTCGGCACCAATTTTTGGCTGGTTGTACCATTTCAGCGCCGGATACAGCGAAATAGGCTCTTTGCATTCGTACTGAATGTACATCTCAAGGTGGTCCTGGAGATTTTCGCCTACGCCGGGTAGCTCATGGACGACTGAAATGCCTAATTCCCGAAGCCATTCGGGGTTGCCTACGCCAGAGCGCTGAAGAATCTGTGGTGAGGCAATGGCACCGCCACACAGCAGTACTTCCCGGCGAGCGTGGGCCTTGCGTGGCTGACCTTTTTGCTCGTAACGCACGCCAACGGCACGTTTGCCATCAAATTCAATCACATCAGTGACTGCGTGGGTTTCAATGGTCAGGTTACTGCGCTGCTTGGCAGTGTCCAGGTAGCCGCGTGCAGTCGATGCACGGCGCCCCTTGGGCGTGACGAAACGGTCCATAGGGCCAAAGCCCTCTTGCTGGTAGCCGTTAACATCCTCGGTTTCTGGATAGCCCGCTTGCTTCCCCGCTTCGATAAACGTGCGGTAAAGCGGATTATTGCCAGCTTTCGGCGTGGTCACGCTGACCGGGCCGTCGCCGCCGTGGTAATCATTAGGGCCAATGTCGCGGGTTTCGCACTTTTTGAAATAGGGCAGGCAACTGAGGTAATCCCACTCTTCCAAGCCGGGTTGCTTGGCCCAGTTATCGTAATCCAGGGCGTTGCCGCGGATATAGCACATGCCATTGATCAGTGAAGAGCCGCCCAGGCCTTTGCCTCGGCCACACTCCATACGGCGGCCATCCATATAGGGTTCGGGATCGGTTTCAAATGCCCAGTTGTAGCGTTTGCCTTGTAGCGGGTAGGCCAGTGCGGCAGGCATTTGGGTGCGAAAATCGAAACGGTAATCGGGGCCGCCTGCTTCAAGCAGCAAAACGCTGACGTCACTGTCTTCGGTGAGGCGGGTAGCTAGTACATTGCCGGCCGAGCCTGCACCGATAATGATGTAATCAAATTCGCGTGATTGAGACATGCTTTTACCTTGGAGGAGCCGAATGATGGGTAATGAGCCGGTAGGCATAAAAGAGATACTTCTCTTCGATATACCTACCGGGAGCGTCCATTACTTCGCTTAGAACACCGACCCAAACGGCCCCATCTCGATCTGTACTGACTTGGTCTGGGTGTAGTGATTGAGCGTCTCGACGCCGTTCTCACGGCCAATGCCCGACTCTTTGTAACCACCTACAGGCATCTCAGAAGGAGACTCGCCCCAAGTGTTGATCCAGCAAATGCCGGCTTCCAACTGGTGAATAACTCGGTGAGCACGGTTTAAGCTTTCGCTAAACACACCCGCTGCTAGACCGTATTTGGTGTCATTAGCGCGACGAATAACGTCATCTTCGCCTTCAAAGGCGAGTACGGACATTACTGGGCCAAAAATCTCTTCTTTTACGACGCGCATATCGTCAGTGCAATCGGTGAAAATGGTGGGCGCAGCCCAAGCGCCATTCGCCCAGTCACCGCTATTCCACTCATCGCCACCTGCCAATACTCGCGCGCCTTGCTCTTTGCCCAGGGCAATATAGGAAAGCACTTTTTGCTGATGTTCAAAGCTTACTAGCGGGCCGAAGTTAACGCTTGGGTCCATCGGGTTACCCGCTTTGATACGCTGAACGCGTTCAACCAGCTTCGCCTCAAAGGCGTCTTTGACGCTGCGCTCCACGAACACGCGAGTGCCGTTAGTGCAAATCTGGCCGCTGGAGTAGAAGTTGGCCATCATGGCGGCATCGGCAGCACGATCTAAATCAGCATCGGCAAACACGATCAGCGGAGACTTACCACCTAGTTCCATAGTGACGTCTTTCAGCGTAGAGCCACCCGCAGCGGCCATCACTTTTTTGCCCGTGCCGACTTCGCCAGTAAACGATACCTTGGCGATACCTGGGTGCTCAGTCAGCATCGCGCCAACGCGGCCATCGCCTTGAACGACATTGAAAACACCGTTAGGCAGGCCTGCTTCAGTGAAAATTTCAGCCAGCTTGATAGCGGTTAGCGGCGTTACTTCACTGGGCTTGAAGACAATGGCGTTGCCCGCCGCCAGCGCAGGTGCGGCTTTCCAGCAGGCAATTTGAATGGGGTAGTTCCAGGCTCCAATGGCGCCAATGACGCCGAGTGGCTCGCGACGGGTATACACAAAGGAGCTATCACGTAGCGGAATCTGGCTGCCTTCTATAGCGGGGGCAAGGCCTGCGTAGTACTCCAAAGCATCGGCACCCGTCACAATATCGACACTGGCGGTTTCACTAATAGGCTTGCCGGTATTTTGAGTTTCCAACTCGGCAAGCTCATCGTTTCGTTCTCTTAACAGTGCAACAGCGCGCAGCAGAACACGTGAGCGCTCCATGCCCGTCATCGAAGCCCATTGACGCTGCCCGCGTTGGGCGGCTTCTACAGCGCTATCAACATCAGCTTGGCTTGCCTGACCAATCGTGGCAAGCAGGCTGCCATCGTAGGGGTTTGAAACGGTAAATGTCTCGCCTGAAGTGGCGTCTACCGGACGACCATCAATATAAAGTGGCTGAATATCTTGAGCGGCCATGTTGGTCTCCTTACTGTGTGTCTGCAGTGGATGCACGTTGCTGGCATCCATGATGAATAAGCAATTGGTCGAGATAGGTGTGCGCAAGATGTCGCGCTTCAGCGGCATCGAGCCCTTCTGGTGTAAGTGCACCACGCAGCCATAGACCATCAATCATCGCGGCTAGGCCACGGGCGGCATTGCGAGCGTCTGCGCGGGGCATGACGCGCTGGAATTGATGACATAAATTGGCATACAAACGGCGATCGTTGACATTCTGAAGCCGCTGAAGCACAGGCTTATGCATGCTGCTAGCCCAAAAGGCGAGCCATGTTTTGGCGGCAGGACCGGTCACCTGGGTGCGATCAAAGTTACCTTCGATGATGGCGCCAATATGGGCACGGGGGGAGTCGTCTTCTAACGCACGGCGGCGTGCTGCAACGGCGTCACTAAGATCGGTTAAGATCTGCCGCATCGTTGCTTCCAGCAGGCCATCCTTGCCGCCAAAGTAGTGACTAATAATGCCCGCCGAAACACCAGCATGACGGGCAATTCGCATGACGGTTGCTTCTGCTAAACCAACTTCGTCAATGGCCGCCATGGTAGCCTTAATTAACTGCTGGCGGCGTATCGGTTCCATTCCCACCTTAGGCACAGCTATCTCCTACTGACGTTGAATGCCCATTGGCTCCTGTCCTTGAAAACCAGGAGTAGGCATGATTACCTGACCATGATGACATTTTTTTATTGAACGTTCAATCAATAAAAGCCTGCGTTGTTTTCTCGTCTCTACGACTGTTACGTATAGGGCGTGTTCATATAAAACCGATAATGGGGAAGATCAATATGAAACGGACATACACACGAAGCCTAAGTACATTATTACTGACTGCCTGTTTACCGGCAGCTGCCTATGCTAATGAGTGTAGTAGTGTTCGCTTTGCAGAAGTGGGTTGGACTGATATTACAGCAACGACAGCATTGGCTAGTGAAGTACTGGAAGCACTTGGTTATGAAACGCGAGTCGATACTGTCTCGGTGCCGATTGCTTATGCGGGCATGGGTAATAATGATTTTGACGTCTTTTTAGGCAACTGGATGCCGTCGATGGCCTCTATCAGCGACCCCTATGTGGAGCGTGGCGAGGTTGAGCGCTTAGTGGTCAACCTTGAGGGAGCTAAGTACACCCTGGCAGTGCCCCAATATGTCTATGATGCGGGTGTGACCTCCGTTAATGATCTGGCAGAGCATGCTGATCAGTTTGAGCAGCGTTTACACGGCATTGAAGCTGGCAATGATGGTAACGAGCTGATTGAGCAAATGATTGATGATAACGCCTATGGGCTAGGTGATTGGCAAGTCGTCGATTCGAGCGAGGCGGGTATGCTGGCTGAGCTTCGCGCGAGGGTGCCCAATGAAAAATGGATGGTGTTTTTAGGCTGGGAACCGCATCCAATGAACACTAATTTTGATATGGCGTATTTATCTGATGCTGGCGACTATTTTGGCCCTAACCTGGGGGGCGCAACCGTACATACCAATACTCGTGCGGGGTTTGTTGAAGCGTGCCCTAATGTCGGTGAATTGCTAAAAAATATGACATTCACCCTGGAAATGGAAAACCAACTGATGAGTGCCATTATGGACGATGGGGTAGACCCGCGAGAGGCAGCACGCAGTTACCTCAATGAAAACGATGATGTGCTAGCAGCATGGCTCGAAGGGGTGACTACTCGAACTGGCGAAGAAGCACTGCCAGCAGTCCAAGCAGCTTTATAAGCACACTATGCACTTAACAGGGTAGTTGAATGAAAGGCAGGTCGTTTTTGGCTTGCCTTTCATAGTTAAGATAGGCATAATCTGCACCCGTTGATGAGGGAAAGGCTACGTAGCTCAGCTGGTTAGAGCACATCACTCATAATGATGGGGTCCCCTGTTCAAATCAGGGCGTAGCCACCACATCAGCATTAGTACACTCACTTAGAAATATCAGAGTGTACCGTTATGGTGGCCCCTTAGGTCCTCCCGCAACGCTAAACTGCAAACCCCGCCAGGCCCGGAAGGGAGCAACGGTAGTGGTGGCTGCGTGTGCCGGGATGTGGCTTTTGGGGCCGCCTCCATTTCTGTCGTTCTCACCTAAATCTAGCATAACTTCTTTTGTAGTAGTTCTACGAAAAGCTGCGATGTTCTGTATTGTTGTAAGCCTCCTCATATCTTCCTTCTAAATAAACCTCGCTGCGTTCGGAACTCTTTTACTACATCTCTTCAATAGGCATCTTCTGCAGCATTGATTCAGCAAGAAGCATCGTAATCCGCGCGTTTCGGCTTTAGTGGCAAACCTGCCAGCCAGCAGGGACGGAAGCTTAGCGCTATTCAATCTGGGGATGACGTCGGCGGCGCTGGGTATTTTCTTTTACTCACTTAGCCGAGGTGATGAGCTTGTACTGGCCCGCACTCTGGTGGTCAATGTCATCGTGGTATTAGAGATTTTTTATCTATTTAACGTGCGTTACCTACACATGAGTTCATTTAACTTGCTTGGCGTGCTGAGGAACTCCACTGTGTTGATAGCGATCACAGTAGTCTTTATTTCTCAACTTGCTTTCACGTATCTGCCGATCATGCATAGTCTATTCGATACTCGGCCACTAGATTTTATGGATGGTTTATTAGTGATTAGCATGGGAATCGCTATGATGTGTGTGCTGGAGACCGAAAAATACCTAGTTCGAAGGGGTGGTTGGTTCGACCATTGAGTAGGGAGAGAATAGTGTGCCGAAGAGTGATCAAATGAAGCCTCAGCGCTTAAAGCGTGACCCTTATCTTCTCTGGCTCTTCTTTGGCTTTGTGTTCATATGGACATGGTTAGCGCTTGGGCCCCATTATCGGTCTGATTGGTTACTTGAGAATATATTGGTGTTTATGGCAGTGCCTGTGTTGGGGTGGATCTGGTATTGGCGGAATATCTCACGTCTAGCGTGGAGTTGTATTTTTCTCTTCCTGGTATTCCATGAAATCGGTGCTCATTACACTTATTCCGAGGTGCCATATGATCTATGGTGGCAAGAACTGTTTGGTTTCTCTTTAGATCATTGCCTTGGCTTCGAGCGTAATCAGTATGATCGATGGGTGCATTTTCTCTATGGTTTATTAATACTGCCACTTGTGGCAGAGCTGATGGAAAGGCTTTTCCCCTTAGATTCCTTTCTGCGATGGCTTATTCCGGTGATGATTATTATGTCCCATTCCTCACTCTATGAACTTATCGAATGGTTTTCAGCAGAAGTATTTGGCGAAGAGTTAGGCCAAGCCTATCTGGGGGCACAGGGAGATATCTGGGATGCTCAAAAAGATATGGCACTGGCACTTATGGGAGCACTATTAGCCTGTGTGGTTTATTTTATGAAACGGCGATTTGAAAAAAACTAATCAATTCAACCATTATTTGCTAACTTAAGTAATCGCAAGTATCGATCATAAAGCTAACACTTACTTGTATATAATACTGCAGTCTTTGCAGCGTGTAGCATAGGGCAGTGCTTTCAGGCGCTCAGGCGCAATTAAACCGCCACATTCCTCGCAGTAATCACCCAGTTGCGCCTCAATACGTGCTAAGGCGAGTTCTATCTGGGTCAGCTCCGACGTAGCTTCATTTTCAAGTTGGTCAACCACTTCGTCGTTCTGAACTTGCGTTGCCTGCTCTTCAAGGTCTTTCTCCAGGGCACCACTGATTCGATGCTGATGCTCTTTGTAGCGCTGCAGCCTCTCTTGAAGTTCTGTCCTTAGGCCTTCTAGTAGGGCCTTTCTGGCTCGTGTACTGTCTTGTATGGCCATATAGCCCCCAGCGGTACAAGTTAGTAATTAATTCATAATAGATCAATTTGGAAACATGGCTCTTGATATTGTTCACTCTTGATGTACATAGCTACCTGGGGCATCCGCGAGAGAGGGGTAGGTCTTAGACCCGACGTTGGGCGATTTAGCAAACGGCCCTGAGCGTTCAGCTAGCCATGCTAGCCACGCAGGCCACCATGAACCAGGCTGGCACAATCAGCAAAGGCATCGAGTGAACCTTATCAGTGGCAGGTGAGTACTGGATCAGCTCAATCAAATGGTTGAGGTATACGACCTTGCCTGGTGTCACTGCGAGGTCACGCCCAACTACAAAATTTTCGGACCCCTCCGGCTTCTTACCAAGAGTATGATTCTGAATATCTTCCCACCAGTGCTGTATTCCATAGAGTAAGTTTGCACCGCCGTTATTCAAGGTTTTCCTGATGACGACAGGGTTGGTCAGCAGGTAATTTGAAGGCGACAGCACATCAAGCCATTGGCGCGCACCAAACTCAACCGCCTGTTCTTGATGAGGTGATAGCCCACGTAGACCGATTGTAGCGTTATACCACCACTGCTGTTGGAGTAAAAAACTTTGGTAAAGCAAGTTGTAGGGAAGAGTCGCCAAGCAGGGTCTCGAAAACGTCGGTCTTGAGGTAATGGCTCTATACAGGGTTCAGCGTCAGGGTCGAGTGTTGAATGGCTTGCCCAAGAAATTAAGCGTAGCTGTTTTCTCATGGCTTTATGCACAAGGTGAGTCTGAGTCCCAGGCGAAATACCAAGGGTCAAGCCCGCCAACGAAGCACGCACAAGCCTGTCTTGGCTTTCGTGCTGAGTATCGTTGAAAAACATGCGCATGTGGCCTCAAGTGGTATTATTTTTCTAACTATATCTATTTAATTATATTGATTTTAAAAACATTTTTCCATATTTATAGTCAACATTAATCAATAATTTTTTTGAATTTTTAAATAAATTGAGCTATCTCAATTTTATCGCTGTTTAAGGCTTTTTTACTATTTTAAATTGCTTCTCGTCTGAAAAATCAGGCTAGACTTATCTATAAGATGTTCCCTTGACCCACCGCAATAAACTGCTGAAGCCAAATAAAATACAACTACCAATCTTCTTAGTATGAACGGGGTCTTTTATACGGTTCTTTGCTGGAGCTTTCATAAGTGGAATTTAAGGATTACTACCAAGTGTTGGGGGTATCGAAGACTGCGACGGCCGAGGAGATCAAGAAGGCTTACCGTCAGTTGGCGCGTAAGTTTCATCCCGATGTCAGTAAAGAACCCGATGCTGAACAACGCATGCAAGAGGTTAACGAGGCTAAGGCGGTGCTATCCGATCCTGAGAAGCGTCTCGCCTATGACCAGTTGGCACAGCAGTATCGATCGGGGCAGGATTTCCAGCCATCTCCTGAGTGGGATGCGGGCTTTGAATTCAGTGGGCGTGGATTCGAGGAGGCTGATCTCAGTGAGTTCAGTGATTTCTTTGCCAACCTGTTTGGTCAAGGCGGCCGGACTAGGCAAAAGGGACGCAGCTATCAAATGCGTGGCGAAGACCGTCATGCCAAGATTAATGTCGACTTGAAAGATGCTTTCCACGGCGCTAACCGTACGATCATCCTGCAAGTGCCGCAAGTTGATTCTCAGGGGCGTGTGGCCTCTCGGGAGCACACCCTCAGTGTTCAGATACCCAAAGGTATCAAGGCAGGCCAACATATTCGCCTTATAGGGCAGGGCAGCCCTGGCGTTGGAGGGGGCCCATCAGGTGACCTCTATTTAGAGATTCACTTCACGCTAGACTCACAATATCGGGTCGATGGGCGGGATGTGTATCAAACGGTGCCGATAACTCCTTGGGAAGCAGCTTTAGGGGCGAGCATCGAAACGACAACACCTTCAGGAATGGTGAGATTCAAAGTACCAGCTGGATCTCAAACCGGTCGTAAGCTGCGCCTCAAGGGGCGTGGTATTCCAGGGCAGGAGCCGGGTGATCTTTATATGGAACTTGAAGTGGTGCTACCTCCGGCTGATACCGATAAAGCACGAGAATTATATAAAACCATGGCACGTGAATTCGCTTTTGATCCGCGCCAACGAAAGGGAGGCTAGCGCATGGCACAGCAGCATACCGTTAGCGGCGAATTGATTGACGAGGTGACCCTTACGCTTGAAGATCTGGCTCGCGCCTGTTCGGTGAAACCTGATTGGATCATAGAACGCATTGAGAGCGGTTTGTTAGCCGATGGTTCGCACTATGTAGCGAACTGGCGTTTTACCAGCCACGACCTGACCCGTGCTCGACGAATGTGTCAGTTGGAACGTGACTTTGAGGCAGTGCCCGAGCTAGCAGCCCTGGCGGCTGACCTGATAGAGGAGAACCAGCGTTTAAAGAGCAGATTGCGAGCTGCTGGGCTCATTGATGACGCCGATGGCCCTAGCTGACCTTTCCCCTAGACCTAGATTAGTATCACTGGTTTTTTATGCGTGCTCTTTCCAATACTCCTTGCACCCAGTTTCTGCGGCCAAGGGGTTTGGGGGGTTGTCGAATCAAAGGAAGGGGTTCGATGACCCTTTGTTTTTGTTGTTGGATTCGCGCTGGTTTACGTGCAATTAGAAGGAGTCCTGCCATGTACATAGTCTGCTCGTCCTGTGGTACTACCAATCGGATACCCGCCGAACGTCTTTACGATGCACCTATTTGTGGGCGATGCAAAGCTATATTGATGGCCGCCGAGCCTGTTGCCCTTAGCGATGCATTATTACCTAAATTTATCTCAGTTACAGAACTACCTGTGCTCGTTGACTTCTGGGCCACTTGGTGTGGGCCATGTAAGGCGATGGCGCCCCATTTCGCCGCCACCGCCCAACAGATGCCAGAGGTACGGTTTGTCAAAGTGGAAAGCGACGCTGCACCAGAAGCCTGCGCGATCTACAATATCCGTAGTATCCCAACACTGATCTTGTTTTATAAGGGCGTGGAGGTTGCGCGCCTCACTGGTGTAGTGTCTGCAGCTGAGCTTAAAACGTGGATTCAGCAGCAACTGAGTAAAGAAAGAAAGGGTCGTTAATCCTGTAGGGCAGATGAGGACAGTGTTGGAATTGATTTAATATTGCTATGTATCATCAAAATTTGCGAATTGGCCAGCAAGTAATGACTTTCTTTCCACAACTAACACCGTTAAATTTATAAGATTTTCAGTTAACGTTGGTTAATGGACGTCTTGAATGACATAACCTATTTTTATAGAAAATTAACGAAATAGGGTGTCACGTATAGGCGTAAGCTCCATCATTCCTATGTCAATAATTCCTATAGACGCGTCAGCGCGAAACATAGCTACAGCGTGCTACTTATTGAATTTTTCGATTCAGTTTGATGCTGGTTTTATTTTGAGTATTTTGATGCTGCTATATCTTATGGAGCGAAGCCTAGTTTTTTATGTTTTTAAATATTTAAAATTAATTTATATGTTGATTTCTATTTTCTCTTAGACGATTTTTTCTATGTCGCCATCTTCGTTTGGATTAAATCAAGTTTTTGAAATGGTTGTTAATTAATAATTATTGATAAATAAGTTGCAGGGGGTTAAAAGTGTCGATTGATAGCAAGTGTTATATGATGTTAGGTCTATATTGCTGCTATGCTATAAATTGCTCGTTTAAGTTATGGGCTCGCTGGCAGAGGGTATATAGCCGATGTCTTATGAAATCATGCTCAAGCAAATATATGCGCCGATAGAGGCTTGTGACGGTACTCGTGTATTGGCTGATTTATGGCCTGGAAGCCTATCACGTCGTTTGCTTGCTCTAGATGAATGGTACCCGGAGATAGCACCTGCATCTCAACTATGCCGTCAGTATCGTCAGCAAAAAATCAGTAAACCACTCTTTCTTGAGCGATACAGGAGTGAGCTGAAGGCGTGCCCTGATAAGCTACTGCCTTTAATGAGATTCGCACGCGCGGGGCGAGTGACCCTGCTCACTGCCGCTCGTCAAATTGACGATTCCCACCTTTCGGTAATAAAAGAACTGACGCTATTAGCGCTTGCAGAGGAAGACGCAAGTGATCGTGAATTTTGCTCCTCTCCCTGCCTAGCGCACACTTTACCCACTTCCCAGCGTTAGGCCATTTGCTTAACGCGTCATCATTCGGCTTGATGATGATGGGATTAGTGCCCCTGTAGGCCAGTGCACCTAATATTCATGGCTTAATAAGCCCAGATAACAGCAAACAAAATACCCCATCCCAGAGCACTGGCAGCCATAATTGTGTAAGTGGCTGAGATAGTAGCAACATCAACTTCTTGCTGCGTACAGAGTGCTTGTAAACCGTGATAAATCAAGCTGCAAGAGATGCCCAGCCCGCTGAGTATAATCACGACATTAAAAAATAAGTTGGGTACCAGGAGTGCCAACGACGAGGCAAATAAAGGCAATGGAGCAAACCCGGCAAGCAAATAGGCATCTTGATAGCTGATAGATAGCTCTTCAGTTCCATTGACTACAGCGTAGATTACCCACCCGATCACAAAAAAACTCACTATCTCTGCAAGGAAAATAATGGAGGTGATAAAACGCCACTCTCGGCCAGCAAAACCAGTCATAAATGTATCGCCGTAATGGCTGCCCGCATAATAGAGCAGTATTGGCGGCAAGAGCGACATAGGTAAAACTACCCGCCACGCTAGTAAAGGAATGGAGGGGCAGGAAGTCTGTAACTCTTTCCAGCCTTCACGATGGTTGAAGGGTAATTTGAGAAAAGTGAGTGCTCGCACTTCAGGACTCCCTTGGAGGTGTAATTTCAATGATTAGGTGCTCTAAATTAGCGAGTTAGCCATAGTTGAGTATGTGGTAAACAGCGTTGGGAAAACGACTAAAAAATTAAGTGTGCTGTGTGGCATTTCGGTTAGTTGCTGAACAATAGAGGCACTGTCCGAATCCAATCGACGCGAACAGTACCGTGCTACAGATGATGCTAACGTTTAGTGCTTGGCACTCTGTAGAGCCTGTTCTTCGATGTCTCTATCAACAGAAGAGACGTAGTACTCGTCATCGAAAGCGCCTTCTGGCTCCTTGAGCCACACCAAGCAGATAACCCAACTGATGAAAGCGCCGGTGGCGATGATGTAGAAGAACTGCGATGGAGTGACAAACGTAAAGATGGTTAGGTAAACCACCGCGCCAACATTGCCGTAAGCGCCGGCCATTCCGGATATCTGCCCAGTGATGCGGCGCTTGATGGAGGGAATGATACCGAAGGTTGCTCCCTCAGCCCCTTGCACGAAAATCGAGGTGCCGATGGTCACCGCAATGGCCAGAATCAGTGGCCAACTTGAATTGAGCAAAGCCATCAGTAAGAACCCAACGCTAATGCCAAACATGTAGCACAGCATTACAAAACGCCGGTTGCCCATGCGGTCGGAAACCATGCCGCCCATGGGGCGCGCCACCAGATTGACGAACGCGAATGACGCAGCAATCAGGCCAGCGGTAGCGGCATTCAGGCCCCAAGTCTCCTCAAAGAACATGGGCAGCATCGATACCACTGCGAGTTCAGCGCCAAAGTTGGCAAAATAGGTGCTGTTAAGCGCCGCCACACTGTTGAACGAGTACTTATCATCCTCCGGTACACCCTTACGCAGGATCGGTAGGTTGACTCGCAGTATCTGGACAATTTGATAGATGACGATAGCGATAATGGCTAGGTAAGCGATGGTCGCACCGGTAACAGATAAGTAGCCCATATACTGAATACGCCAGACCAGAATGGCGAGTACGCCAACCAGTGGGATCGTCCAGATGATTAGCTTGATCATATCGCCCCAGGAACTCACTTCCATGGCAGCGGATTTGCGTGGCTTACGGTGAGCCTGAGCATCCGGGCCATCGGTAATCGCGAACCAGTAGTAAATACCGTAAGCGGCCATAACAATAGCACTCTGGGCGATTGCCCAGCGCCAGCCATCGGCGCCGCCGTACAAGCTTAGAGCGATGGTCGGCAGCGACATGGCCGCGACGGCGGAGCCGAAGTTACCCCAGCCAGCGTAGAAGCCTTCGGCGAAGCCGATGTCCTTGGGCTTGAACCACAGCGCCGTCATGTGGATACCGACCACGAAGCTGGCGCCAATCGAGCTCAGTACCAGGCGTGCCACTAGTAGCTGCGTCATGCTGTTACCGAAAGCAAACGCCAGCGCCGGTAGCGACATAGTGACCATGAGCACCGAGAACACCCGTCGCGGGCCGAATCGATCCAGTGCCATACCAACGATGATACGCGCGGGAATCGTTAAGGCGACGTTGCAGATGGCGAACAGCTTGAGATCATCCGTGGTTAGCCAGTCGACGCTCTTGAGCATGCTCGACGCGAGCGGCGCCATGTTGAACCACACGTAAAAGGTAATAAAGAAGGCAATCCAGGTCAGGTGCAAGGCCCGAATTTCGGGGCTGCGAAACTTGAATACAGCGGAAACTTTCATGGTCGTATCGTCCTGTGTCCCAAATGTGGTCTATGCCAAAGGGAGGGAAAGGCTACTCAAGGGCTGGGTAGGATCAATAAGGGACACTCGGCGCGCCGGGCCAGGAACGAGCTGACGCTGCCAAAAGTCATGTAGTCGAGTTCATCAACAAAATAAGTCAAAGACTTGGCGATGATGCCGCCGTCCGGCTGATGGCTATGGCGGGCAATCACCAGTAGGTCTGGCGAGAGTTTGCGAGTGGCCTGAAGCAGCATCTTGCGTGCGTCACCCTCGGCAAGAAGCTGCTCGGCTTGGAAGCCCTCGCCGATAGCGAACGCCATACCCTCCTGAAGGTGCTGTTTAACCTCATCGTGCTCCTGCTGAAAAAGCACCTCGTTGTTATCGGTAGCGTCGAGTGGGTTTTCCACCACGCCGACCAGTATCAGCAGAGGTTGGTTACAGCGGAACATATTGACGACCTGAGCAAGAGCCAGCTTGGCGTTTCGCGAACCGTCATAGGCGATCATGATTTTCATGGTGTCCTCCCGCAGTGGGGTAGGGGATCAAGACCCGGAGCTTGGCTCCGGGCGTAAAGAAGCAAGCCCTATTTAGGGGTTCTAAACGTAGCTCAGGGGTTCTTTACGTAGGCACTTTTGCGTAGATAGAACCACCAGTTGATGACCAGGCAGATGGTGTAGAAGACCGCAAAGCCATACATGGCAAGTTCTGGTGTGCCGGCCTGGATTTGCTCGCCCATTACCCGCGGGGCGATGAAGGCGCCATAGGCAGCGACGGCAGAGGTCCAGCCAAGAACCGGGCCTTTCTGCTGCTGGTCGAAAATAACCCCGATGCTGCGGAAGGTAGAGCCGTTGCCGATACCACTGGCAGCGAATAACACGATGAATAGCAGCAGGAATAGCCAAAAGAATTGATTAGGATCAGTGGCGTTATAGGCCTGCATCATTACGTAGCCAGTGGCGACAGAGGCGACCACCATGATCGCAGAGATTATTTGGGTAACGATGGAGCCGCCCACTTTGTCGGAGATCCATCCGCCCAGCGGACGGATCAGAGCGCCCACGAAGGGGCCTATCCAGGCCCAGGTTAAAGCGCTGGGCGCCTCTGGGTTGGCCACGCGAATCAGCGTGCCATCGGCAGTGGCTTCCATCATGTTGCCGAAGATGACGTTGATAGAGAGCGGCAGGGCTGCAGAGAAGCCAATAAAGGAGCCGAAGGTCAGGATATAGAGAATGGTCATTGACCAAGTGTGCTTATTGGAAAATATCGCGAATTGCTTCTGGATATTGGGCTTGATATCGCCAGGAATCAGGCGCAACAACACCAGGGTTAGAACAATGGTTAGCGGCAAGGCAATCCACATATTAAGCCAGCCTAGAGCCAACATGCCGATAACCGCGGTCACCATGCCGACGCCGTAGAGGCCTAATATTTTGCTGAAAGCCGCCAGCGGCGAACCAGGGTTGGGCGTAATAGTGCGGAGATTATTCATGCCAAACCAACCGGCGAACGCTAATGGGATCAGAAATACAAGCCAGATAAAGCCAGCATTCTGGATCCAGGTATCAGTCCCTGCTTCGATCCGGCCGATCAACGTACCGCTAGCGCTTTGCAATTCCATTGGCGAACCGGCTATAGCGCCGAAAATTCCGACGGTCATTACCAGTGGGATGACAATCTGCATGGTAGTGACGCCGAAATTACCGAGGCCTGCATTCATGCCCAGGGCGTAACCTTGCTGTTTGCTGGGATAAAAAGTGGAAATGTTGCTCATTGAACAAGCGAAGTTACCGCCACCGATACCGGACAGTAGCGCCAACGCCTGGAATACCCAAAACGGCGTGCCTGGGTTCATCAAGGCGATACCAGTGCCAGCAGCGGGGATCATCAATAGCGCGGTGGTCAGGAAGATAGTGTTACGCCCGCCAGCGATGCGGATCATGAACGATGCTGGGATGCGCAGTGTGGCACCTGCTAGACCGGCAAGCGCCGTCAGTGAAAATAGCTGGTTAACCGTGAACGAAAAACCCAGGTTCTGCATTTGGGTGGTAATCATTCCCCACATCATCCAGACAGCGAATCCCATCAGCAGGCTGGGGATGGATATCCATAGATTGCGGTTGGCAATGTGCTTGCCTTCCTGTTCCCAGAATTGGGCGTCTTCGACATCCCACTTCTCAATGTCGGCATTTCTCTTGCTCATGGCGATTTCCCCTTGGCATCGAACCTTTCTGCATCTAGCAGTTAGAAAGCAACATACGCTGGAGGAAGACATTGGGAAATAGGTGAAAATGACATTAAAAACAGCGACATACCTCTTGAGAGGTAGTCGCTGAAAAGCCTCGATTCGTTGATTTTAAAGAGAAAAAATCGACAGGGGGTAAAGGCGGGTCAGGGCAGAAGTACTCTGTGAGTCTTTGGAGGTAACCACACAGAATCGACTAGTGATCGATACCTTCTTGGACTGCCCAGACGGCGGCTTCGACACGGGAGCGTAAGTTGAGCTTTTTGAGCAGATGCTTGACGTGAACCTTGACCGTGCCTTCGGTAATATCCAGCTTGCGCGCGATGAGCTTGTTGGAGAGTCCGCTAGCAAGCTGTTGTAGAATTTCGCGTTCACGCTGCGTCAGACTATGAATATCCGGAGTGGTGGGGGCATTGCGCTGATTACGCAGCGCTTCAGCGAGTAGGGCGGTTAGACTTTCGCTGATGACCATGCGTCCCAAAGCAGCTTGACGCAGCTGGCGCACCATGTCTTCAGGCTCCATATCCTTTAGCAGATAACCGTCGGCACCGTTGCGCAGCGCCGCGACCACATCATCCTCATGGTCGGAAACAGTGAACATCACCACACGGCCGCTATAGTTGGCTTCCCGTAGGCGGCGCAAGGCTTCTAAGCCATTAACGCCCGGCATGTTTAAATCCAGTAAAACCAAGTCAGGCTCCAGTTTGAGAGCCAGTGCAATGCCCTCTTCAGGGTCGCCCGTCTCGCCAACCAGTTCAAGATCGTCCTCTAGTTCAAGCAACTGGGCGACGCCACGCCTCAGTAGCGGGTGGTCATCAATAATCATTAGAGTGGCGGGTGTATCGTTGGCAGTGGTCAGCGTCATTAAGAAGCCCCTGTACCTAAGTGAGAGTCTGAGGCAGCCGTAACAGGCTGCTGCTGAATTAAGCGTGCAGTCAACGGGGTGAAGGCTATCTCAATGCTGGCTCCCCCAGCGGGGCGATTGGTGATACTCAGCTCCCCGTTCAGGGTAGTGGTTCGGTCGCGAATGATCACCAAACCGTAGTGCATAGGCGGCGAGCTATCGTCTTCCAGGCCGATACCATCATCCTCAATACGCACTAACAGGCGAGCATCGGCGAAATGCACAGTGACCCCAGCCCAGTGGGCTTGGGCGTGCTTGTGGGTATTAGCCAGCGCCTCGCGAATGATCTGCAGCACGTGAATTTCTTCATTGGGATTAAGTAGGTAAGGCGGCACATCGTAGTCAAGCTCAACCGTTATCTCCATGCGCTGGCTAAACTCTTCGATGGTTTGGCGTAAGGCAAATTGCAGCCCTGGCCCCTCTAGTTTGAGCCGGAAGGTAGTAAGCAGTTCACGCAGTTGACGATAGGCGCTGTTTAAACCGGTACGCAGCTCGTCGAATACCGCAGACTGCATCTCTCGAGAGGCTTCTTTTTGCTGCATACGTTCGAGTCGCGCCACCTGCATCTTTAGATAAGAGAGCGATTGGGCTAGCGAGTCGTGAAGTTCGCGGGCAATGATGGTTCGCTCGTTGATCAGCGTGACGTGCTGCTGCTCCTCGATACGCCGCTGCAGGTACACCGCCGTGGCCAACTGGTCGGCTAACATGGTGAGCAACCGACGGGTGCTATCGTTGAGCCGCTCCTGGTGATACCACACTTCCAGGGTGCCAAGCAGCGTGTCGCCGACGCTGATAGGTAGCAGTAAACATTGGGACTGGTTATTGGACACCATCTCCAAGGGGCGGGGATCAATCAGGCAGGCGTGGCACTCCTGGTCACGGCAATACTCTGGCCGGGTACGTGAGTGGGTTTCCAAAACCGGCATTTCCCGTTGGTCGAAAGGATCGTTGAGGGAAAGCCGAATCGGCCCGATATCCAGCAGGTTTTCCAGTTCGCGCAGCATAGGTGCTGCGCTAGAGCAAAGGTCGTTACCGCCGCCATACAGTGAACGGCTGGCATCATGCATTACTCGCAGCGCCTGATTGCTGCGCTCAAGCTCCTGTTTCTTGCGCGATACCTTGTCTTCCAATGCGGCGTAGCTGGTTGCCAGCTCGGCAGACATCTTATTAAAGGTGTGGCCCAGCAAAGCCAGCTCATCACTGCCGCGTAGCTCTGAGCGTGGCTTGAAATTACGTTGCGCCGCCTCGCGGGCAAGCACCATCAACTGGCGCAGCGGCACTACCAGGTTATGGCGAACATCGTAAAGGGCTATCGAAACCACGATAGCGATCAGCACCAGAAAAAGCAGTTGCATCATCCCCAGTAGCCGCACCTTAGCCTCGGTGCTCTGCTCCAGATAGGTCACTAGCACTTCAATGTCACTGACCATCTCAACGATCATCATTTCTAGCGTAGCGAGGTCTAGCGCCGTGGCAGTGGCCGGAGCCTCTAGTGCCGGGCGAAGCGAGTGCTGCCAGTAGTTCTGAAGTTTTTCCAGTTGACGGCGGCGCTCATGACGATCATCAATGGGGATCGTTTGTTGTAGCGTTGTGCCATACAAGCGTTGATCGAAGCTCGAAATCAGTCCTTCGAGCTGTTCTGCGCTTGTCTCCTCTGGAGCATACTCCAGGCGTTGCAAGGCTCCCATAATCTGATAGGCATTCATGCGTAATGAGCCAGCGACATTAATGGCAGCCGCATCGCCACGGCTGCTGTTAGACATTGTCATGGTCAGGGTGATACTGATGAGTGCCATCCCGCTAATGGCAAGCAGGGACGCAATGATGCGAGCAACCAGGGAGCGCTGAAGTAATTTCATGGCATTTCCGATAGCGCGAAAGAGGTAAGCGAGTGTGGCACTGTCTGCATTTCGATACGAGGGCTATTCCTTTGGGGTTATCCAGCCTACCTCCGATGCCTTTTTGACCTATGCCCAGTATTTACCGACAATTCTGGCATGTCTTCCGATGTCTTTATACCCTCGCTGGGAAACGCCATGCCATCATCTGTGCCGCCTCCCACGTTGGAGACATCAATAAAGTCAGTGAATGGTTATCAGTCGCTGGTAGCCATGCTGCTAATGCCGCTAGCAAGCGCTTTAGCGGTGGCTAGCTGGACACTTTATGCCCTGCTTGCAAAGCAGCCTGTCTATGTGTTGGTACCGTTTATGAGTGGTGTGCTGTTGGCGTGGCCGGCCTGGTATATCGCCAAACGGGGCGACACCTGCCGCTTGATGCAATGGTTATTACTGGGGCTAGCGTTGGCGCTGGGCGGATTTGGGATGGCTAGCCAGCCGTGGGAGTTTTTGTTGGTGGGGGCTGGGCTTGGACTGGGAGGGGCGGTGATTACCACCGGCATCGCCCACGCCAAAGGCTGGATGCCTGGCCGTGGGGTGTGTCTTTGTATCGCCCTTTGTGTGGCTTTAGCGGCAGGGGTCGGGCTTTCCCAGCGAATAGCACCGCTGGTAGTTCAAGCCTATGGTTGGCGCGCGGCGCCACTTAGCCTACTGATCCCTCTGTTTATGGTAATGCTGCTGCTGTGGCTTTTCGTAGCATCACCCGAGTAATGCCGCCTATGAGTCTCACCTGTTCATTCTTACCTACTCTCTCTCCTTCTGATTCTAAACTACTAGCGATAAGGCTCACTTTATGACCACAGTTGTTATGACCACCGGTTTTATGACTATAGCGACGTTTGCCGATTTACTGCAGGAAGCACGTAAACAACCTAATCCCCAGCGCCTGCTGTTTGTGTTCGTTCGCGCAGAACTGCCCGATTTCCCCGATGCTGAACAGCGCCGTCGCTTCGAGCAGGGTGAAGGGGGTGTATTGGTGCCGGTAGTATGCGTAGATAAGTCGACGCAGGAACTGAGCAGTATGGCGGCGTTGGTCGAGGAGTCACGCCGTACCGAGATCGAATGGGGTTTAGTCTTCACTGCTGCCATGGACGACCCAAAAGATGATGCCGAGGTTGAACGCCAGCTTCAGCGTATGATGGAGTCGCTGCAAATGGGTAATATCACCGCCTATCTTGCCTTCGATCATCACGGCAATGCGGTTAACGTCGGCTAGGGACGGTTACCATGGAGCACTATTTCCTCATCAAGCACCTGCACATGACGGCCGCTGCGCTGAGCATCACGCTCTTCGTAGTGCGTGCCTGGTGGTCGGTGCAGGAAAGTCCGCGACTCAACGCCCGTTGGGTCAAGATATTGCCTCATCTTATTGATACGGCTCTGTTGGGACTGGGGGTGACTTTGATGGTATTGCTTTCCGTATGGCCCTGGCAGCTTCCTTGGCTTGGCGCCAAGTTACTGGCGCTGCTGGCCTATATCGGTATTGGCACCATTGCGATTAAACGTGGGGCGACGCCAGCGGTGCGAGCCCTAGCCGCGGTAGCGGCAGTGGCTATCTTTGCCTATATGGTGGGGGCCGCTATTCATCACAGCCCGCTTTCCTGGTTGGCCTGAAGCGCGGTCACTTTGGCTACTTACTGCTTTCTTTAGTGAGCGCTATAACTCCTCTAGGCATAGGTCGGACCGATTATTTCAGCATTCTTAAGTACTGGCGAAGTACTTCGGCATTGTTGTGGCGCTCCTCCTTGGAGGCGAACACGAGAGTGACTCTCGCTTTCCTGGCACGTTGTGCAAGGTCCCGAAGAGTCTCGCGATAGGACGTTAATTCTTTGAGATAGCGTCGGCGGAAGTCATTCCAATCGAGTGAGTCAGTATGAAACGCTTTGCGAAGCTCGCTGCTCGGTGCAATTTCCTTACGCCACTCATTAATTTTAGCATCCTCCTTGGACACCCCGCGGGGCCAGATACCATCGACGAGAACACGATAACCATCCTTGTTGTGTGGTGAGTCGTAGGCACGCTTTAATTCGATTTCCATAGCCACCTCCGTATTACTTTGGCCTCTGTTTAAGCCTAGTAAAGTTGAGCAGGGGTTCATAGGACCCCCTGCCTTTAATAGGTAGCCAAGAACTAGGTGGCCCTTACCGGCCATTATTAAGCTGCGTCGAGTGGGCGGGAGGGGCCAAAGTGCTCAAAGTGTCGACGATCTTCGTCAACCCCCAGTTCGGACAAAGCGCTGTTAATCGCTGTCATAAACCCTTGAGGGCCGACGAAATAGCAGCGCGCCTTAAGATCAGGCAGGTAGTGAGCTAATAAGCTGCGGTCGATACGACCAATATGTTCGGCTTCGTTGCCACGCTCATGAATGCGGACAGCCTTAAGGCGTTGAGGATACTCGCTTTTCAGCGTCTCTAATTCACCTTTAAAGGCCTGATGTTCGGCATCCAGGGCAGCGTGTAGATAGATAACTTGCCGCCCAAGGGACAGGGCATGGCGTGCCATGGGGAGCAGGGGCGTTTGCCCAACGCCGCCGCTGGCAAGCAGCAGAGGCTCGTCACCTTCAATCAGCGTGAGGTCACCTGCTGGTGGTAATAGTTCCAAGGTGTCGCCGGGTTGTAAGACATCGTGGAAGTGGCGGCTGACTTGGCCCTGTTCTTCGCGTTTGATCGAGATTCGATAGCTTTGACCATTCGGCGTGTCTGAGAGGCTGTAATGCCGATAAGCCAGCTCGCCATTAATGGTTAGACGTACACCGATATACTGCCCCGGCTCATGGTCAGCCACACGATCACCATCCTCGGGCTCAAGGATAAAAGAGCGAATTAAAGCACTTTCCTGCTGGGTACTGGCAATCTTGAAACGGCGTGTGCCACGCCATCCGCCAGGGCGCTGTTCAAACTCACGATAGCGCTGATCTTCCAGGTCAATTAACAGGGCGGCAAGCTCGTTATATAGAGCGCCCCATGCGTCGGCGATTTCCGGGGTGACAGCTTCACCCAGCACTTCGCCAATGGCCGCCAGTAGGCATTCACCGACAATAGGGTACTGCTCGGGAAGAATGCCTAGCGAGACGTGTTTACTGACCACGACATCCAAAGTAGCACGCGCCTGAGCTGGATTACTGCGTAGTTGCACATAGGCCAACACGGCGTTGGCGAGAGCACGAGGCTGGCCGCCGCTTTGCTGATGAACTTCATTAAAGAGGGGTTTGACCTCTGGATAACGGGTAAACATCAGCGGATAGAAGCGTTGGGTAATCGCATTTAGGTGTTCGGCCACGATGGGAGCTGTCGCGTTGATCAGCTTTTCCTGCTCATGTGTTAGCACTATTACTACCTCGGTATATTAAGATGTATTCAAAATGCATCTTAACGATACGGGTCTACAAAAGCTAGCCATAAGATGTATTTTTGATGCATGTCATGGTCTTTGTTGATGTCTAGGCGCACACTCATATTTCCAAGTAAATTAGTCGGGATTACGCCATGCCAACGATCACCTCATCCCAGCCTGTTTCTAAGCTTAAGCATTTACCCTTAATGCGCTTGGCTTTTAGGCCTTTCTTTCTGCTGGCCGCGCTGTTTAGTGTGGCGTCCCTCTTGGTGTGGTTGGCCTTCTGGCACGGCACTATTTTGCTGCGACCTTATGGCGGTCTGGTTTACTGGCATCAGCATGAAATGTTGTTTGGCTTTGCCGCGGCGGTGGTAGCGGGATTTTTACTAACCGCTGTGCGTAACTGGACAGGATTGCCGAGTTTAAACGGCGGGCCGCTGCTGGGTCTGGTGGTGCTATGGCTATTAGGTCGGGGGCTGATGGCTTTCCCCATGGGGCTGCCGGAGTGGCTGCTGCTGGCGGTTGACCTAGCGTTTCTGCCAATTGTCGCTATTGTTATGGCGCGTCTAGTTATCACCGCAAAGCGTTGGCGCAACTTGATCTTTGTACCTGTGCTGTTGCTGTTTGCCACGGCTAACCTGGCGATGCACTTAGGGGTGGTGCAAGGTGACGCCGAGCTGATCCGCCAAGCCGCCTACTTAGCCGTACTGTTAATCACACTGATGATGACCGTAGTGGGCGGACGCGTGATTGCCATGTTCACTGCCAATCGTTTGGGCCGCACCAAACCTGAACCTATTGCTTTGCTCGAAGGAGTGACGCTGTTGAGTACGGCTGGCGTAGTCGTGCTGCAGCTGGTCATCATGTTGGGGGTTGCCATTCCTACTTTATTAATTGGGGGAGTGATGCTCTTAGCAGCGTTGGCCAACACTGTTCGCATGGCGCGTTGGGGTGGGTTGCATAGCTGGCGTGAACCTTTACTTTGGGGGCTCCATGGTAGTTACGCCTGCATTCCGCTAGGGCTTGTCATGTGGGTCTTGGCACTCATGGGGCTGATGCGCGTTGAACTTGCCGTGCACGCTCTGACCATTGGTGGCATGGGCACCATGATGCTGGCCATGATGGCCAGGGTTTCGCTAGGTCATACGGGCCGCCCCATACGCACATTGCCTGGTATTGGTGTGGCGCTGGGCTTAATGCTAATAGCCGCCTTGGTGCGCTCACCCGTCTTGGCGTTATTTCCTCAGATTACCCACTGGACCTATACGCTGAGCATCATCTTCTGGTGCTTAGCCTACGCAATATTTCTCGCGCACTACACTTGGCCGCTGATGCAGGCGCGAGTCGACGGTCAGGATGGCTAGGGAGTGCTATGCGCTGACGGTAGGAATGCGCATAAGTTGCGCCAGTTGAGATTGTTGACTGCCCAGCAGGTCGGCCAATGTGTAGTGGTCGAGTACACTTAGAAATGCTGACAGTGCATCATTAAGAATCGGTTGAAGGCGACATGCCGGCGTAATGATGCAAGCGTTGTCGCTATGAAAGCACTCCACTAACGCCATGTCATGCTCCATCTCGCGTACTAGCTCGCCTAACCCAATGGTGGCGGGGTCCCGTGTCAGCAGTAAGCCGCCATTCTTGCCACGAATGGCGGTAACGTAGTTCTTTTGACTTAGCTCTTGAACGATTTTCATCAAATGATTGCGTGAGATATTAAAGGTCTCGGCAATCTCGTGAATGGTAGAGCGCTCCTCTCCCTTGGTAGCAAGAAAGATTAATACGCGTATCGAATAATCAGTGAATCGGGTGAGGTGCATGGAGTGCGTTTTGCTCCGAGAGTAATCCGGCTATAAAAAGCATGTTGTATGAATGTTCAGTGAGTTGCAATGTAAACGTAGTTGAAGGCCTGCGAGCATATTCCGCTCCGCTACAACAAGCATTCAAGCACGGTGTAATTTCAACAGCGCCAACCGTCTATTCCTTTACGTTGGCCGCTCTATCACCTTGGGGGTAGATAGGGTGTATATGGAGGTAATCACGCAGTAATTCCCTTGTCGATCACGCAGAATCCACTCCATGGAGCCCGCCTGGCGGGTACGCAAATTTCCGAGGAGCCTGGAGATCGACCATGAGTCACTTCATAGATCGGCTGAATTTCTTCCGCAAGTCCCGTGAGCCTTTTGCCAACGAACACGGTGAACTACGCAGCGAATCCCGCCAGTGGGAAGATAGTTATCGTGCCCGCTGGCAGCACGACAAAGTAGTACGCAGTACCCACGGGGTGAACTGCACCGGCTCCTGTAGCTGGAAGATCTACGTCAAAAACGGTTTAGTTACCTGGGAAACCCAGCAGACTGACTACCCCCGTACCCGTCCCGACCTGCCTAACCATGAGCCGCGTGGCTGCCCCCGCGGCGCCAGCTACTCCTGGTATCTGTACAGCGCTAACCGCCTCAAGTACCCGTTGATTCGTAAGCCGTTGCTGGCGCTATGGCGCGAAGCGCTCAAGGCTAATCCAGACCCGGTCGACGCCTGGGCGTCTATTGTTGAAGACCCTGCCAAAACTAAACAGTACAAGCGTGCCCGCGGCATGGGCGGCTTCGTTCGCGGTAACTGGGATGAGCTCAACGAGCTGGTCGCTGCCTCTAACGTTTACACCGCTAAGCAGTACGGCCCTGATCGTATCCTTGGCTTTTCGCCGATTCCTGCCATGTCGATGGTCAGCTACGCCGCGGGTAGCCGCTACCTGTCGCTGATAGGCGGCGTCTGCATGAGCTTCTACGACTGGTACTGTGACTTGCCGCCGGCCTCGCCAATGACCTGGGGTGAGCAGACCGACGTACCTGAATCCGCTGACTGGTACAACTCCGGCTATATTATCGCCTGGGGCTCTAATGTGCCTCAAACGCGTACCCCGGATGCCCACTTCTTTACCGAAGTACGTTACAAGGGCACTAAGACGGTCTCGATCACTCCGGATTATGCCGAAGTCTCCAAGCTGACCGACGAGTGGCTTTCCGCCAAGCAGGGCACCGATGCCGCCCTGGCGATGGCCATGGGTCACGTCATTCTCAAAGAGTTCCACCTCGATAACCCGAGTGCTTACTTCACGGACTATGTGCGCCGCTATACCGACATGCCGTTCCTGGTGGAACTGGAAGCGCGTGAAGATGGCAGCTTCGCACCGGGTCGCCAACTGCGAGCCAGTGATTTTGATGCTGCCCTGGGCCAGGAAAACAATCCCGAGTGGAAAACCGTCGCCTGGGACGAAACCCGCGACCAGTTGGTGGTGCCGCGCGGTTCCATCGGTTTCCGCTGGGGCGAAACCGGTGATGAAGTGGGCAAGTGGAATCTGGAGTCGCTGGACGCCGCAGGCACCGAGATCAAGCCGTTGCTCAGTTTGGTCAACCACCACGATAGCGTCGCGCGCGTTGCGTTTCCTTACTTTGGTGGTATCGAACACGAACACTTTGAGCACGTAAAAGGAGCCGGTGTTGGCGCCGCCGATGACCTACTGTTCCACAATTTGCCCGCCAAACGCTTAAAGAGAGCCGATGGCAGCGAAATGCTGGCGGTCACCGTTTTTGATCTGATGTGTGCCAACTACGGTATCGACCGTGGCTTTGTTGGCGACGGCGAAGATGATGGCGCGACCTCGTTTGATCAGATTCGCCCCTATACCCCCGCGTGGCAGGAGAAAATCACCGGTGTCCCTGCAGAGCAGTGCACCCGCATTGCCCGTGAATTTGCCGATAACGCCCATAAAACCAACGGCCGTAGCATGATCATCGTTGGTGCCGGTATGAACCACTGGTACCACATGGACATGAACTACCGCGGCCTGATTAACATGCTGGTCATGTGTGGCTGTATCGGTCAGAGCGGTGGCGGCTGGGCCCACTATGTTGGTCAGGAAAAACTGCGTCCGCAGACTGGCTGGACGCCTTTGGCCTTTGGCCTCGACTGGCAGCGCCCGCCGCGCCATATGAACTCTACTTCCTTCTTCTATAGTCACTCCTCCCAGTGGCGCTACGAGAAGCTTGAGATTAAAGAAATTCTTTCGCCGTTGGCCAAGGCCGAGGATTACCCCGGTAGCCTGATTGACTTTAACGTGCGTGCTGAGCGCATGGGCTGGCTGCCGTCAGCACCACAACTGGACACTAACCCGCTACGCCTAGCGAAAAAAGCCGAAGCCGCGAGTATGTCGACAGCCGATTATGCGGTTCAGCAGCTCAAGAGCGGTGAACTGCGCTTTGCCGCGGAAGACCCGGATGCGCCAGAGAACTTCCCACGCAATATGTTCATCTGGCGCTCCAACCTGCTGGGTAGCTCCGGTAAGGGCCATGAGTACATGCTCAAGTACCTGCTGGGTACTCGCCACGGTATTCAGGGTAAAGATCTGGGCGACTTCGGCGGCCAGAAGCCCGAAGAAGTGGTATGGCGTGACGAGGCGCCGGAAGGCAAGCTCGACCTGCTGGTGACGCTGGATTTCCGTATGTCCACCACCTGCCTTTACTCGGATATCGTGCTGCCTACAGCGACCTGGTATGAGAAGGACGACCTTAACACTTCTGACATGCACCCCTTTATTCACCCCTTGACTGCCGCCACCGACCCTGCCTGGGAATCGCGTAGCGACTGGGATATTTACAAGGGTATTGCCAAGGCGTTTTCCAAAGTGTGTGTAGGCCACCTGGGCGAAGAGACCGACCTGGTCACGCTGCCGATGCAGCACGACTCGCCAGGAGAATTAGCCCAGCCGGCGGTGATGGATTGGAAGAAGGGCGAATGCGCGCCGATTCCCGGCAAGACCATGCCGTCGCTGATTGAGGTCAAACGCAACTATCCCGAAACCTATGAGCGCTTCACCTCCGTAGGGCCGTTGCTGGAAAGCATCGGTAACGGCGGCAAGGGCATCGGTTGGAATACCGATGCGGAAGTCGAGCTGCTGGGCAAACTCAACCATCGCAAGCTGGATGGCCCGCATAAAGGGCGCCCGTTGATCGACAGCGCCATCGATGCCGCCGAGATGATTCTCACCCTGGCACCGGAAACCAATGGCGCCGTGGCAGTAAAAGCGTGGGATGCGCTTTCCAAGATTACCGGGCGTGATCACACGCATTTGGCTAAGCCTAAGCACGAAGAGAAAATTCGCTTCCGCGATATCGTCGCTCAGCCACGCAAGATTATCTCCAGCCCGACCTGGTCCGGCCTTGAGGATGAGCATGTCTCCTATAACGCCGGTTACACCAACGTTCACGAGCTGATTCCATGGCGCACCGTGAGTGGTCGTCAGCAGTTCTATCAGGATCATGCCTGGATGCGCGCATTCGGTGAAAGCCTGCTGGTCTATCGTCCGCCCATCGATACCAAGGCGGCCAAAGGCTTCCAGCTTCCCGCCGACAACGGCTTCAAGAGCAAGGCGCTGAACTTTCTTACGCCGCACCAGAAGTGGGGTATCCACTCCACTTACTCGGACAACCTGCTGATGTTGACGCTTAACCGAGGCGGCCCGGTGGTGTGGCTCTCTGAGGCGGACGCGGCTGAGATCGATATCGAGGACAACGACTGGATCGAGGTCTACAACGCCAACGGCTCGATTGCCGCGCGGGCAGTGGTCAGCCAGCGGGTCAAAGCGGGCATGGTGATGATGTACCACGCCCAGGAGCGCAACGTGAACGTGCCTGGCT
The DNA here is from genome assembly GCF_021151565.1 of Halomonas sp. IOP_6. NCBI lineage: Bacteria > Pseudomonadati > Pseudomonadota > Gammaproteobacteria > Oceanospirillales > Halomonadaceae > Halomonas > Halomonas sp. IOP_6. The sequence goes on along the minus strand of NZ_JAIRBO010000001.1, from coordinate 308,649 downwards.
CTGAGATCAGCGGTACGCGGGGCGGTATTCACAACTCGGTCACCCGTGTCTGCCCCAAGCCAACCCACATGATCGGCGGCTACGCGCAGCTCTCTTACAGTTTTAATTATTACGGCACCGTCGGCTCAAATCGCGATGAGTTCGTGTTAGTGCGCAAGATGAAACACGTTGACTGGCTGGATGGTGAAGGCAATGACAGTGTTCAAAAGAACAGTGCTCAGGAGGCCGTGAAATGAAAATTCGTTCCCAGGTAGGCATGGTTCTCAACCTTGATAAGTGTATCGGTTGCCACACCTGTTCGGTGACCTGCAAAAATGTCTGGACCAGTCGCGAAGGTATGGAGTACGCCTGGTTCAACAATGTCGAGACCAAGCCCGGTATCGGCTATCCCAAAGAGTGGGAGAACCAGGCCAAGTGGAAGGGCGGCTGGATGCGCCGTAACGATGGTCGGATTGAGCCGCGTATTGGTGGCAAATGGCGGGTGCTGGCGAACATTTTCGCCAACCCCGACTTGCCCGAGATGGATGACTACTATGAGCCGTTCACGTTCGACTACCAACACCTGCATACTGCCAAGATCGGCGAGCACCAGCCGGTGGCACGTCCGCGCTCGCTGATTTCCGGTCAGCGTATGAAAAAGATCGAGTGGGGCCCCAACTGGGAAGAGATTCTTGGCACCGAGTTCGCCAAGCGGCGCAAAGACGCCAACTTCGACAAGGTGCAGGCAGATATCTACGGCCAGTTCGAAAACACCTTCATGATGTATTTGCCGCGGCTGTGCGAGCACTGCTTGAACCCCACCTGTGTAGCGGCTTGCCCCAGCGGTGCGATCTACAAGCGGGAAGAGGACGGCATCGTTCTAATCGACCAGGACAAGTGCCGTGGCTGGCGTATGTGTATCTCCGGCTGCCCCTACAAGAAGATCTACTACAACTGGAAAAGCGGTAAGTCCGAGAAGTGTATCTTCTGTTATCCGCGTATCGAGGCCGGCCAGCCGACCATCTGCTCCGAGACCTGTGTGGGCCGCATTCGCTATCTCGGCGTGCTGCTGTATGACGCTGATCGCATCGAGGAAGTGGCAAGCTCGCCGGATGAGCGTGACCTCTACCATCGCCAGTGCGAGATTTTCCTAGATCCCAACGATCCGGAAGTGATTGCCCAGGCCAAGCGGGATGGCATCCAGGATAACGTCATCAAAGCCGCCCAGGCCTCTCCGGTCTACAAGATGGCTATCGACTGGGGGTTGGCGCTGCCACTGCACCCGGAATACCGCACGCTGCCGATGGTGTGGTACGTGCCGCCGCTGTCGCCGATTCAGTCCGCCGCTGAGGCGGGGCATGTGGAGTTTGACGGCATCCTGCCCAAGATTGAATCACTGCGTATCCCGGTGAAGTACTTGGCTAACCTGTTGACTGCTGGTGAAGAGGAGCCCGTGGTGTTGGCACTCAAGCGCTTAATGGCGATGCGGGTCTATATGCGCGGCAAGCACGTAGAGGGTTCACCCAACGCCGACGTGCTCGATGCCGTGGGGCTGAGCGTCGCTCAGGTAGAGGAGATGTACCGCTACCTAGCCATTGCCAACTATGAGGATCGTTTTGTGATCCCCACCAGCCATCGGGAAATGGCCACCGAAGCCTTCCCGGAACGGGGCGGATGCGGCTTTACCTTTGGTGATGGTTGCCACGGTGAGAGCCAGCCCAACCTGTTCAATGGCCGTAAGCAGACCAGCGTGTTGGTGAAACCGGTAGAGGTCTTCGACCCGCAGCCACAACTTGAGGAGTCTCGTCATGACTGAAGCCGCTATCCAATCGCCGACCCCGGTAGAGCCGTCGTTCGAACCGCCACAAGGGATGCGTAGCCTACGCGTACTGGCCCGCTTGCTCGATTACCCGACCGAGGAACTGCAGGATGCCAGCGGCGAGCTCATCGAAATTCTCAATGCCGAGCGCCGCCTGGGGGCGGCTCTCAAATCGTCGCTAATGGAGTGGTGTCAGCGTCTCCAAGAGGGCGACCTGCTTGAGCTGCAGGCCGAGTACGTCGCCATGTTCGATAAGGGGCGAGCTACGTCGCTGCTGCTATTCGAGCACGTTCACGGTGAATCCCGTGACCGTGGTCAGGCCATGGTGGATCTTATGGCCGAATACAGCGCGGCCGGTTTTGAACTGGATGCCCGTGAACTGCCCGATCATCTACCGGTATTTCTTGAATACCTTTCAATGTGCGACGACGCCGAAATTGGCCGCTGGCTGGGCGAAATACGCCATATCCTGGCGTTGCTGACGGCACGGCTGGAGGAGCGGGGAGCGGATCACGCCCTGGTACCGTTGTCACTATTGGCGTTAATCGGCGCCGAGGGAGATGTCGAGGAGCATCGGCCCCAGGTCAAAAAAGAAGCGCCGGACAACACCCCCGAAGCACTAGACGCTGTATGGGAAGAAGAAGCGGTGCGTTTCTCAGCGACCTCTGATGAAGACTGTGCGCTGCAGTCTGCTGAAGGTCGCCGCTTGGCTGAGCGCAAGCACACCGTTCAAAGCCAGCCGGTACGCATTATGCCTGCTCCGTCTTTAAATGCCTCTTCCGCTCCTTCCGCCGATCGTTAATAGGAGAATCACCATGTATGACGCGATTGCGCATTACTTAACCCATCTGATCTACGGTTACTACCCCTATCTCGCGGGCACGGTGTTTCTGCTTGGCAGCCTGCTCCGTTTTGATCATGGTCAGTACACTTGGAAGACCGGTTCTAGCCAGATGCTCTCTTCAAAGAACATGCGCCTGGGCAGCAACCTGTTTCATATCGGTATTATCGTCATCTTCTTCGGTCACTTGGTGGGCATGCTCACACCGCACTGGGTTTATGAGCCGTTCCTGCACGCCGGTACTAAACAGCTAGTGGCTATCGTGGTGGGCGGTATTGCCGGTGCCATGTGCGTGGTGGGCGGCGCCATGTTGCTCTATCGTCGTTTGGCCAACCCGCGCGTAAAGGCGTCGTCGAGCATGATGGACACCTTGATCCTGGGCTTGATCGTCTTACAAGCGTGCCTGGGTATGGTGACCATCATCTTCTCGTTGGGCCATATGGACGGCGAGATGATGCTGACACTCTCCAGCTGGGCGCAGTCGATTGTGTTCTTCAGCGGCGGTGCGGCGGATTACATGCAGGAAGTGTCGTGGATCTACAAACTGCATATCTTTATCGGCTTAACCATCATCCTGTTGTTCCCCTTTACCCGCTTGGTGCATGTTTGGAGCGCGCCGTTTGGCTATGTGACCCGGCGTTATCAGCTTGTCCGCCGCCGCAGCTAAAAACTGGCTTGTGCTCGGCCAGGCCTAGAGGAGAAATAATATGCAGATGATTGATATCGAACAGTTACCTGGGGGCGTTGCTGCGCCTCCGGTACGTGTCGGCGACACCCCTATCGATGAAGCAACGATTGCGTTGGAAATGCAGTATCACCCCGCCGAAACGGCGGGAGAGGCCCAGCTTCAGGCCGCCCGTGCGTTGGTGGTCAGAGAGCTGCTTCGCCAGCGTGCTAGCGTCCTGGGCCTACTATCGACACAGGACGTTAGCGAGGCACAGGAAGATGCGGCGATTGCTGCTTTGCTCGAACAGGAGCTTGAGGTGCCCGAACCGGGTGAAGCAGATTGCCAGCGCTTTTTTGACACCCACCGCGAGCGCTTTAGCGAACCAGTGCAGTTACGCGTTCGGCATATCCTGCTCGCGGCCGCACCCGATGACTCCCAGGGGCGCGACGACGCTTACCAGCTTGGCGAAAAGCTACTCGAACAGCTTAATCAGATACCCGAGCGTTTTGCCGAATTTGCGCAACACCACTCCGCGTGCCCTTCAAAAGAGCTGGATGGTGATTTGGGTTGGCTATTGTCGGGGCAAACCGTTCCAGAGTTGGACCGCGCTTTGCAGCGCCTGCCCCGAGGCCTCTATGAGCGCCCTTTGGCATCCCGCTATGGTTGGCACGTGGTCAGTATTGACGAACGAAAAGAAGGCCGGGCGTTACCTTTCGATCAAGTGATTGACCGGGTGCGCCATAGCCTACGGGAACAGGCAACTCGGCGCGCGCTGCGTCACTATTTGCTGATGTTAGAGAGCGAAATAGGCGTCGAAGGAATTGTTCTGGATGACGATGCTGGCGGCAGCTTGATGCAATAGCTTGAAGCAATAGGAAAGCTAATAGGAGAGGCTTGATGTCCCATGTTCCCGTAGATGCACTTTTCACTCCGCTTGGTATCGCGGTGTTAACCGTTTCCGATACGCGTGGATTCGATCAAGATGGCAGTGGCGACTTACTCGCCGCGCATCTTATTGAAAGCGGCCATAACTTAATGGAGCGGCGCATCGTGCCTGATGATATTTATCAGGTTCGTGCTGTGGTTTCGGAGTGGATTGCGCGTAACGAAATTCAGACGATCCTGGTGAATGGCGGTACGGGCTTCACTGCTCGCGATACCACACCTGAGGCGTTAGTTCCTCTTTTTGACAAAGCAATTGAGGGGTATGGCGAGCTGTTTCGTTACTACTCTCTGCAAACGATTGGCACGTCGACTATTCAATCTCGGGCGGTGGCGGGGGTTGCCAACCAGACGCTGTTATTTGCGATGCCCGGTTCGCCAAAAGCATGTGAATTGGCGTGGGAAAAAATCATCTCATTGCAGTTGGACTCCCGCACTCGGCCCTGCAACTTTGTAGCAATGGTGTTGCCTTCTGCTCCTGCTTGTAGTGGACGTCAAGTAGAAACGACGTCGCATGTTTCGGAGTGCTTATGAACTGTCAATGCGCAGAAATAGTCACGCCCGGCTTGTTAAATTTATTTGATGCACGCCAACGAGTTATCGACGCAGCCACGCCGATTAATGCCGTAGAAAACGTCTCCCTTGAACAGTCGGCGGGGCGAGTGCTGGCAGAAATGGTGGTTGCACCTCTCGATATGCCAGGTGTGGATAATAGCGCTATGGATGGTTACGCGCTGTGTCTGGCTGATTACCAAGCGGCACCTCGCGGTGCAGGCCTACCCATTCTTCAACGCGTGCCAGCTGGTGCAGGTGTCATGCTGCTACCCGAAGGGGGCTGCGCGCGTATTTTCACCGGCGCGCCGGTACCCATAGGGGCGGATATTGTGGTGCCTCAAGAGCGGGTGACACTTGATCAGCGTGGGCATATACACCTCGAGGGTAGCTTGGTGCTAGGCGCTAATATTCGCTGTCAAGGCGAGGAGACCCGCATGGGAACCCAGCTACTCGCTGCGGGTAAGTTTCTTGACGCAGCGTCGATTGCGCTTCTGGCAAGCCACGGGATCAATATCGTTGCCGTCCAGCGGCGCCTAAGGGTGGCATTGCTCTCAACCGGCGATGAGCTGATTGCTCCAGGCACGGTGCGATCTCCGGGACAGGTATACGACAGCAATCGCGCCATGCTTAACGTACTGCTCACACAAGCACAGTGCGATGTACTGGATCTGGGCGTCATCGCTGATTCGCCGCAATCATTGCACCAGGCCTTTGAGCACGCACAAACCATTGCAGATGTGGTGATATGCACCGGTGGCGTTTCGGTAGGCGAGGAGGATCACGTTCGTCCGGTGATCGAGCAGCGTGGTGGGCTACATTTTCATGGTGTTGCGATGAAACCCGGAAAGCCCTTTGCATTCGGTTATCTAGGCGGGGAGCCTTCCACTTGCGCACCGTTAATGGCGCTGCCAGGTAATCCCGTGGCATCCCTGGTGGGCTGGCAACTGCTGGCGCTGCCGTTTATTCATGCTATGCAGGGTCGACATTTAGCTTCGCTACAGTGTTTTCCAGTAACAGCGGGCTTCTCTCAGCGTGGGCCCAAAGGGCGCTGCGAGCTATTACGGGTAGTGTTGGATTGGTCACAGGGGAGTCCCGTGGCGCAGTTAGCGGGCGGACAGGGCTCGCATATGCTTGGTGCGGCTAGCCAAGCTGATGGTTATTTAATGATTAACGCCGAAACCGATGTGGCAGAAGGGGAGGCGTATCACTACTACCCCATCAATCAGTTCGTCGCTTGAATCACTTTTTCAGTCGTGACCACTGACCTCGTTAGTTTTTTATAGGAGAGGGTATGTCTTCACATCACAAGCCACACATACAGCTGGTTAGTTCTCAAGTAGAGGAGCCCTCACTATGAGCGTCTTGGTCGATGGGTTTGGCCGTACAGTGCGTTACCTACGTATATCGGTAACTGATCGTTGTGATTATCGCTGTGTGTATTGCATGGCCGAGGAGATGACCTTCCTGCCCCGAGCCCAATTGCTGACCCTTGAGGAAATAGCCGCGCTTTCGCAGGCATTCGTCGAGCTGGGCGTGGAAAAAATCCGTCTAACTGGCGGTGAGCCGCTGGTACGCCAGGGCGTGCTAACGCTAGTGCAAAAACTCGCTGAATTGGAGGGCCTGCGCGAGCTGGCTATGACCACCAACGGCTCAGGGCTGGTCAAACATGCCGATGCTTTGCGGCAAGGCGGGCTACATCGGCTCAATATTAGCCTCGACTCGCTCAAGCCCGAGCGTTTTAAAGCATTAACCCGAACAGGTGACTTAAACCAAGTGATCGCGGGTATCCGTGCCGCACGTCGCGCTGGTTTTCAGTCGATTAAGCTCAACGCCGTATTGCTTAAGGGGCGTAATGATGACGAAATTATCGACTTGGTAAACTTTGCCCGGGATGAACAAGTCGATATCAGCTTTATCGAGGAAATGCCGCTAGGCGCTATCAGCGAGCATAACCGTGGTGAAACCTTTCTTTCCACCGATGCGGTACGCGAGACCATAGAAAACCACTATCAACTCCTACCCACTACCGAGACCACCCTAGGGCCATCCCGTTATTATCGTATGGCAGACAGCCAGTCACGCATTGGCTTTATCTCTCCCCATAGCCACAATTTCTGTGCTGCCTGTAATCGTGTTCGAGTGACGGCGGAAGGGCGGCTACTCCTCTGTTTGGGCAATGAGCATTCGGTAGATTTACGTGCCGTAATGCGACGTTATCCGGGGGAGATCCAGCGCCTAAAAGCAGCCATTGTGGGGGCGATGACGAAAAAGCCTGAGCGGCACCACTTTACGACCGATGGTGAGGTTCAGGTTTTGCGATTTATGAATGCAACTGGCGGTTAGTACAGCGTTGCCGAAAGCAACTTTTACTTCAAACTGTACCTGCTTGATAGAGTCTAAGAAGTGATCTAAGTATATTTTTAATATGAGGAGCTTCGGTGAAGGTGATTTTAAGATAGCCACTGAATCGGCCCTCCTTGAGTTGGCATAAATTTCCTCTTGATTTCATCCGTTTTGGCAGTGGTTCTGCGAAAGGATGCTTTGTCGTGTCCCGCCGTTAACTCTGTCTGCTTCGCATAAAAAATTGCCACCAATTTGTCTTTAATGGCGAGCCTTTGTATGCGCTAACATTTGTCCTAACGGGAAGCGAAGCAGTACCTTTGTTAAATTAATCGACTAGGACGGGGTTAGAATCGCTGCTATGCCCCAGGAATGATCAATAACCCAAAGAAGACAATTAATGACGCGTACTAAGCCATTTCAAGGTGAGTTTTCCAGCAACAAACTGACCATTTGGATTCAAACACTTCGCCCGCGTACTTTGCCTGCAGCGGTAGGCCCCATTTTGTTAGGGCAGGCGTTAGTCCTACCAAGCCATTTCTCCTGGCTCACCGCGTTCTTATGCTTGGTTAGTGCATTAGCGCTACAGCTTGCGGTTAATTTGGCCAATGATCTTTTTGATGGGCTTTCGGGCGTCGATCAGCACGATCGTCTAGGGCCAGCACGTGCACTCCAGTCTGGCTTGTTAGGAGTTAGTGAGCTGCGGGTAGGACTGCTGCTAATGCTAGGCATTGCCTTGGTAACGGGTGTATGGCTAGCCTTCTTTGGGCATTGGTTATTGTGGGTGTTTGGTGGGCTAGCGCTGCTTGGTGTGCTGGGTTACAGCGGTGGAAGGAGTCCCTATGCCAATCTGGGATTAGGAGAAGTGGCCGTCTGGCTGTTTTTTGGCCCAGTGGCCGTGTTAGGTAGCCTGCTGGCCCAACAAAGCCCAGTAAACGAAAGAGCCATCATCAGCGCATTGCTAATGGGGCTACCCGTGGCTGCCATTTTGGTCGTTAATAATCTTCGTGACCGCTTTACTGATGCGCGGGCTGGTAAACGAACACTAGCAGTGCGGCTCGGACCACGAGCCACTCGATGGCTTTTTAGCTTCTTAACGCTCGGCCCCTGGATGGTATCTCTGCCTTTCACAACAGAAGTTTGGCGCTGGGGGGTATGGAGCTGCCTGGGCTTAATAGGCGTAGGATTAAATGTAGTGTTTTGGCAGCGAGATGGGGCGGCACTCAATCCAGTATTGGGAAAGACAGCGCTCTATTCTTTAGCGATAGCCGTCTGGTTGATTCTACGTTTTGCGTAAGCAACAACACATGCGGATCAATAATTGCTGCTGTTCTCTTTTCTTTTAGTGCGTTTTTATTCACTGCAAAGAGGAGGTAAAGGGGAGAAGAGGCCGCTAGTAGCAAGTTCCCAGCAAGAATTTTCATCGCGCTTGGGTTCTTGTTGCCTGCAGATAATTGGCTTTTTAATCGTGTGTGGCTGATGTTGTTAAGCCTTATTGATTAATGTGCCGGCTCATTATTCGCAAGCTATCGTCAGCTTGTTTTATTATCGATAAGGTTAAGCTGATCAATAGTGTTCTTTTAATTGGGAACTCCCCCTACAATCTATATCGGTGCCTAGGTTTTACGCACAATAGATTTTACGCGTAATTTATTGAGTAGTTTTGATAGATCCAAATTGCTAGCAATGCTGTGCAAGTAAATAATACAAACTGTGTGCGCGTATTTAAAAGGCTATCGGGCTTGCGTAAACAAGCTAGAGATTGCTTCCCGGTGACACTGACAAGGCAGATGCTTTATGCAGGCTATCGCAATCACCACATTCCCGCTGTTGGTGCCTTTAGGCTATTGGCTAGGGCTGGTGGTTACTCTTATAGGGGGAAGCCTTGCTTGGAGAAAAACACCAAATTGGCGCTGTATAGAGCATACGAGTGGGCGTGATGATCATCTTTTATTAATGTTGATCGTCGGGCTGGGTGTGGTCGATATTTTGATTGGCGTATGGCATGACAGCTTGTGTCAGGCCTTGCCATTAGTAGGAGCCGCTTGGCTAGCTGCGCTGGTTGTGTTGATGATTGGCGCTGTTAAACCACGGCCAGCAGGATGGTGGGCGGGGCTGGCATTAAGCGGGTTGGGAGCGGGTGGATGGGCTGCGTGGCAAAAATTTGGGGTTGGATTGACGCGCGCGACAGGGCACCCACCGTTACACTCCATTTTCTTCGGTAATTTTGCGTTATTGAGTGCGCTGTTATGTCTGGCTGGTTTGAGCTGGGCCTGGCATCAGAGAACGTTACGTTTTGGTTGGTTGTTACTGTTACTGGGGGGCGCAGCAGGAGGCGTAATGGCATCGGCACTTTCCGGTACGCGAGGTGGTTGGTTAGCCCTGCCATTAGCGGTAGGGGTGTTTTACTACAGTTATGCGCATCAGTGGCAAGCAGCATGGCGTTGGTTGGGTATCTGTTGTGTCGTGGCAGTGCTGGTGGTGGCGTACGTCATCCCGCAAAGCGGAGTGGAAAGGCGGGTGAATAAGGCGGTAGCTGACGTGCACCACTATATTGAGGGAACGGATGTTGGCTCTATCGGAGCGCGTCTGGAAATGTATCGCGGTGCCTTGTGGTTAATAGGTGAGCATCCGTTCATGGGCTACGGACATGAAGGCTATCAGCCCGCAATGCAAAGGCTAGAAGCTGAAGGGGTTCTAAGCCCAAAGTTAGGCAATTACTGGCATGCGCACAATGATCTACTGGATGCCTGGGTGAGGCGAGGACTGCTTGGCATGTTAGTAGTGCTGGGGCTTTACCTTGTGCCTTTATGGCATTTTTTCCCAGGTTTGCGCAGTGAAAATCCAGTGCATAAATCCTTTTCTGTCGCTGGAGTACTGTTGACAGTCGCCTTTATAAGCTTTGGTTTGAGCTACTCTTTTTTCGCTTACCCTGCAGGTATAGCCGTATATGCTAGCTGGCTGGTTTTCCTGTGGGTTCAGATTCCCGAGACACTTCCGCAGAAGAGTCGCTATGGATACGCTAATTAATGCGTTGGCTGCAACAATAGTGATACCCCATGGCTTTGATGACTATCACCTTTGTATCGAATGCGGGGTCGGCTTGCTGTCGGGTGTATGCATTAAGCACGCTATTTGAAGACTAGACGCTCCGCTTCTTGTTAAGGAAATAAGTAGCTTATGTTCAAGCATATTTTGGTGGTTTGTACAGGTAACATCTGCCGTAGCCCTGTCGCTGAAGCAATCCTCAGGCAGCAACTCCCTAACTGCCAAGTCAGTTCAGCTGGCTTAGGTGCCTTGCAAGGTGAGCCCGTATCATCGTTTGCGCAGCAATTGGCTGAATCGGATGGTCTGGATGTTACTCACCATCGTGCACGCCAACTGACAGTGCCAATGATTCAAAAAGCCGACCTTATTTTAGTGATGACGGAAGGCCAACGTCGTGCTCTAGGTGAGCAAGCACCACATGCATTGGGTAAGACGCTGTTACTTGGACGCTGGCTGAATGACGGTGAAGGGCAAGACATCCCTGATCCGTATAGAAAGACGCTAGATGTCTTTGAGCATGTGCATACGCTGTTAAAGGATGCGAGCTTTTTGTGGGTAGACAAGCTTCCAAAAACGCTACGTTGATACCGGTCATTTTGAGCAGGGCCCCCTAATCTGCGACAGGTGGCCTTCTAGATTTCTCCCTCTGAGACTTTCCTTCCTCTCTTTCGCTGAGTCTTCACTGAAGCAGTGAGCGGCTATTAATAGCCAGATTGATTTCTAATTAAGAATTTACGCACATAAAGACCCAACCTAAGTTAATCCTATGTTTGTAACGTTTATGTTACATGAAAAATTGGCTTTCAGAGAGCACCTGTTTTCTTTATATAGGTACTGTAAAAATCTAATGACAATATTGTTAAATATTATTCATATTTTTTAATATATTGATTTTTGGTAATTATTATTTGAAATAATACCAGTTCTCCTTTTTTTCCTTCCCTGGAAACCTAGAGTTTCTCCTGTTTTTGCTACCGCTTAAGCATGTCTCCCTGCTCAAAAAAGTAGTAGTTATTTCACCCCCTGGTATTTATGTAAATAAAGTTATTCTTTTTGTATTCTTATGTAACATTAAAAATAATTACCAAGTGGGTAGTTCTGTCTCATGGCGATAGCGAATTGATGTCGCCTGGGCTGTGTTCGATAAGGCTCTGGGAAATGCCTGATCAAAATCCTCGGGCGGTAGCGTGGCTAGACAAAAACAAAGGGAGCAACCATGAATAATTTCAATGAAGTAGAAAGAGTGGAATCTAGAAGAGGTCCAGTTCGACTAGTCCACTATCTCGTATTGATCCTGCTCCTGGGAGTCCTCAGTGGCTGCGCTATGGCCCCTGGTGGCCATATTGATCAGGACAACCTTGAGCAATCACTAGATGGACGAGTGGACGTGGAGCAGATCACTCCAGATTTAGTGAATGCGATGTTTGAAAGGGATGTTTCTTCTCGAGTTCCATCTCCCGCATTGAATCCAGTGGTGCCGGGGTATGAGTACCGGGTGGGGCCTGGCGATATTTTAAGTGTGATTGTCTATGACCATCCAGAACTGACCATCCCCGCAGGTTCTGAGCGCTCAGCAGCAGAAACCGGAAACCGGATACGGCCCAATGGCACCATGTTTTATCCATACGTGGGGCGTGTAAGGGTTGAGGGAATGACGCTTGATGAAGTGCGTAACCTTATTACTCGGCGTCTAGCCAATGTGATCAATGAGCCGCAAGTGGAAGTTGGCATCGCGGCGTTTAACTCCCAGAAAGTCTATATCAGTGGTGCTGTCGAAAACCCTGGCACATTACCACTGACCATTGTACCGATGACAATCCTGGATGCCATCAGTGCAGTAGGCGGGGCGCGGGAAAATGCCGACTGGCGAAACGTAACGTTGAGTCGTAATGGTGGCGAAGAGCGCATCTCACTTTATGCAATGATGCGTCAGGGGGATATGACGCAGAATCGTTTGCTGCGTGATGGTGACTTGCTTCATGTGCCTACTATGGAGAACCAGAACGTCGTGGTGATGGGGCAGGTAGTACGTCCCGGCACAATCGCTATTGGCAATGAGCGGATCACCTTGACGGATGCATTAGGCAGGGCAGGTGGTGTGAATGAGAGTCGCGCTGAGCCTTCAGGAATTTTTGTAGTACGAGGTAACTCGCCAGGTAGTGAAAAGTTTGCCACTGTTTATCAGTTAGATATCAGGGATGCTACACGGCTATTGCTTGGAACCCGCTTTCCTCTCCAGCCTCAGGATGTGGTGTACGTGACGTCAGCACCATTGGCTCGTTGGAACTCGGTCATTTCTCTGCTGCTGCCATCAGTCAGTCTGCCGGGTAATGTTGTAACGGTAGCCAGTGATGCCAGCGAGCTTTAAGTGGCTATTTTGAATAGCATTTCTGAATAGCGAGGCATGACCATGAACTACTTTCCTCATCCACCTTCATCATCAGCTAGCCCCCAGGAGAGTGATGACCTTAATTTGCGCAAGCTGGTCGACACACTATCTGACCATCGTTGGTTTATCGTAACGATAACGGGGCTTTTTCTCCTGGCAGGATATTTTTATGCCAGTTCTCAGCCACGTATCTATCAGGCTGACGCGTTGGTTCAGATAGAGAGCCGAGGGGCGAACTTGGCGTTTATGGAGTCATTGGGTGAGCAACAGCCAGGTAACCCTACCGCCGCAGAGCTCGAAATATTGCGATCACGTATGGTGTTGGGAGAAACAGCTGAACGGCAAGACCTGGCGATTAAGGTTGAACCGCGTCGATTGCCGGTCATTGGAGACTTTCTTGTCAATCATGGGGTTAGTCAGGATTTAATCGAAAGCCTAACCCCGGCCTTTATGCGCGAATGGTTAGGAATGGGAGAAGAGAGTCGCTGGCAAAATCCTTATGTGTGGGCCAACGAGTCTGTGCGTGTCTCACGCTTTTCTGTGCCCGATGAACATGTCGGAAGCGAGCACCTGCTGCGCATAAAGGAAGAGGGTAACTTTGAGTTATGGCTAGAAGATGAGCGAGTGCTTATCGGTAACGTTGGGGAAACCGTTCAAGATGAGGGGGTAGGTTATCGTCTTTTTATTAGCCAGGCAGCTGCCCATCCTGGTGCTGAATTCAGCTTGACGCGTATGTCGTCTCTTAATGCGATAAAAGACCTTGAGAGTCGTTTTGAGGTGATGCCGAGAGGTATTGAATCAGGTGTCTATGAACTTATGCTTAGTGGTGCGGATCGCAGTAAGATCCAGCCGACACTTGACACCCTAACAGGGGTTTTTCTAACTCAGAATGTGCAGCGTCATTCAGAAGAAGCAGAGAAACAAATCGCCTTTCTTGGCGAGCAAATTCCCCAAGTTAGGGACCAGCTATCTAATGCGGAGGGAATGCTCAATGACTATCGGGCGCAGCGTGACTCAGTCGACTTAACATTCGAGACGCAAAATCTTCTCACCCGTGTGGTAGATGTAGAAAATCAACTCAGCGAGTTGGCTATGAGGGAGGCCGACTTAGCTGAGCGGTACCGCCCCTCGCATCCCAACTATCAAACCTTGTTAAGGCAGCGCTCTCAACTCGTAGAGGAGCGTGACCGTCTCAATGCCCAGGTCAATGAATTGCCTGAAACTCAACAAGAAGTGCTTCGCCTGACTCGGGACAGTCAGGTCAATCAGCAAGTGTATGTTCAACTGCTCAATCAACTTCAAGAGATGCGTTTGGTTAAAGCCGGTACGGTGGGTAACGTACGCATCCTTGATGCCGCTATTCTAAATCCGGGCACTATCGCACCGCGCATTCCATTGATAACGGCTGTCAGTGCACTGATAGGCGCGTTGCTGGCCACGATGCTGGTGGTCGTGCGGTTGTTACTGAGTCGCGCGATTAAGTCACCCGAGCAACTGGAAGAGTTGGGGTTGCCTGTCTATGCAACGCTGCCAGATTCTGGCGGGCAAACAGGGCTTACCGAGCGAATTCGTCCGCGCCATTCTAAAAAGGTTCAGGAAGTTTTCCGAGGCTTGCTGGCGATTAAAAAACCCGCCGAAATTGCGGTGGAAGCGTTGCGTGGTCTGCGAACTAGCCTCTATTTTGCGATGCTCGAATCGGACAATAACCGCTTGATGATTACCGGTGCGAGCCCAGGGGTTGGCAAGAGCTTTGTCGCCGCCAATTTAGCCGCTGTCTGTGCCCAGGCGGGGCAAAGAGTTCTATTGATTGATGCCGATATGCGTCGTGGACATCTGCATCATGCGTTTCACAGCAAGGGCGTTAAAGGCCTTTCAGAGTTGTTAGCACGACGAATCGATGCAGAAGAAGCTGTTCGCCATAGCGACTTAGAAGGGTTGGATTATGTTGCCAGGGGCAGTGTGCCGCCTAATCCATCGGAGTTGTTAATGCAGCAAAGTTTCCACGATTTCCTGGAAGCCATGAGCCAGTGCTATGACTTAGTGATCGTAGATACGCCGCCGATACTGGCGGTAACCGATGCAACGGTGGTGGGTAAGCTGGCGGGAACCAGTTTGATGGTAGTCCGCTTCGACAGCCATCCTCCTGGAGAAATTAAGGCTGCTAAACGCCGTCTGGAGAGCGCTGGCGTGAATATTAAAGGTGCAATCCTAAACGGCGTTAAGAAAACGACCAACAGCCGTCATGGCTACTATGGCAGCTACCTCTATGCTTACCGGTGATCCAAGATGCTGAAGCAATTACGCGAACTCTACTCGTTATTGACGCAGCAACAGCGGCGTCAATTATTGAGGCTCCAGGTGCTGATTATCGGTATGGCGTTGGCACAAATTGCTGGGGTCATTGCTATTGGGCCGTTTATGGCGGTTGTGGGAGATATGAATAAGCTCCAGGGCGATGGTTGGCTTGCTGTGGCGTATAGCGTTACCGGTATGCAAAGCCCCAAGGCTTTCTTAAGTTTATTGGGTGCCATGGTACTCGGCGTTCTGTTGATGGCGGCCCTGCTGTCTATCTATACGTCGTGGCGGCTGGCGCTTTACAGCGCCCGTGTGGGGGCAGAACTGTCAAGTCGCCTCTACCGCTATTACCTGCACCAGCCTTGGTTGTTTCATTCCAATCAAAATACCAGTGCT
This sequence comes from Halomonas sp. IOP_6, assembly GCF_021151565.1. Classification (NCBI taxonomy): domain Bacteria; kingdom Pseudomonadati; phylum Pseudomonadota; class Gammaproteobacteria; order Oceanospirillales; family Halomonadaceae; genus Halomonas; species Halomonas sp. IOP_6. Next base: position 293,378 of record NZ_JAIRBO010000001.1, on the reverse strand, counting down.
CTGACCACTAAGGTATCTGCGGAAGTCCAGCGTGTATCTCTCAAGATCATCAATCCTGTTATGGAGCTTAATGCTAAGTTGATCATGCTATCACTGATGACCTTAGCCATTTTTCTCTATAACCCCTTGGTGGCGATAATTGGTGTAGTGGTCTTTTTTGGGACTTATTTACTGCTTTACCAAACGGTTAGGCGTTTTTTAATCATTAACGGAAGACGAATTTCTAAAGCTCAATCCAAGCGTTTTAAATTGATGAGTGAAGGATTCGGTGGCATTAAGGATCTGCTTTTACTACATCGCCAGACAAGTTTTACCACACGCTTTGATGATGCCTGCAATTCTATCGCGCGTGGTGAAGGAGTGACGCAGGGGCTAAGTGAAGCCCCACGTTATGCCATTGAACTGGTAGCTTTTGGTTCGGTTATTGTGTTGGTGCTTTATCTGCTTAACCTTTATGAGGGTAATCTTGGGGCAATTTTGCCAGCACTCTCTATTTATGCGCTGGCAGGCTTTAAAATGCTGCCTGGTTTTCAAAAGATATACACCTCACTTACAAAAATTCGCGGCAACTTAGCCGCTTATAACGCCATTCGTGATGACTTGATCGCCAGCCGTGATGAGACTAAAAACGGCGATATCGCCATTAATGAAACTCAGTCAGCAGCTTCAATAACGCCTTGGGTACCTCAGCAAGAGATAAAAATCCAGGATGTGGTCTTCGACTATCCAGGAACGCGGGCCTTGGCGCTTGATCGGCTCACGCTAACGATCCCCGTCAACCAGATGGTGGGGCTAGTGGGAACCTCTGGTAGTGGCAAGAGCACGGCGGTGGATTTATTACTCGGCTTGATTGAGCCCCAGCAAGGTCAAGTACTGATTGATGGTGTTCCCTTAACGCATGAGAATTTACGCCAATGGCAGGCGGGGGTGGGGTTTGTGCCTCAGCAGATATTTTTGTCCGATGCCAGCATCCTCGAAAACGTCGCCTTTGCTATCGAGCGCAAGGATATTGATGTTGAGAGGGTTAAGGAATCGCTGCGTATGGCGCAACTGGATGATCTGCTTGATAGATTCCCGGAGGGGCTTGAAACACGCATAGGCGAGCGCGGTGTTCAGATATCTGGTGGGCAGCGCCAACGCCTGGGAATCGCTCGCGCCCTTTATCAGCAAGCTAGAGTGCTGGTGTTTGACGAGGCGACGAGTGCGCTGGATGGCATTACCGAGCGCCGTGTAATGGAAGACATCCAGCGATTTTCCGGCCAGATGACCGTCATCATGATTGCCCATCGTCTAGCGACCGTTAAGGGGTGCGACATCATTTATATGCTTGAGAATGGGCAGGTAATTGATGCTGGCACTTACGACGACTTGGCCAGCCGTAACCATACTTTCCAGATGATGGCGAATCTCTAGCCAGGCGTCTCTTCCAAGATAGACAAAAGGGTATCGCCATGAACTTAATCGGCGCACTACTACTGTTTTTGGGTCTTTCATTAAGTAGCCTTTATTTGTTCCCTAGTGGTGGACCGCAGTTGACTGATGTTGTCTTGATAGGTTTCGTCGGCGTGATGTTGGTGATGTCCCTGGGCGACAAACATCTGAAAGTTTCCCCTTTTGCCATATGTTGGGGAATGATGGTGCTGTGGGTGTTGATGGTTTGCCTTAGCTGGACGCTGGTCTTAGGAACGACCAGCTTTTTCAGACCTGCTCAGTTTTTCCTGTTTAATTTCCTGGTGGGCATGGCGTTATTACGTTTTCTTAGCGTATATGGCGAACGCGCTACAGGGCTTATCCGTAACGGTGTAGCAATCGCGCTATTGATCGCGGGTAGTCAGGTGTTGTTGCAGTTAGCTATGGGAGTTAATCGCACAACGGGAAGTTTCAATAACCCTAACCAGCTCGCTTATTTTTCATTATGTGGCGTGGTGGTGTTATTGATGCTTGATGATTTTCATCCGCGGATGAGGCTCTTGGGATTGGCTGGGCTAGCTTCCGGCGTGTTGGGGATTCTAGCAGCGTCATCGCTAGCAGCAATGGGGGGAGGTGTCTTGGTCCTGATTGGATGGGCCATGGCGAATGCCCGCCAAATTAAGCATTTTGCGCGCTTGCTACTGTTACTTCCCTTGCTACTGTTGGGTGTTTTGTTCGCCAATATCAGCTCGGATGGACAAGTGTTGCGCAACTTAGAGGCGCGCTTGGACAGAGCGCCAAGTAAAGTAGACAGCGTCTATGAAGAACGCAAATTTGACCGACTAACGAACTTCCCTGAATACGCCATTTTAGGTGCGGGGGAGGCTGAACGTCAGCGTTTTGCTCCCTACGGTGGGCTTGAAATTCACTCCTCTTTCGTCAACATGTTATTTGCCTACGGGCTGCCAGGCCTAGGGCTTTTCCTATTGACGATCGTTATCGCGCTACGACGAGCGCCGCTGTATGTCTGGGCGGGTGTGGCCGGACCGTTGATCTATTCGACTACCCATAATGGCCTTCGCGCGACGCTATTTTGGTTGGTGCTAGTGTTGTGTTGGCACCTTTACCGACAAGGGGCATTAGCCGCTTCGCATCATCGGCTGATGCCTGACGTGCACTGAAATAACACCATTGCCACTCATGTGGCCAGATAACTCGCACGTAACGCCAGCAAAGAATAATAACGGGGGAATCATGGATAGCTTAATGAAATCGTTGTCGGTGACACCCCGCTGGATAAAACGCAGAGTCCTTGTCTTGCTGGATGGTGTGATTGTAGCGGGTAGTTTACAGCTGGCAACGGTGATTCACGTGGAAAATTTGCAGCCACTAAGAGATGGCTCCCTGTGGATGACGATTGGCCTGTTAGTGCCAACAAGTCTGTTGCTTTTCCATTGGCTCGGGCTATATCGAATAGTGATTCGTTATATGAGCCATGTCACTGTACCGACCGTCGCTATGGTCGTCGTGACGTCAGCGCTATTAGTGGTGCCAGTCAGTTATATGGTTGAACACTCTGTCGGGCTATCCGTCATCGTCATTTATACGCTCCTCCTATTATTAGGTATTGGTAGCCTGCGTTTTTTTATCCGTGAACTGTATCGCTATAGCCAGCGTCGTCAACGCAAGCCAGTAGTGATCTATGGGGCAGGAGCCGCTGGCTGCGAATTGGTCGATGCGCTTCGCCATGGTGGTGAGTATGAGCCGGTGGCTTTCGTAGATGACTGGCGTGGGCTAGAAGGTGCCATGGTCGAAGGGCTGAGGGTACACCAACCGGTTGCGTTAGCCGCCTTGGTGCAAGAGTATCAGGCTGCCATGGTGCTGCTGGCAATTCCTAGTGCTCCGCGTTGGCGACGCCGTGAGATATTACACTGGCTTTCGGGTCTGTCGGTTCCTCTAAAAACAATTCCTGGTAGCGCTGATGTGATTGCCGGGAGAGCAAAAATTAGCGAGCTTCATGACGTGGCGCTAGAGGACTTATTAGGAAGAGAAGCTGTACCCGCCTTCCCTGAGTTGCTGCAGGCTAATATTCGCGATAAGGCGGTTATGGTCACCGGCGCTGGAGGGTCAATTGGTAGTGAGCTATGCCGCCAGATCCTTGCTCAGAATCCCATACGCCTGTTACTGGTCGACAACTGCGAATTTGCCCTATACGCCATTGAGCAGGAGTTAAGGCAGGTAGTTGAAACGACCCATTCACGCTGTGAACTAAAACCACTGCTTATTTCGGTTCAGCATGCGGGTAGCCTCAAAGCAGTATTTGAGAGCTTTCAGGTGCATACCGTTTACCATGCAGCCGCTTACAAGCATGTGCCGATGGTTGAGTTTAATCTTGTCCAGGGGGTCAGTAACAACGTCTTTGGCACCTTAAACCTAGCTCAGGCGGCAATGACAGCCGGTGTCGAAACCTTCGTGGTTATTTCCACCGATAAGGCAGTTCGCCCCACCAATGCGATGGGGGCTTCCAAGCGATTGACCGAACTTATTTGCCAAGCTTTCGCTCATGCGCAGTCAAATACACGTTTTTGCATGGTGCGTTTTGGAAATGTGTTGGGATCAAGTGGCTCTGTTGTGCCGTTGTTTCGCAAACAGATTGAGCAGGGCGGCCCTATCAAAGTTACCCACCCGGAAATCACCCGTTATTTCATGACAATTCCCGAAGCCGCTCAGCTGGTTATCCAGGCTGGCGCGATGGGCGAAGGTGGTGAGGTATTTGTTCTCGACATGGGTGAACCGGTTCGTATTCTGGATTTGGCAATGAATATGGTTAGGCTTTCAGGGCTTGAAGTGAGAGATGCCGAACACCCTGAAGGTGATATTGAGATTGTTTATTCCGGTTTGCGCCCAGGAGAAAAGTTATACGAAGAGCTGTTAATCGGCGATGACGTCAGGCGGACTCGTCACGATCGGATAATGACTTCAAAAGAGCGCTTCTGGGAATGGCCAAGGCTTGAAACCTTTTTAAAAGAATTGGAACAGGCTTTTATCGAGACCGACCATTTGCGTATCCGTCAACTTTTACAGTCGGCCCCATTAGATTATCACCCCTTAGGCGACATAGCGGACCTAGTCTGGGCAGCGCGTCAGGCTTCGCCCCTTGAGCCACAGGGCCAACGCTTAACTACGAATCCATTCTTAACGTCTATGAACCGACTCGATCCAGTTCTTAACCAAGCACTTAATCCCGCCACCAAGGAAAGCTAAAATGCTGATCGACTCATTGTCTATCAAAGTGTGGATGCTCCGAAAGGCCGAGCGTGCGGGGTTACACATCCAGTCGATGAAACATTTTCAGCCAGTGGATGCTCGTAGGCATATGAGCAATCCTCTTGAGTTAAATTATCTTTATCCTGGCAGAGAGCTGCTCCTTGACGCGCCTATGGAGTGGGGGTTTGGCTTGTTCAATCTCAGTGGTCATCGGCGCTTTCTAAATGATGTGATGCAGGAAGCATTTGATAATCCTGGCAGGGAGCGCGATTTGCTCCGTGAAGCCCTGCGTGTTTTCTATGCTGACTGGCAGCCAGCCAATGCTGCCGAATTTCTGGGAGTTTCTTCTGGTCAAGTGGGTGAACTAGTCGATGTACCTCCGTGGCAGGCTTGCTCGCCATGGGATTCCCACAATGCAGTAGAAAAGAGTGTCAAACGCCAGCGAACTGAATTACGTGAAAATACCCGAATATTAGGCAAACGCCTGGACATTAATGCGGGTTGGAAGTTCTGTGGACCCGTCAGCGAAGATAAGCTTGAAGTTGAGGTTGAGCGTTTGGCTCGGGTACTTGAATCGATTCGCCGTCAGGGGATCTGTCGCCATGACGGCACTGATGGAGATATCCGGGCGAACGTTTTGACGCACTCAGATGGGCGCTGGCGCTGGGTTGTACATGGTGGTCAGCATCGCTACGCGGTGATCAGTGCGTTAGGAGCGCTGCGGGCTACTATTCGGGTGGAGCGTTTTATTCGGCGTGAAGACGTTGCCCTTTGGCCTACAGTGACCTCAGGTTTATTTAGCCAAGAAGCAGCCCTCAAAATATTCGATAACTACTTTGCCGATTAATATATAAAATTATTTTTTAATAAAACCACTCTGTCTAAGGCGTTTTTGTCTCTTCCTAAATTGTTTTTTTTAATTTCTCTCTTTAGTGATTTTTTTTCATTTTAAATTATTTTTTAATGATTTTTATAAGAGGCCTTATAAATCCTCTTGTTAGCTTTTTACGACACTCCCTTTAGTTCTAAAGGAGAAAGGCTACGATGAATAAACAACATAATATTGAGGAAAATGAGTGGTTAACTGGCGTTGCCGTTTTTCTAATTAGGGAGCGTGGGCTTGCATATTTAGATGTCTTACGTAGCCTGCTTGATCGCTACGGTTTCAATATTTTGAGCGAACTAGCAATTCATGAAGATCAACGGCAAACGTTGGCAAAGTGGATTGATAGTAGTGAACAGGAGCCTGTGGATTGGCCTGGTAATGGCGGTCTGCCAGCTTATTTTTTGGCGGTGCACGATGTGCATCCTGTGATGGAGCAACCTTCTTCGAGGGAGACACCAGGACGAACCGATAATGTACGGCTGCTTACTGTAGAAACAGTGCTAACTCAAAAAGTCAACGATGGGCGCAGTGGTCAAGAACACGTCAGTCCACTGTATTTGTCTTGTAGCACTACTCAGGCACTTGAATACCTAAAGAAAATAGTTCCACAGCAGATCGGTAAAATACGTGCGACAGCTCAGCGCTATAACATGGAGTTTCGCACCCCTTATCCAGTGCTAGCCGACGTGAGTAAGCAGGTATGTCGAGCCAAAGTAGAGCTGGTGGATTTTCACGGCACGGAAGCAATTTGCAAAACCTTTCGCCCGGGGCGTGAGCGGTATTTAGAGCGTGAAGTAAAAGCCCGTGAGCTAGGCGCTTCATTACCTGAAGTATCGCGATTGCTAGAGGTGGGGCCTCATTACCTAGTGTTTGAGCGCTATTCCAATCGTATGGAGCGTATCCTTTCTCCCCGTGCACCGTTCTCACCACATGGGTTACTACCTCTCTGGACAATTGAGCGTGTCCGAGCGGTTATCTTGCATTATCGACGTCTTGGCTATGAGTGCATTGACCTTAATCCGCAAGACCTGATTTATGACCCTTGCCAAGGCCTCAAAATTATCGATTTCGAATTTCTTCAGCCTGGCACCGACGAGATAGAAAGTCTGAAGGGCAATTATGCTTGGTATGACGTGCCATCACGTTTCAAGGGGGATTTGCCAATTTCGGTTCATCAAGGCTCCTATCATGAGCGCTGGTTCCCCTATACCGGGCTACCCCGAACCCTATGTTTGAACAAGCTTCCGAGACCGGTACTTACCATGGTGCGCTCGGCGGCACTAGTGCCTTTAACGTTAGACGGTTTAAGGCGAGTGAGTTGGCAACATATTCAGCGCCTTGTACGTAACTGATCTATCTCCCTTCCTTCCTCTTGCTCACGGTTGTCTCGTCATGGAGTCACTGTATGAAGATTCTAGTAACCGGCCATGCTGGATTCATTGGCTTTCACACTGCTAAACGTCTGCTAGAGCGGGGGGATAGTGTTGTCGGGTTTGATAACGTTAATGACTATTACGACCCTGCTATAAAAGAAGCGCGTCTCAAAATACTTGAACAGACGGCAGCTGAGACAGGAAATAACTACCTCTCAATTCGTGCCAACTTAGCTAATCAGCAAGCGGTGGCAACGTGCTTTGAAGAGCACCATTTTGATCGCGTCATTCATCTTGCTGCCCAAGCTGGCGTGCGCTACTCACTGGAAAATCCGCTTAGTTATGTGGAAAGTAACTTAATTGGCTTTACCAATATATTAGAAGCGTGTCGCTACGCTAAGGTTGCGCACCTGACTTACGCCAGCACCAGCAGCGTATACGGTGCCAATACGCTAATGCCATTTTCCGAGCACAAGGGCGCCAATCATCCGTTGCAATTTTATGCGGCCACCAAGAAAGCTAACGAAATGATGGCTCATAGTTATAGTCATCTGTTTGGACTGCCGACGACTGGCCTAAGGTTTTTTACTGTCTATGGGCCATGGGGTCGCCCAGACATGGCACTTTTTAAATTTACCAAGCACATTCTGGCTGATGAGCCTATTCAGGTTTTTAATTATGGCCACCATACACGCGACTTTACTTATGTAGATGACATTGTAGAAGGCATTATTCGCGCCAGTGACGACATCGCAACCCCGGCTCAAGAGTGGAATAGCGATAGCCCCGATCCTGCTACCAGTAATGCACCGTATCGCCTCTTTAACATAGGTAATAATGATCCGGTAACGATCAGTGTTTATATCGAAGCCATTGAAAAGGCGCTAGGTAAAAAAGCCATCAAAGAAATGCTGCCTCTACAGCCGGGAGATGCGCTAGATACGTATGCGGACTCAGGTGAATTAGAAAGAAGGGTGGGATATAAACCCTCTACACCAATCTTTAAGGGCATTGAAAACTTCATTGCTTGGTATCGCGACTATTACTCATTAAAAAAATATTCACCTACTGACTCCTCTGATGCTGCAAGCGAAGTGTCTGGCTTAATTAAGTGATATGAACTCCTTACTTCTCCCTTAGCACACCCAACCCTAGCAGGAACTCCAATGAACGTTACAGTTTTCGGAACGGGTTATGTTGGCCTGGTTCAAGGTGCAATTTTGTCTGAAGTTGGTCATCACGTTGTTTGCGTAGATGTGGATGCCCATAAGGTTGAACAGCTTAAGATGGGTATCACGCCTATCTATGAACCTGGATTGGAGTCGATAGTAAAAGAGAACCACGCTGCTGGAAGGCTCGATTTTACTACCGATGCGGTTGCCGCGATTAAACATGGTCAGGTTCAATTTGTCGCCGTGGGAACTCCTCCGGATGAAGATGGAAGTGCGGATCTATCCTATGTACTCAACGTGGCGACGACTATCGCTGAACACATGGAGCGCGACCAAGTTATCGTTAACAAATCCACTGTGCCAGTAGGTAGCGCCGACAAAGTTCGTGTCGTGATGGAAGAAGTATTGAAAAGGCGTGGTCGAAGCGACATCAGCTTTGAAGTGGTGTCTAATCCTGAGTTTCTAAAGGAAGGTAGTGCCGTCGTAGACTGCCAAAAGCCAGATCGAATTATTATTGGTACCAGTTGCGATGCAACAATAGAGGTCATGCGAGAATTATATGCGCCTTTTAATCGCAATCACGACAAAGTTATCGTGATGGATGTAAAAAGCGCTGAGTTAACAAAGTATGCTGCTAACTGCATGTTAGCAACCAAGATTAGTTTTATGAACGAAATGGCAAACTTAGCCGAGCTACTGGGAGCCGATATTGAAGCCGTGCGTAAGGGAATCGGCTCGGATCCACGCATTGGCTACCACTTTATTTACCCTGGTGTAGGCTACGGGGGTTCCTGCTTTCCCAAAGACCTACAGGCGCTTATTCACACTGCAAATAGTATCGACTTTGACGCCAAACTGCTCAAAGCGGTGGAATTCCGTAATAAAGAGCAAAAAACCACACTTTTCCAGAAAATAAATCAGCACTTCAATGCACAGTTAAAGGGTAAAACCTTTGCTATTTGGGGTCTTTCCTTCAAGCCCAATACGGACGATATGCGTGATGCGCCCAGCCGAGTGCTTATGGAGGCTCTATGGGCGGCAGGTGCAAAGGTACAGGCCTATGACCCGGAAGCTATGGAAGAAGCGCAGCGAATCTATGGCAGTCGTGAGCATTTAACCCTTTGTGGAACCAAAGAAGCCGCGTTAAAAAATAGTGATGCGTTAATTATCGTTACCGAGTGGCAAAATTTCCGAGCGCCTGATTTTGAGCTTATCAAGGCTCAGTTATCGGAACCGACTATCTTTGATGGTCGAAATCTTTATGAGCCACACAGAATGGAAGCTAAAGGGTTTAACTACTACTCGGTAGGTAGAGCCAACCCAACGCTGTCAATAACATCCCAAGCTGAACGCCATCTGGTAACTGCCAGTAATTAAAGACGATATCTAATATGGTTGTTTTTTTGGGTATTTAATTGTTGTAGCTGGCTTTGTATTGTGTTTTTAATGGTAGGTGGCTCATGTTAAAGCGCCAGATTGATATTGCTATTTCAGTAATAGGGTTAGTATTGCTATCCCCTTTGCTAGTTGTTATAGCACTGCTTGTTCGCTATAAACTAGGCACGCCAGTTCTCTTTCGTCAATATCGTCCAGGGCTAAACGGTAAGCCATTTGAAATCATCAAGTTTCGCTCTATGCGAGATGCCTATGATGAGCAAGGCCGAAAATTATCAGAAAAAGAGCGGCTGACTCCTTTTGGTCGACGTTTGCGTGCTACCAGTCTGGATGAGCTTCCCGAACTATGGAATGTACTGAAAGGAGATATGAGCTTGGTCGGCCCCAGGCCTTTATTAATGGAATATTTGCCTTATTACAGCGCCCACCAATTTCGTCGGCATGAAGCCCGCCCCGGTGTGACAGGTTGGGCACAAGTAAATGGTCGTAATGGTATCTCATGGGAAAAAAAGTTTGATTACGATATTTGGTATGTAGATAACCAGACACTGCTTTTGGATATAAAAATACTACTATTAACAGTGAAAAAAGTTTTTTTCCGCGAAGGTATCAGTTACTCGGGTGATGTAGCGATGCCAAACTTTAAAGAATCAAAACTGAAAAACGACAAAGGTGGACAAAATGGCTAAAAAAATTAATATCCTTGTCACTGGCGTCGGTGGGCCAACGCCACGCAGCTTTGTCAGGTCTATCCTTGATTCTGGAACTGATAGTTATTGTTTTATTGGTGTTGATGCTAACCCGTTAGCGATTGGTCTTTATGATAAATCTTCATATGAACATACCTATTTAGTACCAAGGGCTGATGATGAACGTTACTGGTTAGAAATATCAAAAATAATTGATCATCATCAGATTCAATTTGCGGTTGTATTGCCTGAAGTTGAAGTAGTGGCATGGTCGAAGCGGAAAGACCTTGAAGGCTTGCCTTGTAAAACATTTATTTCTTCAAGCCAGCCTACCGAAGCGATAATAGATAAGAAAAAGCTGCATGAAATACTGATGAATAAGCCTTATATACCCCGTTACTGTACTTTTTTAAACGGCTTTAAAAGCCGTGATCTGACGCTTGATTATCCTTTTTGGGTACGCGGCACTGTTGGTTCAAGCGGTCTAGGTTCTTTAAAAATTACAAGTGAAAAAGAGCTTGATGAATGGATGCAAATAAACCCTCTCATTGAGGAATTCATCGCATCTGAGTTTTTGCCGGGAAGAAACCTTGCGTGTAAGGTTATTTATATGGACGGCAAGATTATACGCTCCGCTTGTGCCGAGAGAGTAACGTATATCATGTCTAAGGTTGCACCTTCTGGAATAACTGGCAACACTGCGTTTGGTCGTATGATTAATGATACTCAGCTTGTGAATATTGCTGATGATGCGATTAGTTCATTTTTTAATCACTATCAATCGAAAGCGAATGGCATATTCACAGTAGATTTCAAAGAGGATGCGCAGGGGAATCCAATGATCACCGAAATAAATGTAAGGTTTGTTGCTTTTATTTCCTCTTTGGCTCAAGCAGGCGCTAATCTTCCTCTAGACTATCTTGAGATGAATCTTAATCCAGACAACTTTTCACACGTATACAAACATTATGAGTTTCCAAAAGGCACAATATTTTTAAGAGATGTGGATGAAAAGCCAGTTGTAATGAATGAAAAAGATCTATTAAATATGGATCCCCACCATGCTTAACGGACCATTTTCTCCTTGGCCTTCCTTTACTCTGGAAGAGGCCCAGGCTGTTCAGGACGTACTGCTTTCCAACAGAGTGAACTATTGGACAGGTAAGGAGTGCGTTGAATTCGAAAAGGAGTTTGCTCAATTTGCCGAGGCTAAGCATGCCATAGCGTTAGCAAATGGGACTAACGCGCTAGACTTAGCTCTAAAAGGGCTGGGTATTGGCGAAAAAGAGCATGAAGAGGTGATTGTTACCTCTCGAACGTTCGTGGCTTCAGCATCATGCATTGCGAATGTCGGGGCTGTGCCAATCTTTGCTGATGTTGATCGCGACTCTCAAAATATCACTGCCGCCACGGTCGCTGAAAAAATTACCCCGCGTACTCGCGCTATTGTTGCCGTACATCTAGCAGGATGGCCCTGCGAAATGCAGGAACTCATGGCGTTGGCAGAGCAATATGGGCTTTATGTAATCGAAGATTGCGCTCAGGCTCATGGCGCTCGTTACCAAGGCCGAAGCGTCGGAGGAATAGGTCATGTGGGGTGTTGGTCGTTCTGCCAGGACAAAATTATGACCACCGGTGGCGAAGGGGGAATGGTCACTACCAATGACACCGCGCTTTGGAAACGAATGTGGGCTTATAAAGATCATGGCAAGAGCTGGGACGCTGTCTATGTGCAAGAACATCCACCGGGTTTCCGCTGGTTGCATGATACGTTTGGCACCAATTGGCGCATGACTGAAATGCAGGCCGTCATTGGTCGTATTCAACTTAAACGGATGCCTGAGTGGAATGCGATTCGCCAGATGAATGCTCAACATATCTGGCAAGCTGCGTTGGATTGTAAAGGGTTGCGTGTACCTGATTTTTGTTTAGATATGACCTCTGGATCACGAAGGCAAGATACCAAGCATGCCGCTTATAAATGCTATGTATTCATTGATCCGCGTCAGCTTCGGGATGGCTGGGATCGCGATCGTATCCTGAGTGATATCAACCTAAGAGGAGTACCCTGTTTTCCAGGCAGTTGCTCTGAAGTATATCTCGAAAAGGCCTTTTTAAACGCTGGCTGGCAGCCACAAAGCAATTTGCCAGTTGCACAAGAGCTTGGTCAAACCAGTCTGATGTTTTTGTGCCATCCGACACTCTCCCAAGAAGAAATTGATAAGACATGTCAAGTGCTCAAAGAGGTCATGGCGCTAGCTGTTTAATCATTTTTTCAAGCCTTCCAGAATTTAAAAGATCATCTGTATTTAAAAGATCAGCTGTCTTTAAAGCTACCTGCATTTAAAGCTCACTATTTAAAATAGCTAATGTCGGCAAACGAGCACTCAAACTGTGTGGCTTGGTGTTTCGTTAAGGAGTTTTTATGAAGCCTAAGGTTGCTACATCGAATAAGCGTTTTTTGCTGATATCGGGCACAAGCTATTCGTTGGTCAATTTTCGAGGGCCACTGGTGCAAGCCTTGATCAAAGCTGGATTAGACGTCCATGTGGCTGCTCCAGGGCTTCTTGAAGACATGACTACTCGCCAGCAACTTGAAGCTTGGGGGGCTGTTGCTCACGACTTTCCGATGCAGAGAAATGGACTAAACCCGTGGCGCGATGCTTTAACGCTGCGCGCACTTTATCGTCTTATGTGCAGAATTCGCCCAGAAATGGTGCTTAGCTACACGATCAAGCCAGTTGTTTACGGACTACTAGCAGCCTGGCTGGCTAGAGTTCCTCGCCGCTATGCATTAGTTACCGGGCTAGGTTACGCATTTGCTAGTCAGGCCAGCGGCAAGCGTGCTCTGGTCTATCAAGTTGTGCGCAGGTTGTATGCCGCGGCACTCAATAGAGCAGACAAGGTGTTTTTTCAGAATCCTGATGATAACGCTTTGTTTCGTGAGTTGGGGATACTGCGTGAGAAGGTGCCTTCGCAGGTTCTCAATGGATCAGGGGTAGACATGAACCATTTTACGGTAGCTCCTATACCCGTAGGCCCACCGCGCTTCTTACTGATTGCTCGCCTGTTGGGCGATAAAGGCGTGCGTCAATATGCTGATGCTGCACGCCGAATCAAACAGCGGCATCCCGAGATAGTATTTCAACTGGCCGGTGATATTGATAGTAATCCCGATACGATTACCCGGGAAGAATTGGATACCTGGATTAAGGAGGGCTCAATTGATCATTTAGGCTGGCTTAATGACGTGCGCCCGGCAATAGCGAATTGCAGTGTTTATGTACTTCCCAGCTATTACCGGGAAGGAACACCCCGTTCAGTGTTGGAAGCCATGGCGATGGGGCGGGCGGTGATCACTACCGATGCGCCTGGATGCCGAGAGACTGTCATTGAGGGTGATAATGGCTACTTGATACCCGTTAGAGATGTCGATGCGCTAGAGGTTTCCATGCAGACGTTCATTGATAGTCCTGCCCTAGTACAAACCATGGGCCGACGTTCGTATGAAATTGCTAAAGATAGGTACAATGTTCATAAAGTTAATGCCGTCATGCTTAAATCGATGGAAATAAAAGGTCTGGTATCGAGTAGCCGAGAGCAAGAGCTAGTTAATAATAATGCTATTAATGAAGTCTGAAAATATAAAATTATTTCCTAAGATTTGATGGTCTGTTGGATAAAACCTATTAATCCTATTCCTAATACAATTATGAGAACCTATTGATATGGCTTTCTTCTCGGTGATCATGCCTGTTTATAATAAGGTGAACACTTTAAGTGATTCCCTGGAGTGTATATATAGGCAAAATTTCAAAGATTTTGAGGTGATTGCCGTAGATGATGGTTCTACAGATGGCTCTCTTGGCATTTTGCAGCAGTATGAGAAGGCCGGTTTATTAAGGCTTTACCAGCGTGATTCTCCCGGTTCAGGAGGATATGCCGCGCGCAACTTAGGGGCAGATAAATCAACCGGTGAGTGGTTGGTTTTTTTTGACGCTGACGACATTATGTTATCAGACCACTTGTCATGTTTTGCCAATGCAATTAGTCAATATTCTGATATTGAGTTATACGTCAATGCTTACCAGAAGATGGAAGGCTGGCGGCGGCTGCCGAGAATAAAAGGACGGGCTAGTGGTCGCCTGAGTCGCTTGGAGGCCTTAGAATTCTTTGCACTTTTCGACTTTATTCACATGAATGGTGCGTGTATTTCGCGTCAGCGTTTTTTATCTATGGGAGGGTTTCCTGCTGGGCTTTATCGCCGAGGTGGCGATGTATATTTCTGGTTGAAAGTGCTCTGCGAATTAAAAACGATTCACTACAACGCCAATGTGACTACTTTATGGCTGCTTGAAAACAGCGATATCACGCGTGATAAACGCAACCTTGTTGGTTTACATCCTGGTGTTGATCTTTTTAAACAGTATGAATCTACATTAAAGCGTAGTGAGCGGCGACAATTGCGTTTGGCAATAAATCGCAAAGTTCTTTCTTGGGCCGTTGAGAAGAAGCTGCTTGGCCAATCAGTGCGCTTGGATTTAGAAGCATTAAGATTGGGAGGGATGAACATGCGTTTATGGCTGCATGCTATCTCATTACTAGTGCCCCAACCTTATTACAATCAGTTGCGTCGCCGTATTAAATAATCTTTGCAAGCAAAGGGGGCAGCACTCATGACCAAGACAGTAATTACTTATGGCACCTTTGACATGTTCCATATTGGCCATCTGAATTTGCTAAGACGTTTGGCTGAAATGGGGGATCGTTTGGTAGTGGGAATCTCAACGGATGAGTTTAACACGCTCAAAGGCAAGCGCACGTTGATTCCATTTGAGCACCGTGCTGAGATTGTACGCTCCTTGCGCTATGTCGACCAAGTGATTCCCGAGACCGACTGGGAACAAAAGCTTCAGGATATCATGCGCTATTCAGTTGACACTTTTGCCATTGGTGATGATTGGAAAGGCCACTTTGACTTTCTTTCACCCCACTGTGAAGTGATATATCTGCCACGTACCGATGGCGTCTCTACGACTCAATTGAAACGTTCACTTAATCCTTTCTATAGCGTTTCACGTGATGAATTAATGAATGCCTTTGACGTGCTCGATACGTTAAGAAAAGACTTCGGCTAATGTTCTTTTGATTGATGGCGATAGTGCCAAGGAAATCACAATGTCCTCTTACACACTTCGTTTAGCAAAACAGCTGGCATGGTTACCGCTGTGCCTGATCGGCGGATGCTTCCCCCGCAATGATCGTTTATGGATATTTGGTGCTTGGCACGGTCGCCAGTTCGCTGACAACACAAGCTATTTGTATCGCCATGTACGTGATCATGAGCCTAGCTTGAGAGCGGTTTGGCTTGCGCATGATCAAGAGGTTGTTAAGCGAGTTCGCGAAGAGGGCGGAGAAGCCTATCTTGCTTACTCAGTCAAAGGAATCCTGTTGTCGCTGCGTGCGCGGCTTTTTCTTGTCACTCATTCGGCAGAAGATGTTAATCCCCATGCGTCATTTGGAGGACAGCTAATCAATCTGACTCATGGAACCCCTCTTAAGCGCTTGGTTCAGGATGCTCGCTCTTCTCGGCTTGGCGTTTTTACCGGCGTATTTGATCGTTACCTGCGCCGAGTACTACCTGGGCAGCGCAGGCCTCAGCAAGTATTAGTGGCTTCCGACGTCGGCCGAGAGCGAATGATCTCTGCCTTCGGTTTACCAAGCGATCGTGTCACTGCCCTTGGCTATCCTCGCTGGAGTGCTTTCCAAGAAAATGCGTCAACATTATTGCAACAGGCTGGCATCGATATATTGGCGTACGACAAGGTAGTGCTATATGCACCGACCCTTAGAATGCAAGGCAAGGGGGGGCTTGATGTGTCCCAAGGAGAACGCCTAGAAGCATTACTGCCATGGCTTGAAAAGCATCGAGTGCTATTGCTAATCCGCGGGCACACCTCGTTGAAAATGAGCGGTGTACAAGCGTTAATGGAGGGGAATGCGAGTATTCGTGAAGCGCCTGTCAGTATATTTCCAGATGTAAATGCTTTATTTCCGGCAGTGGATGTACTTATCACTGACTACTCGAGTTTGATGTTCGACTATGCTTGTTTGAATCGCCCCATCATTTTGATGGCACCTGACCTGGATGATTATCTCAACCTCGATGTAGGGGTTTATGGAGATTATCTTGCTGACGCGCCAGGTCCGGTAATCGAATCTTGGGAGTATTTACCTGAAGCCTGGGACTCCTTGACTAAAAAGGTCCATCACCAGCGCTTAGCAACTTTTGTAGCTCGCCATGCCGCTATGAACGATGGCAGAGAGTGTGAACGCGTCACCTCTCATCTGCGTAACAGCTGTCGCCTCGAAGTAACCAGCCATGCCTGAATGACTGTAAATACAAGATGAGTACGTAGTTTGAATAGAGAATAAAGCTAGCTTCTCAATGATTTTATGGGGATGCGACATGTCATTTTATGAAAAAGGGACAAAGAGCAGGCAGATAGGTGACGATGCCAATGGTGGTGCTCGAGTTGGTTTTCCAAGGGTTTCTGTGATTGTACCGACTTATTATGACTGGTCACGTCTAAAAAAGTGTGTTGCTGCATTAGAGAACCAGTCGCTTGCCCAAGACAATTTTGAAGTCATTATTGTCAATAATGCCTCTGATGATTCTCCGCCAGCAGACTTTTACTTACCCAAAAACTTCACCATGATCAAAGAAGCGAAACCAGGCTCATATGCAGCAAGAAATGCCGCATTAAAGATTTCTCGAGGTGAAATAGTTGCGTTTACTGATTCTGATTGTATCCCAGATCCTTATTGGCTGGAGACAGCTATTAATCGACTCGATAAAGGTGCAGAACGCGTTGCTGGTAAAGTAGAGCTTTTCTTCAAATCTGAAAAACTGACGCTTGTTGAAATTTATGAAAAGGCCTTTGGATTTGATCAAGAACGCTATGCTCAGCGGGGAGGAGCGGTGACTGCTAATATGGTGACTTGGTCAAAAAACTTTGAAATAGTTGGATTTTTTAACGATAACCTTATGTCTGGCGGTGACAATGAATGGGGAGTGCGTGCGAGCGAAAAAGGGATTCCTGTTGAATACGCCCAGGAGGTTATTGTTAACCATCCTGCACGCTCAAATGTAAAGGATATTCTTAAAAAACGAAGGAGAGTGATGGGAGGGCAGTTGCATAAAATGAAAAAGAATTCGAAGAGAAGTTTTATTATAATTTTAGCTAAAGGCTATTTCCCACCAATAAAAGCGCTAAAGTTGTTTTTAGAAAAAGAGTTGACTTTTTCAGAGAGGTTTTTGGCTTATCTGTTGTGTTATTATTTTAAATCTTATTCAGCCACGTACAGGTTGGCGCTACTCCTCGGCCTGGCTAAGCCAGAAAGATCTTAGCTTGAAATTATGTGAGTGGTGAGTGGTGAGTGGTGATGGGTTAGCGGTAGTCGAGTATTGTTTTTATAAATGCCTCGCCGAATGTTAAAGAAATATTCGGCGAGGCATTTTTTTTACTTAATATTTTTAGGGAGCAGCAGACTATCGTCTTCATCAGTAGGTGCCTGATAAGTCTAAGGTTACGCATTGAGGTGAATAGTCTTATGAATTAAGTTGTATTTGTAGATACGGTATTGACAGGCATAGTCTTTGCAGACACAAATTTTTTGATTTAGTATCTATGGATAGGTGGATGCAGACAGGGTACGAGGTGCTTATGCAAACAGCCAGCAATGTTATTCAGGACAAGGCCGCCGCTGCGGCTGGTCTAAAAGCCGCTGTGCGTATTTTGGATAAATGGCGGGCGACAGGTGAGCAGGGCGAATCGATTCTACGCGTCTCCCACAGCAGCTATGCCCGCGCGCGGCGGGGAGATTTGGCTGAGATCAAGTTAGATAGTGATCAATTGGCACGAATCAGTTATTTGCTCAATATTCATGCGGCACTGCGAATGCTGTTTGAAAACCCTGATAATGTTTACGGGTTCGTCTCTATGGCAAATCACAATCCTTACTTTAACGGGCGTACGCCGCTTGAAGTGATCGGTACTGGAGATTTCGCAGCACTTTATGAAACCTTCAAGCGTATTGATAGCTTGCGAGGTGCTCAGTGGTAGATTCGGCGGGAATAAGCGAAGGTTCGCTGCCCCTTTGTCAATCGAAAGAGGTAGTGGGGTATCGCTTAGTCAACAGTAAATTTCCTCCCATTGGGCTGTTTGATGATGTTGCGAGCCTCGATGAGTTTGAAGCGCTTTATGCCCTGCAGGCGCTGACGAATCCAAGGCTGCGTAACGAGGCTGGTGATTTGGGGCTCATTCCTCACAACCAGATTCCCTTTGGTATCCGAGGATGCTCTTATGCGACAGCGCCTTTTACCCACGTTAACCCGGAAGGTTCTCGCTTTAGCGACGGCAGCTTTGGTGTGCTTTACATTGCGGATGCACAACCAACGGCAATCAGTGAAGTGAGGCACCATCAGGAAATCTATTGGAAAAACGTACCATCGTTACATTTTGAACGGTTTATCTTCCGTGGGCTTAAGTGCCTATTTAATGAAAAAGCCTGTCGTGATGGCTTGGCGCTTCAGCCATCCCATGCCATTTATGATGCCGACGATTATCGAGCAGCGCGCACGTTAGGCAGAGAGCTTCGCAAAGAGCAACGTACCGGTTTGCGTTACCATTCTGTTCGGCAACCAGGTGCCACTTGCTGGGCGTTAATGACGCCGCAGTTCGTCCTGGATATTATCCAGACCACTCATATTGAGATGATCTGGAACGGGCGAATAGCCCAAGTGAATCGCCTCTCAGCGGTACCCATCAAGTGAATTCAGTAGAGTAATTATGTTCGCTGTTGCTCGGTGAAGCGCTGCATGATCGTGAGTGTTTTATCACTAACATGATGCTCCATGCCCTCTGCATCAATACGCGCTGTGCTGTCATCAACTCCAAGGGCACGCAAGAAATGCAGCACCACATCGTGGCGTGACCGGGAAATTTCGGCCATTTTTTGCCCTTCTTCGGTCAAGAAGAGCGAGCGATAGGGCTTGCTTGTCACTAGGCCCAGCTCATTCAGGCGGCGAATCATTTTAGAGACGGTAGCTTGGCTAACGGCCATTCGGGTGGCGATATCGGCTGCGCGAGCCTCTCCACGGTGGCGTAATAAGTCGCCGATTAACTCGACATAATCTTCGATCAGTTCCGTTTCGTGGGCATTACGCACCGTCTCATACTGCTGTGCATGCTGTTCCACTGGCGGTAGCGCATCTCCATCTTGGCCGTATGCGGTAGGAGAGTGTTGCTGTTGGTATTCACTCATTGGCAAAATTTATCAAGGTTAGTGGAAACGTTAATTAGTGATGGTAGCGCATTTTTTTAGATAATTGTTAGCCATGGCTAAACTGTTTACATAAAGCTTTTTTGTTGAGCTGCAGCTGTACTTATTGGGATCCTAGCACAGGAGGAAGAAATAATGACCAAGCAGTATGGCTGGTTAATCATTGTGCTAGTAGCGACTTGCTGCTTTTTCCTGATCCTGTTGTTTTCACCCAGGCACAGCGTGTTAATGCGCTTATGGGGGCATCGTAAGATCGGTACTGCCGATAACGCTTAAGAGCGATATTGGAGACTTTCCCATGCCTTCTCTGCGATGCCAATACCAGCCCCTGTCATTAATAAGTAGGTTTGGTCGACACCTGCCTCATGTAATGGGGCTGCTTCATCCTGAAAGTGTATGCCCGCAAGCAGCTGTCCAGTAAAGCCTGCTTTACGCAGCTCGCGAGTTGCAATTAATTTACTTTCAAGCTCTGGGGTGGCCAACGTTACTGCCAACAGCTTGGAAATATCTAATTGATGCCAAAATCCCACGTCTTCTATATCGCCATAGTAGACGTGGCGTTTGTGTTCCGATTTATTAGGATCAGAATCAATACCCGCAACTGACACCCCCTTATCGTTAAAAAAGTCGTAGGCAGCGCTACCTGTGCGTCCCATTCCAAGTATTAACACGGTAGCATTACCGATATTAACGGGTTGTTCATCTGGATGGCGTGTATCACGCTCAAAGCGTGTTAACGACCTTTCCCAGCGATCGAAAAGTCCATGAGCCAAGCGGTTTAGAGGTGCCGAAATGACAAAAGATAATGCGACAGCGATGGCGAGCGGTACCAACCACTCCTCTAAAATACTAGAGGCAACGATTAGGCCAAATTCACTGTAGGCAGTTAGGCTTAAACCTCCCAGAAAAGCGTTACGTGCCCGGATACGAAATGCGATCAACAGCGCAAAAAATAATAGTCCTTTTAAGGGCAGTGCTAAGGCGAGAACTCCAGCAAAAATCAAGGCATTGGTGTCGGGTAGCCCAGCCATTCCTATTTGTAAGAAAAAGCTGATTAGGAGCATTTCCTTTATTCCCCATAGCGCCTTTGAAAGCTCCTGGGCGCGCGGGTGTTTGGCAAGCAATAGACCCATGACTAAGGCACCTACCTCTGAGCTTAACCCGACGGCTTCAAATCCCATTCCACCGATAGCAATTGCTAGCACAGCGCCTAGCAGTACCAGCAGCTCATCGTGTTGGGCAATACTCATTAACCAATAAAGAAGGGGTCTAAGTAGTGGTAGTAAAAATACCAGTAGTGCCCACGAGCTGGGGGTCTGGCCACTATAAAAGCTGAGTACTGCAATGGCGACCAAGTCTTGAATAATTAAAATACCGATGGCAATTCGGCCATGGAGAGCCCGCAATTCTCGCTTCGCCTCAAGTACCTTAGCGGCAAGAACGGTGCTTGAAAATGACAGAGCAATGGCAAGCAATATTGCCTTATCCATAGATAGCGATAAAAACACGACGAAGCCAATCGTAAAAAATAAGCAGGTAATGGCTAGGTGTATAAATGCGCTTCCAAGCACGACGGGCTCAGCAAGGCTCTTCACGTTAAGTTTTAGGCCAATGGTAAAGAGCAGCAATAGAACGCCTAAGTGGGCAAGATGTTCTAGTAATGGACCTGCTTCACTGGGCAGGCCAACGCTAGGGCCGAAGGCGTTGAGTGCAAACCCGGCAGCCAAAAAGCCCACCAAGGGCGGTAAGCTAAGCTGACGGGCAATAATCCCGAAGACAAGAGCAAACGATAAAATAAGCACTTCAAACATGCTGAATCCCTAACATAAAGGTGGCTAGGTTATCTTCCCACCCGCCAATGTTTTTGCATTTCAATAAAGGTGAACGATGCCGACCAAGTGATCAGGACAAAGCCTGTTAATGCCAGCGTTCCGTATAGGAATCGAACGGGGCCTGTTGCATAAATATCCCCATAACCGACTGTGGTGTAGGTGACGGCAGAAAAGAATATATAATCTAATAGATTAAAGCTGTCATAACCTTGCAGGGCGCCAATACCGTTGAGCGCTGTTAGCCACCATCCGGTCATACCAAACAGCCAAATTTCGGCAACGTGCGTCAATAAAACACCAAATGCCATACCAAGGATACGCTGGCGATGAGGCTTATGTGATCGTTCAATTTGTCGTGAGATAAGCCACAGTGATTCGTAGTGAAGCAGCACCGCTAGTACCACAGCGATGAAAGTAGTTATTACGACGACCAAATGTTCGGGGTATGGAATGGTCAAGTAGTAAGAATCCCAAAGTCGCTATGAGAAAATGTTCAGCACAATCGACTGCCAAATAGCAGCAGCGAGCCATCTAAAGAGTGCCAGCCCCACCAGGCTAGCACCACCCCGCCCAGCAGTAGCGTTGCTAGTACGATCAACAGTGTAAACGCTGTTAGTTGCTTCATGAGACCACCTGAGGGGCGACGTTTCGTGCTAACGGTTTTTCGCTAATAAACCAGTGCAGACCAGCGGCGACCAGTGAGAGCACAATGGCAATCTTCCAGACAGTGTCATAATGGCCAGTGAGATCATAAAGATATCCGCCAAGCCAGACACCCATAAATGATCCTAGCTGGTGAAATAAGAATACAATGCCGCCCAGCATGGATAAATGGCGAACACCAAATACAGACGCCACAATGCCGTTGGTTAACGGCACGGTTGAGAGCCAAAGTAGGCCCATGGCGATACCAAATAAATAAGCACTGGTAGAGGTCAGCGGCAACATGACAAAAGCGGCAATTATCGCGCCGCGAATTAAGTATAACCAGCTAAGTAGGCGCGGTTTTGACCAAATTCCTCCCATCCATCCTGCCGTGTAGGTACCCACAATGTTGAACAAACCGACCAGTGCCAACACTGTGGTGCCCACCTGAATGGCCAGACCGTTATCGAATAAATACCCAGGTAGATGGACAGCAATAAATACAACCTGGAAGCCGCAAACGAAAAAACCGAGGCACAGTAGCCAAAAGCCTTTCTGCCCGACCGCCTCATTGAGTGCGTCGCGTAAGCTTAAATCACCCAGCGCGCTGGGACTTGGACGGTCTTTTAACATCGCCCCCAGGGGAATCATCAGCGCCGCAATGGCACCCATAGCTAGAAGAGCTGCTGACCAGCCAAGCCACTCAATTAGCCCTAGTGTGCCGGGTAACATCGCGAATTGTCCAAAAGAGCCAGCGGCACTGACAATGCCCATCGCCATACTGCGTTTTTCGGGGGCCACAGCGCGTCCCACTGCGCCCAAAATTACTGAAAATGTAGTGCCGGATAGGCCTAACCCAATGAGGAAACCAGCGCTTAGAGTCATGCCTAATGCGCTGGTGGAAAGGCTCATAAAGTACAGTCCAGCTACATATAAAATGGCCCCTATGACAATAATTCTCGCCGCTCCGAAACGGTCAGCCAGCGCACCGGTGAAAGGCTGAGAGAGCCCCCAAATTAGGTTTTGAACCGCAAGGGCAAAGGCAAACACGCCGCGCCCCCAGCCGAAATCGCTGCTCATCGGCTCAAGGAAAAGCCCAAAACCATGTCGAAGACCCATAGCAGTGGAAATAACCAAGCTTGCTAGCACGATAAAGAGTAGCGTGCGATGTCGCGGCAATACCATTTTACGTCCCTTATTATGTAGTTTGTTAACGCGTTAACTAACTATCTCACGGGTCGGATTTTTTTAGAAGCTATCAACTGTCGTACGAATTAGCAGTGTCGGTAATAAGTTGAGGGCGGCATACTAGGTAGTATGTTGCAAAGCAACAAGTGTGCTTTGACTAAAGTCGTACGTTTTGTATCACAAATGATCCACGTTTATTAGCGACGCTTAAATGACATAAAAAATGCTTACGTTAGGACAGGTAGGTGTGGGTTATACCGACGAACCTCTTCATTTGTTGGTGTAGGCTTATTTTTCATAATTGATTAGTAGGAGGCCAGTGGTGCTGAATCCTTTTTCTATGCAAGGCAAGGTCGGGATTGTTGCTGGCCTTGCTAATCAAGACAGTATCGCTTTTGGCTGTGCCCAGGCGCTGCATCACGCCGGTGCTGAGTGCTTAGTGACCTACGCTTCTCCCAATGCCGAAAAGTTTGTCACGCCGCTGGTAGGCGATATGGGGGAGCCGGAATTAATGCTGTGTGATGTGCAACACAATGATCAGTTGGATGCGTTATTCGCTCGCGCGCGCAAGCGCTGGGGCCGGCTAGACTTTGTCGTCCACTCGATTGCCTATGCTCCCCTTGATGACTTACACGGACGAGTAGTTGACTGTTCCAAAGAGGGGTTTGCACTCGCTATGGATATCTCTTGCCACTCCTTCATTCGCATGGCCAAGCATGCCGAGCCGCTGATGAAAGAGGGCGGAAGTCTGTTCAATATGACGTACTACGGAGCGGAGAAGGTCGTTGATAACTACAACTTAATGGGCCCCGTGAAAGCCGCATTGGAGTCTGCCACGCGCTATATGGCTGCCGAACTTGGCCCTCAAGGTATCCGTGTTCATGCGGTATCGCCTGGCGCTATTCGCACACGGGCAGCATCTGGACTTAAGGCGTTTGATGAGTTGGCCTATGACGGCGAAACGCGCTCACCATTACGTCGCTTGGCCAGCGTGCAGGATGTCGGCAATGCCGTCGTTTATCTCGCCTCTGATGCTGGAGCATCACTGACGGGTTTAACCCACTACGTAGATGCAGGCCACCATATTCGCTTCTAACGTTTGGGTGATTAAGGAAGTTTCCTAGTTTAAGGAAGTGGTTTAAAGGAGTCACTCGATGTCGGCCAATGACGCTAATGATCTAATTGAAAATCGCACCTATGACGAAATAACGGTCGGTGATGAAGCCCACCTAGAAAAACGCCTGACCATGGAGGACATCAAACTGTTTGCTGTGATGTCAGGTGACATTAATCCGTCACACGTCGACAGCGACTTTGCTAAGAGCAGCCGTTTTCAGGAAGTCATTGCTCATGGCATGTGGGGCGGCGCGCTGATATCCACTGTGCTGGGAACGCAGCTGCCCGGACCGGGCACGGTCTATCTTACCCAGTCGTTGCAGTTTAAGGCACCCGTAAGGCTGGGGGATGTACTGCGGGTATCCGTGCGGGCTATCGAAAAAGACGATCAGCACCATAGGATCACCTTTGCCTGCCGTTGCGAAAATCAACGCGGTGATACGGTCATTGAAGGTGACGCTAGCGTATTGGCACCGATTAAAAAAATTCAACGGCCTCGCGCGTTGCTGCCCAAAGTGCGTTTAACCGAGCGTGGCAGGTTGCATGAGATTCTAACCGCTGCCGATCATCCAGAGCCAATGCCCACCGCAGTCGTTCATCCAGTAGATCAAAGCGCCATTTGTGGTGCGGTTGAATCTGCGGCCCAAGGTTTGATTATTCCTGTGCTGGTTGGGCCTAAAGGGAAAATACAGCTCGCCGCTGAAAAAGCCGAGGTGGATATTAGCGCGTTTGAGCTGGTAGATGTTCCCCACAGTCACGCGGCTGCTGAACAAGCGGTGGCATTAGCACGTCAGGGCCGCGTAGGCGCGTTGATGAAAGGTGCGCTGCACACCGATGAGCTTTTACGTGAAGTGCTTAAGCGCGACACAGGGTTGCGTACCGAGCGGTGCCTAAGTCATGTGATGGCCTTTGATGTGCCAACCTACCCGCGACCATTGTTAATCACGGATGCGGCGATCAATATCTATCCTAAGCTGGCTGAAAAACGCGATATTGTTCAAAACGCGATTGAGTTGGCTCACGCGTTGGGTAACGACAATCCCCGTGTGGCGATTCTATCTGCTGTTGAGACCGTCAACCCCAAAATCACTTCTACGATTGATGCGGCGGCCCTGTGTAAGATGGCTGAACGTGGCCAGATTAGCGGTGGCACCTTAGATGGGCCGCTGGCTTTCGACAATGCTGTCTCAGAAGCGGCGGCGAGAACCAAAGGCATCATTTCGCCAGTGGCAGGGCGCGCCGACATCCTACTTGCACCAGATCTTGAAGCGGCCAATATGTTGATGAAGCAACTTACTCACCTGGCAGATGCGACGGGGGCGGGCGTTGTCGTCGGCGCTAGGGTACCGATCATGCTGACAAGCCGCGCGGATGATGCATTGACGCGCATGGCATCCAGTGCATTAGCGTTACTACTAGCTGACTATCAGCGTCGGAGCCTACTAAGTAGTCCTTCAGGAGCATAATCATGCAGGAAATACTGGTGCTGAATAGTGGTTCTTCCAGCGTCAAGTTTGCTCTTTATCATATCACTGCTGAAGACGCTGCCAGTGGAACTCAGGAGGCGTTGACGCTCGCCTATAGCGGCCATTTTTCGGGCTTGGCAACGTCGCAATGTCGCGTGTCGTTAGCGCATCGCGAACCTGGGCAGCCCCCGCATCGCTATGGTTTGCAAACTCTGGAGGCGCTGGGGCTAACCCCGGCAATAAACCATGAAGAGGCCATTACAAAGTTGATGGCATGGCTTGAGCAGCGTGAGGATAAAGGTACTCTGGTTGCCATTGGGCATCGCGTTGTTCATGGCGGCCAAACCTACTATGAAGCGACTAGGTTAAGCGCTAACGACGTGATCGAGTTGGAAAAATTTTCAAGCTTAGCGCCGCTGCATCAGCCTCATGGACTTGCACCTATCAAATTACTGATGGCGCAGCTGCCAGACGTTCCACAGATCGCATGTTTCGATACCGCGTTTCATGCTCATCAGCCCTGGGTGGCTCGGCAGTTTGCTTTGCCGCGGGAATTGACTGCCAAGGGGTTGATACGTTACGGCTTCCACGGCCTTTCCTACGATTATATTCAGCGCACGCTAGCCAATGTATTACCGGATGATGCACCCCGTTCACGGGTGGTGGTGGCGCATTTGGGTAATGGTGCCAGTATGTGTGCTATCCGCGATGGCGTCAGCGTAGCCTCAAGCATGGGCTTTACTGCGCTTGATGGACTGCCTATGGGGACACGTTCTGGTGCTTTGGATCCAGGGTTGGTGCTTCACTTAATTGGTCATGAAGAAATGAGTGTTGAGGACGTGTCGACGCTTTTATACAAGCGTTCAGGACTGCTCGGTGTCTCCGGAATAAGTAGCGATATGCGCGAGTTGCTTGCAAGTGATACCCCTGAAGCCGAAGAGGCTGTTGAGCTTTACTGCTATCGCGCCGCGCGGGAAATCGCCAGCTTAGCTGGCGCTCTGGGCGGGCTTGATCAATTGGTATTCACCGCCGGTATTGGTGAGCATGCAGCACCTGTGCGTGCACGTATTGTGGCGCAGTGTGACTGGTTGGGTATGCAGCTTGATGAAACAGCCAATAAGCGCGATGCCTGTTGCATCTCTTTTCCAAGTAGCCGTGTGGGCGTTTGGGTCATTCCAACCGATGAAGAGCGAGTGATAGCCAGTGATTGCCTAGCGCTTCTCAATAGGGCGGATTAAACCGAGTTTTAATTCTGCCACCTGATAGTGCCCAGGAGATTACTTGAGCCACTGACCGTAGAGAGGGTTGAGTGTTGTCATTGTTGTGGTGATTACTACTGTCATTACCGCTACCGAGAAACCACTGATCTGATAGAATCCCCAGTTTTTGTAAGCTCACTCACTTATCTAACTGGGAATCTTAATGAACGCGGTAATTCTTGCTGTGCTAGTCATGGTGGCGCTTTCGCTTGCTCGGGTATCCGTGGTGTTTGCACTGGTTGTAGGCGCGCTGGTTGGAGGCTTGGTTGGCGGTCTTTCGTTGGATGAAACGCTCAGTGCATTCAATGATGGTGTTGGTGGAGGCGCGCAAGTAGCCCTTGCTTATGCCACGCTTGGGGCCTTTGCGGTGGCTATTTCCCGTTCAGGGCTTCCAGATATGCTGGCCAATCGCCTGATTACAATGTTGGGAAAAGAAGCGACTGCGGCACATCAGGCACGGGTAAAGATGTTTTTGCTCGTCGCAGTGCTCTTAGTGGCTATCTCATCACAAAACGCCATTCCGGTGCATATAGCGTTTATCCCGGTGCTGATTCCGCCGTTGTTAGTGGTAATGAATCGCCTCCAACTTGACCGCCGTGCGGTGGCTTGTGCACTTACCTTTGGGTTAACCGCTCCGTATATGCTGCTACCTGTTGGTTTTGGCGCGATCTTTTTGAATGATATTCTGCTGGCAAATTTAAATAGCGCTGGCGAGTCACTGGGCTTGGAAATTACCCGGGGCATGGTGCCCATGGCAATGGCTATTCCGGTAGGAGGAATGGCCATTGGCTTACTTGTAGCACTTTTTTTCAGCTACCGTGGGCAGCGTGAATATACTAATAAAGATCTAGTGGCGACTAATGCCCACCAAGGTCACTCGCCTGCAAAGCCTCATACGTTTGGGCTTGTGATGTCGGGCGTGGCTATTGTGGCTGCATTAGGTTTACAGCTTTATACCGGCTCTATGATTATTGGTGGGCTAGTGGGGATTGGTTTGCTTTCGCTGGGCGGTATTTTTAAGTGGCGTGAAGCAGACGATCTATTTACCAGTGGTATGCGCATGATGGCGTTGATCGGCTTCATCATGATTTCAGCAGCGGGCTTTGCAGAAGTAATGAAGGCGACAGGGGATATCGAGTCGCTAGTGACAGGTGCGTTTGAACTGTTTGGTGATAACCGCGGTTTAGCGGCGTTTGTTATGCTGCTGGTAGGCTTGTTTATTACCCTGGGGATTGGCTCATCGTTTTCAACCATTCCCATTATCGCAGCGATTTTTGTACCGCTGGCGGTGCAGTTCGGTTTCTCGCCAATGGCGACGGTTGTACTGGTTGGTACGGCGGCTGCACTGGGCGATGCGGGATCGCCAGCGTCTGATTCCACGCTGGGGCCAACGTCAGGTCTAAATGTTGATGGACAGCATGATCATATGTGGGACAGCGTGGTGCCTACCTTCCTGCACTACAATATACCGCTGATTGCTTTTGGGTGGTTGGCAGCGATGTCGCTTTAAGTTTTTTCACGCAAACCAACACGCAGACCAAGAAGGGCAGCCATGAGCTGCCCTTTTTTATACTAAAACCATGATTATTGCCCAGGTAGATGTGTCTCGAAAGCGCTGAGCAGGCCGCGAAGTAAGGAGAGTTCCTTGCGGCTGGGTTGGGCGCGGGAGAACAGCGCCTGCAGCTGTTCTTCAGTGCGGGCATGGGGCTGGGTAAGAAAGCCACTTTGCTGCATCAGGCGTCCAAGATGCTCCTGGAAGTGCACAAACTGCTCACGGCTGGGCGGCGTGGCTTCAAGTGGCCGTTGGTACATGAAGTGATTATCATCGCGCTTCCGCCAAGCACGGTGTACTTCATAGGCTAAAATCTGCACGGCCTGTGATAGATTTAAAATACCGTATTCAGGGTTGGCAGGTATGCTGACTTGGTGTGTGCAGCAACGTATTTCGTCGTTAGTGAGACCTGAGCGCTCACGCCCGAATACGAGTGCAACCGGCGCTTGTGCGGCGTTCTCAATCACCTGCTGCGCCATGTCATCAGGTTCATCGAAATGCGGAAGTGGCAGGCTGCGGAGCCTTGCGCTTGCACCGACCACCTGTACGCAATCACTAACCGCTTCTTCAAGGCTGCTTACACAACGGGCATTTTCAAGCACATCTGTTGCACCCGCTGCCATGCGAGTTGCTTCGTCATCTGGGAATGCGCGCGGATTAACCAGTAAGAGCTCGGATAAGCCCATGGTTTTCATCGCGCGAGCGGTAGCGCCAATGTTGCCTGGGTGGAAGGTTTGCACTAGTACGATGCGAATATTGGAGAGCACGGTAATGAAGACCTACAGCTGCCGGATAAAGGCGCTGATGGTAGCATGATTTTAACGACCGTTAGAGCTAGAGAGGGGCATTGCCAAATAAAAGAACCCCGCCATGGCGGGGTTCTTAGCGACGTTAAACGTCAGAGCGATAGGCTCAGGGTTGCATTACATCATGCCGCCCATGCCACCCATTCCGCCCATGCCACCCATGTCTGGAGCAGCGTCTTTCTCTTCAGGGTCGTCAGCGATCATGCACTCAGTGGTGATCATCAGGCCAGCGACAGAACCAGCGGACTGCAGTGCAGTACGGGTTACTTTAGCCGGGTCCAGAACACCCATTTCGAACAGGTCGCCGTACTCACCCGTTTGCGCGTTATAGCCGAAGTTGCCTTCACCATCTTTAACGCGGTTGATAACAACAGCAGCTTCTTCACCGGCGTTGGTAACAATCTGACGCAGCGGAGACTGCATAGCGCGCAGCGCCATGTTGATACCATGGTTCTGGTCTTCGTTGTCGCCAGTCAGGCCCTGTACTTTAGCCATGACGCGAACCAGTGCAGTACCGCCACCAGGTACAACGCCTTCTTCTACTGCAGCGCGGGTTGAGTGCAGCGCATCTTCAACACGAGCTTTCTTCTCTTTCATTTCTACTTCGGTAGCCGCACCGACGCGAATAACAGCAACACCGCCTGCCAGCTTGGCAACGCGCTCTTGCAGCTTCTCTTTGTCGTAATCAGAAGAGGTTTCTTCGATTTGCGCACGGATCTGGTTAACGCGTGCTTCGATGTCATTTTCGACACCAGCGCCATCGATGATGGTGGTGTTTTCTTTAGACATCGTCATGCGCTTAGCGGTACCCAGGTGATCCAGGTTCGCTTGCTCAAGCGTCAGGCCAACTTCCTCAGAAATCACGGTGCCGTTAGTCAGGATAGCGATATCCTGCAGCATCGCTTTGCGACGGTCGCCGAAGCCAGGTGCTTTAGCTGCAGCAACTTTAACGATGCCGCGCATATTGTTCACAACCAGCGTTGCTAGCGCTTCGCCTTCGATATCTTCAGCGATAATCGCGAGCGGTTTACCTTGCTTAGCAACCGCTTCCAGCACCGGCAGTAATTCGCGGATGTTGGAGATTTTCTTGTCTACGAGCAGGATGTAAGGGTCTTCCAGCTCGACAGCCATGGTGTCTTGGTTGGTAACGAAGTAGGGCGAGAGGTAGCCGCGATCAAACTGCATACCTTCAACGACTTCCAGCTCGTCTTCGAAGCCACGGCCTTCATCAACGGTGATGACGCCTTCTTTACCGACTTTTTCCATCGCTTCAGCGATGATCTCGCCAATGCGCTTGTCGCCGTTCGCAGAGATTGTGCCTACCTGAGCAATCGACTTGGTGTCGGTGCAAGGAACAGACATTGCCTGAATCTCTTTAACCGCTGCGCTAACCGCTTGGTCGATACCGCGCTTAAGATCCATCGGGTTCATGCCCGCAGTAACGCCTTTCAAGCCTTCTGCGACAATTGCTTGAGCCAGAACCGTTGCCGTAGTGGTACCGTCGCCTGCAGCGTCAGACGTTTTGGAAGCAACTTCCTTAACCATCTGCGCGCCCATGTTTTCGAACTTGTCTTTCAGTTCGATCTCTTTGGCAACCGATACACCATCTTTGGTAACGGTCGGTGCGCCGAAGGACTTGTCCAGTACCACGTTACGGCCTTTCGGACCGAGGGTAACTTTTACTGCGTTGGCCAGAACGTCAACGCCACGTGCCATGCGTTTGCGTGCATCATCGGAGAACTTAACTTGCTTAGCTGCCATGTTCGTTATTTCCTAAACATTGAAATTTAAAAGGAAAAGTAAGTAGTCGAGGCGAGATTTAGCCTTCGACGACTGCCAAGATATCGGCTTCGCTCATGATCAGAACTTCTTCGCCGTTGATTTTCTGTTTCTCAACGCCGAAACCGTCTTTGAAAATCACCGAGTCGCCAACTTTAACGTCCAACGGGCGAACGTCACCGTTGTCGAGAATGCGACCATTACCAACCGCCAGGATTTCACCGCGAGTGGGTTTTTCCTGGGCGTTGCCCGGAAGCACGATGCCGCCAGCGGTTTTCTGCTCTTCTTCCACGCGACGAACAACGACGCGATCGTGCAAAGGACGGATATTCATGCTCACGTTCTCCTGAGTATCGTCAAAGCCCATAAGGGCAGTTAGCTAAATGAGATTTTCGTGGGCCTCTTGCCCGCGAAAAGTGAAGGTAAGTCACCTTCATGTTAATGGCGAAAGCTAGTGCATCCGCCGAACTTGTGTGCTGACTCAAAAGTGGGGGCTGCTCGTAGTCTTTCAAGGGGTAAGTGATAAAAAAATGTGGTTTTTTGGCATTCTTCTTCGATGAGCCTTCAGCGCCGCCTTGCTGTTTCATCGCGGCTAATGAATTCACCTTCAATCGGCCCTTCTTGACTGCTTGAGTGTGATGTCTGGGCCTGTTCGTAGCTTGCTTGCTGCTGTTGGTCAGCAGTGCTTTTTAAGCCTAGCCAGGTGAGGGCTTTAAATATTAACTGGCGAGCGTTAGGCAGCAGGCAGGCGATACCTAGCGCGTCAGAGAGAAAGCCTGGGGCTAAAAGTAGGGCACCGCCGAAAATCAGAGCGGCCCCGGTAAACAGTTCTTGAGAGGGAATTTCGCCCACTTGCATGCGCTGTCGCGCGCGCGCCAGAGTGGAAACACCCTCTTTGCGAATTAGGTGTAGTCCAATGAAACCAGTGCCCAGTACGAGAAGCAGAGTGGTTAATAAACCAATTTGGCTACCGATCGAAAACAGTAGTACAAAATCAACTAACGTAAACAGCGATATAAAAAGAAGAATGGGCATGACAGACTCCATAACAAACGTAATTCGTCAATATGGTGGCAGAATTCACGAAAACAAGCAGCCAGCGTTCGGTTAGCTTGTTTGCGTATGTGTTCTAATGCTCGATATTTCGCTCAATAGCTTCTATGCTGCGATGCACAATGGCGCCATTTTACGAGGCGATATAGGTAGCGCTTAGCAAGCAATTTAAAGTATCGGTCTTTATAAGTATCGGCCTAAGGAGAATCAGATGAACCTGACAAATAAAGTGATCGCGATTACCGGGGGAGCTCGCGGTCTGGGCTTTGCTATGGCGGAGCGGCTAGGCAAGCAAGGTGCTCGGTTGGCGCTTTTGGATATGAGTGCAGCAGCATTGGATGAGGCGGTATCAGCGTTAGCGTCTCAAGATATTCAAGCACACGCATTTGTGACCAATGTGGCTGATGAGCAGTCAGTGCAGCAGGCATTTGCTGACATTGCGGCCCGCATGGGACCGGTAGGCGGTTGTATTAATAATGCAGGGATCACTGACGATGGCTTGCTGATCAAAGCAAAAGAAGGGGTGGTTGAAAAACGTATGTCGCTATCTGCTTGGCAGAAAGTGCTTGATGTCAATTTAACCGGCGTTTTTCTGTGCGGCCGGGAAGCGGCAACGCAGATGGTAGAAGCTGGGCACCAGGGCGTTATTGTCAATATTTCAAGTATTTCCCGAGCCGGAAATATGGGGCAAAGTAACTATGCTGCTGCTAAAGCTGGTGTCCATGCGTTGACAGTTACCTGGGGCAAAGAGCTTGCCCGTTACGGTATTCGCACTGGGACCGTAGCGCCAGGGTTTGTTGAAACCGACATGACAGCTTCCATGCGCCCCGATATGTTGGAAAGAATCTCTTCCAGTGTGCCTCTTAAGCGGTTGGGTAATCCGGATGACATCGCGAAAAGCGTTGCCTTCATTTTTGAAAATGATTACTTCACGGCGCGAATTATCGAGTGCGACGGTGGTTTGCGGCTTTAAATAACGGTAGCAACCAGCTAATAGCCCATTGGCTGAACTGCCAGTGGCCTATCGCGTGTTCGCGGTGGGCCACTAATTGCTAGAAGTGGAAGTAATCGCGCTGGAGTTCGCGCTGGAAATACATTTCTACCCGTAATGTCATCGCCCAGCGCGGGTCGTAGCTAACCTCTCTCTGAAAATGCAGTTCTGGAATGACATCTGCAAACAGTATTCCTTTATGAATATCTCTGCGGTAGCGAGTTTGCAGGTAGTAGTTTGTCATTCGTGGGTTAGACAGGCTTTCGCCAATAGCGATAGCTGAATAGCGAAGTGCACTACGGCGGTTCAAACGCTGGTTTAGCTGCACTACCTCACTGTATTCAAGCGTGTCTTCCTCTTCACGCCATTGCACATTGGTGATAAATCGCAGGTGGCGATTGGTGGAAAGCGGGCGGCCAAAATCCCACTCGGTGCGTGCTGAATAACCTGAGTTGTTAAACCAGGATAGTCGATTGAATGATTCTAGCTGCCAGGGGCTATCCTTAAAGTCCCACAGGCGTTCGCTGGTAAAGCGGACATAGGGGTCAAGAGGCAGACGAAGGCGTACGCCAGCGCCAAAGCGGTTGCTCCAGTTCTCACGTTTGTCTCTACTTTCTAACCAATCAAGGCCGAATGTCGATGTTCTACGATCGCGCTGATCGTTATAGAGCCGCCCAGAGCCTTGATCAGCCAACGTGCCTTGTGATTCTTCTGGATCACTTTCGATGATTAAGCGAAGGCGGTCTTCTGTCGTGGGAAGATCGATGCGATAACGCACGCTAATGTCTCCGCTAGTGCCTTCGCCTTCCATCCAGTCAATTTCCTGGCCAAGGCGGAGGTAAGATCTGTTATCGACAGAAGCTGATTGATCACCACCAAAAAAAGAGTCAATGTTTCTTGATGTGTTGTCTACCCAGTTGCCAATGCTTGCTCGAAATGGCTCAACGCGCGCTTCAGCCCACTCCGGTAAGTCGCTATCTTCCTCCTCAATAGCATAGGTCTCTGCAGTGGTAGCTCCAGCAATAGAGGTTTCAGTAGAATAAGAGAGTGGCGACAGTGCACAAAATACGCCAAGGCAAACGACAGCGAGCACTGATTTCATCGAAGGGTCCCTAGAAGAATGTTGTCCGAATGCGATTTGTTATTTTGCTTTGTACATTTCAATATCTTTAGCCCATTGCAGTACGCGTTGTCTTTCCCGGCGGCTGGTCATACGTTTCGTATCGACCTGCAGCGGGGTTAGTTGTTGAAGCGGGTCGGCTGACAAGTTTAATTCAAAGTGGCGTGTTGCGCCGACAGGCATATCTTCAGAGCTATAAATAGCGATGACGCGTATTTCGAGTTGAGGCGTATGCTGTCTTAAAGAGTGCTTATCAATACCATAGTGGCGGATAAGTTGCTGCAAGATAGCGCCAAAGGATTGTATGTGAAGATAGTCGCCCGACGCTAGGGGGCCTTGGTGTGTCCGATAACCTGCTTTTTCATCATCGCCGCTTTGCTGCTGATATTCCACAACATCAAGCTCATAGCTGTGCTCATTCGTGTGTAATACAGCAACTAAATGCTGAATATAAATGGCTTCACTGCTCATGTTGCTTATCAAGCAGAGCGCGTCTTTGCCAACACCCTTGCCTCTGTTAACGATAATCCTAGGGCGTCGCTGGCGGACATAGCCGTTGTAAAGCAGTTGGGCATAAAATACCCAGACAAGAAGGGTGCAGATGCTGGCAATCGCAGAGATTGCTTGGGCGTTATCTTTAAGCCATTCCATGGGTTGAGATCCTTCTCAAATCAAAGTGGCATTGATAACTGCTAACGTAGCTCAAAAAGAGGTTGGGGTCAGCTAGTTGAGTAATGCTGGGGTCGTAAAACAAAAAAATTCGGTTAGCATGAAGCTACCGAATTTTTCGAAGGTAAAGACCTTTAAATTGGTGCGGATGGGGAGACTCGAACTCCCACACCTTACGGCACTAGAACCTAAATCTAGCGTGTCTACCAATTCCACCACATCCGCTGAAGACGAGGCGTATATTAACAGCATTCGTATTAATGTCAACGGTGTATCATTAAAATTGTTAATTAAACCAGTCTGGGAAAAGTATGTTTCTGACGCGGTTGGTACATGGTGCAAACACTTGGGCCAAAAAGGGGCTGCCAGGCTACTGCGCGTTTTGCCTTTCTCCTGGGCAAACCAGTGGTGGTTGGTGCCAGGAGTGTTTTGAACAGTTGCCATGGAATGCCAATAGCTGCTGGCAGTGTAAAGAGCCTTGGGGTGTTGGGGGCGTAGCATCCGTTCAATCTGTTTGTGGTCACTGCAGAGAGAACCCTCCAGCGTTTACCGTCGCGACGGTGGAGCTTTTATTTGAAGAGCCTATAAGAGAGTTAGTTCATGACTTTAAATTTAATGCGTCGCCCCGTGCGGGAATGTTGCTGGTAGAGCTGATGATGAGTAAAGCTCCCAGCTATTTGGGAGGAGGTCTCTTGCCTGTACCGATGCATACCACTCGAGCGCGGCAGCGTGGTTTTAATCAGTCTCGCTGGTTGGCTGATCAACTAGGCAAGCGGGCAAATTGCCCGTGTTAACGGCTGAATGTCGTCAACAGCTGCCTTCTCAACGGACGTTAAACAGAAATGAGCGAGCAAAAAATTTAGTAGGTGCCTTTCATATTAATGGTCCACTCCAATCACATCTCACGATTATTGACGACGTTGTTACTACTGGCGCGACCTGCCAAGCACTTGCTGAAGCAGCGCTTCGTGCGGGGGCTAAACGTGTCGATGTTTGGGCAGTTGCTCGAACACCTCTGGTGCATAATTGATAGAATGCAGGCTTAATTTGCACAGGAGCGGTATATGCCACACCCGTTTAGTACGCTTTCTCCGGACACAGTGATGTCTGCTGCGGAGTCTGTTGGGATTTGGCCAGCTGGCGAACCGTTTGCACTTAATAGCTATGAAAATCGAGTGCTGATGTTTCGTGACGATGACGGTAAGCGCTGGGTTGTGAAGTTCTATCGTCCTGATCGTTGGGCAGATGAGGTCATTCAGGAAGAGCATGATTTTCTTCAAGAGTTGGCTGCTGCTAATGTGCCCGTTGTTGCGCCCTGGCGGGATCAGCATGGCAAATCACTCCATACTTACCAGCAATTTCGCTTCACGCTTTACCCTCAATGCAGTGGTCAAGCGCCTGAGTTAGACAATCCTTCGCATCTTTTTGCATTGGGTAATGCGTTAGGGCGGTTACATGCAGTGTCATCACGAAAGGCGTTTGTGTACCGTCCAACATTAGAGTGGCAGGGCGATATTCATGATGCTGAGGCCCGTGTTATCGAGAGTAAAAGGCTAAGCAAGCATCAGCAGCGCGCTTATCACAACGTTGTACAGAAAATTCTTCGTCATCTTGAAAAGCACCCCATCGCCAGCAATCAAATGATTCGAACGCATGGTGATTGTCATCTGGGCAATGTTTTAGGAAGAGATGAATCATTTACCTTGGTGGATTTTGACGATTGCCTTATGGCGCCCGCTATCCAAGATATATGGATGCTGTTACCCGTTGATGATCCATCTGGCTGGCGAGCACAGCTAAGTGAAATTGTTGAAGGCTATGAAGAGGAGCAGACATTTCCGCAACAACAGCTGTCGCTAATCGAGCCGTTGCGGGCTTATCGTCTTATCCGATACACCGCGTGGCTTGTTTCTCGCTGGGATGATCCAGCGTTTCCTCGTGCGTTTCCATGGCTGGCGGAGAGCGGTTATTGGGATCAGCACATCCGCCAGCTTGAGCAGCAGTTGTTACAGCTTGAAAAGCCTATTTGGCTAGCATAACAATTGCAACGGTAGTTAATTAAGCATCGGCCCCATTGATGATGAGTGACGTGGTTTTATTCAGGTTGATTGACGGAGCGTGGGTTTTCAGCGCTTGCATCCGGGTCAGGCCGATCTGATGGGATGGGGTTGGCTACGCCTTCTCCATCAGCCTCTCGTCGAGCAGCATTAATCTCCGCTGAAGGGTTATCTTGAGCGTTGATATCGATATTTTCATCCAGTGTTACCACGAATGCTTGGCCTGGCGATAAGGTGCAAGGCGACTCATCACAGGCAAGACCATACTGACCGTCTTCTGCATACGCACCGGCACTAAATGAACCGGTGAAAATAGCGCTTTCAGCATCGTGTGTTTCAATGCAGGTTGCGTCTTGAGTTGTAATGCGAATGCGTCCATTAGTGTACTGTGCATTGGCGACTAAAACGCAGTATTCGGGCAACTGATGCGAGGCACTGCCAGCTTGAGTGGGATGAAGTAAGATATCTTCATAACGCGATTGGCTGTCGGTAAAAGCAAACTCTTCGATGACCTCGACACCGACACTGGCACCTTTAGGTAGTGTTAATGTCTGTTCGGCGGCTAACAAGGGTGTTGCCAATGCAGTTCCCAATAGGGCAGTTAAGAAAAACGGTGCAGGTTTGAATGACATAAGGAACTCTCAGATGAGCGCTACGAATTAAGCTGACTAGTTCGATCCATGATAGCACAGCTTAAATAGTCTCAAAGGGGGGTGCGCGGCACTCTGCCACAGCAGGGTTAGGTGCGTTAAAATAACGGGATGTGGTGTTTGTTATTGTGCAAAAGTTGTTTAGCGTATATTTTTTGTACATGATTGGCGCACAGCTCTCAGCTATTGATAGATAGCAATATTTCGCTGTTGATTAAACGCTTTAGTAGTCCAGACGTTTTTCAGTGGCTAGCACGTACAGTTTTGATGAGGCTTCAAATGACCGACGACATTGCTCAACACTATCGCCACATTATCGCCGCAATCGGTGAAAATCCTGACCGTGAAGGACTGCGTGATACGCCCAAAAGAGCCGCAAAAGCAATGCAGTTCTTGAATGCTGGCTACCAGCAATCACTTGAGGAGATTGTTAATGGCGCAGTATTTGAGTCACAAACAGATGAAATGGTTCTTGTAAAAGACATTGAACTGTACTCCATGTGCGAGCACCACTTGCTACCCTTTATTGGCAAATGCCATATCGCCTATCTGCCTAGCGGAAAAGTACTAGGACTTTCGAAGTTTGCCCGTATTGTTGATATGTATGCTAGGCGTATGCAAATTCAAGAGAACTTGACGCGTGAAATTGCTGAGGCAGTGCAGCAAGTTACCCAATCAAGAGGTGTCGCTGTGGTGATTGAGGCTCGCCATCTTTGTATGATGATGCGCGGTGTGGAAAAGCAAAATTCAAGCATGACATCTTCTGTGATGCTGGGGAGTTTTCGCAGCAACCAAGCAACGCGGCAGGAGTTCTTAACGTTAATCAGTTGAAATATTGGCTAAGAATCTTTGGCAGATTTCATTGCAAAGATTTGGTTAAACACGCGGTTTCGTCTTAGCATGAACAGGTCAATGAGCCCGTGAGGCCAATATTTGGTCAGGAGTCTGTCATGGAAGCGCTGAAAGAAACACAGCTGTATTGCCCGTTTGCCTATATCGATGGTAGCTGGGTAGCCGCCGACAGCGGTGAGCAAATTAATGTCTTAAACCCTGCGACGGGCGAGCCCGTTGGTGATATGCCACGACTGGGCAAAGTTGAGACTGAGCGCGCTATCGATGCGGCGGATGCTGCCTTACCCGCCTGGCGTGCGTTGACAGCTCAAGAACGAGCTGATCTGCTGCTGAAGTGGCATGATCTCATGCTGGAGCATAAACATGATCTCGCTTTGCTCATGACCTACGAGCAAGGCAAGCCAGTAAAAGAGGCAGAGGGCGAGATTGTCTATGCCGCTAGTTTTTTACGTTGGTTTGCAGAAGAAGCGCGCCGTGTTTATGGCGAGACTATTCCCGCCGCTAAATCGAACCAGCGTATTGTGGTGACAAAACAGCCTGTCGGTGTTGTGGGGGCTATTACCCCCTGGAATTTTCCGGCTGCTATGATCACGCGTAAAGCAGGCGCCGCGTTAGCAGCGGGCTGTACGATTGTCGTTAAGCCTGCAAGCCAAACGCCATTTTCTGCAACGGCTCTCGCCATGTTGGCAGAAAGAGCAGGCATTCCCCGTGGCGTGTTTAATGTAGTGCCTGGCAGTGCTGCAGATATCGCCAGTGCACTTACTCAATCACCCAAAGTGCGCAAAATTACCTTTACGGGCTCTACGGAAGTTGGTCGCAAGCTTATGGCTCAGGCGGCTGAGCACGTGCAGAAAATATCCCTTGAGCTGGGTGGCAACGCGCCCTTTATCGTTTTTGAAGATGCAGACCTTGATGCCGCTGTAGAAGGTGCCATGGCTGCGAAGTTTCGTAATGCTGGCCAAACATGCGTATGCACTAACCGGTTTTTGGTGCAGTCCAGCGTTATTAACGCCTTCTGTGAGAAGTTGGCGGTTGCTATGAATAGTGAGCTTTACGTAGGTAATGGCACCGAGCCCAATATTAATATTGGTCCTTTGATCGATGGTGAGGCGGTCAAAAAGGTCAGTGAGCATGTGCAAGATGCGGTCGACAATGGGGCTGAGCTGCTGCTAGGTGGCCATCCGCATCCACTCGGTGGAAACTTCTTTACTCCGACGCTGATTAGCTTTGCAACAGATAAGATGAAGGTGGCCCACGAAGAAACCTTTGGCCCTCTGGCGGCAGTTTTTCCCTTCGATGAAGAGGAAACTGCTATCGAGATGGCTAACGACACTGAGTATGGTTTAGCCTCCTATTTCTACTCACAAGATCTGGGTCGCGTTTGGCGCGTCGCCGATGCACTTGAGTATGGCATGGTGGGAATTAACACCGGCCTCATTTCTAATGCAGCCGCTCCTTTTGGTGGCGTAAAAGCGTCCGGTCTTGGGCGTGAAGGTGGGCATCAAGGTTTGGAAGAGTACCTTGAGACAAAATATCTGTGTATTGATCTAGGTTAAGCGCAGGCGCAAGTGCTACAAATAAATAGTGCTATAAATAAACAGCACTATCAGCAAGCAGGCCCCCATCGGAAAAATCCGCTGGGGGCCTGTTTTTATGGCAAGACGAGGCGATTAATGACGGAAGTGGCGCATGCCAGTAAATACCATGGCAATACCTGCTTCGTTAGCGGCATCAATGACTTCCTGGTCACGCATGGAACCGCCGGGCTGAATAACGGCGGTAATGCCTGCGGCTGCGGCGGCATCAATACCATCGCGGAAGGGGAAGAATGCATCTGACGCCATTACCGAGCCTGGTACTGAAAGACCTTCATCTGCCGCTTTAATGCCCGCAATTTTCGCTGAGTAAACGCGGCTCATTTGGCCTGCGCCAACACCCACTGTTTGACCCTCTTTGGCGTATACAATCGCATTCGATTTAACGAATTTAGCGACTCGCCAAGCAAAACCCAGGTCGCGAAGTTCTTGTTCTGTTGGAACACGTTCACTAACCACGGTCAGCTCTTCGCGGGTTACCATGCCCTGGTCGCGCTCTTGTACCAACAGTCCGCCGTTAACACGTTTAAAGTCAAACGCAGGCTGTGTTTCGCCAGGCCAGTGGGCACTAACATCAAGCAGGCGTACATTCTGCTTCTCTGCCACGATAGCAACTGCCTCATCACTCACGCCGGGTGCGATAATAACTTCAACAAACTGGCGATCAATAATTGCCCGAGCGGTTTCGGCATCTAGCGCCACGTTAAACGCAATAATGCCACCAAAAGCGCTGGTCGGATCGGTAGCGAAGGCTTTGTCATATGCTTCAAGTGCAGTAGCGCCAATAGCTACACCGCAAGGGTTGGCATGTTTGACGATGACACAAGCAGTTTCATCAAACGCTTTAACGCATTCAAATGCTGCATCTGTGTCGGCCACGTTATTGAAGGAGAGTGGCTTACCTTGCAGAGTTTTTGCAGTGGCGACGCTCGGTTCGCTTGCTTGGGGATCCACGTAAAAAGCAGCTTGCTGATGCGGGTTTTCGCCGTATCGCATGTCCTGCTTTTTGTCCAATTGCAGGTTGAAAGTGCGAGCAAACGTTGCGTTTTCGCTAGTCACTTTACGGCCAAGGTAATTGGCAATGGCGCCATCATAACCGGCGGTGTGTTCAAATGCTTTCACGGCTAGATCAAAGCGGGTAGCGGCGCTCACTTGGCCGTCTTGCGCAGCCAGCTCTCCCAATACCCGAGCATAGTCATCGGCCTTTACCACGATGGTGGTAAAGGCGTGATTTTTTGCGCAAGCGCGCACCATGGTCGGCCCGCCGATATCGATATTTTCGATGGCGTCTTCCAGTGTGCAGTCTGGGTTGGCGACAGTGGCAGCAAATGGATAAAGATTAACGACCACCATGTCGATGGGGGTGATGTCGTTCTCTGCCATCACCGCATCATCCTGACCGCGGCGCGCCAGAATTCCACCATGGATTTTGGGGTGCAGTGTTTTTACACGGCCATCCATGATTTCAGGAAAACCAGTGTGCTCAGAGACTTCTTTAACAGGAACAGAATTTTCCTGAAGCAGTCGGAAGGTTCCGCCAGTTGAAAGAAGTTCTACGCCGTGTTGGCTTAAACCGCGGGCGAATTCAACAATGCCGGTTTTATCGGATACGCTCAAAAGGGCGCGACGGACGGGGGTAGCAGTACTATCAGCCATTAGAGTGCTCGTGTGCAGAGTCAAGGAGTTAACATCGAAAATTACAAACGACAACGCCCCTTATGGGGCGTCACCTTCAATCAATCCATAGAGCTTAAGTTTTTTGCGCAATGTGCCACGGTTTAAACCCAATACATCCGCGGCTCGGGTTTGGTTGCCTTCAGTATGTTCCATTACGCAGCTAAGTAGCGGCGCTTCTACTTCGGCCATCACCATCGCGTAGAGATCAGTTGCCTGGCTGCCATCGAGATGCTCGAAGTAACGGCGTATCGCTGTCTCAACCGCTTCTCTAAGTGGTTGGGGCGGTGCGCTCGCGGCGGGGTCCGCCAGAGTGCCTGAGAGACGGTGAGAGAGCTCGTTCGAAAGCAGGTCGCGTTCAGTCATGCAGCATGGCTTCCTTTAGCTAGCAGACGCTCTGCAGCGTCTTGCGTCATGGCATCATTAATCCAATTAAATTGCGATGCTGGGGTGGCAAGCGCATTAAATTGCTGCTTCAGCAGATAATACTGTTTGTCGTTGAAGCGAGGGTCTTCGTTCAAGTACCAACCTAGGTGTTTTCGCGCTATGCGAACACCCATTGTATCGCCATAAAACGTGTGCAGAGCTTGTAAGTGCTCATTGAGAACGTTGCGGCGCTCATCAAGAGTTGGGGGTGTTAGCAGTTCTCCATGGGCAAGATAATGGGTAATCTGCTCGAATATCCATGGGTTGCCTTGCGCCCCGCGGCCAATCATTACTGCATCGGCACCTGTATATGACAAGACCTCTTTGGCCTTTTGAGGGCTGGTAATATCCCCATTGGCGATAACCGGTATCGTCAGGTGCGATTTTATGTCAGCGATAGTGTCGTACTCAGCCCATCCAGTATAGCGCTGCTCTCGATGACGTCCATGTACTGCTAAGGCTTGGATGCCTGCAGATTCCGCGAGTTTAGCAATGCGTAGGCCATTGTTAGCTTCAGCAGACCAGCCTGTGCGAATTTTTAAGGTAACTGGAATATCAACGGCTTTTACAACGGCGTCCAGAATTTCGGCTATTAGGGCTTCATCACGCATTAGGGCCGAACCAGCAGCCTTATTGCAGACCTTTTTAGCCGGGCATCCCATGTTGATATCAATCACCTGGGCGCCTAGTTCGGCGTTAAGGCGCGCAGCATTGGCAAGCATTTCAGCGTCACCCCCGGCAATTTGTACAACCCGTGGGTCGGGCTCGCCTTGGTGATCCATGCGTAGCTTGGACTTTCGGGTATGCCAAAGAGAGGGGTCGGCTGTCACCATTTCGCCGACCACCCATCCAGCACCTAAACGCCTACAAAGTTGGCGAAATGGGCGATCGGTAACGCCAGCCATCGGTGCCAAGATGACTTGGTTGGGTAGCTGGTGAGGCCCTATCATTGGTGGCTGAAAGTTTTGTGTGGTCATTGTGCTGCGCTGTAGATACAGATAAAAATCGCCGAGTAGGCGTTTCAAGGGGGCGTATGATACGCCTACTCGGCGATGGGGTGAAGGCCGTTGGCTAGATTAAACGGCGCGGTAGCCTGATAGACGAACCCACCCTTCGCGAATTGTGGGCTCTTCCATTATCAAGCCCTGGGCTTCGTAGGCTTGCAAGACCTCATTCGCTTGGTTCGCTAAAATGCCAGACAATGCTATTTGTCCGCCGGGTGCGACATGGCCTGCAATCATTGGGGCTAATTCAACTAATGGCCCAGCTAAAATATTGGCGGTGACAACTGGGTAGTGGCCGTCGATCAGCTGTTCAGGATAGTAAAGGGACAATTGTGCGTCGCTAATCTGATTGCGCGCTGCGTTGTCACGGCTTGCCTGAAGTGCCTGTGGATCTATATCAGTAGCATCGGCGTGGGTTGCCCCTAACTTTAGCGCGGCAATGGCAAGAATGCCTGAGCCGCAGCCCACATCTAGGACGGTTTTATCTTCCAGTCCGCCGCTAACCGCAAGGCTATCCAGCCACTCCAGGCAAAGCGCTGTCGTGGGATGGGTGCCAGTGCCAAAGGCAAGGCCTGGGTCAAGAATGAGATTGACGGCATTGGCTTCTGGGGGCTCATGCCAGCTTGGCACAATCCATAGCCGTTGGCCCATTCGCAACGGCGTAAAGTCATCCATCCACTCTCTTTCCCAGTCTCTATCGGCTAATAGTTCATACGCAATGTCTGGACAGGGTTCGCCGGGGACTTGCTCAGACCAAGCGGCTTGAATGCGCTCAAGCATGGCTTCAATGCCGTCTAAGTCGTCATATAGGCCAGTGAGAATTGTATCTTGCCAAAGCGGGGTAGTACCTCGCTCTGGTTCGAAAACAGGATCATCGTGGGCATCTTGAAGGCCAATGGCCGTCGCGCCTTCCTCTAACAGTAGATCTTCTAGTAGTTCGGCTTGTTCTGGAGCAACGTGGGCTTTGAGTTGGAGCCAGGGCATCAGTAATCTCCACTGCGTGCGTGCATTCACGCAAAGGTAAAAAACAATAACGGGGTGGCTATGGCCACCCCGTTGAGTATTATCAGCTATCTATTCAGCTCAGCGCCTTTGCAGATATTAATTTCTGGTATTAGCTACTGAGTTTCTTTTCAAGATAGTGAATGTTGACGCCACCTTGGCGGAAATAACTATCTCTCACCAAATCTTTTTGCAGATCAATATTGGTCTTGATCCCCTCGACTAGCAGCTCATCTAGGGCGTTGCGCATACGCGTCAGGGCAATCTCGCGATCAGCCCCCCAGGTGATTAGCTTGCCGATCAGTGAGTCATAATGAGGCGGTACGGTGTAGCCAGTGTACAGATGAGAGTCCATACGCACGCCAAGGCCGCCCGGAGCAT
Source organism: Halomonas sp. IOP_6 (assembly GCF_021151565.1). Lineage (NCBI taxonomy): Bacteria > Pseudomonadati > Pseudomonadota > Gammaproteobacteria > Oceanospirillales > Halomonadaceae > Halomonas > Halomonas sp. IOP_6. The sequence goes on along the minus strand of NZ_JAIRBO010000001.1, from coordinate 248,724 downwards.
GGAACAGGGTGACTTTGCCCGGAGAGGGCATAAACGTACGCGAGTCTTCCGCATTGATCCTGCACTCAAAAGCATGGCCATTGATCTTTACGTCTTCTTGGCGAATCGAAAGTGGCAGGCCGGAGGCAATGCGCAACTGTTCCTTAACGATATCTACGCCTGTGACCATCTCGGTGACAGGGTGCTCTACCTGTACACGGGTATTCATTTCAATAAAGAAGAAATCACCGTCTTCGTATAGAAACTCAAAGGTGCCCGCGCCACGATAGTTAATTTCGAGGCACGCTTGGCGGCATGCTTCTAGCACCTTTGCACGCGCTTCCGGGTCGATTCCAGGGGCCGGCGCTTCTTCCAGAACCTTTTGGTGACGACGCTGTAGAGAACAGTCGCGATCATAAAGGTGGATAGCATTGCCTTGGCCGTCAGCCAGCACCTGGACCTCAACGTGGCGGGGTTTCTCAAGGAATTTTTCCATGTAAACCGTGCCATCGCCAAACGCTGAGTGCGCCTCAGTGCGAGTGACAGTAATAGCTGAAAGCAGATGGCCTTCAGTGTGCACCACCCGCATGCCGCGGCCACCACCACCTGCAGCAGCTTTGATAATTACCGGATAGCCAATGCGGCGTGCAGTGGCTAGGTTGGTGGCTTCATCGTCACCTAACGGGCCGTCTGAGCCAGGTACGGTAGGAACGCCAGCAATCTTCATTGCTTCAATGGCACTAACTTTATCACCCATCAGGCGGATAGTTTCCGCGCGCGGGCCAATAAAGGTAAAGCCAGAGCGCTCAACCTGCTCAGCAAAATTAGCGTTTTCCGAGAGAAAGCCGTAGCCAGGATGAATGGCGCTTGAATCTGTCACTTCAGCAGCGCTTATTAATGCAGGAATATTCAAGTACGACTGCGCTGAGGAGGCGGGGCCGATGCATACCGCTTCGTCGGCCAAGCGAACATGCATCAATTCACGGTCGGCTTTGGAGTGAACCGCAACGGTTTTAATCCCTAGCTCTTTACAGGCCCGGAGAATACGAAGGGCAATCTCGCCGCGGTTTGCGATAAGTACCTTGTCCAGCATGGGAGAATCCACCCGTGTTGTTGTGAAAGATTAAGCGATGACGATCATAGGTTGATCGAATTCCACCGGCTCTCCGTCTTCCACTAGGATGGCCTCGACGACGCCGTCGCGATCGGCTTCAATTTGATTCATCATTTTCATTGCTTCAACGATACATACCGTATCGCCTTGCTTAACCGTATCGCCAACTTCCACAAACGATTTGGCGCCCGGTGCTGGGCTACGGTAGAACGTGCCTACCATGGGTGAATTAACCGCTTCACCTTGATAGCTTACGCCTTGGGGCTCTGCATCAGCAGCCGGAGCGCTGGGTTGAGCTGGTGCCTGCTGCATAGGCGGCATTTGAGCGTACTGTGGCATCGGCTGAGGCTGCCATGTTGCACCATTCGGATGGCGGCTGATGCGGACGGACTCTTCGCCTTCCTGAATTTCGATTTCGCTAATGTTTGATTCTTCGAGGAGTTCAATCAGTTTTTTAACTTTACGAATATCCATACCTGTTGCCCCAAAAGTGATGAAAGTTAATCGCAATGCAGTTGAGTATTGTATCGCCAACTGCATTGAGCGCCGTTACAGCGCAGTAAACCTTGTTTGAAAATGAAGAGAACGCTGCACGATGTTGAACGTTACCCGGTGCTAAGTCCTAAAACATGAAGATTTTAGCTGATATGGCTGCGAAGTTTGCCGAAAAAGTACGGGCATGTCTAGTGAAGGCCGACATAAGCTCGTTGCTGGTTATTTAAACAACCGTTTGACGACGTTCGCGACACTAGGTGGTCACAGGCTTAAGCTCAGCCTTGTTGCCAGCGCCGTAACGCTTCCAGGTGGTGTACCAGTTGGGTAGCCGTTATTTCGCCTTGAATGCGCGCATCTCGTACTTCTTCGCCCTGGCTAAAAAAAAGCAGGCTTGGTGGGCCGAATAAGTTAAATCGGTTTAGCAGTTCCCGACTTTGCGCATCCGTATTGGTGACATCGACCTCAATCAGGCGGAAATCGTTAAATGCAGCGACCACATTGGGGTCTGGAAAAACATCGCGCTCCATTAGCTTGCAGGAGATACACCAGTCAGCAGTGAAATTAACAAAGGCAGGCTGTTGGGCGCTCGCGGCTTCAGAGAGTGCGGTTTCAAGTGCGCTCAGTTCATCAACTTGCTGAAAAGCAAGCGTTGCTTGCGGCGTGCCGCTGTCCGTTGAGGAGCTGGATACCGTTAAGGGGCGCAATGGGTTGCTGCCGCCCTGGGCAGCGCCAATGACAAGAGCAATGCCCCATGCCAGTAACATCAGTCCTAATGTTTGTCGTGCTTTAGGCCAGCCTTGTGACTGATTCATATTTAAGGCGCCCAGCATGAGTGCGCTACCTATGGCCAGCGCTGCCCAGAGCAAAAGCGCTATCGAAGGCGGTACTAATCGCTCAACCATCCAAATGGCAACGCCCAGTAACAGCAATCCGAAAGCAATTTTAACGCCGTTCATCCAAGCGCCTGAGCGGGGTAGCATCGTTGCCCCAAAGGTGCCCACTAATAGCAGTGGCACACCCATGCCTAGGCCTAGTGCAAATAAAACAGCTCCGCCCATGGCAGCGTTTCCGGTCGAGGAAATAAACACCAACGCACCGGCAAGTGGGGCTGTTACACAGGGTGAAACCACTAATACCGATAGTGCGCCTGCCAGGGCTAGGCCTGCAGGGCCGCTTTGCTGTGCACGTGCTTGCCAGCCGTCAATTTTTGAGGCCAGTCGCGGCGAAACCCTTAAATCAAACGCCCCGAACATAGCTAAGGCAAATAGCGTAAATAGAACAGCAAAGGTAATCAGCACCGGCGCTGATTGCAGGTGGGCCTGAAGATTTAAGCCCGCGCCAAACAGACCCATCAACACACCGACTAACGCGTAGGTGGACGCCATGCCCAAAACATAGCTGGCTGAGAGTACAAATGCTCGGGGTCGAGTTGGTTTTTGTCCTACGATAATTGAAGACAAAATAGGCACCATCGGTAGGACGCAGGGCGTGAAAGTAAGGCCCAGTCCAGCGATAAAAAATAACCCCAAGGCAAGAGGGAGGCTGGCGCTGCCGAGCAATGCGCTAAAGCGGCTGTCTTCGCTTTGTGGAGCTGAAAATTCAGTGCTGCTATTGGTGCCCGCGGTTTGACTAATTTGCTGGTCATCGCTGCCTTCATCGCCTGACAGTGCATGATCTGCAGCGTCCCAGTCAGCAAAGGCCGTGGGAGGAGATGACTCTAAGGCTTCGAGCGATATAGTTTCTGGCGGATAGCAAAGACCTGCGTCGGCACAACCTTGGAACGTCAGTTCAATATCGATCGGGCCACTATAGGAGGGGGAAAATGGCGTTTCAAAGACTAATTTGTCACGAAAAACATACACATCGCCCATGAATTCATCAGTTGTGAATGTTCCTTGCGGAAGTAGCGGTTCATCAAGGGATACAGCGTCCGTTTTGCTGCTAACGCTAAATTGATGGCGGTATAAATAATAGTCGTCCGCAATATCGATACCAATATAAATGGCGCTGCCATCATGCCAAGCAGTAGGCTGAAAGGCTTCTAGAACAGGTAAAAAATCGCTTTGATTACTGGAAGAGGAAAACCACTGAGCATGGGCTAGCAGGGGAAGCCAGCAGAGTAACAGTAACAGACTTAAACGCTTAAAAGGCAACACGAAGTATCCTTACGCAGACGGATCAGGGAGATTTTGAAATAGCATATCCTACCTTGTGATGTCAGCGTAGATGCTGCGGTGACGTGACGCGCTTCTTCATGCTGCGTTAATGTTGAATCTCAGGCCTCGGAATTAAACGACAGATAATAGAAAAGGCTGCCACATGGGCAGCCTTTAAGAGGAAGTGCGGTCTGACTTTATTGCTCAACCCGATAGATTAAGCTTTTTGGTAAGCCGCGACTGATTTTTCAATCGCTTTGCGTGCCGCTTCAACACCTTCCCAAGACTCTACTTTCACCCACTTACCTTTTTCGAGGTCTTTATAGTTCTCGAAAAAGTGAGCGATTTGCTGACGTAGCAGTTCAGGAAGATCAGTCACTTCTTGAACATCATCATACAGAGTGCTCAGTTTGGGATGCGGGACGCATACCAATTTTGCATCTTCGCCTGCTTCGTCGGTCATATTCAAAATGCCAACAGGGCGAGCGCGAATAATGCTGCCCGGAGCCACGGGGTGGGGGGTAACTACCAAAGCATCCAGCGGGTCGCCATCATCGGCCAGGGTGTGGGGGATAAAGCCGTAGTTAGCCGGATAGAACATGGGGGTTGCCATGAAGCGGTCAACCAGAAGGGCACCCATATCTTTGTCGATTTCATACTTAATCGGCGCGTGATTAGCGGGAATTTCGATCGCCACGTAAATATCGTTGGGCAGATCCTTTCCAGCGGGGATGTTATCGAAGTTCATCGTTTATTCCTTGGCTTGGCTTATTTAGTGCGAAGGCTAAGCAGTTGATGCATTGCATTAATGGCGGAGAATTATACGAAGTTGGCTAGTGGATTACCAATGCGACATAGGTGTGTGCCGCTAACAATGACGATGAATCCAAAAATAAGCGTCGTTTTTCGCCATCACGACGTTTGGCGGGCATCGCTTCCCTTGATCAGCGTGTATCATAACCACTGTGTGGTTCCCATGAAGAGCCTAAAGCCTAGGAGGATGAGTTGGCGCACGCCCAGTTACTAATTAGTTATGGCCAAGCCTTTGTGGCCCCTGATAGGCGTCTACACCGTAGCTCCATGTCGGTGCGGTTGCCTGATGCGCAGCTGTTGAAAGTAAAAGGGGGGTGCGCAGTTATTAGTGACTCGATTTCTCGTAACACCTTGGCTAAACAGGCAGGTGATTTAAGTGTTCGTGGTTTTTTGGCTGACTATTACTCTACGCCTGACCACTGGGACACGAAAACGTCGGCAACCCGGGTGCTTCGTGCTCTCAATGGTTGGTGCTACAGCCAAAGCAAGCATGTTAAAGAAGGAAGTTTCGTATCTTCGCTATCCGCGATGGTCTTTCGCGAGCGTGAAGCGCACCTATTTCATATGGGGGATACGTTAGTTTTTCGATTGCGAGGCGCTGAGTTCGAGCAGCTAACCCGCGACCATGTGACCGATATTGGCGGCTATCGTTACCCCTCACGTGCTTTGGGGATGGATGGAAGCGTCGATATCGACTATACCCATCTACCGCTTAAGCAGGGCGATTTTTTTGTTTTTACTACTCAGGGCGTCCGTGGCACCTTAATGCCATCTGATTACGTTCGCCTGATCCGCCAAAATGCCAGTGATCTAGACGCAGCCTGTGAGTGCCTCGCGAGCGAAGCAAAGCAGCGTGCCCAAGATAGGGGGTATGGAGGTGATCAATTTTGCTTCCAACTGCTGCGTATTGATGAGCTACCGGAAGAGTCTGAAGATCACCCAGGGCTTATTTATGGTGACCTGCCTATTCCCCCTGAACTGACGCCAGGAGAGCGGTTTGATGGGCTTGAGGTGCTGTCGGTGCTGTCACGTAATGCGCAATCAAGAGTTTATCGCGTCCGTGATGTGCATTCAGAGCGTGAAATGGTGATGAAAGCACCCAGCCCAGAACTCTCTTTGCGTAACGCTTATCTGGAACATTTTTTACTGCAGCAATGGGTGGTAGAGCGTGTAAATTCACCCTTTGTAGTCAAAGTAATGCAGTCGTCACGACCACGCCGTTACCTTTATTACTTAATGCAGCACGTTGAAGGTGAAACGCTCCGCCAGTGGGCAGAAAGGCACCCACAAGCGAGTTTGGTGCAGCGTCTGGATATCGCCAATCAACTGGGTAAAGCGGTTCAAGCGTTGCATCATCGCGATATCATTCATCAGCAAATTACCCCTGATAATGTACTGATCGACCCCCACGGCAAACTCGTGTTGGCAGATTTCAGTGCCTGCCACATGCGCGAGGTGGATGGCCATCGCCACTCGGGCGAGCTACTTCGCCAAATTGGTTTTAATGAACACACGGCCCCTGAGTACGCACTGGGTGATAGCGTAGGTCGGCGCAGTGACCAGTATTCATTGGCATCAACGGTCTATTGGTTGCTTACAGGGGCATTGCCTTATACGTTGACGCCTAATCGACTGCGCAGCCATACCGATCTTGAAGAACTCAGCTACCGTAGTGCCCGAACAACCAATCCAGAAATATCGACTGAGCTTGATGACGCGTTACGTCGTGCTCTAGATCCTCAGCGTGCACTACGTTTTAGGCGGCTCTCCGAATTTCTTCATGCCTTAAGAGTCCCGTTAGGGCGCGTGCCCAGTCGTGAGGAGCCTCGCCAAGAGTCACGGCGTTTTTGGCAGGGGGTGGCGGGTATTCTGCTGCTCTTATTGGTGCTTTCTTGGTTATTGCGCTAAAAGCTTAACGTTGCTCACTTAATAAACGCTAACCATAAAAAACGGGGCGATGAATCATTTCATCGCCCCGTTTTTACAACACGCTAACTATTTACAGCGTGAATTTAGGCAGTTTCTGTTCCACTTTTGCGAGCTTTAGCTTAGCTACTTTAGGCAGGCCGTTTTCAAACGGAGGGAAATCCTCGCCCTGAATGAGCGGAGAGAGATACGCTCGGCAAGCGGGTGTAATCGCAAAACCGTTTTCGCTAATGAAATCCCGTGGCATGAATTTTTCTTGGTTAGCCACTTGTGACAGCGGCGCCGAGATGACATCCCACTGATAGGGTTCCTGTGAAATACGGCGTATGGCGGGCATCATGGCATTTTTGCCTGCAAGTGCTAATGTTACCGCCTCGCGGCCCACTGCATAGGCTTGTTCAACGTCGGTTTTAGAGGCCAAATGGCGCGCCGCGCGCTGTAAATAATCAGCAACTGCCCAGTGGTATTTGTAACCAAGGTCTTGCTTCACCATCCCTGCAAGTGTCGGCGCTACGCCGCCTAATTGGCGGTGCCCAAAGGCATCCGTATTGCCGGCATCGGCAAGGAAAGTGCCATCTTCATAGCGTGCGCCTTCAGAAACAACGATGACGCAATAACCGTACTTCTGAACGCACTCTTCAACGCGCGCCATGACCGCTTTACGGTCAAACGATACTTCAGGAAAGATAATCAGGTGAGGCGGCTCGCCTTCGCCTTCACCCGCTAAACCACCTGCAGCTGCAATCCAGCCAGCATGACGGCCCATCACTTCAAGGACGAATACTTTAGTGGATGTGGCGCACATAGACGCAATATCCAATGAGGCTTCAAGCGTAGAGGTGGCGATATATTTGGCAACGCTACCAAACCCGGGGCTGTTGTCGGTAATAGGCAGATCGTTATCAACAGTTTTCGGTACATGAATCGCAGTTAGCGGGTAGCCGAGTTTTTCAGACAGTTGGGACACTTTGAGGCAGGTGTCTGCGCTGTCACCGCCGCCATTGTAGAAGAAGTAGCGAATATCGTGGGCTTTGAAGACTTCGATTAAGCGTTCATATTGAGCACGGTGAGTGTCAATGTCTTTCAGCTTATAGCGGCAGGAACCAAATGCACCGCCAGGCGTGTGGCGCAAGGCAGCAATCGATTCATCGCTCTCTTGAGTCACATCGATGAGGTCTTCCGTTAAGGCACCGATAATGCCGTTATGACCGGCATATACCTTGCCAATCTGGTCGGGCGCTTGTCTGCAAGCTTCGATAACGCCACAGGCGCTGGCATTGATGACGGCGGTAACGCCACCGGACTGGGCGTAAAAGGCATTATGCTGGGCCATGGAAACGTCTCATCTCCTGAAAACGGATGGTTAAAACAGTAGTCAAGCAAAGGACAATAATTATCCTTTGCCTGTGTTAATCGTTGTGCGTTTAGACGCGTGTAATGCTAGAGCACGCTTCTATATAAAATTGTGCAAACGCGGGGTTTGCAGCGGCGAAGTTTAGCGCAAAGCCTCAGTGGGTGCATCTTGGGGCTCATTACTCGCTGTCATCCAGTTCTTGTTCCTGCTGAGCCAGCCGCCATCCGCCTAAGTCTTTATAGCGGTTGACCATCGCACAAAAGAGCTCTGCTGTGCGTTCGGTATCGTAGCGGGCCGAGTGGGCGGACTTGTTATCAAACTCGATACCTGCCGCGCGGCACGCACGAGCAAGCACTGTTTGGCCGTATACAAAGCCTGCCAGGGTTGCTGTGTCAAAGCTGGAAAAAGGGTGAAACGGATTCCGTTTTACGCTGCAGCGGTTCGCCGCCGCATTTAGGAAGCCATGATCAAAGGCAGCATTATGACCAACCAGTATTGCCCGTGAGCACCCATGTGCCTTGATTGATTTGCGGATGGGGCGAAAAATTTCACCTAGCGCTTCAGATTCGCTTAGCGCCACTTGGCGACGCAGTGGGTCATCTAGATTAATGCCTGTGAAATCAAGCGCAGATTGCTCAACGTTCGCGCCTTCAAACGGATGAATGTGATACGCGTAAGTGGCGTCGGGTAATAAATTACCGTCAGGGTCCATGGTAAGCGTCACGGCAGCAATTTCGAGTACTGCGTCACTTTGGGCGTTAAACCCACCCGTTTCTAAATCAATGACAACCGGCAGATAACTGCGAAAACGTTGGGCCATCAATTCGCGGGCAAATGCCTCGCTCATGCAGCTCTCCTTAGTAAAGCGAGTAAGTAGTTAAAATAAGCGGTTAAAGCAACCCCTTTGTTGGCTATGATTCTAGCAGCTTTACCCCTTAGGCGTCGTTGACGGTATTCGCTGAGCATTGAGAGCGCTATACTCGTAGTTTATGTTATTGCACTGCGCTCAGCGCGGTGTCGTTGGGTGAACTACTTTTCATGAACAAGGAGCAAAGAATGTCCGATGTCAAAAAGGTTGTGCTGGCGTATTCAGGCGGCCTGGACACATCCGTTATCGTTAAGTGGTTGCAAGAGACCTACAACTGCGAGGTAGTGACCTTTACAGCCGACATCGGTCAAGGTGAAGAAGTCGAGCCCGCACGCGCTAAGGCTCAAGCACTGGGTGTTAAAGAGATCTATATCGAAGATCTTCGCGAGGAATTTGTTCGCGATTATGTATTCCCAATGTTCCGAGCGAACACCATCTATGAAGGCGAGTATCTCCTCGGCACTTCTATTGCTCGTCCGTTGATTGCTAAGCGCTTAATTGAAATTGCTAATGAGACGGGCGCTGATGCCATTTCTCACGGTGCAACGGGTAAAGGTAACGATCAGGTTCGTTTTGAACTGGGTGGCTACGCACTCAAACCTGGCGTGAAGGTTATTGCGCCCTGGCGCGAGTGGGATCTCACTTCGCGTGAGAAGTTGATGGCTTACTGCGAAGAGCACAATATTCCCGTTGATTTTTCTAATAAAAAGAAAAAATCACCGTACTCCATGGATGCCAACCTGCTGCACATTTCTTATGAAGGCGGCATTTTGGAAGACCCATGGGCCGAAGCAGAAGAGGACATGTGGCGTTGGAGTGTTTCTCCTGAAGCCGCGCCTGAGCAGCCGACTTATGTAGAGCTGACGTTTGAGAATGGCGATATCGTCGCTATTGATGGTGAAGCGCTTAAGCCTCATGAAGTGCTTGAAAAGCTTAATAAACTAGGTGGCGATAATGGTATTGGCCGCCTGGATATCGTTGAAAACCGTTATGTTGGTATGAAGTCCCGTGGTTGCTATGAAACACCGGGGGGCACGATCATGCTCCGTGCTCACCGCGCCATTGAGTCGCTGACGCTTGACCGTGAAGAAGCGCACTTGAAAGATCAACTAATGCCTAAATACGCTGAAGTGATCTACAACGGTTATTGGTGGAGTCCAGAGCGTCGTATGCTACAAGCGGCGATCGACGAAACACAGAAAAACGTTGCGGGCGTTGTTCGCATGAAGCTCTATAAAGGCAATGCAACGGTTGTAGGGCGTAAGTCCGAGCAGTCGTTGTTTGATGAGTCGATTGCAACGTTTGAAGATGATGCGGGCGCGTACGATCAAAAAGACGCAGAAGGCTTTATTAAGCTGAATGCATTGCGTCTACGGATTGCTGCCGGTAAAGGTCGTCAACAGAGCTAAGCATGCTAAGCGGCCAGACGCAGTCTGGCCGCTTTTATTGCGAAGGAGTCCGAATGTTTAAAAAACTATTTTCTGGCCTGTTGGGTGGCGCGGGGGCTGGCGCCTCGGAAGGAGGCACCAAAGCGGCCGAGCCAGTTGAATATAAAGAGTACTTAATTGTGTCTCAGCCTGATAACCAAAGCGGACAATTTCGGGTTAGTGGTTGGATCCGTAAGTTAGATGGCGAGGGCGTTACTCATGAGCACCGCTTTGAACGCTCTGACATGCTGCCAGGTCGTGATGCTTGCGATGCGATGATGGTCGCTAAAGCGCAGCGCTTTATTGATGAAGTGGGTGAGGAGATGTTTACGGCTGATCCTCGTAATGCTAGTGACACCTAGCAAGCTTTTCGTTTAGTTGAGGAGCGGAGTATGCACATGGTGTACCGTGCTTCCCCTTGGCGCTCCTTGGTATGTCATCATGGCTCATTGGATATCTCGGCGCTAAGTGCTCCACTTCGCGATTTTTACGCGCATACCTCTCTTTTTAATCCATCCTTATCTGACGCCTATGCCGCACAGCTCTCTTTTGTTGAGACATTGCTGCGTTATGACTTGCCTGCTTGGCGTATTAGCGAACTCATTAGCGACCACATCGCTTGGCTTTATCGCCAATCGATAGCAGCAGCGCTAGATGAAATGCAGGCACAAGGGTGGGGTAAGCCGCCGGTGGATTACTGCGTTGTTACGCTCGGCTCGGCGGCACGCTTTGAAAGCTTGCTTGGGCCTGACCAGGACAATGCGCTGATTATTGACGACTATCCTGACGCTCGACACGTTGAAATTGATGGCTACTTTCAGGCGCTAGGCGAACGTTTTACACAACGCTTAGATGAAGCGGGCATTCCGCTTTGCCGTGGCCATGTCATGGCGCGTTGGCCAATGTGGCGCAAGCGCTTGAGCGAATGGCAGCAGCAATTTGCAATTTGGAGTGCGGATCGTCAGGTTAAGCGGGTGCAGCAAACCAATATATGGCTCGATTTTTATCCTGTGGCAGGGAATCCTGAGCTCGCACAAACGTTAGGCCAACGGGTGCGTTCAACTCTCTCAAGCGCGCCTTTGTTCATGGATGAAATGGCGGCGTTGTTAGATGAGTTGCCGGTGGCGCTTGACCGGTTTGGTCGCATTGCTTCACATCCTGGGCTAGCTGCTCCCTATGACCAAGCAATCGATCTTAAGCGACAAGGATTGATGCCTCTAATAAGCGCTGCCCGATTACTCTGTGTGCGATACCAGCGAAGTGAGATAGGAACACGTGAACGGCTAACGGCACTTGCCCATTTCACACGTGCGTTGACGAAGGAGCAATCGGACTTACTGATAGCCGCTTTTAACCGTATGCAGCACTTGCTGCTAGAGCAGCAGCGCCACAATAAGTATCACGGGCAGACAGCTGACGGCTGGGTGGACCTGCGACGTCTTCGTGATGATCAGCGGTTACTGCTGAAATTTGATTTACAGCAAATCAAAGCGTTTGTTAACCAAGTAAAGCGCTTATAACGGCTATTCCCCTGTAAGCTGCGAAGAGTTACTTAGAGTTGACTCCTTAGGGGCTGCTGGCAGCTCTAGGGTTAAGCATGCGCCACCTAGCGTTTTAGCGTCTTCCACCCAAAGCCTTCCACCAAGGTGAGCAATAATGCCTCGACTGATAGGTAAGCCAAGGCCGCTACCTTTGGGGCGCCCGCGTGGTGTCTCACCGCTTTGCTGTATTTGATGAAATTTCTCAAATACGCGCTCACGCTCGTCAGCGCTGATACCTGGGCCGTTATCTTCAACGCTTAAACGAAAATGATTACGGTGCCGATAAAGTGCCAGCCGCACTTGAGGCTGCTGGCGGTCAGCAAATTTACTGGCGTTATCGAGCAGGTTAATAATGACTTGCTCCAAGCGGTCTTGGTCACCGACCACCATGGCGGGGTCAGCCGCTAAACTGATATCGAGGGTAATACCTCGATCTTCATGTAAGCGGGCAACTGCATCGATGCTCTGCCTCGCTAGGGCTGCTAGGTCGAGGGTGACAGGATGAAGCGTCAAGCGACCGCTCTCTAAGCGCGCAAGGTCAAGAATTTCCTCGATTAAACGCGAAAGACGCTGGCTCTCATGGACAATAACGCCCAGAAAATGTTGGCGTTTTTCATCGGGTAATTGATCACTATCGCGTAATATTTCGGCAAACGCGCGTATCGAGGTTAGCGGGGTTCGAAGCTCATGACTTACCATCGCGACAAATTCGTCCTTCAGGCGGTCAAGCTCGCGCAGCTGTTCATTGGCACTGCGTAGCTCGTCACTTACGGCGACTAATTCTTGTGATTTTTGCTCTAGTCGACGGTTGTACTCCAGGGTTTGTGACGTGGTGTCTAAAATACTCAAAATCGACTCAAGATCCAGTGCTTCTCCGCGTACCACTGAATTGATTAGTACGCGCGCTGATGCACTGCCAAGAGAGCCTGCTAGCGCCTGCTCTGAACGGGTAATTAGATCGGCCGTTGCCGGTTCGTCTGAGCGGTAGTCGCTTTTATTAATGCTTTGGTTAAACACCCGATGGGTGACTTGGTTGCCAAGGTAGCGAATAAGTAATTCTTTTAAGGCGCCTTGAGTCGTCTGTCCTCTCCATAAAGAGGTCGTTTGCAAGTTAGGGTGTAAGGCGCCAGTGAAAAGGGCGGCTTGGGTTTGCTCAAGTGGCGTAGGGCGGCTAAAAAGTGACACGCCAATCAGTAAGCCAACATTTGCCAGCATACTCCACAGCAGTGCGTGGGAATAAATATCCCAATCTTCCAGGCCAAATAAGCGGTAAGGCATCAGCCATGAAATGCCCCATGGCCCCTGAGTTAGAAACGTTGCATCTAACCAACCGGATTGGGCAAAACCTGGCAGCAGTAACGTATAGCACCAGACTAAAAAGCCTGCGATTAAGCCAGCGGTGGCTCCTTGGCGAGTCGCGCCGCGCCAGTAGAGGCCAATTAACAGGGCTGGGGCAAATTGTGCCACCCCCGCAAAGGAGACAAGCCCGATAGTGACAAGGCTGTAGGAGTCACCAATCAGCGCGTGATATAGATAGCCAAGCAGCAGTATCAAAACGATGGCAATTCGGCGAATGCCCAACAGCCAACCTGCCAACTCGCCGGACGTGCTCAGGTGAAGGCGTTGTGTTCTTAGCAGTAAGGGCATAATGAGCTGGTTACTCACCATGGTAGAAAGTGCAATCGTTTCAACAATCACCATGCCAGTAGCTGCTGAAAGACCGCCTATAAATACGAGTAAGGGTAATCCTTCAAGCCCTGCAGAAAGGGGTAGTGTCAGCACAAAACTATCGGAATCGCCCGCGCCAGCTCCTAACAGAAGACCAGCAAAGGCGATAGGAATAACAAACAGGTTGATTAGCAACATATAAAGCGGAAATAACCAGCTCGCCCTGGCTAAATGCTGTTCATCGACGTTTTCGACAACCAGCACCTGGAACTGACGAGGCAGGGTTAAAAAAGCCAGAAAAGCCAGTATTAGCATTCCGGCCCAGCCAGTGGCACCGCCTGGTACGCTTTCCAATCCCATTTTTTCCGCGACTTCTGGCATCGTGGCGACGCTGGCGAATAGCGCGCTGGGGCCTTCATACAACACAAACACCACAAAAATACCGACGGCCATAAACGCAATTAGCTTCACCAGTGATTCCAAGGCAATAGCAGCAACCATTCCCTCATGTCGTTCACTGGCATCGAGATGGCGGGTGCCGAAAAGTATAATAAATACCGCAAGCACTAAGGCGACCCAAAGCGATTTGTCCAGCCAGAAACGCTCATCAACCAGGGTGGCATCCGCTGTATTGGGGTAGTTCACAAGTATTGCATGGCTAACGGTGATTGCTTTTAACTGCAGGGCAATGTAGGGCGTTATACAAATAAGGGCCATTAATGCAACGAGTGCGCCTAAGCTGGTGCTTTTGCCATAACGAGCACTAATGAAATCAGCAATAGAAGTGATGCGCTGGCGGGATGCGATGCGTACCATTTTGCGAATGACTACAGGGGCGAGAAGCATCGCCAGGGTTGGACCAAGATAGATAAGCAGGAAGCTGGGGCCATGGTCTGCTGCGCGTCCCACGCTGCCATAGAACGTCCAGGCAGTGCAGTAAACGGCAATCGATAGCGCATATACCGTGGGCGAGCCAATTAATGATCGGCCCTGCTCGGCACGACGATCCCCCCACGCGGCGACGACAAATAGAAGCGCCAAATAGCCAAATGCCGTTCCTAGAATCACTGCATCTGTACGCATGATCAGCGTCCCGAACGTTGTTCCATTAACCAGGCGGTGAGGCCAATTACCGCGCCCCAAGCAATAAAGAGATAAAGCGGTAACCAGCTCATGCTCAAAGAGCTGAGCCGGTCAACCATGATAATCAGCGGGGGGCTGAAGAGCAGTATTGCTAGGGCGAATAAGGCTATTAAACGCTCGATTTGCCGTGAGCCTGGATGTTTCATGAGGCGCTAGCATCTTGACGATCAAACGCGTTGGCCTGCAGCGCCAACAGCTGCTCTAACGTGTCCACGCCACGTGCTTCAAGCCGGGGTAACAACGCTAGCCATAATTCAGCGGTTACACGGGCGTCACCAAGCGCCGTGTGGCGAGTGCCTGGTGGGAACGTAAGATCGTATCGTTGTGCCAAGGTATCTAAATCATGCCCATCTAACGCTTCGTCTAATGCTCTTGAGATTAATAAGGTATCGATGACAGGCAAATCAAAGATAACCCCTTTGTTAGTAATGGCGAGCATATCAAACGCGGCATTATGCGCTAATAAAACCGCTTCACCGATGTAATCTCGAAAGCGCGTTAGGACAATATCAAGGGGCGGTGCGCCGGCCACATCAGCATCTGTCAATCCGTGTATCGCTGTACTGGTAGGGGGGATTGGACGTTTCGGATCGACTTTTTGATCAAAGACCTCGCTGGCCAACAGCCGCGCATTGACCACCCGACAAGCCCCTAGGCTAATCACCGTATCCCCTCGGCGAAGCTCAAGGCCGGTGGTCTCAGTATCAAATGCAACCACCTCTAAACTGCGTAACGTGCGGTTAGCCAATTCCTCATCGGGTGGCGGCAGGTCAGCAATGCCGAAATCATGGAACTCTGGTCGCGGAGGTGCGGTTTCTCGAGGCGCCCCAACGCGCTCCATGGCTGGTAGCGGCAGGCGCAGGCGCGCATGAATAGCATCATCGTCAGCAAGGCTCCAAATATCGCTCGCATGCTGGCGCAGTACGTCTGACACCAGCGGATTAAGCGGCAGCGATGGCAGAGGCTGGCGACGCCATTTCGCTAGCTCATGCTCTGGTAAGGGGCTGCCTTGCCAAATTAAGTCCAAATAAACCCGCTTGTTGCCAAGGCATATCTCACCTTCAAAATGGCTAACCGGCAGGTGAGAGTTAAGATGCTTGACTAAGGAATCAAACAGCACAATCAGTGCCGGTGCGTCGCCTTTAAACCAGGCAGGCATGCCGACGGGGGTGATGAGTCGATGCGCTGGATCTAAGCGTTCATCCAGGGCTTGCCAGAAGTCATTCGACCACATGGGAGTCAAAC
Organism: Halomonas sp. IOP_6; assembly: GCF_021151565.1. Taxonomy (NCBI): domain Bacteria; kingdom Pseudomonadati; phylum Pseudomonadota; class Gammaproteobacteria; order Oceanospirillales; family Halomonadaceae; genus Halomonas; species Halomonas sp. IOP_6. Next base: position 232,995 of record NZ_JAIRBO010000001.1, on the reverse strand, counting down.
GCTCACCTTGATGTTGCAAATCATCCAATAGCTGCCCGATTTGGCCAACATTATCACCCAGGGTCGCTCCTTCCTCTTGGATTACCTGCTCGAACCGCTGACGTAATGCTGGGTTCTCTGCGCCGTTATGGCGCAGTTGTATCAGTGCATCCGCTGCACTGGTCAGGCTTGCCGTATGTTGGCGTAGTAGGGGTAGCTTGGTGGCGAGTTCTGCTCTAACACCCATTTCATTTGACCAGGACGCGGTTGCATCGCTAAACGTTAGTAGTGTTTCTCCATCACTGCCAGGAACTCGACGTAGCACAACCTTTAACCAGCGGTTATCACAAGGGGCAAGCAGTTCACGGGGCGAACCATCCGCTGGTAGTTGGCTGAGAGCTTGTTGTAGGCTGGCAACGGGTAGTAGCGCTTCTAAGCGTTTACCCAAGCCCAACGCCGTATTATCGACAAAGAAATCTTCCGCGGCCTGATTGAATAGCATCAAACGGCGGTGGTGGTCACATAGCAATAAAGGGGTTTCGAGTACTTGTAGCAGCGTTTCTAATTCGCGGCGTATTTTTGCGGCGCTGCGTGCGCCATCGGCATGAGCCGTGGCTAATTGATTGCGGTCAATGCGCCAGCTCTCACGCACCCTTCGTAGGTCAGGGCCAAGCCCTTTTAGCCAGCCTTCTGGTGGGTGTTCATCACGAGCATCTGGGTTTGCCACTAATCTGGCTAGCTGAACCTGTAAATGGCGTAGAGGGGTGAACAGCATGCGTTCTAGTAGCAGGCCAACTAAAAATATCGTTGCGCCGCCGGAAAAACTGCCCAACCAGAGCGCTACACGGGTAGGGCCAGTAGGCGAAAGCTGAGCATCCAGCCACGCAGCAAAAATAGCGCCCCCCAGCAAGCTGATACCACTTAGCAGCAGCCATAGGCCAATGAGTCGCTGACGTTTAGGGAGCCCGTCACGGGTCATTGCGGGTTACCATTGAGCAGTGATTTAACTTTTTCAATTAGCGACTGGGTCGAAAACGGTTTGGTGATGTAGTCATCAGCCCCTAGCGCTAAGCCTTTCTCACGTTCGATATCTCGCCCATGGGCGGTCAGCATAATGACCGGCAGTTGGGCCGTCGCTTCTGAACGGCGAAGATGCTCTAGTACATCAAAACCGCTGATTCCGGGCAGGCTGATATCAAGCAGCAGCAGGTCGGGGGCGGAATCGTTGATACGTTCGAGTGCGGCTTCTCCGTCGTAGGCGGTGACAACTTGAAAGCCTGCCTGCTCCATTAAAAATTCCAGAGACAGTACAATATTGGGCTCGTCGTCGACCACGAGTACTTTGGCCATGATGCCCTCCCTAAAGGGGTCGTTGTTAGGTGTTTGATTAGAGTGTATGTAGCGCGACAGGTTAGGCCAAGACGACCTTGGCCGAATGCTCGTAACGTCTCTCATCAAGTGGCTGCTTTTTACTTCGCTTAATGGGCTTTTATTAAGGTGTTTATGCGCGTTTTATTATTGTCTGCTTATGAGGCTGTTAGTCACCGCTATTGGGCACAAAGTCTGATGGCTGAAGTAAATGATGTCTCTTGGACGTTGCTGAGCTTGCCGCCACGCCACTTTTCGTGGCGAATCCGCGGTAACCCATTGAGTTGGTGGTTAAAAGAGTATGAGACACTGAGTGAACCCTATGAGGTTGTGTTAGCCACTTCGATGGTCGATATTGCCACGCTCGTTGGCTTATTCCCTCATTTAGGGCGTGCCAGAAAGATTGTTTACTTTCATGAAAACCAGTTTGCTTACCCAGAGTCTAGTGATCAAATCTCCCAGGTGGAGGCCAAAATGGTCAATTTATACGCGGCGTTGGCGGCGGATACGTTGGTGTTTAATACCGCCTACAACCGTGATTCTTTTTTTGACGGCGCGCGGCGGTGGTTAAAAAAGATGCCTGAAAACCTGCCAGCAGCTAAACCGTTAGAGCGTTTACGCCAACAGTCAAAAGTGTTGCCTGTGCCAATAATGCCGTCAGGTAAAGCCTCCCCAACTAACGCACACCCACGGCGGATTATTTGGAATCATCGTTGGGAGTACGATAAAAACCCCGAGGATTTCTTTGCGGTGCTGTTCAAGCTGAGTGAGCAGCAGGTTCCTTTTGAGCTGGCGGTGCTTGGGCAGCGATTTCGTGATGTACCCGCTATTTTTGAAGAGGCAGAAGAACGCTTGGCGGCGCACACGATTTGCTGGGGGCCGCAGCCAGAAGCAGAGTACCGAGCGTTGCTAGCGGGTGGTGGTATTGTGGTCTCTACTACTTGGCACGAGTTCCAGGGGTTAGCCATTATGGAAGCTGCCCAGCGCGGCGCGATTCCGCTAGTACCCGACAGGCTGTGTTTCCCCGAACTCTACCCTAATGACTATCGCTTTGATGGCACGCAAGAGGGGCTTTACCAACGACTGCACGCTTGGTTAACCGATCCCGCTAGCCAACCAGCACTGTTGAATACCCAGCAGTGGCAGTGGCCCGAATGGCGTCGCGCTTACCGTGCGCTTTTGATGGGGCACTGATCACTGAATTGTTGGTCGAGGTCCTGCTTTGCTCACGTTAACAACCAGTGGGCTTAAGCAAGTTCGGTTTTGTCTTTATAGTCGCACAGGTCTTCAATAATGCAGCTGCCGCAGCGTGGTTTGCGGGCAATGCAGGTATAGCGCCCATGTAGAATCAGCCAGTGGTGGGCGTCCTGTTTAAATGCATTTGGAACATGGCGTAGTAGCTTTTGCTCAACCTCAACGACATCTTTGCCTTTGGCGATACCCGTGCGATTAGAAACTCGAAAAATGTGCGTGTCTACGGCGATGGTGGGCTGACCAAACGCGGTGTTTAGAATCACATTGGCGGTCTTTCTCCCTACTCCCGGCAAGGCTTCCAGCGCTTTGCGTGTTTCAGGCACCTCGCCACCATGTTGATTGATCAGCAAGTGACAGGTTTTCATCAGGTTTTCGGCTTTAGTGTTAAACAGCCCGATGGTTTTAATATAACTTTTTAGCCCATCGATACCCAGGTCAATAATCCCTTGGGGCGTATTGGCCACAGGGAAAAGCTTGTCAGTGGCCTTGTTAACGCCAACGTCCGTCGCTTGAGCAGACAGCAGCACTGCTGCTAGCAGTTCAAAGGGCGTGCTCCAGTTTAGCTCAGTCGTGGGATGGGGATTCTCCGCCTGTAGGCGAGCAAAAATTTCATAACGCTTTTGGGCATTCATCGGATGCTCTCTTGGTTATTTGATAGTGCCAGTAACACGTACTCGACGATCTGTTCGGGGCACTGCTTGAGCAGGTTGCGCGCGAGCGCTACGGCGTTGATCAAGTACATTCTTTAACGCAATCAATAGCCCCGCAACGAAAAAAGCCCCGGGCGGCAGCACGAAAAACAAAAACTGATAATCATCTACGAAGGTGAGTTGCCAGTTGGTAGCAATAGGCCCAAATAGTAGCGCCATATCGCTAAACAGCGTGCCTTGCCCAAGCAACTCGCGTAGCGCCCCGAGCAGAATCAATACGGCACCGAACCCGAGGCCCATCATAAAGCCATCAATGGCAGCCGGTATGACTGGCTGGCGGGAAGCGAACGCATCTGCACGCCCTAAAATGGCGCAGTTAGTGACAATCAGCGGAATAAAAATCCCCAACACTTGGTAAAGCGAATAGGCAAATGCAGCCATTAAAAGCTCAGCGCAGGTCACGAAAGCGGCAATCACCATGACAAAGGCAGGCAGTCTTACTGCGCTGGGAACCTGGTGGCGAATCAACGAAATAGTAGTGCTAGCGCACACCATGACAAGCAGGGTAGCGAATGCCAATCCCAGTGCATTGACAACGCTACCACTAACAGCCAGTAAGGGGCATAGCCCCAATAACTGAACGAGAGCAGGGTTATTCGACCATAGGCCGTTTCGGGCTAGTTCGCGCCACTGACTCATGGGGTGGACTCTTCGAAGGTGATAGGGAGTTCTGTTTCGGTGACATAGCTCAGTGCACTATGGACAGCGTTGACGACTGCGCGTGGCGTAATGGTGGCGCCCGTAAAAGCGTCAAAGTGGCCACCATCTTTACGCACGGCCCATCCACCCGGTGGCAGGCTGTTTAAACTCAAGCCATTAAACTCGGTTATCCAGTCACTTCGCTGGCGCTCAATGTCATCGCCAAGCCCAGGCGTTTCTTGGTGCTGGGTAACGCGTACACCGGTAATGCGTTGTTGCTGGTCAATGCCCACCAGTAGCCGAATTTCGCCATTGTAACCTTGGCGAGTAACGACCGGCAGGATGACGACCCGTTGATGATCGCGCTGGACGTACCATCCCTGTTGAGGTTCGCGGTGCCCCAACTGTTTCGGGTTAGGGAGCTTGAATACGCCATCTAAAACCGTTTGAACCGCTATATCTGTTAATGCGGCAGGCAATACATCCTGCAGTTGGCGGTGTTGATAGGCTAGCTGATGATCAGCGATACGCTCGGCAGTCACCGCACGGGTCAACGCAACGCTGCCAGCAGTGACCAGTGAGAACATTCCTAAGGCGAAAGCGCCGCGTAGCATGGCTTGGCGGGGCGTCATGGTGAGTCACCGTGCTTTGCATGCTGCTGTACTTTAGGCTGGCCCGTAGGGCGTGGAACGGTATAGATATCCAATAGCGGTACACATAAGTTCATCAGTAAAACGGCAAATGCCACGGCATCGGGGTAGCCGCCAAACGTGCGAATAATCATGACCAACGCGCCAATCCCCGCGCCAAAAAACAGTTTTCCTCGGCGACTAGTCGCTGCCGAGACGGGATCGGTGGCAATGAAAAATGCGCCGAACATTGCTGCACCTGTGGTTAGGTGAAACAGCGGTGAAGCGAAGTGGCTTGGGTCGCTGGCATAAAAAAGCGTGGCGAGCACTGCCATGCTAACAAGCATCGAAGCAGGGATATGCCAGCTAATAATTCGTTTGGCAATTAATAGCAGTCCACCTGCTAACCAAGCTAGCGCGACGTTGCGCCAAGCGTTCAATGTCCCTTCAGGTAAAGGCTGACTAGCCCAAAATTCGCTGGCCAGTACCGTTTCACCTTTATGTTTAAAGGCATCTAGCGGCGTAGCACCACTTAGCGCATCAAGTGTGGAAGTCGGTAAGGTACCGCTTATCTGGACCCATAGGTTTTCAGAGATTAGAGGCTGCGGCGGCGACCATAACGTCATGTAAGTGGGAAACGATACGAGTAGTAGTGCGTAGCCCACCATGGCGGGATTGAAAGGATTCTGGCCTAGGCCGCCATACAGTTGTTTAGCAACCACGATGGCCGCAATAACGCCTATCCCAAGGAGCCACCAGGGGCTAGCAGGTGGTAGCGATGCACCTAACAGTACGCCGGTTAATACTGCACTTGAATCTCTAAGTGCAGGCTGTAACGGGCGCTGGCGAAGTTTTAACACCAGCGCTTCTGCGCCGAGTGCAAACAGGGCTGCTAAAAGCACATTGCTAATAACGCCCAGGCCGAAGTAAAACGTCATTGCGGCAAGCCCAGGCACGGTGGCGACGATCACCCATCGCATTAGATGGGCGGTGGGTGGCATCGTATTTAATGATTCAGTCGTTCGCTGCGAGGCGTGCATCATGCTCATGGCGATTCCTGTTGTGCCATCGTGGCGCGAGCTTCAGCCAGCCGAGTATCAGCTGCCTTAAGGTTTTCTTGGGCGGTGGCCAGTTGAGTTTCTAAATCATCGTGGCGCTGACTTGGGTCTTCTGCTGCAGCCCTTGCGAGGGTTTTTTCAGCTTTTCTCACTGCCGCTTTAGCGGCGGTTTGAGCAATGCGCAAGCTGCGCAAATCAACCACTGGCGCTGCACTGTCGGTTGCCTTTGAGCTATCTGACGTCTGACGACTTTGTGCCTGCCTCGCTTGGCGACGAGCTTGCTTTTCGGCATTCTCGCGCGCCAGGCGAGCCTGACGAAATTCAAATCGATGTTTAGCGTGTTCGGCTTTGGCGGACTCAATGCGCTTAACGCGAATACGCTGCTTTGCCGAACGATAGTCTTGTACTAATGGGATATAACTAGGGCAAACATAACTGCAGGCACCGCACTCAATACAATCAAATAGGTGGAATTTTTCCAATGTAGCGTCGTTCTCTGCACGGGCATACCAATGCAGCTGTTGCGGAAGAAGCTGAACAGGGCAAACACTTTCACAAGCGCCACAGCGAATGCAGGGAGACTCACTGGGGGCTGGAGGAAGTTCTTCGCGGGTGGCTGCAATCAAGCAGTTTGTCGTTTTGGTCACCGGGACATCAAGTGTTGTGAGTGGTAAGCCCATCATCGGACCGCCCACAATGACTTGATGAAGCTGTTGGTTTGCTAACCCTACCTGCTGAAGCAGCGTTTCAATAGATGTGCCAATACGCACCCAGTAGTTGCCTGGTGTGCTGATGGCATCTCCCGTCAAGGTGACAATTCGCTCGACCAAAGGTTTACCATCACGTACTGCATATAGCGCTGCCAGCAGTGTGCCGGGGTTGTGGCAGAGAACACCAACATCGGCAGGAAGGCCACCACTGGGAACATCAAGGTTGAGCAGTTTTTTGATCAATTGGCGCTCACCACCGCTGGGATAGCGGGTCTCGATGACCTTCATCGTTATGCTCACTGGATGCTGGCAGTCAGACTTTTGAAAGTGAGAGAGCGCCTCTTTTAATGCATGGATCGCTTCGGGCTTATTATCTTCAATACCCACCACAATCTGACGGGCACCGCAGAGCTTAGCGACCATTTGCGCGCCTTCCAGTATCTCGGTTGGATAGTGGCGAAGAGCCAAGTCGTCTGCTGTGATATACGGCTCGCATTCGGCGGCGTTGACGACGAGCGTATCAATGCGGTGATGATCCGCTATTTGGGCTTTGATATAAGCGGGAAAACCGGCACCACCAAGGCCTACTAGCCCGCAGCTGTCTAGTCTCGCAATGGTCGTTTGGTGGTCTTCGGCACGCCAGTTAAGAGAGGGCAGCACTTGCCAGCGATCTAAGCCATCGGCGTCGATGGTGATGGCGTTATCACTAATCTGAGTCACTGTCCCGCTAATACTGGCGTGCAGGTTGGCCGATACCATGCCGTCTCGCTGGGCAATTAGGCTACCCACCTGAACCGTATCATCGATAGCAACACAGGGGATCGCGGGATTACCTGAATGCTGTTTCAGCGGAAGTGTTACTTGGGTAGGCAAAGTCGCGTTGCGAAGCGGCGATTGGTTCGAGCGATCTTTTCGTTCGGGCGGAGTAATGCCGCCCGGAAATTCATAGGCCGGCATGCTGGCTCCTGGTTAGCTGGCGATCGCTGGTGATTAAAGGTGCGTTGGTGACGACAGGCTGCCATTGGTTGAGAGGCTTGCTTCTGGGCAACATATCAATACAGTCGACCGGGCAGGGCGCAACGCACAAATCACAGCCGGTGCATTCATCTTCTATCACTGTATGCATTTGCTTTGCAGCGCCAATAATGGCATCTACTGGGCATGCTTGAATGCACTTAGTGCAGCCAATGCACTCGGCTTCACGAATAAATGCGACGGTATCTTCGGTGGCTGCTTCGCCATCCAGTGGCACAGGCTCTCGGCCTAATAAGTCGGCTAATGCGTGAATAGTCGCTTCGCCGCCAGGCGGGCACTTATTTAACGCATCGCCCTGATTGATGGCTTCGGCATACGGCCGACAGCCTGGGTAGCCGCACTGGCCACATTGGGTTTGTGGCAGCAGCGCATCAATCTGCTCTACCAGCGGATTTTCTTCGCCCTTGAAGCGCACACTGGCCATTCCCAGTAGTGCCCCAAACGTTATTCCAATTCCGGTCAACACACCCACTGCACTGAGAATGCCCCACCAAGAAAATATGTCTCCCATGGCGGTTACCCCTGTGCTAATCCTGAAAAACCGAGAAATGCCAGTGACATAAGGCTCGCTGTGACCATAGCAATGGCGGCACCTCTAAAAGGGGTTGGTATATCAGCATTGGCCAATCGTTCGCGCATCGCTGCGAACAGCACCAAAATCATCGAAAACCCAAGCGCTGCACCCAGCCCATAAAGGGTAGTATGAAAGAAACTCAGCTCGCGGTTAAGCGATAACAGGGCAACACCAAGTACCGCACAATTAGTCGTAATCAGCGGTAGAAAGATCCCCAGCACTTGATGCAATAGGGGGCTGAGTTGACGCACCATGATTTCGGTAAATTGCACGACGGCGGCAATAACAACGATAAAGCTGATAGTGCGAAGATAGGTAACGTCCAAGGGTACAAGTAAGCCATGATAGACCACATAACTAGCGGCAGATGCTAGGGTGAGTACGAACGTCGTCGCGAGCGACATACCCATCGCAGATTCAAGCTTATTGGAAACCCCCATAAACGGGCAAAGCCCTAAAAACTGTACCAATACGAAGTTGTTGACCAGCGCAGTACTGACCAAAATCAAGAAAAGTTCATTCATAGCGGCGTATTTTGCGCAGAAAGAGTGTTACTGGCTTTAGGGGGGGTAAATAGCACAACCTGATGTCTTCCGGCTGCTTTTGCAAGATAGAGCGCTTGGTCGGCTGTACTCATTATGGCGCTTGGCGAAGGCGATTTGCTATCTTTCAGCGTAGCGATACCAACGCTTACCGTTACATAGGGCTTCACGGGTGATGTGGCGTGGGGTAGCTGTAGTTGGTCTATCACTCGCGTCAGTTGCTCGCCAATGCCCTTGGCAGAATCTGGAGAAGCTCCCGGCAAGATGGCGCTGAACTCTTCTCCTCCCGTTCTGGCAATTAGGAAGTTGAATTTGGTTGCGATGCTATTAAAAGCGCCAGCAACTTGCTGCAAACATTCATCGCCTTGTTGATGACCGTAGTGATCGTTGTACAGCTTAAAGTGATCAATATCCAACATCATAACCGCTAATTCACTTGGTGTTGAGACAGCGTCTGAAAAGGCCGTTTCTAGGCGCTGATCATAAAGCCGGCGGTTAGGTAGACCCGTTAGTGCGTCATGGGTGGATAGCTTCAGCAGCTCGGCATTGAGCTGCTGCTGGCAGGCGAATTGCTCTTGAAACGTACGTGCCAGCAACCCTATCTCATCGTTGCGTTTGGTAAGCCCATGGGCATCCGCCCCATCAATGCCTACTTGCTGAGTAAATTGAGTTAATAAACGTAGCGGCTTTAGCACAATTTTCTCAAGAAGCAGTAGTACCAAGGCAATGACCATGATCATCAAGCCAGCGGTCCATAACAGCACATAACGAAATGTGGTTAAGCTGGTTAAATAACTTGTACGATTAAGCTCAATGCCTACGCCTAACGATACAGAGCTGAGAGAGCTCGATGTAGGGAAGTAACGTTCGGCAAATACCGTATTGCCTGAAAAGCTGAAAACATCGCTGATAGAAATCGTCTCCTTACTGAGGTTGAGGGTGATAGGTAGCCCTGTATAAACCTCCATAAACGCCAACCAATCATCATCTAATGAGCGCGTCTTGAATAACCACCCAGCTGCCGTGCCACTTTTGTCAGTGCGTAAAATTGGGCTAGAGGCCATTATTGCCGGAGGACGGTCAGGGTAAATGCTACTCTGATCGGTTCTGTTTTCGGCAATGGCTGTCTGCATATTGGTTACCCATGGGTTCATCCAACTGCAGTCATCGATAGGGGCTCTACATGTTTGGTAGTCGCCTGTTACTGGATTTATTCCAGCAAGAAAGTGCACGTCTCCGCTGGCTGTGAAAAATGCCATGAGCTGATAGCGCATGTCTTCAAACATTTCTTGGCTAAAGTTGACGTCTGCATAGCGTGGATACTCTCCTTGTATGAACTGATAAGTATCATCCCAGTGAGCCCAGTCCCGTACTTGCGAATGTAGCTGCTGTTGATCCAACTCAAAGCTACGTTCAACACGGTCCAGCTCCCGTTTTACCGTAGCCCGTTCTTCTGCTTGCAGTGCCGGGAATATAAGCCATGCGCTTATTGATGCCAGCGCGGCTATTGCACATAGAAGTAATCCGCCAAGGGCAGCGAAAAAACGAAAACGCAATGAGCGTGGGATACGCTGGTGCATATAGCGAACTCAGTAGGGTTAAAATATCAATACGAACTCATGAAAAAGGGGCTGAGGTTGCGTGCTCAGCCCCTTTGTCAAAGTATACCTAATTAAGTTACGCGCTGTCCTGGTTCCGCACCGGCATCGGGGGAAAGTAGGTAAATGCCTTCTTTGTTAGCAGATGCTAATACCATGCCTTCTGATAAACCAAAGCGCATCTTACGAGGAGCTAAATTAGCTACCATGATCGTCAAGCGGCCCTCAAGTGCTTCTGGTGAATAGGCAGAACGAATACCTGAGAAGACATTACGTGTTTCACCACCTAAATCCAGCGTAAGCTGGAGCAGCTTGTCAGCACCTTCAACGTACTGTGCCTTGGCAATGCGGGCAATGCGTAAATCAACTTTAGCGAAATCTTCAAAGCTGATTTCTGCCGCAATCGGTTCTTCCGCCAGGGGACCTTTGGGAGTGTTTTTCAGCTTCTGCTCTTCCACTAAATCCTCCTTGGATGCCTCAATCATAGCGTCAATCTTATCCCGTTCAACACGCGTCATTAATGGCTTGAATTTATTGATTAAGTGATTGACTAATACGGTATTGCGGCTGTCCCAGTCAAGTGACTCAATCGCCAGGAATTCACGTGCCTGTTCGGCCATGGTTGGCACCACAGGTGCAAGGTAGACCATCAACTGGCGGAACAAGTTGATGCCTACTGAGCAGATTTCCAGCACTTCGGCGTCACGGCCTTCCTGCTTGGCTAGTGCCCAGGGGGCCTTGTCGGCGATGTACGTATTGGCTTCATCGGCCAATTCCATAATTTTGCGCATGGCCCGGCTAAATTCACGCGCCTCAAAATCGTCAGCAATCTCATCGCCAGCCGCGATAAAGCGCGCGACCATTTGTGGTTCGGCACAGTGTTCAGCCAGCTTGCCGCCGCCCAGTTTTTTCACAAAGCCGGCGCAGCGGCTGGCGATATTGACAACTTTTCCTACTAGATCAGAGTTAACTCGCGCAGAAAAGTCGTCGAGATTAAGGTCCAGGTCATCCACTTTGGACGTTAATTTAGCGGCAAAATAGTAGCGTAAATACTCTGGATTTAAATGTTCAGCGTAGGTAGCTGCTTTGATGAAAGTGCCACGAGATTTTGACATCTTGGCACCGTCTACAGTTAAGAAACCGTGACAGTTGACCGCAGTCGGCGTACGAAGGTCTGCACCGTGCAACATGGCAGGCCAAAACAGGGCGTGGAAATAGACAATATCTTTGCCAATGAAGTGGTAAACCTCTGCATCGGAACCCTTCTTCCAAAAGGTATCGAAGTCGATACCTTCCCGATCACATAAGTTTTTAAAACTTGCTAGATAGCCAATGGGGGCATCTAGCCAGACATAGAAGTATTTACCTGGAGCATCAGGAATTTCAAAGCCAAAGTAGGGCGCATCTCGGGAGATATCCCACTCATTAAAGCCCGACTCGAACCACTCCATCAGCTTGTTACGAATTTGTGGCTGTACATGGCCATCATTAATCCATTGCTGAAGAAATTCAGCAAAGTCTGGCAGCTTGAAGAAGTAATGCGTAGAGCTACGAACTTCTGGTGTTGCCCCAGAAATAGCTGAGACAGGGTTGATTAAGTCAGCAGGCGTGTAAGTGGCACCGCACTTTTCACAGTTATCGCCATATTGATCATCGGCACCGCACTTAGGACACGTGCCCTTAATAAAACGGTCCGCTAGGAATAGGCCCTTTTGCGGATCAAACATTTGCTCAATATCGCGGGTGGCAATATGGCCTTTATCACGCAAGCGGGTATAGATCAGTTCGCTAAAATAGCGGTTTTCTTCTGAATGGGTGGAATGATAGTTATCAAATCCCACGCCAAAGCGGGCGAAATCTTCTTGATGATCTTGGGAAACGCGCTCGATCAGGGCTTCGGGCGTAATACCTTCCTGCTCAGCCCGCAGCATAATGGCAGTGCCGTGGGCGTCGTCGGCGCAAACGTAGTAGCACTGCTGTCCACGACTTTTTTGAAAACGCACCCAAATGTCGGTTTGGATGTACTCAAGAAGATGACCCAAGTGAATGGCGCCATTGGCATAAGGAAGCGCGCTTGTCACCAAGATGTTGCGCGGGGCAGTATTTGACATGGTGAATGATAATTCCGGTTAGGCAGTGCAAATAAAGACGGCGAAGTAGGGGTGCGCTTCGCCGGTAACGTCAACATGCTGCTTACAGCTATTTCTCCGCTAGTAAAGTGCCTGCTCTTCCTGAACGACTTCACGCAGAAGCTCTAAAAAAAGCTTGTCAGCTTCAGAGTGCTCAGTGGGGTCTTCGGGAATATGGACGCTCGTAGTGTCGGAGATTTCGTTGGCAATTTTGGCCATTACGGCAGGGCTGTTGCCTTCGACTAGCTGCTGTCTTGCAATCGCTAGGGATTGTTCTAAGATTTTTGGATCTTGGAGCAGCTTGCGAATAAAATCGCGTAGTTCATTAATAATACGTGTTTTTTGAATTTCTGATGCGGACATTGGAGTTCTCCTTAAGACCGCGCTTGAGGGATGTTCAAGCGAGACCAATGAATGCTTTGACCATAGCACTTTTTTTACAGCTGAGCATGGGTTCCTGGAAGCATTGGATGCAGTCTATTGGCTTTTACTAGCACACTGTTCCAGTACGTATGTTTCCAGTACCCTTGCGCTTTAAAGGCTCAGGCGCCCAGCCTTGTGTTTGACAGGGTTGGCGTATTGTTCCAACCAATAAGGCCGCAACGCTTCAGGTATGCTAGCCAGCCGAGCGTTAAAGCGCTCTCTGTCTTGACGCGTTATCGTTTTGCGGGCGATCAGTTCTGGTGATTCGCCTAGGGCTTCCAGTGCTAAATAATGGCTAGGAAACAGGCGATAGCCACCGATCACTTGGCGATCAATCTCTGCTGCCACTTCATCCGGCGTTGCCATATCAGCGCCTACCGGACTACCAAAGCGCAGTTGCACCCGACCTTTAGAGCCGGTGATTCCTGACACAATAGAGCGAATATCTTCGAATTCGCTTTTCGCGTAGCTTCCTTCGGTAGCGATATCGTGGAGTTCCTGAGCTTTCTGATGGTCGCAAGGGTCGTATTCGTAGCTAATTGATACCGGCACCAGTTTCAACTCGGCAATGGCGTCACCGAATACCATATCCCGGTCAGCGTTGCGTCTGGCCATGGTCAGCATTTTGATGATGGCGGGATCGGTGCGATCAATGCCATTTTTAGCACGACCCTCTCGCTGCGCCATCCAAATAGAGTGCTGATCAACAGTAATTGAGTGACGAATATAGGCTGATAACTGCTGATATGCTGCCAGCATCGCACGCTTGCCTCGGGCGCTGCGCGGTACAATAAAACTTTTGTTTAACCGCATCAGATCGGTGACGTAAGGCTTTTTCAGGAGGTTGTCTCCGATCGCAATACGTACTGTATCGCGACCAGCCAGATAAAGCGCATAGTTCACAAAGGCGGGGTCTAGCGATATATCGCGATGGTTGCCTATAAACAGGTAAGCGCTGTTGTTATCGAGCTTATCAAGCCCGGAGACTTCGAAGGCATCCGTGGTGGTGCGAATCATGCGCTCCATATAGCTGGCGATACGCATCTGGAAGTCATATACGGATGTAACGCCCTTTACTTCACGACGGACGGCATGGCCTGCTAAAGCGCGGGCGATGGGGGGCGCCCACTTGGCCATGCGCGGGAGCCTGAACTGAGTCAATGCATTTAAAAGCTCGCTATCATGTGATAAGCGCTCAAGAACATTGGCCACTTCATGATCCATATAGGGGCGAATGTCAGCCCAGGGGTCGTTGGCGGTGTCGGCGTTAAGTGCGTTGTTGTGATGAGTCATGCGATCCGTTGGATATAGGCAGAAATAAACAGTTTATATCAGCAGGCTAACGGCTGAATTAAGCGTCTGGCTGCGTAGCAGCTTCGCGCTGAGCTTCACCACCCAGCCACTCGATTAGGCGAGGAATATCGTCAGAAAGTGCCTGCGCCATCAAAATAAAATCAGTTTCTAAGCGAGCAAGTGCATCATCGCCATCATCTGCGTGATCAGCTTCCTCTATTAATGCATCGCCAAAACGCAATGATTTCAGCGCTAAATCATCATGCAGAACAAAGCTTAAACGACCTTCCAGGCTAACTGCGAGCTTGCTGGCTTGACGTCCGCTTTCAAGCAATTGCTGGATCTCGTCGCTGTCTAGATCAACTTGGCGAGCACGCAGCACGCCATCATCGCCTTTGGCTTTTAACTCAACCTGATCCCCTAACACAAGGTCGGCAGGGCGGCTTTCCGCTTCGCCCAGCCATTGCGTCATCGCACGGATAGGCAGTGTTTGTGATGTGAGCGGCGTGACTTTCAAGCTGCCCAACGTTTCACGTAGTAGATCCAGCACGTCTTCTGCCCGTGTACGAGAGCTGGCATTGACGCCAATTAATTGACGGCGCGTATCCCACCATAAATCGATTTTCTGACTGCGAACAAATGCGCGGGGCATTAGTTCCTCAGTGACTTGCTCTTTCAGCGCCGTTTTTTCTTTGCGCGTTACCTTGCGCCCTTCGCTGGCTTCGATATCAGCGACTTTATCGTCCACTTCCTCTTTTACTACAGACGCAGGAAGCAAGCGCTCTTGGCGCAGGGCTGAAAGTAGTCGGTGGCCTTGGATTTCATGCAGCCGCTGACCACCACCCAGTCGTCCTGCCGGGGCTGTCCACCCTAAGCGGCGGGCATCCGCACTGCCTAGCGGCTTGGCTGCATGCTCGTCGAGTGCATTCGCTAGTGTATCGCTATCAAGCTCAGGGGCGCCGTGAAGGCGGTATAAATGTAGGTGCTTAAACCACATGTCACCAATCCTATTAAAAAGGTGGCACATTATGGCGAAACCAAGCCTTTCCTACCAGCGTCTTAGGGGATTGCCTTGTTGTTGCACTAGTTTAAAACTTGTGTTTGATTTGGGAGGTTTTGTGAATGGTTAACAGATTTTTAAAAATGGGGGTGTTATGTCTACAGCAATATCCAGTGTTGCGCTGCGAGTACGTGGTTACCATTTAGACGGCTACGGTCACGTCAACAACGCGCGCTATCTTGAATTTATGGAAGAGGGGCGCTGGGCTTTTTTTGATGACCATCCGCGCCTGATAAATCAACTTCATAAGGCAGGCCGAGCGTTTGTCGTGGTCAATCTGAATATTGATTATCGAGCAGCCGCTGTACAGAGCGATGATTTGCAGATTATGACCGGCATAGTAGACGTGGGTGATCGTAGCGCGATTTGCCATCATCGAATTGTGCGTCAAGACGGCGTACTGGTTGCTCAGGCAGATTTGACCTTTGTGCTGCTAGATATGAAGGCGAATAAGGCCGCTCCTATTGAAGGAGACGTGCGAGAGGTGTTTGAGGGGCTTGTGGTCGATAAAGACGCCTTTTTAGCGTAAAGCGTAATGCCGTTGCCACTGACTGCCCATGGTGCTTATGCAGTGGTATGATGGTGCTGACTCTGCGCGCCGCCTTGGTGTGGTATCAAGGGCGGCTTTTTTAAGCGCTTTCAACTCTCGCAGTGCCAATGCAGTGCAAAGGATCTGACTTTCATGGGTGACATCGCCAGAGAAATCTTGCCCGTCAATATTGAAGACGAGCTTAAACAGTCGTACCTCGACTACGCGATGAGTGTCATTATCGGTCGCGCTCTTCCCGATGTGCGTGACGGCCTCAAGCCTGTTCACCGGCGCGTGCTTTTTGCCATGCACGAGCTGAGCAACGATTGGAATAAACCGTACAAGAAGTCGGCGCGTGTCGTCGGCGATGTCATCGGTAAATACCATCCGCACGGTGACAGTGCGGTCTATGACACTATCGTTCGTATGGCCCAGCACTTTTCCATGCGTCACGTACTGGTGGATGGTCAGGGTAACTTTGGTTCTATTGACGGTGATAACGCGGCCGCCATGCGTTACACCGAAGTGCGTATGGCACGCCTTGCCCACGAGCTGCTAGCTGACCTGGAAAAAGATACCGTCGATTGGGTCGATAACTACGACGGCACCGAGCGCATTCCAGCCGTGCTGCCAACCAAAGTTCCTAACCTGTTAATTAACGGGTCGTCAGGGATTGCAGTGGGCATGGCGACCAATATCCCGCCCCATAACATGCGGGAAATAATTGATGGTTGTCTGGCGTTAATTGATGATTACACGCTTACTGTCGATGACCTCATGCAGTACATTCCAGGGCCGGATTTCCCTACCGGGGGCATTATCAACGGTCGCGCGGGTATTTTAGACGCTTACCGCACCGGGCGTGGACGTATCTATGTGCGTGCCTGCCACACGATTGAGCATGATGATAAGAGTGGTCGAGATCACATTATTATCACTGAACTGCCTTACCAGGTGAATAAAGCGCGATTGATCGAAAAAATCGCTGAGCTGGTAAAAGAGAAGAAAATCGAGGGTATTGCTGAGCTCCGCGATGAGTCGGATAAAGACGGCCTGCGCGTGGTGATCGAGATCAAACGCGGCGAGTCGGGTGATGTCGTCGTCAACAACTTGTTTGCGCAAACACAATTGCAAAATGTGTTTGGGATTAACATGGTGGCGCTGGAAAATGGTCAGCCGCGCACTCTGAACATAAAAGAGATGCTTGAGGCGTTTATTCGCCACCGCCGTGAAGTTGTTACTCGCCGTACCTTGTATGAATTGAAAAAAGCCCGTGAGCGTGGTCATTTGTTGGAAGGTTTGGCAGTTGCCATCTCCAACATTGATGAAGTGATCGAGCTGATTAAGGCATCTCCCAATGCCTCTGAAGCGCGTGAAAAACTGTTGGCTAAAACGTGGAAGCCTGGACAGGTTACCGCGATGCTGGAACGCGCTGGCGCAACCTCATGCAAGCCTGAAGAGCTAGATGAAGGGTTTGGTCTAAATACGGCGGCGACGGAATATCGATTGTCGCCCGCGCAGGCTCAAGCAATTCTAGAGCTTCGTCTGCATCGCCTAACGGGTCTTGAAACCGAGAAGTTGTTAGACGAATACCTGTCGATTCTTGAGAAAATCGCGGAATTTACGACCATCCTGGCTTCTCCAGATCGTCTGATGGAAGTCATCCGAGAAGAGCTGCATGCTGTACGTGAGCAGTATGGCGATGACCGCCGTACGGAAATTCAGGCGAGCCACCTTGATTTGTCGATTGAAGATCTCATCGCTGAAGAAGATATGGTGGTCACTGTTTCCCGCTCAGGCTACGCCAAGACTCAGCCGTTGTCTGATTATCAGGCGCAACGTCGTGGTGGACGAGGTAAGTCAGCCACCGCGATGAAAGATGAAGACGTTATCGAGCACCTGCTGGTCGCATCTACCCATGACACCGTGCTGCTGTTCTCTAACCGAGGCAAGGTGTATTGGCTGAAAGTGTATGAGATGCCGAACGCCAGTCGTGGCTCTCGGGGCAAGCCACTGGTCAATATGCTACCGCTTGAAGAAGGCGAAGCCGTCAACGCCATTTTGCCAGTGCGTGATTACGATCCTGAGCACTACATTTTCTTTGCCACGGCGAAAGGTACCGTTAAACGCACCAGTCTTGAGCAATTCTCTCGCCCACGTAGTGTCGGCTTGATTGCTATTGATTTGGAAGAGGGCGACCGTTTGGTGGGGGCTGCTATTACGTCTGGCTCTGATCACGCCATGCTGCTTTCCTCTAACGGTAAGGCTATCCGCTTCGAAGAAGGCAATGTGCGCGCCATGGGGCGTACCGCCCGTGGTGTGCGCGGTATGCGTCTGGCGGGGGATGCTGAAGTTATTAGCTTGATCATTCCTAAGAGCCAGCAAATTGACGCTGAAGATGACGCCGATGTAGATGCTGATAGCCAGGTTGTCACGGCCGAGAATGCTCAAGCGGAAGGTCAAATCTATATTCTCACGGCCAGTGAGAATGGCTATGGTAAGCGTACGCGCCTAGAAGAATTTCCGCTGCGTGGTCGTGGTGGGCAGGGCGTTATTGCCATGCAAACCAGCGAACGTAATGGCGCTCTGGTAGCCGCAATGCAAGTCTATGACAGCGATGAAATGATGCTGATCACTGATCGCGGCACCTTGGTCCGCACTCGGGTTGAAGAAGTGTCCACGACCTCGCGAAATACTCAGGGGGTTATGCTGATTCGCCTGGGTAAAGAAGAAAAACTAGTTAAAACTGTCCGTGTGGATGAGCCTGCCGAAGTAGATGAGCTTGAGTCAGATAGTTCAGAAACAGACGTTCTAGACACCGGTGCGATTGATACCGATGTCGTCGATAGCGATGCTGTTGATCCAGGCAAGCCAGATAGCGCTGACGATGGCGAACAGGAACAGGGAACCGATGACACGTCATTATAACTTTTGTGCAGGGCCAGCGGCCCTGCCTGTTGCCGTGCTTGAACGTGCGCGCAACGAACTGCTGGACTTTCAGGGGCGTGGCTTGTCTGTTATGGAGATGAGTCATCGCAGTGATGAGTTTGTCGCTATTGCGGATCGAGCAGAAGCAGACCTGCGTTATTTGCTGGATATTCCCAGTAATTACAAAGTGCTTTTCTTGCAAGGCGGAGCCAGCATGCAGTTTGCGATGCTGCCGATGAACTTGCTTGGACAAGGGGGAAGCGCCAATTTTATCCAAACAGGCATTTGGGGTAAAAAGGCGATTAGTGAAGCCCGGCGGTTAGGGTTTAACTGTCATGTGGCAGCGAGTAGTGAAGATAATGGTCATACGGCGGTGCCGGATGAAAATGCACTGGCGATTAGCAGCGATGCTGCTTACTTGCATTACACCTCAAATGAAACCATCGGTGGTTTAGAGTTCGACTATATGCCAAGGGTGCAGCGCGCAGATGGTGCTGATGTGCCTCTGGTATGCGATATGTCCTCGAACATTCTATCTGGCCCTATCGATGTAACGCAGTTTGGAGTGATTTACGCGGGAGCTCAGAAAAACATTGGCCCGGCTGGCTTAACCCTGGTTGCTATTCGTGATGACTTGCTCGGCAAAGCGCCTAGCTCCATTCCGTCGCTGTTTGACTATCAAATGCTTGCAGACGCAGGCTCTATGGTCAACACGCCGCCAACGTTTGCATGGTACTTGGCTGGCCTTGTTTTCCAGTGGTTAAAAGATGACATCGGTGGCTTAGAGGTGATGGATGACATTAACCAGCGCAAAGCACAGAAGCTTTACGCTGCTATTGATGCCAGTGATTTTTATACTAATCCGATTGCCAGCCGTAACCGTTCCCGCATGAATGTTCCGTTTGTGCTAGCCGATAGCAGTTTAGATAGCGTATTCCTGCAAGAAGCTGACGAGGCGGGGCTTCTTAACCTAAAGGGCCATCGTAGTGTTGGTGGCATGCGTGCAAGTTTATATAACGCGGTGCCTGAAGAGGCCGTTGATGCGCTAATCGCCTTTATGGCGGATTTTGAACAACGAAGAGGCTAACCATCATGTCCGATACGCCGATTAATTTAGACGACTTACGTCAACGTATCGACCAGTTGGATGGCGATATTCTGCGCTTGATTAGTGAGCGCGCCAACTGCGCCCAGCAGGTGGCACACGTTAAGCTTGCTCAAGATAAAGACGCTGTATTTTATCGTCCTGAGCGGGAGGCGCAGGTGCTGCGCCGCATTATGTCGTTGAATCAAGGCCCGCTAGACTCAGAAGAGATGGCGAGGCTGTTTCGCGAAATTATGTCGGCGTGTCTTGCGCTGGAGCAGCCTGTCAAAGTTGCCTACCTAGGCCCAGAGGGTACATTTACCCAGCAGGCGGCGCTTAAGCACTTTGGTGAGAGTGCTGTCAGTATGCCAATGGCAGCGATTGATGAAGTCTTTCGTGAAGTAGAGGCAGGTGCTGTTCATTATGGGGTGGTGCCGGTAGAGAACTCCACCGAAGGGGTTGTCAATCATACGCTTGACACCTTTATGGACTCGTCGATCAAGATCTGCGGTGAAGTAGTACTACGCATTCACCACCACCTGCTAATTAGTGAAACCACGCGTCGGGATAAGGTCTCACGCATCTATTCCCACCCGCAATCGTTTGGCCAGTGCCGTAAATGGCTTGATGCTCACTATCCCCATGCTGAGCGGGTGCCTGTTTCCTCTAACGCAGAAGCTGCCAAGCTGGTCAAAACAGAGTGGCACAGTGCAGCAATTGCCGGAGATATGGCGGCCAAACTGTATGGTCTAGAGCGCATTGCCGAAAAGATTGAAGATCGCCCTGATAACTCCACGCGCTTTCTGATTATTGGTAATCAAGATGTGCCGATATCTGGCGAGGATAAAACCTCAATTGTTGTCGCTATGCGTAACCAGCCCGGTGCACTGCATGATCTGTTGGAACCGTTCCATCGTCACCGCATTGATTTAACGCGGATCGAAACACGGCCTTCGCGGACTGGTGTTTGGAATTACGTGTTCTTTATCGATTTCAAAGGGCATCGGGATGAGCCGCAGGTCGCGGCAGTGCTCGAAGAGGTAAGACTACGTGCTTCTGAGCTGCGTGTGCTTGGCTCCTATCCTCTAGGCGTGCTGTGACGGAGTGTGCTGTGCAAGCGTTGGCATCTAGCGCTGGGGTTCGGTCATCTTGCCAAGAGTCGCACCTGCTGATTGTTGGCCTTGGCTTGATCGGGGGGTCGCTGGCCGCCGCGCTACGACAATCAGGTTTCAAAGGACATATTTCAGCGTGTGACTCCAATGCGTCAGAAATCGCCTTGGGGATTGATTTAGGGTTGATAGACCATGGTGGTTCGCAGTTAGCAGAACTGCTTGATGACGTCTCTATGGTGATTTTGGCCGTACCGGTATTGGCCATGGAGAGTGTGATGGCCACCCTGGCAGGTTCGCTTCACCGTGCGTCTAAAAACGTGGTGATTACCGATGTGGGCAGCACGAAAGCGACGATCCGTGACTGTGCTGTGCGTGCCTTTGGGGAGGTGCCCCCTTCAGTGGTGCTAGGTCATCCTATTGCAGGCTCTGAAAAAAGTGGTGTTGCCGCAGCAGATCCCGCCCTCTATATCAATCACAAAGTGATACTAACGCCTGAGCCGAATGTCGACGCTGGAGCGCTTGCGCGGGTTGAGGCGTTGTGGTGTGCCACTGGCGCAGATGTACTGCAAATGAGTGTAGAACGGCACGACCAAGTGTTGGCGCGTACCAGTCATTTGCCGCATTTGCTGGCATTTTCGTTGGTCGATACGCTGGCACGTCAAGACGAGCGGTTAGAAATTTTTCGCTATGCAGCCGGTGGGTTTCGTGATTTTACCCGAATCGCGGGCAGCGACCCTGTTATGTGGCGAGATATCTTTATTGCCAACCGGGACGCCGTCTTGTCGTCGTTAGATGATTTTGAGGCGGGGCTCGCTCGGTTGCGGAAGGCGGTAGAAAGTGGCGATAGCGATGCCCTTATTGCAACGTTTGATCGTGCCTGTCATGCACGCCATTATTTCGATACGTTATTGAATAAAACCAGCTATCAGGCGGAATATCATATGCAACCACACGGTAAAGTGACTTATCGGGTGCAGCCGGGCGGCCAGGCGCAAGGCCGTCTGCGCGTGCCGGGCGATAAATCAATGTCCCATCGCTCCATTATGCTGGGTGCTCTGGCGGAGGGTGTTACCGAAGTTAAAGGATTTTTAGAGGGTGAGGATAGCCTCGCGACTTTGCAGTCCTTCCGTGAAATGGGTGTTGCCATTGAGGGGCCATATCAGGGGAGGGTTACTATCCATGGCGTAGGGATGCATGGCTTGAAAGCCCCGGCAGGCCCGCTGTACGTGGGTAATTCAGGTACTGCCATGCGCCTGTTTGCGGGATTATTGGCAGGCCAAGCGTTTGATAGTGAGCTAACCGGTGATGAGTCGTTAACCAAACGGCCTATGGGGCGCGTTGCTGACCCTCTGCGCTTGATGGGGGCGACTATCGACACCGCTGAAGGTGGGCGTCCGCCACTTAAAATTAAAGGTGGCGCCGCATTGAAGGGTATTTACTACGACATGCCGATGGCCAGTGCGCAGGTGAAATCCTGCTTGCTATTAGCCGGTATGTACGCCGAAGGTGAAACTCGCGTGCGTGAGCCAGCGCCTACTCGCGATCACACCGAGCGTATGCTTAATGGTTTTGGCTACGAGGTCTCGCGCGAGGGCGATACTTGCTGGCTTCAAGGTGGCGGTAAGCTGACAGCAGGCCCGATAGATGTCCCTTCTGATATTTCTTCTGCCACGTTCTTCCTCGTCGCTGCGGCTATTACGCCAGGGGCTGACATTACCCTTGAGCACGTAGGTATCAACCCTACGCGCGTTGGTGTGATTAACATCCTCAGCCTGATGGGGGCTGACCTAGCGCTTGAAAATGAGCACGAGGTAGGCGGTGAGCCGGTGGCGGATATCCGTATTCGCTATGCGCCTTTAAAAGGGATTGATATCCCGGTTGATCAAGTACCGCTTGCCATTGATGAGTTTCCCGCACTGTTTATCGCGGCTGCTAACGCGCAAGGCAAAACGCGCTTGCGCGGTGCTGAAGAACTGCGGGTCAAAGAGTCTGATCGAATTCAGGCAATGGCCGATGGGCTGGCGATACTAGGCGTTGAGCACACGGTTGTTGAAGATGGTATTGATATTGTTGGCAATGCTGACGATGCTGTGGCGAGCTACGGTGGCGGTCGAATTGATAGTTTAGGTGATCACCGTATTGCCATGGCGTTTGCAATAGCCTCTTTGCGTGCAAGCGATGAGATTATTATTGATGACTGCGCGAATGTGGCTACCTCTTTCCCTGATTTTGTGGCTTTGGCGCAGCGTATCGGAATGCAGGTAAATGTGGAGGGAGCTAATGCCGATTAAAGCCCCTGTGCTAACGATTGACGGACCGGGTGGTGCAGGTAAAGGCACCATCAGTGGGTTGGTCGCCGAACGCCTGGGGTGGCACCTGTTAGACAGTGGGGCGCTTTATCGGCTTACTGCTCAGGCAGCTTTAAAGCATGACGTGGCGTTGGATGATGAGGCGTCGTTGGCGTTGCTTGCTGCGCAACTTGATGTCGCTTTCCCAGTGCAAGGTGGGCAATCTCAAACGCTTTTAGAAGGTGAAGACGTTTCCCGAGCGATACGCACAGAGCAGGCTGGTGAGCGGGCATCCCGTGTGGCGGCTCTACCGCAAGTTCGTGAAGCATTGCTTCAGCGTCAGCGAGATTTTCAACAATCGCCAGGCTTGGTGGCCGACGGCCGTGATATGGGAACTGTCGTGTTCCCTGATGCATCATTAAAAATTTTTCTGACTGCAAGTGCGCAGGAGCGGGCTCGGCGTAGGCATCTACAGTTGCAGGAAGCCGGGGTGGATGCTAGTCTATCGAGTCTTTTAAAGGAGATTCAGGCACGCGATGCACGCGATACGCAGCGCAGTGTGGCTCCTCTCAAGCCGGCAGATGACGCCATAACGCTTGATACCACATGCCTGAGCATACCGGAAGTGGTTGATCAGTTGACCGAATTGCTGGCCCAGCGTGGCATGGTAAACGGCACTTGATTCTCCCTTGCGGCGTTTTTGGAAAGGTGTCACGACGTGGCAGGGCGATTACTCCATATCAGAGAGCCCGGTCAGGTCTAACCAGCGCTAACACCTCCAGAAGCAGAATGACATTAGGCCCGTACTTGCTGGTGGTACGGAGAAGGCATTTATGCCTCAACAACGTTGATCACGTAGGAAAACCATGAGCGAAAGCTTTGCTGAACTGTTTGAACAGTCTCTTAACGACATCAACATGGAGCCAGGCGCAATTGTCGCGGCTCAGGTTGTCGACATTGACGGTGACTGGGTTACCGTTAACGCTGGTCTGAAATCTGAAGGTCAGATCCCTGCGTCACAATTCCGCGATGAGAACGGTGAACTGACCATCGCTATCGGTGACGACGTGCACGTTGCACTTGAAGCCGTAGAAGATGGCTTTGGTGAAACGCGTCTGTCCCGTGAAAAAGCCAAGCGCGCAGAAGCTTGGAAGATTCTGGAAGCAGCCTTCGAGAAAGACGAAGTCGTCAAGGGCGTGATCAACGGTAAGGTCAAAGGCGGCTTCACAGTCGACGTCGACTCTATCCGTGCCTTCTTGCCGGGCTCTCTGGTTGACGTTCGTCCGGTTCGTGACACTGCGCACCTGGAAAACAAAGAGCTAGACTTCAAAGTCATCAAGCTTGACCCGAAGCGCAACAACGTCGTTGTTTCGCGTCGTGCTGTATTGGAAGCCGAAAACAGTGCTGAACGTGAAGCACTGCTGGCAACCCTGCAGGAAGGTCAGCAAATCAAAGGTATCGTTAAGAACCTGACTGATTACGGTGCCTTCGTCGATCTAGGCGGCGTTGATGGTCTGCTGCACATCACTGATATGGCGTGGAAGCGCATTAAGCATCCGTCTGAAATCGTTGCTGTTGGCGACGAGATCAACGTCAAAGTGTTGAAGTTTGACCGTGAGCGTAACCGCGTATCTCTAGGTCTTAAGCAGCTGGGTGAAGATCCTTGGGTCAACATCAAAGACCGTTACCCGGAAGGCACCAAAGTGCACGCAGTCGTCACTAATCTGACTGACTACGGCTGCTTTGCTGAGCTGGAAGAGGGCGTCGAAGGTCTGGTTCACGTTTCAGAAATGGACTGGACTAACAAGAACATCCATCCGTCTAAAGTTGTCCAAGTGGGCGATGATGTTGACGTTATGGTTCTTGATATCGATGAAGAGCGTCGTCGTATTTCTCTGGGCATCAAGCAGTGTACTGCTAATCCTTGGGAAACTTTCAACGCTGAATACAACAAGGGCGACCGTGTTTCAGGTACCATCAAGTCAATCACTGACTTTGGTATCTTTATCGGCCTTGAAGGCGGTATTGATGGTCTGGTTCACCTGTCTGATATCTCTTGGACAGAAACTGGCGAAGAAGCTGTCCGTAACTTCAAGAAAGGTGACGAAGCTGAAGCCGTTATTCTTTCAATCGATCCTGAGCGTGAGCGTATCTCCTTAGGTATTAAGCAAATGGATTCCGATCCAGTAGCTGAATATCTGTCGGTTAACGACAAAGGCAGCATCGTTACAGGCCGTATCGTAGAAGTTGATGCCAAAGAAGCACACGTTGAGCTAGCGACAGATGTTATTGCTGTCCTCAAGGCGTCTGAAATCAGTGCTGATCGCATTGAAGATGCCCGTAACGTGCTGAATGAAGGCGATAGCATTGAAGCGCGTATCGTAAGCGTTGATCGTAAGAGTCGTCAGATCAATCTGTCGGTTAAAGCGAAAGAGCAAGATGATACTCGTCAAAATCTGAAGAAGCTGCGTGATCAAGAGCCGGAAGCAGGTGGTCCGACCACTATCGGTGATCTAATCAAACAGCAGATGGGCCAAGACTAATTAAGTAGTTGATAGCCCAGAAAAACGCCGCCCTAATGGGCGGCGTTTTTTATGAATTTGTATGATGTGAAATAGATCACTAGCCTATGTTTGGCTTGCGTATAAAGCTAGTTTTTATAGTTCCAACTAAGCAATAAAAATTGATTAGTATTTAAGCTAAAGTCAACTAGACTATTGTCAGCTGGCGCATTTAAAGCAATAATGTGCGCGCATCCTGAACTCGTGCGTATTGAGTTGGTAGATTGATTAACTCACGCAGTCAAACCTATGCTAAAAGGAATCCCCATGTCGTTATTAAATGAGTATATTCAAAAGGAACAGCAGCTAAAACAACTACAAGAAGACTTACAGCGCTTGGAAGGTGATCAGCGCTTGAAAAGCGAGCTTGAATTTAAAGCTAAGCTTGAAGCGTTAATGAACGAGTTTGGTAAGCGCCCTTCTGATGTTATTGCATTGCTGGACCCTAACGCGGATCAGCGTGGATCCAAAGGTGCTGCGGCATCCACTACGCGTCGTAAGCGTCGTCTGAAGATTTATAAGAACCCGCATACTGGTGAAGTGATTGAAACCCGCGGCGGTAATCATAAAGGCCTGCGTAGCTGGAAAGATGAGCATGGTGATGAGGCTGTCGAATCCTGGCTAGAGCGTATGGAAGACTGAGTCGTTTTAAACCGGCATTTCTAACAAGAAGTGCCGGTTTTGGTTTAATGAAAGCGGATAAAAACTATTCAGGCTGGCTAGGCAGATAAAGGTATTCGTAGCTCAATATGATCTGGATGCCATAATACTTGCGGTGCATCACCGCTGATATTTAAACGATTTTTTTCATCCATTAATGCCACTAGCGTTTCAGACATTACATAAGATAATTGTGAAATGTTATTGAAGTATATTTTTGCATAGTAGCGTGAAGGAATGTCTACCCGACGGTAGTTGACTGGCAGTGCTAGATATTCGGCAGTATCTCTATTTTCTAGATAGAGCCCGATATCAGTTCTAGTGTGGTTCGGTGCAGGTTCTTCTACAGCGGCCGTCACTTTCTCTGTTAAAAGGTCTGGCAATACCATGGTTGGGGTAGATGTCTCTAGTTGGGCTTGTAGGTGCTCTAAATGGTTAGCGTGATACTTTGTGTTGCCTAGCCCATGAATGTGGTCTGGTGCTTGGTACAAGCGCATTAAAACCACATGTGCGGGACGGTTTTTTTCAATGCTGATTGTGAATTTTTTGTCAGGTCTGTTCAGAAGATACAGGCTGCTTACCACTTGGCGATATTCGCGGGGTGACAGCCGATAGCGGCGCTGAAATGCGCGTGAGAAAGAAGAGTGATTAGTATATCCACAACGAATAGCGATTTGCGCTATATTTTGTGAGGTGAGTGAAAGCAAGACAGCGGCTCGCTCAAGACGCCTTTTTTCACGGTAAGCACTAGGTGAAATGTTGAAGCAGTGGCGGAACTGCCGGCGTATTTGTGATGCTGAGTATCCTAAGTGGTTAGCAAGGTCTTCGATTCCAAGCGGTTTATCGAGAGTGTCTTGCAGCCAGATCTCAGCTCGCATCATTGCATTGAACATTATCTGGCCTCCTATGCTTAAGTCGTACAGGTCGCGCTACTCATCTCACCTGTAATGCACCATCCCGGTGCTTGCGTTGCTAGTGATCTAATAGGTGATTAACATTGCTGCTTGCCTACTAGATGAATTTGCCGCTATATGTGCCACCTTAGGTTGCTTAACTGGGCGTTTTTGCTGAGCATCCTGTTTTATATCGTGAGCAGCTTATTTAATACTAAGCTGTGATGCCTTTATGCTGGCAACAGAGAGCAAAGGCAAGTTTGCTCAGAGGCTTTACGCGTTTGGGCACAGTTTTGCCGGAAAAGGTCTGTTTCAGCAGACTTGTCATTCATTTCAAGTAAGGTGTAAATGAAACATCGATGAAATATCAAAAAGTTCAAAAACAGCTAGATGAGCGTGAAAAGCTACGCAAGTTTCGTGAGCTGGATGATGCCTTCGCGCAGGCGCTGCGCCAGTTAGAAGATCCTAACAGCGATTTCAATATTCCAACGGGACCGCCAGTACGTTCAATTGCGGCGTTGGAGGCTGACGACCAAGCAGCAGATGAAGCGGCACACTCAAATGAGCAAGAGCGTCTGTTTGATCAACGCTTAAAAGCTCTGATTGGCGAATATGATTTATCGGAGCGAGATGTAAGCGAGGTCATACACGCGCTGCTGGAGTCTAAGCGGTGGAAGCTTGATGACGTGCCAGTAGCGGGTAAATAATACGACGTTATGAGGTGAGGTAGCTCGCTAGCGATATCGATAGATGCGTAAGCTAGGTAAATATACGTCATCTTCTAGTTTTTCGTCGCGCCGCTTAGCTCTTGTGCGAGTCGTTGGAGGCGTTTCTGCTGGGGCTTTGAGATGTGGTAATCGTCCTTCATTTGCAGGCACAATTAGCGGCATTGCAATATTAAGTGCTCGTCGCGTGTGTCCATCCGCAAGCGGTTCGACAAAAAACAGATTTGCGCGCATTAAAGGGGCTTGGGTTTGCACCTGCGCCAATATTTCTCCACTTGGAATGCTGGCGAGCTTGCGTAGTTGTATGCGGATATGTGGTGCATCACTGTCTAGCTGTAATAATTTTTGCTCAGCCTCTTGAACACTAACGCGTTTGATTGAGCGACCGCTGCTATACCACGCTAGCCTAACTCTAGACACCGGCGCAGGGGCAATGGGGAGTTGTCGCCAGCACTGTTTTAGATGGAGTCTTGCAAATCCGCTTTTACGCAGTATGTCGTCGATATGGGGATGACGGTTTGGTAAACGAGACTTAGCGTCGCTCAACGCGTTTGGATGAGACTGCTTAATGCGCGCGAGTAAGTCGCTGATATTTGCCTTTGCGTAGTTAATTTGATGACACG
Organism: Halomonas sp. IOP_6; assembly: GCF_021151565.1. NCBI lineage: Bacteria > Pseudomonadati > Pseudomonadota > Gammaproteobacteria > Oceanospirillales > Halomonadaceae > Halomonas > Halomonas sp. IOP_6. The sequence continues at coordinate 204,591 of NZ_JAIRBO010000001.1, read as the reverse complement.
CTGCTAATAAATCATCGTTAGCGGCGATGACTGCGATGTAGTTACGCGTTTCGCGGCCATCCTGTCCCTGCTGATGCCACATGTCCAGCAGTGCATCCCGCAACCAAATAGGCTCGCTAACGTCATGATGAAACCGCCAAGTAGGTGGTGGGTTAAATTCGTATAGCGCTGCAGCCCGCTCAATGGTGGCTACCAGTTGATCAAAGTGGGCATCAAGCTCATGCAGTAGATGATATAGAGGCAGCGTGGCGTCAGTCATGTTGGGCGAGCCTTTAAGAAAGAGGTGCGTCTCTATCTGCTTGAGCAAGCAGGGTATCTAAGTCTGCCTCATCCATGGCGGATTCACCTGCAATGCGATGCGACTCTTCCGCCCAAGCGCCCAAATCAAGCAGTTGGCAACGTTTGCTACAAAAAGGGCGATAAGTACTTTCTGGCCCCCAGATAACTTTCTTGCCACATTGGGGGCAAGCAACCTCTAGCGGTGAATCATTTGCCGGTGTGGGCATGACAAACTCCTGTTTCAAAAGTGCGTCTCAAGTACGTCGTTAAGTGCACTCGGCGCGATAACGACGATCCAGTTGGATGACCTGGCGCATCATATTCGCATGGTCACCACTGTTGTCGATGACATCATTGCCTTTAGCAAGGCGTTCTTCGCGTGGAAGTTGGGCGGCGAGGATAGCACGCACCTGGGATTCACTCACCCCATCCCGGGCAAGTGTGCGTGATAATTGCAGCGATTCGGGCACATCGATGACTAACGTACGATTGACCAGCTTATCTTGACCAGACTCAAAAAGCAGAGGAGACACTAATAATACATAAGGCGACTGCGCCTGCAGACGGTCCAGATGCAAAAGAAGGCGTTCGCGTACCTTGGGATGAGTGACAGACTCTAACCACTGCCGTTGTGCAGGATCTTCAAAAATGATGGTACGCAGTGCTGATCTATTCAGTGTTCCGTCGGAGTTCAATACGTCTGTGCCAAAGTGTTCGGCAATAGCAGCTAGTGTGGGTTCGCCAACGGCAACGACTTCTCTAGCGACATCATCGGCATCTACCCAGCCAATCCCCAGTTCTCCAAACGCACGGGCAACAGTAGACTTTCCCGAACCTATACCACCTGTCAGTCCAATGATCATGCATGCTCCCCAAAAAAATTGAATTAAAACCGACATTAGGCTTAATACAGCAACGACGTATAGAGTGTCATTAACTCGTTGCCTACAAGTAGGCAAATCCAGCCCGCCAGCGCAAGAAAGGGACCAAAGGGGAGAGGTTGGCCACGTAACTGGGGAGAAATAGCTTGAGCGGCTAATCCTATGATTGCGCCAATACCCGCAGATAAAATAATCAGTAGCGGCAACATGCTCCAACCCACCCAAGCGCCAAGGGCAGCGAGTAACTTGAAATCCCCAAATCCCATGCCTTCTTTGCCTGTTATGAGCTTAAATAGCCAGTAAAAGCTCCATAACACAACATAGCCCGCCATTGCGCCGATAACAGCGCCAGGGAGCAGCAGAGGCTGAAAGAGCAATTGGTAAGCTAAGCCAGCCCATAACAACGGTAGGGTCAACATATCAGGGAGTAAATAGGTACGAAAGTCGATCACTGCCAAAGCCAGTAGCGTTATACAAGCACCATAGATAAACATTGCGCTTAGCGTCGGGCCATGCAAGGCCACAACCACGATTGCAAGTAGTCCGCCCATCAGCTCTACGAATGGATACTGTACATTGATGGAGGTTTGGCAATGAGCGCATTTCCCCCTTCTTTTTAGCCAGCCTATTAAGGGTAGGTTATTGTGCCAAGCAATTGGGTGTTCGCAGCGTGGACACATTGACCTTGGAGTAGCAAGGTTAAAGCGGGGGGATGTTTCTTCGGCCAGCTCAAGGGAGGCACGTGCTTCATTGCGCCAGCGGCGCATCAGCATAACGGGTAAACGGGTGATGACAACGTTAAGAAAACTGCCAAAGCAGAGGCCGATTAGTAAAGCAAAAAAGAGGTAAAAGCTTGGTGATAAACCCATGGTATTCCAATTGTTGGGGAAGTGCTTGTTGAGGAAGTGCGTATGAACGGTTTATTTATAGTGCGGTGCCAATTTCAAAAATAGGCAAATACATGGAGACTACAACGCCGCCCACTAGCGCGCCAAGGACAACGATAATAATCGGTTCCATTAACGAGGTCAGGGCGTCTACTTTATTATCCACTTCTTCTTCGTAGTAATCGGCTACTCGGTTAAGCATCGCATCCAGTGAGCCGGCTTCCTCACCAATACTCACCATTTGAACTGCCAGCGCTGGAAAGCGGTTGGTCATACGCATGGCGAAATGCAGCTGTTGTCCGGTAGTTACATCTTGGCGCACTTCATTAATAGCTCTGATGTACACGCGATTATCCGCGGCACCTGCGGCAGTTTCGAGCCCCTCAATTAGTGGCACGCCAGAAGTAAAGGTAGTCGCTAAAGTGCGTGTAAATCGTGAGACAGCCGATTTGTGTAAAATATCGCCAAGGATAGGCAGGTGAAGCATCAGGCTGTCTAACCGATAAGCGACGCGTGGTGAGCGTCGCGCTGCAGTTTTCAGCAGCATGATACTGCCGATTAGTGAACCCGTTGCTTGTAACCAGTACTTTTGGGCCATGTCCGATAAGTTAACCGTAAACTGAGTGAGCGCTGGCAGTTCTGCGCCAAAACCTTGAAACATACTCTCAAATTCAGGCACGACTTTGATGAGTAGCAGCATGGTAACGGCAATACCAATGATCATCACCGCAGTGGGGTACCAGAGTGCTTTTTTGACACGATTTTTGAGTGATTCAACTTTCTCTTTATAACTGGCTACCCGCTCCAGCATCTGGTCAAGCGCACCAGCCTGCTCTCCTGCGTCGACTAGGCTAACAAACAGGTGGTCAAACTGTTTGGGGTGTTTTGCCATGGCGCTGGAAAGGCTATCGCCCGAAGATACGTCTTCCATGATTTGCTGGGTTAGTGCTACCATGGCGGGTTTTTTTAGGCTTTCAGAAACGGCTTGTAATGCCTGAAGAATAGGGATACCTGCTCGCACCATGGTGGCCATTTGCCGTGCAAAAATCATGATGTCGACGTTGGTTACCTTGCTGCGACCACTAAAGCTGCTGCGTTTTTGGACTTTTGTGGCGACAATACGCTGCTTAGCCAGTTGTTCAATGATTTCGGGCTTGGTGCGGCCAATCAGCTCGCCTCGCATAGCTCGGTCTTGTGGCCCTTTGCCTTCCCACTTCCAGCGGTGTAGCGGCGTTGGCTTTGTGCGATATGCTTTAGCGTTGGCCATGGCGCGTTACTCCTTACTGATGCGGTTAACTTCTTCCAGACTAGTGCTGCCATCCAGCACACGATGTAGGCAACGCTGATAAAGGCTAGGGTAACCTTCGCGGCGCGCTTGTTGGTCGATATCCAGCGCATCGCCATCGCGCATAATCAGCTGGCGCATGGCATCAGTAATAGACACCACTTCATAGATACCAATACGACCTTTATAGCCCTGTGTGCACTGTTTACAGCCGACCGCTGAATAAATCGTGCCGTTGCGAATATCCTGTTGGCTAAAGCCAGCCTGATGCAGCGCTTCGGCAGGAATCTTTGCAGGTGTTTTGCATAGGTTGCATAGCTTGCGTGCCAAGCGCTGGGCAATAATCAAGCTAACTGAGCTTGCGATGTTATACGATGCGATGCCCATATTCGCTAATCGGGTTAGCGTTTCAGCGGCGGAGTTAGTGTGTACGGTAGATAGCACTAAGTGACCTGTTTGGGCTGCTTTTACGGCAATTTCGGCGGTTTCCAAGTCGCGAATTTCGCCCACCATGACAACATCAGGGTCTTGGCGTAAAAAGGCGCGCAGAGCGCTGGCGAAGTTCAGACCGATTTTAGGGAGAACGTTCACCTGATTGACCCCCGGCACTTTAATTTCTACCGGGTCCTCGGCGGTGCAGATATTGCGCTCAATTTGGTTAAGAATGTTGATGCCGGTATAAAGCGTCACTGTTTTACCGCTCCCCGTAGGCCCGGTAACCAGAATCATTCCTTGAGGCTTCTTAAGCGCGTGTTCATAAACGGCCTGCTGTTCAGGGCTAAAGCCTAGCTGCTCGATAGCGAGTTGAGCAGAGGCAGGATCTAGCAAACGCAGTACTATTTTTTCACCAAACACAGTGGGCAGTGAGTTCACTCGAAAATCAATTGAGCGTGTGCGTGAAAGCTGCAGCTTGATTGCACCATCCTGAGGCAGGCGCCGCTCAGAGATATCCAACCGAGACATGATTTTTACACGTGCCGCGATGCGGTGCCGCAGCGCAAAAGGTGGGCGAGCAATTTCAAGCAGCATGCCATCAATACGAAAGCGCACCCGGTACTGGGTTTCATAGGGCTCAAAGTGAATATCGGAAGCGCCGCGACTGATAGCATCTAGCAGTATTTTATTGACGAATTTAACGACGGGGGCATCTTCGCTATCTGTTACTGCCTTGTCTAATGTCGCCTCATCTTCGTCAAGCTGAACAATACTCAACGCGCTGACCGCATCATCTACATTTTCCAGTTCATCTAGCATGCTGCGCTCATTTTGCGCTAGATACTGCGTTAGAGTGTTTTTAAGTTGATCAGCGGGAGCCAGTACTCCATCTACACTTAGCCCGGTAGCAAATTGAAGTTCATTCAGTTGGGTTAGCGTAGCGGGGTAGGGTACAGCGACAGTAAGGCGGTGCCCGTGGCGTGCCAGGGGAAGAACATCTAGACGCTCTAATATTTTAACGGGGTAGTCGCTGGCGGGTGGTAGCGCGTTTATACGAATGGCATCTAGGTCAACGACCGGTAAACCATACTCCCAAGCAGCGGCCAGCGCTGCTGCGCCTGATTCTACTAGCCCACTATCGACCACGTGCTGTAACAGCGACACGTCAAGCTCTGTTGCTGTGCTTTCCGCGACATTCGCCTGGGCTTCGGTCAGCACGCCATGTTCTATCAGCCGTTTAGCGATACCGTGCAGGCCGCTATGCATGGCCGCCTTGCTCAGCGCCGGCCTGGGGGTTAAATCGTTCATGGCTAAACTCAATCATGTTTATTTTATTTTTTGTGTTAAATATTAATTATTATTAATGGTCAACGGAAATGTAACGGTGAGCTTGCTATAGTTGGTTAAATATAGCATTGAGAAGCTGTTGGTGTTGTTAAATATTGTGGCATTGATTTGTTTAACACACTTTCGGTCTTCATGTTATTGAAGAGGAAGTTTAATAACACAAAGGAGAAGTGTTATGGATAAAAGATTTTTTAAAATAACTACAATTCACAAACAGAGTGGTTTTACTCTCATTGAACTGATGGTAGTCATTGCTATTATCGGCATCTTGGCTGCCATCGGCGTGCCCAAGTATGGAAGCTACTTGGACCGCTCAGAGGCTTCAGCATGTGTTGGAGAACTCAACTCATATCGAACACTTTCAATCGCGGAAGCGTCTCTCGGAGAGGGCGCGCCTGAATTCAGCTTTCAGTCATGTACTGAAAATACGGATGTCGAGGAGCTATTCACTGTATTTGCAGGCGCTGAAGATAACCAATCATTAGAAGCTATTGAAGTTTCAACTCAGGATCGTCAGGAAACTGTGTATGTATCTGGAAGCGGGATAATTTCTATGACTTCCGAGGAATAGTGTACAGCGCCTTAAAATCTAACCATTAGCTTTGGTCGTTGTGCCAGCTAATGGTTTTTTTGTATCTGCAGGCTTTTGCCCGTATTTTTAATATTGTTCAATCTTCACACTGCCTGCGCATTTGCTCTCTATACTCAATGCTCCTGGTCATAAGGAGCCGATAATGAAATCAATTTCTCTTAGCGCTTGCCTGTTAGTTTGCACCCTGTTGTGGCAAGTGGCGGCAGTCGCACAGCCAGCACACGCACCCGCCCATGGTGCTAGAGACAGCAGCCCACATTCCGAGCGCCAGCGTGGCGGGCAGGATATAGGCCGACATGAGCGTCGCCATCGCGACGAACGCGTTGTAGATCTTCCTCGTATCAACGAACGTGAACTGCTTCGTCTCTTGCGGCAATACGATGCGCCACGTGCCCAGCCATTGCCGCCGGGTATTCAGCGCAACTTAGAACGCGGTAAACCCCTTCCTCCGGGAATTGCAAAGCGCTTTGATGGTCCGTTGGCATCTCAGCTTCCCCAGTATCCCGGCTACGAATGGGAGCGCGTAGGGGCCGATGTCGTACTCATTGAGGCGGCTACCCGTATCGTTGTCGATGTGCTGGTGGATGCACTTCGTTAAGGATTGTTTCGCATGGCGTCATGGTAATGCCATGCGTCACCGCTTAAGCTGAGCTTATTTCAGGCAATGTGAAACCATCAAGTAAGGAGCGTTAATGACGGCTTACACCCTAGAAGAGCGGCTGGCGCTGGCAGTGCGTATTGCGGAGGAGGCAGGCGATATGATTCGCCGCGCCCGCGAACAGCAAGACTTCAGTCAACGTTTAAAAGCCGGCATTGAGCTGGTTACCGATGTTGATGTGGCAGTTGATACGCTAATTAGCCAGCGCCTGGAGGAGCATTTTCCTGGTGAAGCGAGGCTGAGTGAAGAACTAAGCCCTGAGCGTGCGCTGCATACCCCCGCCGAGCAGCTGTGGGTGGTAGATCCTATCGATGGAACCGTCAACTTTGCCCAAGGCCTGCGCCATGTGGCGGTGTCGATTGGCTGGATAGAGAACGGCATCGCTAAAGTAGGCGTTGTTCATGCACCTTTCTTGGGTGATACCTTCAGTGCCGCGCAAGGATTAGGTGCGTACTGCAATCAGCAACCAATCAAACCGAGTGACGCTGATACGCTTGAAAGCACTCTGGTGGCTACCGGTTTTCCCTACGATAAACAGGCTCGCAAACAGCTTCTACCACGTTTGGAAGCCGTGTTGGTGAACTGTCAGGATGTTCGTCGCAATGGCGCAGCTGCGATTGACCTCTGTGATGTCGCCTGCGGCCGATTAGACGCATATTACGAAAGCGTTTCACCATGGGACTTTGTCGCGGGTTGGGTCATTGCTCGTGAAGCAGGCGCGAAAGTAGGCCACTTAACTGAGGTACCTGACGGCGTGCCAGTTGACCTCTACCCAGAGCAACTGCTCGTCACAACGCCCAAGGTATATGATGCCATGGCATCGCTACTTAAGAGCATCGAGTAAGTGCAAGCGGCAACCAATTGAAAAGAAAGCGCAAAAAGAGCTTTTCATTTGGTTAAGAAAGCGCTAGTATACGCACCGTCTTGAGGCAAACGATGTTGGTTAACATTCGCTGCCAATCCAAGATATCGGAGTGTGGCGCAGCTTGGTAGCGCGTTGCAATGGGGTTGCAAAGGTCGCAGGTTCGAATCCTGTCACTCCGACCAAACAGATAAAACGGTCACTTAGCTATTACAGCGGTGGCCGTTTTTTGGTTTTAAGCTTAATTCTGGATTAGCAATCATTAGCATAAGTTGTGAAGCTTACTGACACACTATGATTATTAATAGCCAAGCAGGTCTTATAGGCCTAGCCTGCTAATAGACGCTGCGCGAGATAGCCTGTCGCAAAGGCGAGCCCGGCCGCGGCGGCACCCATGGTGAGAGTACGCAGGCCTGAGCGCCAAGCCGGTAGGCCGTAGACGGCGCTCTTGAGCATGCCAATAGCGAGAAATACGCCGCAAGCCAGCCCTAGACTGGCTAGAAACTGCGTCGTGGTTGCTATGCTAGGTATCGTATACGGAAGTAACGGTAGAGCGCCTACGATCAAAAAAGCACTAAAGGTAACTAACGCTGCTCGAAGAGGGTTAAGTCCAACAGATGAAAGCCCATGCTCTTCTTGTAACATAGTAGTCACCCATCTATCTGGTTCACGACATAGTGTTTCCACTACTTGTTCAAGTAGTTCTCCTTCGAAACCTTTAGCGTGAAAAAGTTGGCGAATCTCTTCGCGTTCGCCCTCAGGCACTAGGTCAATATGTTGCCGTTCGATACGCTCAGTACTGGCGATCTGAGCAAGCTGGGCCTGCCCGGCTTCGTAATTGCTTACTGCCATGCTGAAGCCGTCAGCGAGTAAGTTGGCGAAACCGAGTACAAGCGCCACCTGTGGTGAAAAACCTGCTCCAAATGCTCCTGATACAACCGCAAAAGTCGTCACGCAACCATCGATACCGCCGAGCACAGCATCGGGAAGCGTTGATGCTTTTACTGGAGTCGCTAGCCGTTTACGCACTGCATCAGGGTGATGGTCGCTAAGTAGACTTTCACGGCTTGGGGTTGGCATATCAAGGCCTCGTACTTCCCTGGGGTAAGAGGGCCGTTGAATAATTGCTCACAGCCCTCAGGTTAGTCTAGCCACAGCTTACAGCTCACTCCATATCCGCTCGCGTATGTCTTCACTGAGTTCTGATACTTTGCGCATGCGGTTGAACGTTGCTTCTGTCATATCTTCTGCAGTGTTGTGGTAGCAAATTGCCATTGATGAGAGGGTTTGAGGCCCTTTAAAGCCGAGCATGCAGCAGGTTAGCTTGCTGTAGATTGGAGTCACCGCTGAAATAAAATCCAGTTCATGACGAAGTGCTTCATTGGCTGCTGCTAGCCAGATACGTTGTAGCTTGGCGGCCGAATGTGTGGTTTCCACCCAAGGCTGATACCAAAGCACCAGCATAGACTCGCTGCTGATAGACTTTGCTGCCAGATTGGGAAACAGTAACGTTGTCATTGTATTGGTTCCTCATGTGCCGTTTGAAATAGCATAGCCGTGCTTGGCATGGAGTTTGTTATTAATCGCGATTCATTTGACGCTGGTCATATTTTTTATTGACTGCAACAGTGTGATAATTCGATGTTATATTTTAAACGCCTGTTTTTATTGATAAATAAATTAGTACTTTTGTTTTTCATTAGATATTGTTTATTTAAATGCTTAATTTGGATGAGTGAAAGCTAGTGCTAAAATATGATTCGTACTGTTATTGATGTCCTGTCTTCACGTTTTTTAATAAAGTTGACAAATGTCATAGAAGATAAAGTTTGTTTCGAACTAAGATGGCGTTGTTCATAGTTCTATATACATTTAGCGCACAAAGAGAAACACGACATGGACAAGATTGCATTTCCTAATTTCCTACCATACGAGCAGCTCGATTTAGCGAATTCACATGAATCAATAGAGCTTAATCGATATAGATGGTTGTCGCTTAGCTTTCTTACGGTTGACTCTTCTGTCAGCCGTTTAATGAGCTCAATTGGATTAGAGTGTGTACACCGTCTTAGTAAGCTGCATGAGGCTGCCTTGCAGTTAGGGCTAGGTGATTGTGTGAGTGATTCTTCCACTTGGAAGCTCCCAAGCTTTTATAGAAATAACAGTCAACACTTCTTTGTCATAGATAAATGTATGGGGCAGCATTTACTTGAGTACGCTGAAGAGTCTGCTAGCGAGACTTGTGTTTTTTTTAATTACCTGTTGGAAACAAATTCTACCCCTGAACTGCATAAGACATTGTGGGATTGCGTTAAGCAAAAAAACAATGAGTTGAAGATAATTAAAAAATACAAAGAATGTTGGAAATCTGACTCATTAGCACTGAATGCCACCATATTAAATAAAATATAAGTTAATAAGTTTGTTTTTTATGAAGGGGGAGGTCATGTTTTCATTTTGGAGTGCGTTAAGAAATATAAATCAGATTGGTAGTAATGCTTTTATAATAATGGAGGATATGTTTGGTTTTTTTTATAGACAAATGTTTTACGTAAAAATTTTTGGTAAAAATAAATTTATCATAATAGCAATAGACCCGTCTAAAAATGAAAAGTTAAGTTGCGAAGTTGAATGTGAAAGTAAGCATCTTGGCCAGTTGTTTTCAAAACCGGTTAGTGAAGAAGTAGTAGCAAGCTGTGCTCAATGTATAGAGGAGTGTACATCTGTTTGTTATGAACCGCCTGTTAAAAATATTTATGAGAAAAACCTGGAGGGAGGGAATCAGCTAATTTTATTACCAATTTCTGATGCACAGGGTTCCCTGTCACATTTGCTTGGAATTATCTACGAAAAGAATCTGAAAAATACAGTAAATGAGCTAAATAAATATATTGAAAATGAAGTGGATAGGAAAGTCAAGGAGCAGACTGCTAAATTAATGGCCACTAACGAGGAGCTTTTTTATCTAGCCAACCATGACTTTCTCACTGGCACATATAATCGCCGTTATCTTTTAGAGTTGGCTAGTGCTGAATTTAAGCGTGTTCGCCGGTATGGACTATCTCTATGCCTAATGATGCTCGATCTTGATCATTTTAAGGCAATTAATGATAGCCAGGGTCACCCTGTTGGAGACAAAGCACTTAAAGAAGTCGCAAAAACTCTCCTTGAAACAGTACGGGATTGTGACTATGTAGGTCGATATGGTGGTGACGAATTTATAATTGTATTACCAGAAACAGATGTTTCCGATGCTATGCTAATAGCCGAGCGATTGAGAGAGGCTTTAAATAGCGTTAAACTTACTATAAGTATTGGTGTTGCTAAGCTAGAGCGCGATGATGTGCATATTGAAACACTAATTCATCGTGCTGACCATTTGCTTCTGAAAGCCAAACGTAGCGGGCGTAATAGAATTGAGTCAATTGCAGTCAAGCATTCAGCTTAATTTTGGTCTTTTTTATATACTTTGACGTGTTAGTTGACGTTGACTATGCTTTTTCGGCTATGTCAGCTAATCCTCTAGGGTTTAATATCAAATACTCGTGGCCATTAGCCTCAAGTAGCCCTTCGTTTTCGAAGCGACTAACAATGCGGCTAACTGTTTCTGAAGCCATGCATAGATAATTTGCTATGTCTTGCCTCGACATGGGTAGCCTGAAAGAGTTAGGAGAATATCCTTGTTCACGAAATTTACTAGACATAGTAATGAAAAAATACGCTAATCTAGAGTCTGATGACTGACTTAGTGTATGCCACAAGCGAGTGTGTTCATTACGCATCGTCTTACTTAAAATTTTTAATAACTGAATATGACTTGTCTTTGTTATTGGGAGATCTTCTATTTTTTTGAATTTTATTAATGATAGACCACATGTTTCTATCGATGTGACAGAGCCATTATAATGTCCTTCACAAATTGAATCTAATCCTATCAGATCCCCTGGGAAGAAAAAAGATGTAATTATTTCATTCTCCGACGATTTTTTTAATTGGCTTTTTTTTAATAGTCCACTGTGGACAAGATATAAGCCTTTGAATTTTTCACCGTCTATTATCAGTGTTGTTTTTTTACGTAGTGTAAATAAAGGTTGAGAGAACGTTAGAAGTACCTCTAGCTCACTAAATGAAGGTGAAGCAAAAATGCTTTTATTGTGTGAAGAAGTAAAAGATGTATTCATGTTGGTAACCCCCCCCCCCCTTTTTTTTGTGAAAATATATTATTATATTGTAAATTGTTTTTGCAGGCTTGCTGGATTTTTTTAATATAAGTTAAAATAATTAATTAGGTTTTTGATTTTTAATTATATAGGTAATATATTTTTAGGATTATTTTTTAATTTTATATTATTTTTTTAATATTTCAATATTTTGACCATTTCCTTTAGATTAATAGGAATTTTTATTATTTGTTAGCTAAGCATGAAATATTGTTTAGCCATGTGATTTTTAATTTTTTTCTACTATAGATATGTTTTTTTCATAAATGTTGTGTAAGGCAATTTGCGAATCCGAGCTGATAACTAATCGCGTAGCATTATTTTCGATGTAGCAACATATTGATTGGCGAAAATAAATCAAAAAAACGTTACATTGAAAATATCTAATTTAAGGCACCGAAAATTGTTAGTTTAGCTAGATTGGCATCTTTTTGCGTTGCATCATCCTCTTGTTAGTTTATAGATACTAGTAGTGTTGCGGCGCAACAACCTGCGGTAAGCTGACCGTATAGTTAACAAGGGAGCTTATGGATGGAAAACCCTCAAATACCGGTGAAGCCTTCTCGAAAGTGGCATTGTGCCTCGATAGATCAAGCGCTGGCGTGGCAGGCCACTACTGCCGATGGCCTATCTACTGCAGAGGCTCTAGTGCGTATAGAGCGCTACGGGCCGAATCGTCTTCAGCAGGCTCAGGGACGTCCTTGGTATCGGCGTTTATTGGATCAGCTCAATAATATTTTAATTCTTATACTGCTGGTTGCTGCTATTGCCAGTTTCCTGCTTGGACACGTCATTGATGCGGCGGCCATTGTGGGGGTGGTAGCCGTGATTGCGCTGATTGGTTTTATCCAGGAAGGAAAAGCTGAGCAAGCGCTTGATAGCATCCGCAATATGCTTTCTCCCCAGGCCAATGTCATACGTGACGGGAAGCGCACTACCATTCCTGCCGAAGCGTTAGTGCCAGGGGACATCGTGCTGGTAGAGAGTGGTGACCGGATACCTGCGGACGTGCGACTGATTGAAGCGCGGCGTTTTCGCACCGACGAGGCGGCTTTAACTGGGGAGTCGGTTCCTGTGGAGAAGCAGTCGCACCCAGTGGGCGCAGATGTGGATCTTGCGGAGCGAAGCAGTATGGCGTTTGCCAGTACAATTGTGGTGCAAGGCAATGCCCGTGGTTTGGTCGTTGAGACGGGGCGTTACACTGAAATCGGCAAAATTTCTGAACTTCTGCGTGGTGTGGAAAAAATTAAAACGCCGTTGCTTCAGCAGCTTGATCGTGCGGGTAGGGTGCTGGCAATTTTTATTTTAGGTGCTGCCGCTATTACTGCGCTGTTAGGCACGCTTCTCCATGACCAGCCCGCTGCGGATATGTTTATGGCTGCTGTCGGTCTAGCGGTGGCCGCGATTCCTGAAGGTCTACCTGCCATTGTCACCATCGGGCTCGCGCTTGGCGTGCAAAGCATGGCGAAGCGTAACGCCATTATTCGTCGGCTTCCTGCAGTAGAAACGTTAGGCTCCATCTCGACTATTTTTTCCGATAAAACGGGCACATTGACGCGCAATGAAATGACGGCTCAAGCGGTATGGCTGGGTGACGAGCAGTTTCTCGTCGAGGGTATCGGTTTCACGCCCAAGGGGGCTTTTTATCGACTGCATGCCTGTGGTGAACAAGAAACAGAGTGTGTCGATATGGACAGTGCTCAAACGTTAAGCGATTTTTTATGTGCTGGCGTATTGTGTAACGATACTGAGCTGCATCAGCAGGCGGGACAGTATCAAATTTATGGTGACCCGACAGAGGGCGCGTTAGTAGTTGCCGGGGAAAAAGCAGGAATAAAAACGTCAGAGGTGCGCCTGCAGTTTCCGCGGGTAGATGCGATTCCTTTCGAGTCAGACTTTAAGTATATGGCCACTCTGCATGCAGGAGCTGATGGCCAGCGTGTCATCGTAAAGGGGGCGCCTGATCGTTTGATAGAAATGTGCGACAGCGTTGCTACCAAGCAAGGCACTGTCGCTATTGATCGTAATGAGTGGGAAAACCGTATTCACGAGCTTTCCTCGCGAGGTTTACGCGTACTAGCTATTGCGGATAAACCTGCCGCTGCAATCGATGAGCTTGATCATCACCATATTGAAGGTGGGTTGCGCTTACTGGGAATTATTGGCTTGCTGGACCCACCAAGAGAAGAGGCAATCGAGGCAGTTAAACGTTGCCAGCAAGCAGGTATTCGTCCCGTTATGATTACCGGTGATCATGCTTCGACAGCGCTGGCTATTGCTAAACAACTGGGTTTTGCGCAAACCCAGAAAGCGCTTACTGGGCGAGAAATTGAAGCGATGTCCGATCAGGCGTTAGAAAACATCATTCTTGAGATTGATGTCTTTGCTCGGGCGTCCCCTGAGCATAAGCTGCGCTTAGTAAAAGCGATGCAGGCGCGGGGCGGGGTTTGCTCCATGACTGGGGATGGCGTTAATGATGGGCCAGCCTTAAAACGTGCTGATGTCGGCGTTGCTATGGGAGTACAGGGGACTGAGGCGGCGAAAGATGCTTCTGAAATGGTACTGGCAGATGATAACTTCGCAACCATTGTCAGTGCTATTGAAGAAGGCCGCAAAGTCTACGATAACATCCGTAAAACGATCACCTTTATTCTGCCCACCAACGGTGCTCAAGGCTTGGCGATCATGCTAGCCGTACTATCCGGCTCGGTGCTACCGGTAACGCCGTTACAGGCATTATGGGTAAATATGGTGGTAGCGATTACGCTAGGTCTGGCATTAGCGTTTGAGACTGGGGAAAAAGACTTAATGGCGCGCCAGCCAAGAGATCCTAAAGCACCGCTGCTTGATCTGTTTTTATTATGGCGAGTGATTTTTGTGTCTGTGCTACTGCTTGTTGGCGTCTTCGGCATGTTCTCTTGGATACTCAACCAAGGGGGCAGCGAAGCGCTAGCGCGGGCAGGGGCGGTCAATATGCTGGTCACTGGCAGTGCCGCTTATTTAATCAATAGCCGCTTTTTAATTAATAGTACGCTGTCGTTTGCTGGCATTTTTGGCAGTCGGCCGGTATGGATCGCTATTATGATGGTGATGCTGCTGCAAATGGCGTTTACCTATCTACCCTTTATGCAGCTTATCTTCGGTAGCGAAGGGTTAAGCATTATGCATTGGCTAGCCATCATTTTAAGTAGCGGAATGATTTATCTGTTAATTGAGGCTGAGAAAATGGGCTGGCGTATACTCGAGGCTAAGCAGAAATAAGCCAATACCTATTTGTGAAAGATCAGCGCCACCTAGGGGGATAACAAATCATAGGTGGCGCTAATAATACTCACGTTAGCTTAGCACTCTATTTAGCCTTGTGAATGGTGATCCGCAAGTGCAGCTGCAATGGCTTCTTCCCATTGGCCAGCGGTAATTTCCCAGTGCGCCATTTCGTCCTGATCCGGCACACCTTCTGAGGCGGCATTTAGCTCTTCAGGGGAGTAGCGTTCAAAGCAGTGCTTGGCGAATGCTTTGGTTTTTCCATCCCGAAGCTGATCGATCATTTCCATGCTGTTTATCCTTTCCTTGGTGGTGGTTTTCACCTTGCCATTAACGCCTAGGCAAGGAGTTGCGACTGCGTCATCAGTGTAGCGGTTTGACACTCTTTCTGCTCAGTGAGGCGGTCGTCATGGTTTAAAGTGCAGCATCCACAATAATTTTGACTGCAATGCCTGTTAGCAACAGCATGATGAGATTATCAAACCAACGGTGCGGTAGGCGTTTGCCGAGCTGTGCGCCGATGGGCATGGCGGCGAGAATGACGAATAGCGCTATAAAGCTGTAAAGCGTGCGTTCCAGTGTGAGTATTTCCGCACTCAGCAGCGCGGGTATTTGCACGCAGGTGATGGCAACAAAAAACACAGAGATAGAGCCGATAAACACGCGTCGCTCCAACTGCATTGCGTTTAGAAACGTTACAGACGCGGGTGCTGACATACCCGCCGCGCCTTGCAGTACGCCAGCGAGCAAGCCAACAGGCAGCACGATGCGGTTGGCGGTCGCGAAAGGAAGAGCAAGCGTTCGCCTAGCTATTTTGATGACCAGATAGAGCACGATCGACGCGGCCACGCCGAGCGATAAAAGAGTGGGTGATAACACGACTAATCCCCATGTGCCCAACACAATGCCTAACCCACCTGATAAAGAGAAGGCAGCGAGAAAACGCAGTGGCAACAAATGATGCCGGTATTGCCAAACCTGTAAAACATTGCTGAACAAATTGGGGGCGATTAATACGGCAATGGCTAGCTTCACGTCGTAGAGCATGGTGAGAACAGGTACGACTATGACTGGCACGCCAGAACCGATGGCACCTTTGATGATGCCTGCTGCAATCAGCGTTAAAAGAGCAATAATCACGGTGAGTTTCCTGATGTATCAGGCGCAGCGTGGCTGGGTTGCGCCTGATAAAGGCTGTGCTTGCTAAATTAGTTACTTGAGAACATAGCAGGGTGTATATGCTTGTCTATCAAGTTTCATGCGTCCTTGGGCGACAAATGAGGTTAATAGCTCGTCTAAGCGCTGCATGAGTTCTGGTTCAGCGGTTAACTCAAAAGGTCCATGGGCTTCAATTGCTCGAATCCCCGGCTCTTTAACGTTACCCGCCACAATGCCAGAAAAAGCACGACGCAAGTTGGCCGCTAGTTCATGAGTAGGCTGCTGACGGTGAAGCGCTAGACCGCGCATAGCTTCATGGGTTGGCTCGAAGGGGGCCTGAAAGTCACGTGCAATGGTAAGACGCCAGTTGTAGTAAAAAGCGTCCTGATGCTTGCGGCGGAAGTCTGCAATCTCGTCAATTTCTTCACGCATTTTGCGTGCGACAGCCACAGGATTGCCGGTAATAATCGTGTAGTAGCGGCGGATATCCTCGCCCAGCGTATAAACTAAGAATTCATCGATTTTCTGGAAGTACTCGGCAGAATCAGCTGGGCCAGTAAACACGAGTGGGTAGGGAATATCGTGATTGCTTGGATGCAGCAGGATTCCCAGCAGGTAAAGAATTTCTTCTGCAGTACCCACCCCTCCGGGGAAAACAATAATACCGTGCCCTAAACGCACGAATGCTTCGAGCCGTTTTTCGATGTCTGGCATGACAACTAGCTCGTTAACGATAGGGTTGGGCGCTTCGGCTGCAATGATACCTGGCTCAGAAATACCTAAATAGCGGCCATCTTTACGACGCTGTTTTGCATGGGCAACGTTAGCTCCTTTCATGGGGCCTTTCATGGCGCCAGGGCCGCAGCCGGTGCAGATGTCTAGATCCCGCAAGCCAAGGTGATAACCAACGTCCTTGGTATACTCATACTCTTCTCTGGAAATCGAGTGGCCACCCCAGCACACCACCAAACTTGGGTCGCGCCCAGGCTTCAGCGTGCCCGCCTTGCGCAGGATATGAAACACGGCGTTAGTTGTGCCTTCACCCGTGGTTAAGTCAAACCGCTTGTGGTGTTGGATTTCGTTGTAAACATAAACAATGTCGCGAAGAATGGATGATAAATGTTCACGTATACCACGAATCATTCGTCCGTCGACAAAGGCTTCGGCGGGAGCATTGGTTAGCTTCAGGCGGATGCCTCGGTCTTGCTGTAAAACTTCAATATCAAAGTCTTTGTAGGCTTCCATGATGGCCAAACTATCATCCGTTGGGCTGCCGCAGTTAAGCACCGCGAGTGCACAGCGGCGTAGCAGGTCATGCAGGCCACTTTTAGAGGTGCTTTTTAAACGGTTGACCTCATGCTGGGAAAGCACTTCGAGGCTCCCTTCCGGGGAAATAATGCTGGAAATGGTGGCGCGCGGCACTGGGAGTTGCGTCATTAGTCTGGCTGTCCCTAATCATATTGTTAACGAAACCACATACTATCATGGCCTTTACTAACTGAATTCAAGCAATAAGGGTAGTGCTGGTCCTTAGCGTCCGTTTAAGAGTCGGATTGTGCTACTCTGTGCTCTCGTTAAGAGCACACGGTGGCTAGTTAAGATGGCGCTTTATTATGTTTAATGCCCAGTATTTTCGGACGTTTATAACGTTAGTGGAAACGGGGAGTTTCACACGAACTGCGCGCCGTTTGGAGATGACGCAGCCTGGCGTCAGCCAGCATATCCGCAAGTTAGAAAGCTATTTAGATAAACCGCTGATAGAGAGAAAGGGCAGAAGTTTTACGCTAACGGAGTCTGGACGAAGGGCTTATGATTATGCGTTGAAGCTATTTGCCGAGCATGAGCAGTTTCGCCATGGTTTAGATGACGACTCGCTGGATAGCGGTGAATGCCGGATTGCATCCCCAGGAAGTGTTGGGTTGATGTTTTATCCTTTTATTCTTGGCCAGCAGCAGATGCACCCCAACTTAACGGTCAATTACAGTTTTGCTTTTAATCACGAAATCGTTAATGACCTGCTTGAAGGCCGCTACGATATTGGCATCGTGACTGAGCAGGTCAACCATACCGAATTGACCTGCACGGTATGGCACAAAGAGCCATTATGTTTAGTCGTGCCTGCTGATTTCGCTGGTAGCACGCTAACCGACCTGATGGGCATAGGCTTTCTTAATTACTACGACGGCATTAATCACGCCAACGCACTGCTGCGCGCCAATTATCCAGACGAATTTCGTTCAATGACGCACTTTCGACATCAGGGATTTACTAATGAAGTGAGCATGGTGCTGGATGCGGTCGCGCGAGGGCTAGGTTTTACCGTTGTCTCACGCCTGGTGTTAGAAACCTCCCCTTGGCAGCGCCAAGTAAAAGCGTTGGCGTTACCTCAAGGGATTAATGAAGTGCTTTATCTATTGCGCCGGCGAGATTCGGTCTTGCCGAAACGTTATGAAAAGCTACTGGAGGGGTTTCATCACCAACGCCTGCAAGAAAAAACGCCCCTGGTGCCCGAATAACGAGCGCCAAGGGCGTTTAAGAGACAGGGATGTCTTGTCGTCTAATAGCGTATGCGTTGAGTATTAACGGCGGTATTCGTCAATGCTAGGGCAAGTGCAGATAAGTTGCCGATCACCGAATACGTTATCAACGCGGTTAACCGCAGGCCAATACTTTGACGCAGCTACAGCCTCTGTTGGGAAGGCGCCCAGCTTACGGTCATAAGGGCGTTGCCACTCGCTATCCATCAAATCTGCTTGGGTATGAGGGGCATTCACCAACGGGTTATTATCCAGCGGCCAATCACCCTTTTCGACGCGCGCAATCTCTTCTCGAATCGCGATCATGGCATCACAGAAGCGATCAATTTCGTAGAGTGACTCAGACTCTGTAGGCTCGATCATCAGTGTGCCTGGTACAGGGAACGACATGGTCGGTGCATGGAAACCGTAGTCCATCAGACGCTTGGCAATATCTTCTTCACTGATACCAGAAGCACTCTTGAGCGGGCGAATATCGATGATGCATTCGTGGGCGACATTGCCGTTCTGGCCACGGTAGAGAATCGGATAAGCACTCTCTAATCGCTTGGCAATATAATTGGCATTAAGAATAGCCAGCTCAGTTGCTTCGCGAAGCCCACGTGCGCCCATCATCTTAATGTAAGCCCAAGAGATTGGCAGAATTGACGCGCTGCCAAATGCTGCAGCGGAAACCGCACTGTTTTCTGGGTTAACACCATTAATAGGCGTAACCACGTGATTGGAAACGAAGGGGGCAAGGTGAGCTTTGACACCAATCGGGCCCATGCCCGGGCCACCGCCACCGTGGGGTATACAAAATGTTTTGTGCAGATTGAGGTGCGAGACATCACCACCGAAGTCACCGGGCCGCGTCAAACCCACCTGAGCATTCATGTTGGCACCATCCACATACACTTGGCCGCCATGCTGATGTACTACCTCGCAAACCTTGCGAACATGGGACTCAAATACACCGTGAGTAGAGGGATACGTGATCATTACTGCAGATAGGCGATCACTGTGCTGCTCGGCTTTGCGCGTCAGGTCATCCAAGTCAATGTTGCCGTTGGCATCACACTCAACCACGACAACGTCCATGCTCAGCATGGCGGCCGACGCAGGGTTAGTGCCGTGGGCAGAGCTGGGGATTAAACACACATCACGATGGGATTCTCCTTGTGCTGCCTGATAGCGACGAATGGCTAGCAGCCCCGCATATTCACCCTGGGCACCTGAGTTGGGCTGCATGGAGATATGGTCATAACCCGTCACTTCCACTAAGAAAGCGGCTAGCTCATCAATCATTTGATGATAGCCGGCCACTTGGTCGCGGGGGGCGAACGGGTGGAGGTGCGCAAACGCAGGCCAGGAGATCGGAATCATTTCACTGGTAGCGTTTAGCTTCATCGTGCACGAACCCAGCGGGATCATGGCATGAGCCAAGGAAAGGTCTTTGTTCTCGAGACGTTTCAAATAACGCAGCATCTCGGTTTCGCTGCGATAACGGGTAAACGTGGGGTGTTCCAAAAAGCTGCTTTCACGCCGATACAGTGGAGGAATGCCGCTGAGTTCGTCACTAATAACCTGTCCATCCAGCGCTGCGACGGACAAGCCGTGCTCATCGCCTAACAGCACATCAAACAGCGTCGCGACGTCGTGAGCTGTCGTAGTTTCATCCAGGCTAATGCCCACATCGCCATTGGCGAAGTAATGAAGGTTGATATCATGCGTCATGGCGCGGCCATGAATTTTTCCAGCATCTACTTGGGTCAGGCGGAGCGTATCAAACCAGCTGTCGTTCGCTAACATGACCCCACCTTGCTTAAGACCTTCCGCTAGCAAGGTGGTGAGGCGATGCACGCGGCCTGCAATTTTGCGTAGGCCTTCTGCACCATGGTAGGTAGCGTAGAAGCCAGCAATATTTGCTAGTAGTGCCTGAGCAGTACAAATATTGGAAGTCGCTTTCTCGCGGCGGATATGTTGCTCGCGGGTTTGCATGGCCATGCGTAATGCAGTGTTACCGCGGCTATCTTTGGATACACCAATAATGCGGCCAGGAATCGAGCGCTTTAGCTTGTCGGATGTGGCGAAGAAAGCCGCATGCGGGCCACCAAAGCCCATGGGGACACCAAAACGCTGGGAGTTACCGACGACGATATCAGCGCCCATTGCGCCTGGTTCTTTAAGCAGCACTAGGCTCAATAGATCCGTGGCGACGCACGTCATGATGCCGCGTTCTTTGGCAGCACTTAGTAGAGGAGAAATGTCCGTGATGTTGCCGCTGGCGGAAGGATATTGCACCAGGGCACCAAACACATCGTGTTCTGCCAGCGTTTCTGCTGGGCCACTGATTAGCTCAAAGCCAAAAAACTCCGCGCGAGTTTTGATAACGTCTAATGTTTGCGGAAATAGATCATCGGCAACAAAGAAAGCCGTTGACTTACTTTTCTTGTTGCTACGCTTGCATAGCGCCATCGCTTCTGCTGCGGCGGTCGCCTCATCCAGCAATGAAGCATTGGCAAGCTCCATACCGGTTAAATCCATAATGACCTGCTGAAAGTTGAGCAGGCCCTCTAGTCGGCCTTGAGAGATCTCAGGTTGATAAGGCGTGTAAGCGGTGTACCAGCCCGGATTTTCCAGCACATTGCGCTGAATGACTGCCGGCATGTGGGTGCCGTAGTAACCTTGCCCGATGTAGCTTTTGGCTACTCGATTTTGGCGCGCCAGCTGGCTTAAATAGTCTAAAGCTTCTGCTTCACTGCGTGGGTCGTCCAGGGCTAACTCACGGCCAAGGCGGATATCGCTTGGCACGGTTTGCTCAATAAGATCTTCCATGCGCTGCAAATTGAGCGCTTTTAACATGGTGTCGACATCAGCGGGGCTAGGCCCATTGTGGCGTTTGATAAAAGCATCATGGTCGGCCAGTTCGGCCAAACGGCGTGTTTCAAATGGCATGGGAGGGTTCCGAACGTAATGAGAAAACCGCGCAGGGTGAAACTAGAAAGCCTGCTTTACGCAGGCTTTCCGACTAATTAATCGTCTGAACTAAGTGTTGCCTGGTAAGCATCTGCGTCTAGCAACCCGTCAAGGGCTGTGTCTGTCAGGCGCACCTTCATGATCCAACCACCTTCATAAGGCGCTTCATTGACTGTCTCCGGCGAATCTTCAAGTGCCTCATTCACTTCGATAACTTCACCGTTAACCGGCGAGTAAAGGTCAGAAGCCGCCTTAACAGACTCGATAACGCCAAACTCTTGGCCTTTGTTGAGTGCCTGACCGACTTCTGGCAGTTCAACGAAAACAACGTCACCCAGCGCTTCTTGGGCATGATCAGTAATGCCGATCGTGACGGTACCGTCTTTGTGGTCAAGTACCCATTCGTGGCTTTCGGCATAACGAAGATTGGCAGGAAGATTGCTCATGATGATTCCCTTTATGAAACAGTTGTCTGGACAGGAGCATACTAACGCCTGTCGTTCGCCTTGGCGACTATTGGCCAGTTCTAAGTCAGGCGATCTGTGCCATATGTTAACGTGTTTCCAATCGGAAACAAATTTCTTCAACACCCCATGGCGGCAAAAAAGCCACTTCGAGTTTCCTGATGCTTTACATCTGTTAGAATTTGTAAAAACAGATGCTTTCTCTGCTGAGTTGCGACATCACGATGGATGCGCACTAGGAAAATGGTGTAAAACATGCTGATCATGCGTTTTTTCAAAGCGTGAGACGCGCTATGGTGGAAATGTTTGATAACTCAGCAGCATTAAATAAGGCAGCTTGACTGCCCGGTACCCATAATAAACGAGCTAACGAACAGGGTAAGGAGAAGCGCGTGGAAATACTAACTAACCTCCTAGGGGCAATTAACGGTGTCGTTTGGGGCCCGATAATGTTGGTCCTACTGCTAGGTGTAGGGATTTACTTACAGATTGGCTTGAAACTGATGCCGATTAGAAAGCTCGGTGTGGGTTTCAAACTAATGTGGCAAGGCCGCGACCCTAAGCCTAGCAAAGCAGATGCTGACCAGGCGTCTGCTGACCAAGACGGTGAGATTTCGCCTTTTGATGCACTGATGACGGCGCTATCTGCCACGATTGGCACAGGTAATATCGCGGGTGTGGCAACGGCTATTGCGCTTGGTGGCCCAGGTGCGGTGTTCTGGATGTGGATCACTGCGTTAGTGGGGATGGCCACTAAATTTTCTGAAGCAGTTCTGGCTGTGCGTTATCGTGAAACCGATAGCACTGGCTACCATGTCGGTGGCCCGATGTTCTATATAAAGAATGGCCTCGGTAAGAAATGGCTCTGGCTGGGGGGGCTGTTCTCATTCTTTGGTGCGGTAGCAGCTTTCGGGATCGGTAACACCGTACAGTCCAACTCTGTAGCGGATGCTATGGATTCTACCTTTGGTGTTCCGCATTGGCTAACCGGCGTAATTATCATGGTGCTGGCGGGTGCTGTTATCCTCGGTGGCATTAAGCGCATTGCAAAAGTAGCCGGTAAACTAGTGCCCATCATGGGGATTGCTTACGTGATTGCCGGGCTGTTGGTATTGATCATTAATGCAAGCCAAATTGGTGAAGCGTTTGGTTTGATTTTCTATTACGCCTTTAATCCGATGGCAGCAGCGGGTGGCTTTGCCGGTGCGGCAGTAATGGCAGCTATCCGGTTTGGTGTAGCACGCGGTATTTTCTCTAACGAAGCAGGTTTAGGTAGTGCACCAATTGCACACGCAGCAGCGCAGACCAAAAACCCGGTTCGCCAAGGCCTCATCGCCATGCTGGGCACCTTTATCGATACCATCGTCGTTTGCACCATTACGGCACTGGTTATTTTGACCTCCACGGTATGGATTGATGGTGAGGCGGGTGCATCACTGACGGCGCTTTCGTTCGATGCTGCCTTGCCCGGTTTTGGTAACCAGATTGTTGCGATTGCCCTAGCTGTGTTTGCATTCACCACCATTCTTGGCTGGTCTTTCTACGGCGAAAAGTGCTGTCAGTTCCTGTTCGGTACACGTTCGATTATGCTGTATCGCGTGCTGTTCGTTCTGGCAATCCCGCTGGGTGCTATCGCGCAGCTTGGTTTTATTTGGCTGATGGCTGATACCTTTAACGCTATGATGGCCATTCCTAACTTGATCGCGCTGGCGCTACTTTCGCCAGTGGTATTCAAACTTACCCGTGATTACTTTGCAGGCAAAGATGTGCTGCCAGGTGAAGCGCTGGATCATGATAAGTAAGCCCTATTCAACGTAATATGGGCCGATAAGATGTAATAGAGCCGGGAAGCCAGTCATGGCTTCCCGTTTCTCTTTCTCGACCGAGGAAATCCCATGACCGACCTTAAACAGACGCCACTCCATGAATTGCATCTTTCGCTAGGAGCCAAAATGGTTCCCTTTGCGGGTTATGACATGCCGGTGCAATACCCATTGGGTGTCAAAAAAGAGCATGAGCACACACGTCAGCAATGTGGGCTGTTTGATGTTTCTCACATGGGCCAAATAGCGGTTTCTGGTGACAATGTTGCCGAAGCGCTTGAGTCACTCATCCCAGCAGACCTAGTGGGGTTAAGCAAAGGTGAACAGCGCTACGGACTATTTACCGGGACTGATGGCGGTATTATCGATGATCTAATGGCCGTCAATGCAGGTGATCATTTTTATCTGGTCGTCAATGCTGCTTGCAAAGAGCAGGATATTGCCCATCTGCGTACGAATCTTGCTGCTACTCATCACATTGAGGTACTCGACCGTGGGCTACTGGCTCTGCAAGGCCCGCAAGCACGCGATGTCATGGAACGTCTGTGCCCCCAAGCGTGTGAGCTAACGTTTATGCAGCATGGCCGCTTCACGATGGCGGGGCAGGAAGTCTGGATTAGTCGTAGCGGTTACACCGGTGAAGATGGCTTTGAAATATCAGTAGCTTCTGATGCATGCCAGGCATTTGCAGAGCAGCTGTTAGCTGAGCCCGAAGTTGAAGCGATTGGTTTGGGTGCACGCGACTCGCTTCGCCTAGAAGCAGGGCTGTGCTTGTACGGGCACGATATGGATATGACGACGACGCCTGTAGAAGCTGGGCTTATTTGGGCGATTGGTAAGCCTCGCCGACATGGTGGGGAGCGTCCGGCAGGTTTCCCAGGAGCGGATCTTATTCTGCACCAAGTAGCCGCCAAAGATCATACGCGTAAGCGGGTAGGGTTAGTGGCAGAAGGGCGTGCACCAGTAAGAGAGGGCGCGCTTTTAGTTGATGCAAATGGCAATGAAATTGGTGTTGTGACTTCCGGTGGCTTTGGGCCAAGTGTTGGTAAGCCAATTGCCATGGGGTACGTGGGGCGTGAATGGGAAGCGCCTGAGACCACTGTTTATGCGTTGGTGAGAGGTAAACAGCTGCCGATGGTGGTGACACCTACTCCGTTTGTGAAGCCAGGCTATTATCGCGGCTAATACCGCCATTGTTTATGAAAAAAGCCCCTGAAATTCAGGGGCTTTTTTACGTCATCTTAATACTTGTCGAGGATCAATCGGTTTGCCACCTTGACGCAGGTCGAAAAGCAAGTCGTAGCGCTGTGTCGCACTGCTTTGGCCGACATCACATAGCGGGTCGCCTGTACTCACTTGCTGGCCGACACGGACTAAAATGCGTTCGCACAGCGCGTAGACGGTTTGTAAGTTATCCGCATGATGAATAATGACAACTTCGCCAAGCTGGCGCATTCCATCTGCAAAACGCACTTCACCTGGCGCGACTGCTTGGGCTTTGGCACCTGCTTGGGTGGCCAGTAGCATAGGTTGAAGCGTACCACGGCTATCGGCACCAAAACGGCGCACAATCCGGTAATCCTCTAAGGGCCAAGGCCAACGACGTGCAGATGCAGGTAGGCTTGCGTTTGGCGTCGGTGCCGCCGCTGGCCGGCTTACGCTAGAACTGCTGGCGCTGCTTGAGGTGGTGCTGCTACTAAGCGGTACACTGACAATTTGGCCAACTCTGAGCGCTGTGGGAGAGGTGCCAGGATTGGCACTCTGTATACGCCCTGATGTGGTGCCAAAATGGCGCGCGATACTTGAGTAGGTATCGCCCGGCCGAATTTGGTAGCGATAGGGCCCGCCAGAGGGCGCTCGCTCTTGCTGGGTAGGTATTAATAAACGCTGTCCAACGTTTAAGCGTTGAGCATTTGTTCCAGGGTTGAAGCGTTCAAGACGTTCTAGTGGAACATTTGCTCGGTTCGCAAGTTTTCCCAGCGTATCGCCGCGCTGTACCTCTACCCATTCACCATTTATTTGACCGGCAGTACTACTGGGGACAGGGTTATTTTGATCATTTGAAGAGGGAGAGCCAGCACATCCCACTAACAACGTTGCTAGCACACAGACCGCTAACCACCGAGCTAGTCGTGGTTGGTTTGCTTGGCTAAC
Organism: Halomonas sp. IOP_6; assembly: GCF_021151565.1. NCBI lineage: Bacteria > Pseudomonadati > Pseudomonadota > Gammaproteobacteria > Oceanospirillales > Halomonadaceae > Halomonas > Halomonas sp. IOP_6. The sequence goes on along the minus strand of NZ_JAIRBO010000001.1, from coordinate 178,787 downwards.
AAGGCGTCTTTTTCCTGCCAGAGTGAATTGATCCATGCGTGGAACCGTTCCTTGTGCTGCTGTTCTTCGTGATAGTTGGCTTCGTTCATCCATTGGGGAATAGCGAGTTGCCTTGCGTTAAGTGTAATGCAAGCCTCTTTTCCGCATAGAAAACCCCAGAAAGTTGGCGTTGGATTTTCATAGCTGATGGTTACATCCAAAATGCCATCCAGTTTGTCACCAAGCAGGCTAAGCACTTGAGAGACACCGCCAGCTTTGGGTCTCAGTAAGTGCCGAAATGGGCTTTGCTGTTTTTCCCGTTTTGCTACGGTAAAGCGTGTCCCCTCTACAAAATTAAATATTGCAATGGGGGCATTTCTAGCTTGCCGGCAAACGCGCTCAGTTGATTCACGGTCGATAGTGGCGAGTTTAGGGTTTTTTGCAAGTTGCTCACGACTGAAGCGCCGCATAAAAGGGAATTCTAACGCCCAAAATGCCAGCCCGACGATAGGAATCCAAATTAACTGATGTTTCAAAAAGAACCGAGGCATTGGAATGCGGCGATGCAATGCCATAAACAGAATGAAGATATCTGTCCAACTGCGGTGGTTTGAAATAACCAGCCACCATTGATGTGGACTGAGTGAGTCCGGAATGCTGATATTGACATCAGGCTTGATCCACCGGCGCATCCACCACAGATTTGCGCCAATCCAATTGAGCGCAACGCTGCACAGGCCATCAAGAATTCTCTGTTTTTGATGTCGTCCTGGGGTGATGACTTTTAACAGCGTTAACAAAATGAGTGGCACGCCCCAAAACAGCGTCGTTAGCGTCAGCAACAACAGGCTGACGACTCCTTTGGCAGTAGACATACCACAGTTCCTTTTACGTATGATGACACCAGTGGTGCAATTCTAGCGATAGGTGACCAATTTAAAGGCAACCCCGCGTAAATGCTAAAGGATCACGCCCCCGCTGCCCAGTATATTACCAAACCTTAGCATGCTTAACGGATGTGCTAGGGCGTCAGTGTCGGTGTGTTGATACCTTCGATTAGCACTTTACTCAGTGCCTGTGCCGCGACAGATAACTCATGATGCGTCAGTATCCCAACTCGGCAGGCAATGCCTGGTGAGGTTAAGGGAACGCAACGAGCGCCGAGTTGGTGCATTTGCTGAATACACATTGAAGGCACGGCACTTACACCTAAGCCATCTGCCACCATTCTACCAACGGTTGAGAGCTGATGGCTTTCAAAAGCGACCGGTAAGTCAATGTGTTGTTTGGCAAGTCCCTGCTCTAACAATCTACGCACCATTGATGGGCGTTGAAGGGTAATAAAATCCTGTTGTAACAATGTGGCCCAGCTCAGTGTGTTGGCCTGGGCCAAGCCTGATTCGGGGGGGACAACAGCGATAAACTGATCTTCAAAGAGTGGCGTAAACGTTAAGCTGCCGGTTCCTTCGGGTAAAAAGGCAATGCCGATTTCCACTTGGCGAGAGCGCACCATGTCGATGACTTCTTCGTTGATAACATCATGGACAGTAATATTAATTTTAGGATATTGCCGACGAAAGGTAACCAGAGCGCTGGGAAGCAAATTACACGCAAAAGAGGGCATGGCTGCTACGCTTAAACGGCCAAGTTGGAGAGTGAAGCGTTGGCGTAGTCGCTCTTCAGTATTATCCCATTGAGCAAGTAAATGCTTCGCCAGTGGGATAAGGGTTTCACCTTCAGGTGTGAGTCGAACGCTACGGGTACTGCGTATCAGCAGTTTTCCCCCCAGCGAATCTTCAAGCCCTTTGATGGCCAAGCTGAGTGCTGGCTGAGACAAGTGCAGGCGCTCACAGGCTTGGGTAAAGCTCAGAGTTTGGGCTACCGCCAGAAAAGCGCGAAGTTGCTTAACGGTCATACAGACCCTTTAATAAGTTTTTTATATAAATTGATAAGAAAAACAAACTTAACAAATATATCATCTGGTACAACACTGGCTATACAGATCCAACCGCATCATAACGACGCGTGCAACGTACCACCGATAATAATGCGAGGCATAACAATGGCAGGATTTGATAAGCGTGTATCTTCCTATGAGGAAGCGATGGAAGGTATCGAAAGCGGCATGACCGTTATTGCTGGCGGTTTTGGCCTTTGCGGCATTCCTGAGAATTTGATCGCTGAGATTAAACGTCGGGCTGTCACTGACCTCACGGTAGTATCTAATAATTGCGGTGTTGATGGTTTCGGGCTAGGTGTGCTGCTCGAAGATCGTCAGATTCGTAAAATTCTCGCTTCTTATGTTGGCGAGAACGCAATGTTTGAACAGCAAATGCTTAACGACGAAATTGAAGTTGTGCTAACACCCCAAGGCACGCTGGCCGAGAAAATGCGCGCCGGTGGTGCGGGTATCCCCGCATTTTATACCGCCACAGGTTACGGAACACCTATTGGTGAAGGTAAAGAGGTGCGTGAATTTAACGGCCGCCACTATATTTTAGAAGAAGCCATTACCGGTGATTTCGCGATTGTTAAAGGCTGGAAAGCGGATCGCTACGGCAACGTCATGTATCGGCATACGGCACAGAACTTCAATCCCATGGCAGCCACCGCTGGAAAAATAACGGTTGTAGAAGTTGAGGAAATTGTTGAACCAGGCGAATTGGAGCCAAGCCAGATCCATACCCCCGGTATCTATGTGGATCGCATTATTCAAGGCTCATTCGAGAAGCGCATCGAAAAACGCACGGTACGTAGCTGATCGCTCTCTGGTTTAGACATTTTCACTCAATAAGAGGTATACACCATGGCTTTAACACGTGAGCAAATGGCACAGCGCGTTGCGCGTGAACTTGAAGATGGCTTTTACGTCAATTTAGGTATCGGCATACCTACGCTGGTTGCCAACTATGTGCCTGACGGCATTGATGTCATGCTGCAGTCCGAAAATGGACTGCTGGGTATGGGGCGTTTTCCCACTGAGGAAGAAGTTGATGCTGATATGATCAACGCTGGTAAGCAGACGGTCACCGCTCGTCCTGGGGCTGCTATTTTCTCTTCAGCAGAATCATTCGCTATGATTCGTGGCGGTCATGTGGATCTGACCGTGCTGGGTGCTTTTGAAGTGGACCAAGAGGGAAATATTGCGTCATGGATGGTGCCAGGCAAGCTCATCAAAGGGATGGGCGGCGCGATGGATTTGGTTGCTGGCGCAGAAAACATTATCTGTACCATGACGCACGCCTCGAAACACGGTGAGTCCAAGTTACTAGAAAAGTGCACGCTTCCTCTAACAGGGGCAGGTTGCATTAATCGTGTATTGACCGACCTCGCTTATTTGGAAATTAAAGACGGTGCTTTTATTCTCAAAGAGCGTGCACCGGGTGTCAGTGTTGAAGAAATTATTGAAAAAACAGCTGGCAAACTGATTGTGCCCGACCACGTTCCTGAAATGACGTTTGACGCGGAATAACCCTTAGTCGACTACTTTTAGCAGGCGTGAGCTGATCAGCTCACGCCATTTCACAGCGGGTGTGGAAAGGTAGCAGGATTTCAGCAATACGCTCATGGTCGTCGCCGACATGTTTTTGCACGAGTGCTAGTCCCCCCAGACAAAGGCGATGCTCATCGCCTGAGCTGAAAACGGTCTTTAATGGCATTGCAGGATAAAATCGATGCTCAATTAGCGGTGACACGGCAAATACGCCGTTTTGTTGCCCCTCAAAACTGGGCATGCCGCATGCTTCAAGCTGACTATGCAAGGTGTCTAGGGGCTCGCCAATCGTTGAGCAGTCGAAACCTGCGTGATGCAGTCTAGGGCCCATGATCGCTAGCCAGGCAGCGAGGGGGTGTGCCTGTTGTAATTGCTGGTAAAGTGCCCAAGAGGGCATTGGCCATGGGCGTCCTCGGCATAGTAAATTTTGCCCTTGGCAATCGGCCGGATGACTTTGTAGCACGAGCTGCGTTAGTGCTTCGCGGGGGGCTTTTGAAAGCGCACCCAGCTGCAATTCTGCTAATACCAGCCAACTGCTACTGTCATTAGGTGCAAGTAAATGCACCAAAAGGCCTTTATCAGCCATAGCGTAATGGCCAACTGATCGGTAGCCCATATGTGCAAGGCTGGTGTTGAGCTCGCTAGCAGCAAAGGGGCCATAATTTAGCGTCACCAAGGTCAAATACTCGGCTGACGTACTTAGCGGCCACAATCTTAGTCCGCCAAGGTCTGGGTGTGTATGCACGTAGTCCAGCCAAAGCTGTTGAACAAACTCCTCTCGCTGCATTGGGATACCCTCGCCGCCTAATCGAACGCCACATGAACTGTCATATAAACTGTGATACTTCAGTATAGGCAAGCGAAGATTTGGTTGTTCAACGGGTGTAAACGTCAGTTTTAACGCCTGGGTTAAGAAGCCAGCAGCTGCTGTTGGCGCACAAAATGGTCGAACTCAGTAAAACCACCGATGTGCTGTTGGTCAACAAACACTTGGGGAACGGTATGAATAGGTTTGCCAGCCGTTTTTGCAATATCTTCCTTGGTAACGCCTTCTGAAGGCATATCAACGTAGCGGTAGCCTTCTATCTTTCCGTTACTCTCTAAATGCTCTGCGAGATGCTTTGCGCGTACGCAGAAAGGGCATGACATGCGGCCAAAAATTACCACAAACATCGTAGAAACTCCTTTAGGATAAAGATCTATTAGAAATGGGTTGCCTATTGTGGCGTAGCTCATGCAGTTTGGCTAATAGCGCTACACTACACGCTTCATTAAGCTGTGTTATGGGCGAATGTTTAATAATTTGGAAGAACGTATGCGAACCTTAGCTGCCCAAGAATACGCGCGCTTAGCTGAATTAGCGTTGCATTATCGAGATGCGCATCTGCGCTCAATGAAGCAGGCGGATCATTATAACCCTCGTCTTGGAGTTGATGCACTGTGCTTCCAGCCTTGGGAAGAGGAGCATGCGTCACTACTGGTCGGTGCGTTAATAACACCTTGTGCGATGTGGCTAGTTGCTGTGCCATGCCTGAATCAGCATGGTCCCCTGGGAAATGCATTGCGTCTCAACCTTCCTTCTGGCCACTATTCGCTCTCATGTGAACAGTTGCCCAGCGGCAGCGAGCTTTATAAGCGCGTCATTCTGGAGGATCTAAGTGATCTGGAAAGTATGCAGGAAGCTGCGCGACTAGCCCAACGCATGATGATCCAGCTAATGGTGTCTGATAAATCTTCTTCAGAGGTTGGTTAGGCAGAAACGTCTACCTCTATCTACACTGTTGTTTTTACATTTTTACTCTGAATAATCTCAGCAAAAGGAACGTTTATGTCCTCTGAAAAAGCTGTCACACCCCGTGTTGCTGTGGTCACTGGCACTAGCAGCGGTATTGGTGAAGCGGTGGTGAAACATTTCTGTGAGCAGGGTTTTCAAGTGTTAGCAGTAGACTTTAACCCGGCTGGAAAAGAAGTGGCTGACGCGGCTGGCGCAGCGTTTTATCAGGGGGATTTAACCGACCCCGACGCGTGCCGTGGAGCGATTGCTGATGCGGTTAAACGCTTTGGTGGCGTCGATATTTTGGTTAATAATGCAGGTATTCAGCACGTCGCTTCTATTGAGACGTTCCCTGAAGAGAAGTGGCGTCAAATCATTGATTTAATGCTGACAGCGCCGTTTTTGCTTACCCAGGCAGCATGGCCACATATGCGTAAAAAAGGCTGGGGACGTGTGATTAATATTGCGTCTGTTCATGCGCAGGTGGCTTCGCCTGGCAAAGCCGCTTATATCAGTGCCAAGCACGGCATGATCGGGCTAACGAAAACCGCCGCTTTAGAAGGTGGCGAGCAGGGGATTACCGCCAATACTATTTGCCCTGCCTATGTGAAAACACCGCTGGTAGATAATCAGATCGCCGACCAAGCCAAGCTACATGGGATGGATGAGCAAGAGGTGATTGAAAAAATCATGCTGAAAAACGCAGCGGTTAAGCGCTTGATCGAGCCTTCCGAGGTTGCTCAACTAGTTGCTTACTTAGCTTCCGATGCGGCAGGCGCTGTAACGGGCGCAAGTTGGAACATTGATCTAGGATGGACCGCCCAATAACATCAAGTTGACGCCCACTCTTTGCGTCGTTGTTGCGCAAAGAGTGGGGGAATTACCGACGTACCGGGCGCTTCTGTAATTTGCGTTGTAATGTGCGCCGATGCATGCCGAGTGCCCTAGCCGTGGCTGAAATGTTGCCATCATGCTCTTGCAACACCTTTTGAATGTGCTCCCACGTTATACGGTTGATAGAGGGAGGGTTGTCGGCTAGCTCAATATTTGGATCGCCATCCTGATGGTCAAAAGCTGCAATAACATCGTCGGCATCTGCTGGTTTACACAGATAGTTAACGGCGCCAAGTTTGATGGCTTCTACCGCTGTGGCGATGCTGGAATACCCCGTTAATACCACAATACGGCAATTCGGTGCGCTTGCCAGCATGTCGGGCAGTAGCTTAAGCCCGGAACTATGCTCAAGTTTTAGATCGAGTGTTGCCATCGTTGGCATGAACTGCGTGATCAGTGTCATTGCTTGATCAGCATCGTGGGCAACTTGCACTTCAAAACCACGACGCGAAAGCGCTCTGCTTAACACGTGACAAAACATTTCATCATCGTCGACGATTAAAAGGCGTTGGTCTTGCGTCTGCATGATGTCCTCGATTTTCTGGCGAATGCTCTGCGTCGCTGTTACTTATCAGGGGCGGAACAAAGCGGCAGCGTCACTTCCGTTAACGTACCGCCTTCAGGATGATTGTACAGACTTACTCCACCACCGAAACGATTAATGGTGGCATGGGTTAAAAACAGCCCGATCCCCATGCCTTTGCTTTTGGTGGAAATAAACGTATCGCCTAGCTGGTCAGCAATCGACATGGCGATGCCGGGGCCGTGGTCGCGTATATCAATAACAACGCTTTCATCTTGCCAATCCAAGCGAATAGCAATGTGCTCTGGATTAGCGTCGGCAGCGTTATTCAGCAAATTGGTTAGCGCTTGATCTAATGTGGCATCGACGGCCAACCAGGGACGGCCGCGTTTCTCGGCAACATCAAAAAAGTGGCTAACATCTGGCCTGATAACGAGCCAACGTTGCACAACGGTGGCTAACCACAGTTCAGCATCCAGTATCTCTGGTTCTGCCATGCGCCGACGATCAGCCGTCGTGACAAGGTGTTGTAAGCGTGATTTGCACACGTCCACCTGCTGACGAAGAATGGCCAAGTCTTGTTGCAAGGGGGAGTCATTAGGCGCGTCTTGGTACATTTCATTTAGCAGTACGGCCATGGTTGAAAGCGGCGTGCCAAGCTCATGAGCCGTACCAGCGGCCTGAGTAGCAACGGCTAATACCTGTTCATTGCGCAGGGCCGCTTCTCGCGTGCGAGATAGTGCTTTATCTCGATTACGCAGTGCGTGGGCCATTTTGTAGATAAAGAACGTGACAAGCCCGGCTGATAAGCCGAAATTAAGCCACATACCCAATACGTGCAGGCTTAGTGGGCCGTCGCTGTTAATGTGGCCCAGCTGAGGTATCGGGTGATAAAAGAACATCAGGTAGGTGTACCCAGCCATTGAACACGCGGCGATGATCCAAGCATGCCGCCAGGGAAGTGTTGCGGCGGCGATAGTGACAGGCACTAAATAGTAAGTAATAAAGGGGTTTGTTGAGCCGCCTGAAAAATAAAATAGCAGCGTTAAGCCTGCAATATCGGCCAATAAGTGGGCAAGATATTCGAAATGATTAACCGCTTTTGGTCTGCCTAAGCGCCACCATGTGACGATATTCAGTATCCCCATGGCAATCACAACACTGACGACTGCGGTCACTGGCAAGTCGAAAGCGAGTAGCTCTATGCCAACAATAATGGCCAGTAAAAAACCGGTCCAGGTGATACCTCTGACGATCGTTAATCGAACGAGGTTACGGTTTGGCGTCGAGAGCGGGAGAGGTAGGGCGGTAGGCATAGCGTGCTTATTTGCTCGATGCTTTCACGTTGTGAATAACATATTTTATAAATAACGTCATAACGAACGTCAGCCATCCCGCCGAGGCAAGCAAGTTGAATAGCAGCATTTTAGGAGGTAGCCAGGCACTGCCCAGTACAGCCTCTAACATGATATGGAAAAACATAGCGAGCAAGAGTGGCAGTGCTAGCGTATGAATCCACATGTCAGTACGGCGCTTACGTACGTGATAGCGTTTCAACAGGTAACGCAATGGACGGTGAGCCCAACCGAATAGCACGAGTGCACCAACAACGAATAGGACAGCCAGCGTCGGTTCGGTACTCCCAAAATACATTGAAAAGGATATCGACCAGGCAAGACCAAGCCATAATAATCCTTCAATACTGGCGATAATGTCCGCATAGCGACGCACATTCTGCATAAAAAACTGAGTCCTTGATCTTACAAAGTGTCGCCATGATACGACACTTGGGAACGACTGTGGGATGGATAGGGGAGATTTATCCCTTACCCGTATTGGGTATACTGTTCTGACCCTTTTACTTAATTCATTTCTGCACAGGACTTGCCGTGGACGCTATTACGTTGACTCGCCCCGATGATTGGCATCTTCATTTACGTGATGATGAGGCGCTAAGCGCTGTGGTAGGTCATACCGCCGCCCAAATGGGGCGTGCGATTATAATGCCTAATCTAAAGCCGCCGATAACCACTACCGCACAAGCACTAGCGTATCGGCAGAGAATTTTAGCAGCGTTGCCCGAGGGGAGTTCTTTTGAACCTTTGATGACGCTCTATTTAACAGACACGACGCCCCCTGAAGAAATTGAGCGTGCTGCTGAAAGTGGTGTCGTGAAAGCCGTGAAGCTCTATCCCGCGGGCGCTACCACTAACTCTGCATCGGGCGTCACCGACATTGCGCACTGCGATGACACTATTGCGATGCTAGCAAACGTTGGTATGCCGCTGTTGGTGCATGGTGAAGTTACCGATCATGAAATTGATATTTTTGATCGAGAAGCGGTGTTTATTGAGCAGGTTATGAAACCGCTTTTGGCTAGACACCCTAATCTTAAGGTAGTGTTTGAGCATATTACGACCCAGCAGGCTGCCGAGTTTGTCGCTGCTGCGCCTGATAATATTGCTGCCACGATCACAGCCCATCATCTGCTGTTTAACCGCAACAAAATGCTGGCAGGTGGTATTCGTCCGCATTATTACTGCTTGCCCATACTAAAGCGTGAGCAGCACCGTCAGGCGTTGTTAAAAGCGGCGACCAGCGGCAGCCCTAAATTCTTTTTGGGCACCGATAGTGCGCCTCATGCCCAGGGTGACAAAGAGTCTAGCTGCGGCTGTGCAGGGGCATATACAGCGCCTGCTGCCATTGAGCTCTATGCAGCTGCCTTCGAGGAAATGGGTGCCTTGGACAAGTTAGAAGCGTTTGCCAGCCTCAATGGACCACGTTTTTATGGATTACCGGCTAATGCTGATAGCGTGACGTTGGAGCGTCGTTCATGGAGTCTGCCAGCGCATTATCCCTATACGGCTGGTCAGCATATTATTCCATTAATGGCGGGTGAGAGCTTGGCATGGAAGCTGAAAGCGTAGTTCGTATAGCTGGATAGCAAATCATAAAAACGGAGCCAACTGGCTCCGTTTCTTTAACGCTTTAAGCACTCTTTTTTAACGTCTATTTCTTGTTCTTACCAAGCTCGATCAGCATCTGATCCACCATCCGTGATGAATGGTCAGCCGCGATGTCTAAAAATTGCTCGAATGACAGGTGGTTGTCACCGCCGCCGGGTATATCAGACAGCGCGCGAATGACCACAAATGGGCAGCCATAAAGATGACATGTTTGTGCAATAGCGGCGCCTTCCATCTCGACGGCTAGCATGGTTGGAAACTGTTCACGGGTAGTCGCGACACGAACAGGATCGGCCATAAAGGCATCGCCTGTGGCGATGAGCCCCTCACGTACATTGACTTCACCTAATGAGGCAATGGCGTTGCGGGCAATATCACGAAGTTGTTTGTCTGCTTGGTAGGCTGCCGGCATTCCAGGTACCTGACCAAGCTCATAGCCAAAGACCACTGCGTCAACGTCATGATGGCGAACTTCATCCGAAATAATCACATCACCAATAGCAAGGTCGCTCGCAAAGCCGCCTGCGGAACCAGTGTTAATGATCGCATCAGGCTGGTGCCGCTCAAGTAAAATCGCGGTGCCTACCGCCGCATTGACCTTGCCTATCCCCGACTGCAGCACAATAATTTCCAAGCCGTGACGTGTGCCCGTATAAAAAACGAAGCCAGCATGCTCGTAGCGTTCAGCGCCTTCTAGCTGTCCTGCCAGTATGTTCACTTCCTGCGCCATCGCGCCGATGATTCCAATACGTTGCACTCGTGATTACTCCTTAATAAATCGTTAACGGCAGTGGTGTGTGTAACACTACTGCTCTAGGCCTTTGTCGTGCCGTTCAGCGGCTTCTAGCGTGTTTTCAAGTAGCGTGGCAACGGTCATCGGCCCAACGCCGCCAGGCACGGGTGTAATGAAACTGGCACGCTCTGCCGCGGCTTTAAAATCAACGTCACCAGTGAGCGTGCCGTCGTCTTGGCGATTAATGCCAACGTCAATCACGATGGCGCCTGGTTTGATCCATTCCCCTTTGACAATGCCGGGTTTGCCGACAGCGACAACAACCAAGTCAGCGCGGCGCACATGAGACTCAAGCTGTAGCGTGAAGCGGTGGCATACCGTGGTGGTGCAACCTGCCAGCATCAACTCCAACGCCATCGGCCGACCGACAATGTTGGACGCGCCGACTACAGTGGCATCTAACCCTCGAACGGCAATGCCGCTATGGGCGAGCATGGTCATAATACCTTTAGGTGTGCAGGGCCTGAGCGAGGGCATACGTTGCGCTAGACGACCAATGTTGTATGGGTGAAAGCCGTCGACGTCCTTGTCTGGGCGAATGCGCTCAAGAATAGGGCGAGAGTCTAAATGCTCTGGCAATGGTAGTTGAACAAGAATGCCGTCAACCGTTGCATCGTTGTTTAACTGATCGACCAGTGCTTCAAGTTCATGCTGCTGCGTATCAGCGGGTAGCGCATGTTGAAAAGAGTGGATGCCTGCCTGCTCACAGGCGCGGTGTTTGTTGCTGACATAAACATGGGAGGCTGGGTCTTCCCCGACCACAACAACAGCTAGTCCAGGTGCCCGAGCGCCAGCTTGCTGGCGCGCGCTGATTTTCTCGGCAACTTGCTGGCGGACATTAGCGGCGATGGCCTTACCATCGATAAGTTGGGCGGTCATGTAATAGAATCCCTGTGAAGGTTAGAAACGAAGCTGAGTGACTATGTCTAGGCCGTGGCGTTTAAAGTATGGGGGCGGCGCGTGAGCATCGTGCCCGAACACCGATACTTAAACCCTGCTATCTATAATTCAGCCCCTGGAATTGTGTGGCTGAGCGCAGGAGGTCACTGGCTTTCGAGAAGGCCTGATTTTCGCATGCTAGGGCGGCAAGGCAAAGCTTCTAACGAATCAATCACTTTAGGTGTTGACTTTAAACTCAGAAATAGTAATATATGCCTCGCTTGAGACGGGACATGCAGCAGCGTCTAAGGTAAGAAATCGGGATGTAGCGCAGTCTGGTAGCGCGCCTGCTTTGGGAGCAGGATGTCGGGGGTTCGAATCCCTCCATCCCGACCACATACCTAGCGCGGAAGGTGGTAACTTGCTTTTCCGAACATTGGTTGTGGTCAAGTGCTCATCAGTATTCAGTCTCTTAGAATGCTTTATGTGCGCCCATAGCTCAACCGGATAGAGCAACGGCCTTCTAAGCCGTAGGTTGCGGGTTCGAGTCCTGCTGGGCGTGCCATTAAAGCTTTTTATTGGACGCTTTCGGTAAGACATGTAAGTCAGTACTTCATCAATGGTGGATGTAGCTCAGTGGTAGAGCCCCGGATTGTGGCTCCGGTGGTCGTGGGTTCGATCCCCATCATCCACCCCATTTGATGACACGTATTAATTATATGCAATTCTAGTTTTAGGTTGTGGTGGATGTAGCTCAGTGGTAGAGCCCCGGATTGTGGCTCCGGTGGTCGTGGGTTCGATCCCCATCATCCACCCCATTAACCTTGATATTTATCCTCAAAAAATCCTCTCCCATTGTCATTGCTTTTCCCCTTTATTAATTATTTTGTTTGAAACCAAGCTGACCTATGTTCGGCTTTTTTGCGTTTTTGGTCGCTCGTGTTTTAAGCCTCTTTACCTTATTTGCTACGCAATGCCTTTCCTAGGTTTTGTCCTTTGATTCATTTCTGGCCCGAAAAATTACTCTCTATCTGAAATTGCTGCGAAATTTCCCTAGGCTTCTTATCGCGATGCCGCCTTAGTAGAGGAGCAGGCCTGCGCTTGATGAACCGCTTAAAAAGGTCTTTAGTAAGAAGCGCTGGTGCATTTTGATGGCTTTGGCGATACGTGTAGTGAAGTCATCTATATTATTTTTTGATGCGATATTTGTTGCTGCTTTTTGGTCTAAAAACAGTTTTTTAAGCTATGTTAATGCTGTTTGGTTAGTGATATTTTTTAATGAGTTGTTTGTTGAAAATAATCATTTGAACTGTAGGCAGTATTTTCTTTTACGGAGTGCAACGCAATGGCGCGTCAAACGGTGGTGTTAGGGGCAGGTATGGTCGGTGTCAGCATTGCATGGCACCTGCAGCAGCGTGGTCATCAAGTAACGCTGGTTGATCGTCGCCAACCTGGTCGTGAAACCTCTTTCGGCAATGCTGGCATTATCCAGCGCGAAGCGGTTCGTCCTTATGCTTTCCCGCGGGATATGAAAACCATCCTGAGCGTGCTGCCAAACAAGCGTGTTGATATTCGTTATCGGCCTGCAGGCATGATTAATGCTGCTTCGCCGCTGTTGAGCTACTGGCATAACTCTTCTAGCCGACACTATAAAAAAATAGTGCCTGAGTATGCGTCATTGATACAGCTCTGCTTGAAGACTCACGGCCCCATGATTGAAGCGGCAAATGCTGATCATTTGGTTCGCCGGGAAGGCTGGTTGGAAATTTATCGCACGCCTGAAGAGCTAGCAAAACGCGTAAAAGAAGCGCAAGACGCCCGTGACAATTTTGGTGTTCAGTTTGACGTTTTGGACCGCGCTGCATTAGAGGCTAAAGAGCCAGATTTGGGTAGCGATATTATTGGTGCTATTCACTGGCTTGACCCTTGGACAGTTGCCGACCCAGGTGGGCTGGTTGCCGCTTATGCCGATGCTTTTGTCCAGCAGGGCGGGCGTATTTTGCAAACTGATATTGAGGGGGTGAAGCAGCAAGGAGAGCGCTGGCAAGTCGATACGGCTGCTGAGTGCCTAGAAGCAGATGAGGTTGTCGTTGCACTAGGTCCATGGGCAGGTAGCTGGCTGAAAGGCTTAGGCTATCATTTCCCGACCTTTGTTAAGCGCGGCTATCACATGCACTACGCCACACAGCCCTCTAAAAAGCTTCATTACTGGTTAATGGATGCGGAGGTGGGTTACTTGCTTGCGCCTATGAATGCAGGCGTCCGGTTAACCACCGGGGCTGAGCTTGACCGGCTTGAGTCGCCAGCAGATGAGCAGCAGTTAGCTGCTGCAGAAAAAGTTGCACGCACGATATTTCCCCTCGCTGAGCGTCGCGACGCCTCTGCTTGGAAAGGCGCGCGACCATGTTTGCCTGACATGAAGCCTGTTATAGGGCCGGCTCCCAAGCATCGTGGTCTGTGGTTAGCTTTTGGACATGGGCATCAGGGATTTACCCTAGGTCCTGCTACCGGGCAATTACTGGCGGATATGATAGAAGGTAAGCCGACAGAGATTGATATGGCGCCTTTCAGAGCTGACCGTTTCTAAATCAGTGGGTAGCTGTTGGCTTAGTACTGTTGGATAAGTACTGTTGGATAAGTACTGTTGGATAAGTACTGTTGGATAAGTACTGTTGGATAAGTACTGTTGGATAAGTACTTAATGGGAAAGGCTGCTTGGTAGTAAAGCATGATGTTTGCTATCTTGGTGCAACATATCGCAATCGTGAGGTGAAAGATGGATGTTGCCGTAAGCAACGCAGTGAGCACCGCACTCTATATGAATCAAGCACAATCTGCTGAACAAGCACAGATGCAGCTTTTTAAGCAGTCTCTTGATATGCAAGCACAGCAAGTGTCGGAAGTACTTGCCTCTGCTAACATGGGGGCTCAGCCAGACCTTGCCCAAGAGGGCAGCGTGGGGACTCAGGTCAATACTTACGCCTAGCCAAATAAACGTCAGTACGAAAAAAGCGCCGACAAGTTCGGCGCTTTTTTTCAATTTCCCTTCACGACCCTTTTAGCGTTTGCTCTAGCTCCTCTTTTTACGCCGCTAGTGCCTATATTCTTGATTCCCCCTTTGCTATCCATGGTATGCCGCAGCGGCCTAGTTGCGTTACCATATATCCATGTAAACGCCGATATTTAAGGCGCCATCCCAGTCATAACGTTGCACCATTTTTAGAGAACTCCATGTCTGACGCCAAATTAGCGCGCGAAGCAGAACTACGCCGTACGTTTGCGATTATTTCGCACCCCGACGCTGGTAAAACCACCATCACCGAAAAAATGCTGTTATTCGGAAATGCTATTCAGTTAGCTGGCTCTGTTAAGAGCAAGCGTAATGATCGCCATGCCACATCAGACTGGATGAAGATGGAGCAAGAGCGCGGGATCTCGGTCACGACGTCGGTGATGCAGTTCCCTTATGGCGGGCGTATCGTGAACTTGCTGGATACGCCGGGGCACGAAGACTTTTCAGAAGATACTTACCGTACATTAACCGCGGTGGATTCCGCGTTAATGGTGATTGATGGTGCGAAAGGTGTTGAGGATCGTACTATCAAGCTGATGGAAGTCTGCCGTTTGCGCACCACGCCTATTTTAACGTTCATCAACAAGATGGACCGCGATATCCGCGACCCCATCGAAGTCATGGATGAGGTAGAGACCGTACTGAATATCCAGTGTGCGCCGATGACATGGCCGATTGGCATGGGGCGGCACTTTAAGGGCGTGTATCACCTCTATAATGACGTCATTCATCTGTATACCCAGGGGCAAGGCAGCCGTATTCCAGATGACAAGCGAATTGAGGGTTTAGATAACCCGGAAGTTGACGCTGTACTTGGCGAAGAGCAGGCCGAAGAGTTGCGCATGGAAGTCGAGTTGGTGCGCGGTGCTTCCCATGAGTTTGATCTTGATGCCTATCGCCGTGGTGAGCTGTCGCCCGTGTACTTTGGTACCGCAATGGGTAACTTCGGCGTACGAGAGATGATGGATGGGTTTGTTGAGTACGCGCCTCCGCCCCAGCCACGCGAGACAGACATCCGCGAAGTAACCGCTCAAGATGATCGCTTTACTGGATTCGTGTTTAAAATTCAGGCGAATATGGATCCGAACCATCGTGACCGTATTGCCTTTTTACGCGTCTGTTCCGGTAAGTACGAAAAGAATATGAAGATGCGCCACGTGCGGATAGGCAAGGATGTGAAAATTGCCGACGCTCTAACGTTTATGGCGTCAGACCGTTCTCAGGTAGAAGAGGCTTGGCCAGGCGATATTATCGGCTTGCACAATCACGGCACGATTCAGATTGGTGATACCTTCACCGTTGGTGAAGATATGCGCTTTACCGGCATTCCTCACTTTGCGCCAGAGTTGTTTAAGCGTGTTCGTTTAAAAGACCCGTTGAAAATGAAAGCGCTGCAAAAAGGGCTCCAGCAGCTCTCTGAGGAAGGCGCTACGCAAGTCTTTATGCCGATGGATAACAACGACCTGATTCTTGGTGCTGTCGGTACGCTGCAGTTTGACGTTGTTGCTCACCGTTTGAAGGAAGAGTACAAAGTTGACTGTCTATATGAAGGGGTCAATGTACAAACCGCACGTTGGGTCTATTGCGAAGACGCCAAGATGCTGGAAGAGTTTAAGCGTAAAGCGAGCTCCAACCTTGCTATCGATGGTGGCGGCTACCTGACGTATATCGCACCAACGCGGGTCAACCTGCAGATGACCCAAGAGCGCTGGCCGGATATTCGCTTCCAGCCCACTCGCGAGCACTGATCGAGCCATCCTTGCTATGTTGATTTCCTTGCTATGTTGATTGATGCCCACTGCCACCTGGATTTTGAGGCGTTTGACGATGATCGCGATGCGGTCATCGAAAATGCCAAGGCGGTGGGTGTCGAACACTTTGTAGTGCCAGCAACGACGCGTTCCCTATGGCCTAATGTGCTGGCGCTTAGTGCGCGTAAGGAAGTAAGTAGTTGTGTTGGTCTTCACCCTTACTTCATTGATAAACACGCTAACCACGATTTAGTCGCCTTGGAGCAGCTTTTAGCTGAGCAGAAAGTCGAAGCCGAAAAACGCGTTGTAGCAATAGGTGAGTGCGGTATCGATGGCCGCTTTACGGAGTCATTAGATAAACAGTGGGCCTTTTTCGATGCGCAGCTAGGTTTAGCAAAACAGTTCGCTTTACCTGTTGTGGTGCACTGCGTAAAAGCGAATGATCAAGTAAGCAAACGCTTACGCCAGCTGGCGCTTCCCAGTGGTGGGCTTATCCATGCGTTTTCAGGCTCTTATGAGCAGGCCGCTAAGTTTCTCGATCTAGGCTATACCCTGGGGTTGGGAGGGGCGGTTACCTACGAGCGCGCACAAAGACTTCGTAACGTGGTGTCACGCTTACCTGACGATGGCTTTGTGTTAGAGACTGACAGCCCCGATATGCCGCTTAGCGGCTATCAGGGGCAACGTAATGAACCATGCAGGGTGGCAAAGGTAGCTGGCGTGGTGGCAGCACTCCGGCATCAGTCATTTGAAACAATAGCGGCACTAAGCAGTGCAAATGCTATTCGGTTATTTCAGCTGCCACATTTCAACGCCCATTAGCCATTTAGGCTGCTGGACAGCTGTTCAGGATCCAGGCGCTCAACGGTATAGGGCAGGTCGCAGAGAGCTATCGGATGTCCTTGCCAATAAAGGGGCGAGAGCGCTTCAATCGCTTTAGTATTTGCAACGGCGAGCATCTCAATTTGCTGGTCGCCACTAAATGCGCTGCTAACGATTTCACCTACGGTTTTATCCTGCCCATCCACTAGCGTGTCACCGACCTGGGGTAAGCTGTTGACACTGGCAGTAATGCGCACTAAGCGTTTTTTCACTTGGCCCCGGAAATGCGCCCGTGCGACGACTTCTTGTCCTGTATAGCAACCTTTTTTAAAGCTAATTCCCCCCAGCGCTTCCCAGTTCAACATTTGTGGGAGGAAGTGATCTTGCTGTGGGGCTGTTAACCACGCCAAACCACTGCGGATATCTGCTAATTGCCACGTATTAAACGCATCTTCATCATCATTTATTTCAATGGCATTCTGTTCAGCAGAATTTTCTATACTGATTAGCCAACGCCCGTGATCTGGCTGGCATAGGGCTGTCGCTTGGTTATTGCTGTGATGGGTATAAGGTTGATCAGGAAGCGCTAAACCAAACGCTTGAGCAACCTTGTTGGCACTTTCGCTGGCGCCTACGATAAGCATCGATGTCTGAGCCTGCAATTCGACGCGATAAAAAGCGGCAAATTTGGCTAAATGACTGGCGAGCATATCGATCAATGAGGTGCTCAACAGTAGCCTATAATGGTCGTTGCTGATTTTCAGTAATTGAGCATTGGCCAGCATTCTTCCCTTTGGTGTGCAAAAGCAGGTAAGAGGCGCAAAAAAACCATTGGCTAAACTAACTTGTGCGCTTGTTTGCCCTTGTAGGAATTTCTCAGCATCTGGACCTTTGACATCTAAGGCGGCGAGGTGAGGCAAACGGACGCAGCCATTCATCTTGAGTAACGAAGAGACAGTCGCCATATAGACTCCATAAGGGAAGATAGGGTAAACGTAACGTAATCGCATTTGTATCAAAGGTGCGGGCACTGCGGGTAGATTGCAAGGGCTCTGGCGCGTGCTAGACTTCTTTGCTTGTATCAGTTTTGCATAGTTTTCAATAGCGTACTCACTTCAATTCAGCGTAGAAAAGGGCAAGGAATGGCATATCAATCATTAACGTTCCAAGGTGTCACAACAGTCGACCAGGTGAATAAGATTACCACGGCGCTGATGATGCTGGATGGCGTCGATAGTGCTGAGGTAGGGCGCCACGGAGCAGAAGTAGAAGGGCGAGCTAAGCGTGAAGTGCTTATAAAAGCGGTCGAGAAGTTAAACCTCGGTATAAAGGTTTCCTGATGCATAAGCCAATCACGATTATTAGTGAGCGTAACCATACATTTCGTCAGCGTATTGAAGTCGATGGTTTGGAAGACCTCTATGGGGACGTACCGCCGGTAGTCGGAGGAGACGGTAGTGCACCAGACCCGCATGACTACTTCGATATTGCCCTAGGTACCTGTAAAGCCATTACTGTGCAAATGTATGCTAGGCGCAAAGAGTGGGCGCTGGAAGGCATCACCGTTAAGGTCCAGCGCGATGATAGTGAGGAACGAAAAGGTGTCTATAAGTTAGCTGTGACGATGACTTTCCACGGCATTGATGATCCTGAACAGCGGGCAAAGCTAGAAGACATTAGCCATCGCTGCCCGATACAGCGGTTGATGACCCAGGCGACGGTAGAAATTTCCACGTTTACCGAGTAGTACACTGCCTTTCTAAGGAGTAATGATGAGCAAGGAATTCCGGCTGCAGTCCAAATTTAAGCCCGCTGGTGATCAGCCCGCCGCGATACGCAGTCTGATTAGTGGGCTTGAGTCGGGGCTTGCCCATCAGACCTTGTTAGGGGTGACTGGCTCGGGTAAAACGTTCACGATGGCAAATGTTGTGCAGCAGCAGCAGCGCCCAACGATTGTAATGGCGCCCAATAAGACGCTAGCTGCCCAGCTATATGGTGAGTTCAAATCGTTTTTTCCGGATAACGCTGTCGAGTATTTTGTCTCTTACTACGATTATTATCAGCCGGAAGCCTATGTCCCTTCCTCAGATACCTTTATTGAGAAAGATGCCTCGATAAATGACCATATCGAGCAAATGCGCTTATCTGCTACGAAAGCGCTGCTGGAACGCCGTGATGCGCTTATCGTTGTCTCGGTATCGGCAATCTATGGTCTCGGTGACCCGGATCAGTATCTCAAGATGCGGCTGCACTTTACCCGTGGTGAGCTAATTGACCAGCGTGCCTTTTTACGCCGCTTAGCCGAGCTGCAATATACCCGCAACGATATGGATTTTCGTCGAGGCACCTACCGGGTACGGGGCGATGTGATCGATATTTTCCCTGCGGACTCTGACGAGGAAGCGGTGAGGGTCGAGTTGTTTGACAACGAAGTTGATTCTATTCGCCTATTTGACCCATTAACTGGCGAGGTGCGTACCCATGTGCCTCGCATGACCATCTATCCTAAATCTCACTATGTTACTCCGCGAGAAACTATTTTAGGTGCTATTGATGCGATCAAGGCAGAGCTTAAGGAGCGTCTTGAGTGGATGCGTAAGCACGAGCGTTTAGTTGAAGCGCAGCGCTTAGAACAACGAACCCTTTACGATATTGAAATGATGCTAGAGCTTGGCTACTGCAACGGCATTGAGAACTACTCGCGCTATCTTTCAGGCCGCGCGCCTGGCGAGCCACCCCCGACGTTCTTCGACTATCTGCCGGATGACGCGTTACTGTTTATTGATGAGTCTCATGTAAGCGTACCCCAGGTTGGCGGTATGTATAAGGGCGACCGTTCTAGAAAAGAGACCCTGGTTGAATATGGCTTTCGGCTACCCTCAGCGCTAGATAACCGCCCAATGAAATTTGAAGAGTGGGAGTCTATTTCGCCACAAACCATCTTTGTGTCGGCAACGCCAGGCAAGTATGAAGCAGAGCATGCCAGTCAAATTGTCGAACAGGTGGTGCGCCCAACGGGATTGTTAGACCCAGAAATAGAGGTTCGCCCCGCCAACACTCAGGTTGATGACCTGCTCTCAGAAATTGGCTTACGCACCGCCGTAGGTGAGCGTGTTCTGGTGACGACGTTGACTAAACGCATGGCGGAAGATCTGACCGAATACTTTGATGAGCACGGTATCCGCGTGCGCTATTTACATTCGGATATTGATACCGTTGAGCGGGTTGAAATTATTCGCGACCTGCGTCTTGGTAAGTTCGATGTTTTAGTCGGTATCAACTTACTTCGAGAAGGCTTAGATATTCCCGAAGTGTCGCTTGTTGCTATCCTGGACGCGGATAAAGAGGGCTTTTTACGCGCTGAACGCTCACTGATTCAAACCATTGGCCGTGCAGCCCGTAACGCCCATGGTAAAGCTATTTTATACGGTGACAAAATCACCGATTCAATGCGCAAAGCCATCGATGAAACCGAACGTCGCCGCGCCAAGCAGACCGCTCATAACGAAGAGCATGGCATCACGCCAACCACCGTGACGCGCTCCGTGGCGGATATTCTTGAAGCCGCCCAGGCACCAGGCAAGAAGAGCAGTCGTCGCCGTGGCAACGAGCGCAAAGTGGCAGAGAGTGCTGCTGAATATGATGTGGCCACGATGAGCAAACACGATCTGCTCGAGGCTATTAGTAAGCTAGAGGACGCCATGTTTGAAGCCGCGCAGAACCTGGAGTTTGAAGAGGCGGCAAGGCTTCGTGATCAACTTCATCAAATGCAAGAAAAACAGCTGGCGCTGGGGTAAACGATGCCTGAAGGCCCTGAAATCCGCCGTGCAGCAGATAAAATTGAGAAGCAGATAGGTGGCAAACATCTTGATGATGTGTGGTTTGCATTTCCTGAACTCGCCGTGCAAGCGGATTCATTGATTGGTCAACGGGTTCAGGCAGTTGATACGTGGGGCAAGGCCATGCTAATCCGTTTTGCAGACCATCGTGTGCTGTATTCCCACAATCAGCTTTATGGCGTATGGAAGCTACATAGCGAGAGTAGGCCGCCAAGCACGAAAAGGTCATTACGAGTTCGGCTGGTTGCTGAGGGCAAGGTGGCTAGTCTTTATAGCGCGTCTGATATTTCGCTCTGGCATGAGAGTGAGTTGAGCCATCACCCTTTCTTGTCTCGCTTGGGGCCTGATTTATTAAGTCAAAACGTATCGGCTGATGATGTGAAACAACGCCTGACTGATCCAGCGTTTATGCGCAGAAGCCTGGGTGCATTGTTACTTGATCAAGGGCTTGTCGCTGGGTTAGGAAATTACTTGCGCTCTGAAATTCTTTTTTTATCTAACGTTCACCCTAAGAAGCGCCCATGTGACTTAACTGAAAATCAGTTAGACCTGCTCGCCACTATGATTGTGGAAACGACGCGTCAGGCGTATTTGGAAGCGGGTGTTACTAATCGTGAGGGATGGATTCAACAGGCCATTGCCTCCGGTGAGCCACGCCGACAATGGCGTTTTAGTGTGTTTGAACGCGCTGGCCTTTCCTGTCATCGCTGTGGCTCAGTTATCGAACGCATAATGGTTGGCTCTCGCCGTTTATATTTATGTCCAACGTGCCAGCACCTATAATTTTATACCGTTATCTTGTATGTTCTAATGAACGTCAGACTAATGCCCTAGTTATCATACGTAGGTTAACCGTGGTTGTGGCTGCCGCATAAAGGTCAATACGGTATACTTACCGGTACATCTAGACGGCCATTAAAAAGGCCGCAGCCAAGACGATAACCGAGGAGCTGTTAGTCCATGACCGTGATTCGCCAGGACGACGTCATTCAGAGCGTTGCCGATGCTCTACAGTACATCTCTTACTACCATCCTAAAGATTTCATTGATGCAATGTCAGCCGCTTACGAGCGTGAAGAGAACCCCGCTGCGAAAGATGCGATTGCACAAATCTTAATTAACTCAAGAATGTGTGCTACGGGACATCGTCCAATTTGCCAGGATACGGGCATTGTGACGGTATTCGTTCACGTGGGTATGAACGTCACTTGGGACGCCGAGCTAAGCCTCGATGACATGATTAACGAAGGCGTGCGCCGTGCGTATCAATTGCCTGATAACGTGCTGCGTGCTTCTGTTCTCGCTGATCCCGACGGTAAGCGAGCCAATACCAAAGACAATACACCCGCGATTATTCACCATTCGATTGTGCCGGGTGATAAGGTCGATATCCACGTCGCCGCGAAGGGCGGTGGCAGCGAAGCCAAATCTAAGTTTGCGATGCTAAACCCATCCGATAGCGTTGTGGACTGGGTGATGGAGCAGTTGCCTAAAATGGGCGCAGGCTGGTGTCCGCCGGGTATGTTGGGAATTGGTATTGGCGGCACCGCTGAAAAGGCGATGATGATTGCCAAAGAAGCGCTGCTCGACCCTATCGATATTCAAGATTTGCAGGCCCGTGGGCCTAGCAACCGCGCTGAAGAGCTGCGTCTGGAACTGTTCGACAAAGTGAATAAGAGCGGTATCGGTGCTCAAGGCTTAGGTGGTTTAACCACCGTGCTGGATATTAAAGTTAAAGACTATCCAACCCATGCGGCCAATAAGCCTGTGGCAATCATCCCCAACTGCGCAGCCACGCGTCATGCGCATTTCACGCTTGATGGCAGTGGCCCAGTAGCGCTTCCTGCTCCTAAACTTGAAGACTGGCCAGAAATTACCCGCGAAGCAGGCGATAACGTCAAGCGCGTTAACCTGGATAGCGTCACTCCGGAAGAAGTCAAAACGTGGCAGCCGGGTGATACGCTGCTGTTGAATGGTAAGCTATTAACTGGCCGTGATGCGGCGCATAAACGCATGGTGGACATGATTGCCAAAGGCGAGCCATTACCGGTTGATATGAAAGGCCGCTTTATTTACTACGTGGGTCCTGTTGATCCGGTAGGTGACGAAGTCGTTGGCCCCGCTGGTCCGACCACCGCTACTCGAATGGACAAATTCACCCGCACCATGCTTGAAGAGACCGGCCTGCTTGGCATGGTTGGTAAAGCGGAACGTGGTCAGACCGCCATTGATGCCATTCGCGATAACCAGGCGGTTTATTTGATGGCTGTTGGCGGCTCTGCTTACCTTGTTGCCCAAGCAATTAAAAAGTCACGCGTTGTTGGTTTTGAAGATCTAGGAATGGAAGCCATCTACGAATTTGAAGTTGAAGATATGCCGGTCACGGTTGCTGTCGACAGCCAAGGAACTTCCGTCCACCAGACAGGCCCGGCCAAATGGAAGGAGATCATCGCCCAAAAGGCGTAGCATACTGATGGCGTAGAACTGCAATCAGTGACAAATAAGCCCCGTCTCACGCGGGGCTTTTGTGCATTAGCAGTGAAATAATCTGATAAACAGCTCACTTCATAGCGAGGAATAGGCAATGACCTCATGGTTGCTAGGGACCGGCATTATGTTGATACATCTATTAGGTATCGTGTCAGCGGTCATGGCGCTTATGTCGAGCAGAACGTCTCAGGGGGCTATCGCCTGGATTATTTCACTATTAACGTTTCCTTATGTTGCGCTGCCTGCGTATTGGTTTTTCGGTCGCCCGCGTTTCTATGGCTATGTAACAGCAAGAGGGGAACGAGATAACGTATTACGTCGAGTGTTGGTACGTTATCGCCATAACATTAAGCCGCACCTTTCATCGCCGACTAGCATCGATATTCAGGCAGTTGAACAGTTGGCAATGATGCCGCTGACTAAAGGTAATAGTGCCGACTTGTTGATCGATGGTGAAGCCACCTTCACAAGCCTTTTTGAGGGTATTGATCAGGCAAAAGAGTATCTTCTGCTGCAGTTTTTCATTGTGCGTAACGATGCTTTAGGCAAACGATTGCAGGATCATTTAATCAAAGCTGCACAGCGGGGGGTGCGTGTTTATTTTCTATACGATGAAGTGGGTAGTCGGAAACTAAACGATGGCTTTTTAAATGAGATGATCAAAGAAGGTATCGAAGTAAAAGCATTTCGTTCTTCTCGCGGATTCAAACATCGCTTTCAGCTTAATTTTCGCAACCATCGTAAAATAGCAGTCGTGGATGGTAAGCAGGGCTGGGTAGGTGGTTTTAATATTGGTGTAGAATATCTTGGGCAAAATCCACGGCATGGCCCCTGGCGTGATACCCATTTAGCCCTCGGTGGACCGTGTGTGCTGGGTTTGCAGGAAGCTTTTTGGGAAGATTGGCACTGGGCAACAGGGGAAGTCATTACCTTAAACTGGCATGCCGAGAGTCATCCGCAAGATGATCATCATGTGGTTATTGTGCCATCTGGCCCAGCCGATAAACAGGACACGGCTAGCCTTTTAATTCAACAATTAATTCATAGTGCTAATGAAAGGCTCTGGGTAACTAGCCCATATTTCGTACCAGATCAAGGAGTACAGGATGCGCTTAGGTTAGCAGCAATGCGAGGCGTAGATGTGCGGGTTATGATTCCCGAGCGCCCCGATCATTTGCTGGTGTTTCTATCTGCATTTTCATTTTTGCCTGATATGTTAAGAGCGGGTGTGAAAATATACCGTTATCTTCCTGGTTTTTTACACCAAAAGGTCATGCTCATTGACAACAACGCAGCAACTGTCGGCACAATAAACCTGGATAATCGGTCTTTTCGGCTCAACTTTGAAATAACAGCTTTCATACCCAGCACAGCGTTTGCCAGTAAAGTACACGCCATGTTAGAGCAAGATTTTGCTCAGTGTCGACGCGTTACAATTGACGAAATTAGCCAGCGCCCAATGTGGAAGAAAGTAGTTTCTCGTGCGGCATATTTAACCGCACCTATTCAGTAATCAATAATAACCCTGCACGCCGCTAACAACGATTAGGCAAAAGGAGTTTTGGGTGAATTTAGAAACAAAATGGCTCGAGGATTTCGTTGCATTAGCCAATACACGAAGTTTTTCGGCATCTGCCAGGCAGCGCCATGTTACTCAGCCTGCTTTCAGTCGCCGTATTCGTGCGCTAGAACAAGCGGTAGGGGTCATCTTAGTAGATCGTTCGACAACACCGATAGGCCTGACCTCAGAGGGCCAATTGTTTTTGATCACCGCACGCAACCTAGTGGAGCAATTGAACGAGTCATTGAGCCATCTCCGGGGAGTTTCTATTGCGAATGAAGCGCTTGATATCGTCGCGGCACACTCACTGGCATTAAGCTTCTTCCCACCTTGGATTTCTCGTTTACAAAAAGGCTTGGGTGAACTGCCTACACGATTAGTCGCTATGAACGTTGGAGAGGCGATCCATGTTCTGCGCGAAGGTAACTGTGATCTGATGCTGGCATATTATGACCCCTTTGCCACTATGCAGCTGGACGCAGAAGTCTTTCCCTCTTTCTCGATTGGCCAAGTGAAAATGTTGCCTGTTTCACTACCAGATGAAGAGGGCAAACCGCTTTTCTCGATTCAAAATGACAGTTCAATTCCCTATTTAGCTTATACGCAGGGTGCATTTCTGGGGCGAAGCGTACGCATGCTGCTCAAAAACGATCCATTACGACTGAAGCTGCGTACGGTTTATGAAACGGCCATGGCAGAAGGATTGAAAGGCATGGTACTTCAGGGAGTGGGAGTTGCTTGGATTCCTGATTTTTGTATTCGTGAAGAGCTCAAAACCGGCAAATTAGTAAGAGCTGGCGATGAAAATTGGGATATCCCTCTAGAAATTAGACTTTACCGCTGTTCGTTAGTCCATAAACCTGGCGTTGAGCGTCTCTGGCGCCAAATGATGAAATTGCCACGTGATTTTCTGCAGGCTTAGCCTGCAGAACGACTAGAAAAATACCTTAGATTTTAAAATGTGCCTAAATCTGCCGGCAATCCAAGAAAATTTTGAATAATGAAGAAGTGATCTTCAAACAAGCTTTCGGGTTCTAGATCAGCAAGGGCGACCCAGCGAGCATGATCGCCGCCCTTGACTGGCTTTAAACGGGGCAACTGCTGATCAGGTCTAAGAGCAAAATAGAAAGCTTCAGCTAACGTTCGTCCACGCCAACTGCGATGAGGTTCATCAAACAAGCGTTGTCCGCGTAGCGAGCCCTTTAAAACGGGTTCGGGCACTTTAAGCCTTAATCGTTCACGGAGCTCCCTTAAACAGGCATCTAGTAAACGCTCATGGGGATTGATGAAGCCTCCGGGTAATGCAAGAAGTCCTTTACCCGGCGCAGCCATTCGCTTTACCAACAAAATATGGCCTGATTGGACAACAACCGCATTAACAGTCACAAAAATGGGCGGATAGGGGGCTTGTGCCCAGGCTTGTTTGTATTGATCGAGTAGCTGCTGCTCTTCCAGTAGACCGTGGTAGGCAATACCTTTGCAAAACTTGTCAACGCTTTTGACGACTTCTGGTGGTAAGTCGTGGTATGCACCTGTACTCAAATAGTCATCGGTAGAACCAGGCGAGCGAAACAACCGCTCACGTATTTGACTCGCTGAAATACCTTCAACGAGTGGGACACTGATGGATTCCCATTGGGGGAAAAGCGATAAATAGTAGCTTGATTGTCCTCTGCTTGCGCCAATCAAACCAATACGGGGTAAGCGAGCGTTGGCAGGGGACGTCAAGTCACGCACTTTGCGTTGCACATCACGTACCCACACATCATCATTATAAAGCGCGTCAAGCAGGGGAGTAATTTCCAGGCGTTGATTGTCTTGATCATCAAACCCAGAACGAATCATTGCCTGTCGCTCATCGAACGTCCACGGGTTGCGTAAAGAGCGTGCCTGCCAAGCAGAACCCACTAATACGATGACTTGGCGTGCCTGTTTTAACGCCTCTCGGATAATGGCAAGGTGGCCAAGGTGGGGAGGCTGAAAACGACCAATAAACACCAAGCAATCAAAGTCGTAAGCCGTAGTAGATTTAACAGCATCCGAATTCATAACGCTTCCTTGGTCGTGGGTGAGAAAGTAGCAGAGAAAAGAGAGCCATTATGAAGTGGGCAGTTAAGGTGCGCAATGCGCCTGCGCCTGCGCTCAACGTTTTAGTTCGGTATGATTGTTAGATGTATCTTGCGCTAGTGCTTGATAGGGACACTCTTTTGTTAAGGGAATGAATATGCTGAAAAAAACGATCATTTTTTGGTGGAACGTGGTTCAAGATGCAACGGCGTTATGGCTTGAACGAAATGCCTTCAGCTATGCCGGATCATTAGCGTTCTACACACTTTTCTCCTTGGCGCCTACCGTTATTATCGCGGTAACAGTGATAGGCGTGGTGCTGGGTGAAGATGCTGCTCAAGGGCAAATAGTTGCTCAGCTTCAGGACACGTTAGGCGCTGACGCAGCACTTGCGATTGAGCAGGCCGTTGTCCAATCACGTATCGAAGAGTCAGGTATCTTACCAACAGTGCTTGGCTTTGTGGCCTTGTTAGTAGGGGCCACGACCGTGTTTGCACAGATGCAATTTTCGCTCAATACCATCTGGGGCGTTACTGCAAAGCCCACCTCCAACAGTGCTCTTATCTTTATAAAAAATCGTTTACTTTCTTTAACGGTCGTACTGTCTATTGGCTTCATCCTACTAATATCGTTAGTGTTGGCGGTTGCCTTGCGAGGGATGCTCCACGGAGCTGGAAATTTATTGCCCTATGCCAGTTTATTAACGACATCGCTTGAGTCATTAATTTCACTTGCGATGGTGGCATTGTTATTCGCTACTATTTTCAAAGTATTGCCGGATGTTGTTCTCCGTTGGCAGGATGTGTTGATTGGCGCAGTAGTAACCGCCGTACTGTTTACAATTGGACGCAGCGTTATTGCTATTTATTTAACATATACCGCCACAGCGTCTACTTATGGCGCAGCGGGGTCTGTTGTGATGATTCTATTATGGGTATATTACAGTTCATTAATTCTACTGTTTGGTGCCGCTTTTACTCGTTCCTTGCTACTTCGTCGTGGGCGGCCATTGGTGCCACGTAATAGTGCAGTGCTGGTGAAGCGAGAGTTAGTGTAAGACAAGAATTGGTTTAAAAAAGGTGGGTAAAAAGAGCCCTATAGAGAGCTCGTTTGAAAAGAGTGGATATCAACAGACTTCAGCCTGTCGATTTACCAGGCTGAAGTCTATAAACGCTATTGTATAAACACTGAGAGGACAGTTTATGTCTACTTGTTGTGTACGCGCCTATGTAACAGGAAAAGTGCAGGGAGTATGGTTTCGGCGTTCAACACAGGAACAAGCGCTTCAACAAGGGCTAACGGGCTACGCCAAAAACTTACCCGATGGACGGGTAGAGGTAGTGCTATGCGGTAATTCCACTGCCGTAGCTTCTCTTACTGAATGGTTATGGCAGGGGCCCAAAGGAGCGCAGGTAACCCATGTCACTATTGAAGTGCTAGATGGCCACCGCGCTCCTGATCATTTCGCAACCTACTAATTGGCGCTTAATCCACTCGCCTCAGTTTGCCATTGCTTAATATTATCAGCAGTGAGCGCCACAATGTTCTGGCGAGCCTCAGGGGTGATCCAAGCATTGTGAGGGGTCACTATCAAATTAAGTGCCTCTCCTTCTGCTAATGCTGTTAATAGAGGATGACCTTCTTTCGGAGGCTCAGTGGGGAGCACATCAACCGCTAACCCTCCAATCTTGCCAGCACGAAGCGCCTCAAGTGCCGCTTCTTCATCAATGATGCCGCCCCGGGCACAGTTGACTAATAGCAGTGATGACTTTGCGTTTGCCAATCGTGTGCGATTAATAAGGTGCTTGGTTGTTTCGTTCAGCGGGCAATGCAAACTTATAATATCTGCCGTCGGTAATAAATCGTCGAGAGAGGGCCGTTTGTCGTTTGATTCATTGCCAGGACGAGCAGCAAATGTAACTTTCATCCCAAACGCTTCAGCTAAACGTGCCACTTCTGAGCCAAGCTCACCTTGCCCCACCATCACCAGATGCTTATTGGAAAGCTGCAGCGTCGAGTGGGCTTGTAAGCAAAAGAAACCGCTGCGCTGCCATTCGCCTCGTGCGATGTCAGCTTGGTAACGTGGCAATCGGTTTGCCAGTGTCAGCATTAACATTAATGTGTGCTGAGAAACGCTTGCTGTTCCGTAGGCGGTGACGTTCTTTACAAGAATGTTTTGGGCTTTAGCTGTGTCGAGATCAATATTGTTAAGCCCTGTCGCCAGCACACATATAAGCTTGAGTTTGGGCAAGGCTGATAGTGTTTCTGCGTTCAGTACAACCTTGTTGACGATCGCTATGTCCGCATCTGACAAGCGCTCACTTGCCTGTTCGGCAGTGCTTTGCTGATACACCTCTAAATGACTAACAATGTCTCGAATTGCTGTTAGATTGATATCCGCGCCTAAGCTCTCGGCATCCAGCATTACCGCATTGGGCATTTTTCTTTTCTCCATTATCTGCCGAAAGGCACTTGGCCTTGCTCAGCAGGGGGCACAAAAGGGTATAATGTGTCGCTCTATCAACCGCAGTCTTGGAATTTATCCCAACAGGCCACATATTTTTTGCCTGGCAAGCGTTGGATTTGCCAGTCTATACAAACTTAGCCTGTCGGAGTTGAGCTTTTCAGGAGTTATCAACATGCCCATCTATGAGTACGAGTGCAAGGCCTGCGGTCATCGCATGGAAAAATTGCAGAAAATCAGCGCGGATCCGCTTAAGGATTGCCCCGCGTGCCAGCGAGCCAGTCTTGAACGCTTGGTCTCAGCAGCTGGTTTCCGCCTTGCTGGCGGCGGTTGGTATGAAACCGATTTTAAAACAGGAAGTAAGAAAAACTTGGCAGCAGAAGGCCAATCTACTTCTAGCACTGGTGCCACAAACGATACCAGTAGCGCATCAACGAAAAAGGGCGCCGCGGCTTAGCCGCGGTTGTCAGGGTCAGAACGGCCCACGACAATCTCATTGCCACGTAACAGAACAGGATTAGACATGCGCAGCCATTATTGCGGCCAGCTTAACGAAACTTTGGTGGAACAAACGGTCACTGTCTGCGGTTGGGTTCATCGCCGCCGTGATCATGGTGGGGTCATTTTTCTGGATATGCGCGATCGCGATGGCATCGCTCAGTTCGTTGTCGACCCAGATACCGCCGAGGCATTTGCTAATGCTGACCGTGCTCGCAGTGAGTATGTGCTTCGTATTACTGGCCGTGTCCGGCTGCGCCCTGAAGGAACGCAAAATCCTAACATGCCAACGGGCATGATTGAGGTATTAGCTAAAGAGGTGGAGGTGCTCAACACAGCAGCCACTCCACCTTTTCAGTTGGATGAACAAAACAAAGTAGGCGAGGAGGTTCGCTTAAAGCATCGCTATATCGACCTTCGACGCCCGGATATGATTGAGAAGCTTCGCTTGCGTTCGCGTATTTCTCATAACGTCCGCGCTTACTTGGAAAACCAAGGCTTCCTGGATATCGAGACGCCGGTATTGACTCGCGCAACGCCGGAAGGTGCCCGCGACTACCTCGTTCCTAGCCGGACACATGCAGGCAGCTTCTTTGCATTACCGCAGTCGCCACAGTTGTTTAAGCAGCTGTTAATGGTGGCTGGTTTTGATCGCTACTATCAGATTGCTAAATGCTTCCGTGATGAAGATCTGCGGGCTGATCGCCAGCCTGAATTCACGCAAATCGATATCGAAGCCTCTTTTGTGGAAGAAGACGATATCATGGGCATTACCGAAGCCATGATTCGTCAACTCTTCCAGGAAGTGCTGAGCGTTGAGCTGCCTGAGTTCCCACGGATGACTTGGCAAGAAGCAATGGATCGCTTTGGCTCTGATAAGCCTGACCTGCGCATTCCGCTAGAGTTGACCGATGTTGATGACCTGATGCAGCAGGTTGATTTCAAAGTCTTCTCGGGACCTGCAAGTGCGGAAGACGGCCGCGTAGCGGCATTGAAAGTGCCGGGTGGCGCCAAATTGTCTCGTAAAGAGATCGACGAATATACTAAGTTCGTTGGTATTTACGGTGCGAAAGGGCTGGCGTGGATTAAGGTCAATGAGCGTGCCAAAGGGCTTGAAGGTCTTCAATCACCCATTGTTAAGTTCATGGAAAATGTGGTTGAAGAGCTGCTTGATCGCGTAGGCGCTGAAGATGGCGATATCATTTTCTTTGGTGCGGATAAAGCGCGCATCGTCAATGAGGCCATTGGTGCATTACGCGTCAAGTTGGGTGCCGACCTTGAGCTTTACACCCAGGCGTGGGCGCCGTTATGGGTTGTCGATTTCCCGATGTTTGAAGCGGACGACAACGGTCGCCTCAGCCCGTTACATCACCCGTTTACTGCACCTTCTTGCTCGCCAGAAGCGCTTAAAGCTGACCCAGCAAAGGCCTTGTCGCGTGCTTACGATATGGTGCTTAACGGAACCGAGCTCGGTGGTGGTTCTATTCGTATTCACGATCAAACCATGCAAAGCACTGTGTTTGAAATTTTGGGCATTGGCCAAGAGGAAGCGCAAGAAAAATTTGGCTTCCTGCTGGATGCTCTGCAATACGGTGCGCCTCCCCATGGCGGTCTAGCGTTCGGTTTAGATCGTTTAGTGATGCTGATGGCTGGAGCTAAGACAATTCGTGAAGTGATTGCCTTCCCGAAAACCCAAAGCGCCGGCTGTTTAATGACTGATGCACCAGGTGAAGTCAGCGCGGATCAGTTGAAAGACTTGAACATCCGTCTGCGCCAAAAAGCGAAAGCAGAGACCGCCAGCGAATAATTGCTCAGCTCTGCTTTGTAGCTCAGCAACGAGAAGTTCGCCAACTAGTAGTTCAGCACCGACGTTTAGGCGTCGGTGTTTTTGTTTGAACCGCTCGCTACCAATAGGACAGCTGCCATGGATGAAAAACAGCCCGCTCCCGCGATTAGGATTTTGGGTATCGACCCTGGTTCGCGTATCACGGGCTATGGTGTCATCGATTTAATAGGTGTTAAGCCTCATTATGTCGCCAGTGGCTGCATTAGAACGACCGATGGCCCTTTAGAGCAGCGTTTGGCGCAAATTTATGCAGGTTTAAGCGAAGTAGTGGGGCTGCATCGGCCCAATGCCGTCGCCGTTGAGCGAGTCTTTATGGCTAAAAATCCCGATTCAGCATTGAAGCTTGGCCAAGCACGGGGCACGGCTCTCGTCTGCATCGCGAATCACGGTCTGAACATTGCAGAATACGCAGCACGGCAGATCAAACAAGCCGTTACTGGCCAAGGCGGGGCGGAGAAAAGCCAGGTGCAACATATGGTCACCGCTATTCTGCAGCTCTCCTCAACGCCACAGGCGGACGCCGCGGATGCGCTAGCTATCGCGCTTACCCATGCGTATGCAGGACATGGCTTACTTGTTGCACCCTCTAAGGGCAGTCGTCGGCGCAGCACAGGGCGGTGGCGGCTTTAGCTGCTTACTGGTCATTTGTACAGAGTGTCTTTATAGTAAATGACTGCTTTTTATTATTGCGAGCATACCTATGATCGGTCGTATTAATGGTTTTTTGTTAGAAAAGCACCCCCCTTGGATTGTGGTTGATGTGCATGGTGTCGGTTACGAGCTTGAAGCCTCTATGAATACCCTAGTGGCACTTCCAGCCGTAGGTGAGAGCGTATCCATGTATACGCATCTTACAATTCGTGATGATGCCCATTTGCTTTACGGCTTTGGCCGTGAACAAGAGCGCGCACTGTTTCGTGCCCTAATCAAAGTCAACGGCGTAGGGCCAAAGCTAGCACTAGCTATCCTTTCTGGAATGGACGAAGCCGCCTTTATGCGCTGCGTCCGTGACGACGATAGCAAAGCACTGACGAAGCTTCCGGGCGTTGGTAAAAAAACCGCCGAGCGGTTAATTATTGAAATGCGTGACCGTTTCCCTGAATGGGGGAACGCGGCGGATGCGCCCCTCGCGTTAGAAGCGGCGAATGGTGAACCTGCTCCCCGTGACTCATTAGCAGATGCGGAAGCTGCCCTGGTGAGCTTGGGCTATAAGCTGACTGAAGCCTCAAAAATGCTGGCTGACATTAATCCCAAGCAGTCAACAGAGGCGATTATTAAAGCCGCGCTGACAAAACGCATGACTGGGTAACAACGTGGGTTATTTCATGGAACGACTGATAGTGCGCACTTTATGTTAGAACATGACCGATTAATTGCGGCTGAGCCCGAACAAGGGGAAGGGCGTATTGATCATGCTATTCGTCCCAAACACTTAAAGGATTATATTGGGCAGCCACGGGTACGCGAGCAGCTTGAGATTTTCATGGGGGCCGCAAAGCTACGTCAGGAAAGCCTAGATCATACCTTGGTATTTGGGCCCCCTGGGCTGGGTAAAACAACGCTTGCGAATATTATTGCTACCGAGATGGGGGTAGGGCTGAAGTCAACTTCTGGCCCAGTGCTTGAGCGTGCAGGTGATTTAGCAGCCATGCTGACGAACCTAGAGCCAGGTGATGTACTGTTTATTGATGAAATTCACCGGCTGTCACCCGTGGTAGAAGAGGTACTTTATCCGGCAATGGAAGATTTCCAACTGGATATTATGATCGGTGAAGGGCCCGCAGCCCGCTCAATCAAACTAGATTTGCCTCGCTTTACCTTAGTAGGTGCGACAACGCGCGCAGGCTTACTAACCTCTCCATTACGTGACCGCTTTGGCATTGTGCAACGCCTGGAGTTTTACAACCTTGAAGAGCTGACTGAGATTGTGACTCGCTCTGCCCGCTTGCTAGGTGTTGAAACGAGCCATGAAGGCGCAGTGGAGGTTGCCAAGCGCTCCAGAGGCACCCCGCGTATTGCCAATAGGCTGCTGCGTCGCGTACGTGACTATGCAGAAATAAAGGGCAATGGCATCGTTGATGTTACTCTCGCCGATGCGGCACTCAACATGCTGAATGTCGATCACCATGGGCTGGATCATATGGATCGGCGGCTCTTGTTGGCAATGATCGATAAATTTGATGGCGGACCTGTTGGGATTGACTCAATCTCAGCCGCTATTAGTGAAGAACGCGGTACCATTGAAGACGTCATCGAACCTTACCTAATACAGCAGGGGCTGATGATGCGCACGCCAAGGGGGCGCGTAGTGACGCGACAAGCGTGGCTACACTTCAATAAAACGCCTCACGAACATGCTATTGATCCAGAAGGAGAGCGGCGCCCATGAGCAATGGGTTCACGATGCCGGTGCGCGTATATATGGAAGATACTGACGCCGGTGGAATTGTCTACTACGTTAACTACTTGAAGTTTATGGAGCGCGCCCGCAGCGAATGGTTACGTACGCTAGGCCTTAATCAGCAATCTTTGCTAGACGATGGCACCCAGCTAGTGGTATATCGCTTGGCCTGTCACTACAGCAAGCCGGCACGCTTGGATGACGCACTTATTGTCAGTACAAATATTGAGAATGTTGGTCGATGCCGGATGACTTTTTTGCAGCAAGTGCAGCGAGATGAGGAACTCTTATGCGCTGCTACAGTCGAGATAGCCTGCTTATGCGCGCATAAGATGCGGCCAAAAGCATGGCCAAAAACATTGCAAGCGCTTGGTTGATTAGTTTAAGACGAACATCGAAAACACGCATAAACCTATGACATGTGTAAACCTATGGAGTAGATAGCACGATGTAGCGTGCGTACTTCATGACCTTTATATACCACCACTGTTCGGAAATTCCGACATTAATAGCTTGATGAGGGTAACTGTGAACGATAACACCATGTCCATCCCCCACTTGATAATGAGTGCCAGCACGGTTGTTCAGCTGGTGATGTTACTGCTGGTGGTGGGGTCAATCCTCTCATGGGTGGTTATTTTCCAACGTAGCATTGCCCTGCGCAGGGCAAAACAGGAATACAACCAATTTGAAGAATCCTTTTGGTCGGGTGTCGATTTAAACGAGTTATACCGGGAAATTCCTGCTGACGACCCACGCTATGGAGCAGAGCATATTTTCCAGGCGGGCTTTCGCGAATTTAATCGCTTAATGCCAAAAACCCGTAACCCCGACACCATCTTAGAAGGCGTGCAGCGGAGTATGCGAGTCGCCTGGTCCCGGGAAGAAGACCGCCTAACGCAGCATCTTGTATTTCTCGCAACGGTGGCATCCGCGAGCCCTTACATTGGCTTGTTCGGAACGGTTTGGGGGATTATGGGGTCTTTCCAGTCCCTTTCTATGACACAGCAAGCTACATTGGCAACCGTTGCCCCCTGGATTGCTGAAGCGTTAATTGCAACAGCCATGGGCCTGTTTGCAGCTATTCCTGCGGTAATTTTCTATAACCGTCTATCGAATGATGCCGCTCGTTTGTTGGGCAAGTACGAAGACTTTGCCGAGGAATTTCACGCTATCTTGCACCGTAATTTGCAAGGTCGTGAAAGTAAGTCCAGCGCTAGCTAAGGGAGTACGCTATGCAAGGCCCGTTTAATCGCAGCGGCAATAAAAAGCCGATGGCTGAAATCAACGTAGTCCCCTTTATTGACGTCATGCTGGTCTTGCTGGTGATCTTTATGATCACCGCACCAATGCTCACTCAAGGGGTGCAAGTCGACCTGCCTCAAGTCACATCAGAGCCTATCGAAAGCCAAGACGAAAGCGATCCGATTATTATCTCTGTCGATCAGGATGGAGGCTATTTCATCACGCTTGGCGAAGACTCAACGGCTGTCTCTCTTGAGCAAATGGCAGAGCGAGTAACAGCGATATTACAGCGAAGACCTGAGACGCCTGTCATGGTTCGCGGCGATCGCAACGTTCCATACGGACAAATAGTCTTATTGATGAGCACACTGCAACGCTCGGGTGTCGCTAATGTAGGTCTGTTATCTGAGCCGCCACAAGATGGTTAAACGTAGCGCGCAAATGGCAATCAAACCACCCCGCGACCCACAGGATGTTGGCTATACGTGGCCTACCGTCCTGGCGGTTACGGTGCATCTATTAGTTGTGCTTTTTAGTTTGGTTAGTCTG
Source organism: Halomonas sp. IOP_6 (assembly GCF_021151565.1). NCBI lineage: Bacteria > Pseudomonadati > Pseudomonadota > Gammaproteobacteria > Oceanospirillales > Halomonadaceae > Halomonas > Halomonas sp. IOP_6. The sequence goes on along the minus strand of NZ_JAIRBO010000001.1, from coordinate 142,880 downwards.
CCAAGCTCTACGGCAGAACCAGACTCATCCTCTATTGTGCAAGCGACGTTCGTCAGTACTGAAACATTCACTGATCAAGCACAGCAAACGACGGATCAACAAGCAGCTCTCAATAGTTCAACCGACCCCGATGAGGCTGAGCCAGCACCTGAGCCTGATGCAAGTGAGCAAGAAGCATTGCAGCAGCAGGCAGACGAAGCCGCTGCGAGAGAAGAAGCTCAAGCGCGAGCAGAAGAGCAAGCTCGCGAGCTGCAGGAGGCTCGAGCTCAGGCCGAAGCCGAGGCGCAGCGACGAGAAGAAGAAGCACAGCGTCTAGCCGAACAGCAGGAAGTAGAAGCTCAAGCCAGAGAAGAGGCTCAACGGGAAGCCGAGGCAGAAGCCCAGCGCCAGCGGGAAGCCGAGGCAGAAGCCCAGCGCCAGCGGGAAGCCGAGGCAGAAGCCCAGCGCCAGCGGGAAGCCGAGGCAGAAGCCCAGCGCCAGCGGGAAGCCGAGGCAGAAGCCCAGCGCCAACGGGAAGCCGAGGCAGAAGCTCAGCGCCAACGGGAAGCCGAGGCAGAAGCCCAGCGCCAACGGGAAGCCGAGGCAGAAGCCCAGCGCCAACGGGAAGCCGAGGCAGAATCTCAGCGCCAACGGGAAGCCGAGGCAGAAGCTCAGCGCCAACGGGAAGCCGAGGCGGCCATGCAGCGTCAGCTAGAGGGAGAAGCCCAGGCTGCTGCTAACGCACAGCAGGCGCAGCAAGCTGCGAATGGTTTTATTAATATTGTGCGTCGAGCGGTAGAGCAGGCATGGTTAATTCCAGCAGGTGCCAGTGACGCAATGAGTGCTACGATTCAAGTAAGGCTTGGCCCATCAGGAGAGGTACTTTTAACCACTATCGCTTCATCTAGTGGTGATAGTGCCTTTGATCGGTCTGCAATGCAGGCTGTTGAACACGCTGCTCCGTTCAGCGAGCTGAGGGATTTGCCCGCAGAGCAGCAGCGTAACTTACGTCAATTTAATCTGCGATTTACCCCGGGGGATGTTCGCTGATGCAAACCATAAGCAAAGTGTGGCTGTTTTGTGTGCTGCTATTCGTTAGTAGTTATGCAAATGCAAACCTAACTATCGAAATAACACGTGGGAGCGACCAAGCCTTACCGATTGGTATCGTTCCCTTTGCAGGCGGTGATAACATGCCTGAAGACGTGGCTCAAATCATCCAGGACAATCTCGAACGCAGCGGCTTTTTTGCGCCTTTAGAACGCAGTGCGATGTTTGATAGGCCAAGCCAGGCGGATGACGTTGAGTTTGGCACTTGGCGTTCTCTAGATGTGCGATATTTAGTGGTAGGTAGAGCGCAACAGACAGGTAGTGGTTATCAGATTCAATTTGAGTTAATGGATATCAGTGGACAGCGCCGTATGATTGGCGAAACGGTCACTGCAAGCACGAACGATTTACGTGGTGCTGCTCACTATATTAGCGATCAAATTTTTGAAGAAATTACTGATATCCGGGGTGCTTTCTCAACTCAAATTGCTTATGTAACTGCTCAAGGATTAGGCGATAATATGCAATTTGGTCTGTATGTGGCCGATGCAGATGGTCGTAATAGTCAACAAGTGCTTACCTCCGACCAACCGATCATGTCACCTGCATGGTCTCCCGATGGTCGGAAACTGGCATACGTATCCTTTGAAACAGAGCGTCCGGCTATCTATATTCAAGATGTTTCAACTGGGCAACGGATACAGGCAACTTCTTTCGACGGTATCAATGGTGCTCCTACATGGTCACCTGACGGGCGCAAAATCGCTATGTCACTGTCCAAAGATGGACAACCAGAAATTTATATCCTAGATATCAATAATCGCTCAGTAGAGCGTATAACTCAAAACAGTAGCATTGATACCGAGCCAGCTTGGGCACCTGATGGACGTAGTCTGTTGTTTACCTCTGACCGTAGCGGTGGGCCGCAAATTTATGAATATTCGCTAGGTAGCGGTGAAGCAAATCGCATCACATTCACCGGTAACTACAATGCGCGCGCACGCTATTCACCTGACGGGGAGTATATCTTTTTAATTCACCGCTCCAACCGTGGATACCAAGTTGCACGTCAGGAGCGTGATGGAGGACGCCTTGTTGTCATCAGTGAAACAACAAGAGATGAATCCCCTAGTGTTGCGCCGAACGGGACCATGGTAATCTTCGCTACCCAACAGGGTAGTAATGGGGTGTTAAGTGCCGTTTCAGCGGATGGCCGCTCGTCATTTAGATTACCCGCAGCGCAGGGTGATGTGCGCGATCCCGCGTGGTCACCTTTTTTAAATTGATTGACGAAAAGTTTTATTTTTTTGTTTTCAGGCAAGGAGTCTGATTATGCAACTTAAACCGTTGGCTCGCTCATTGGCAGTAGCGTTATCTATCGTAGTTATCGCTGGCTGTTCCAGCACCGGCGGAACCCAGGACGGCGACTCTTATGGAAGCCAGGATGGCACAGGAACTAGCACCTCAGGTGCTGGCACTGGTGGCCAGTATGGTTCTACATCTGGTTCCGGCGCAGGCGCTGGTCAACAAGCCGATTCTCGCATTCCAGAAGTGCGCACCATTCATTTCGATTTTGACCGCGATACCATCAAGAGTGAGTATGAGTCGGTTGTAATGGCACATGCCCGCTATTTACGCGCCAACCCGAACTCGCGTGTTGTCCTGCATGGACACACCGATGAGCGTGGCACACGTGAATACAACATGGCTCTTGGTGAGCGTCGTGCTAACGCTGTACAGCGTTTCTTGAATATCCAAGGCGTATCACCGTCTCAAATGAGCGTTGTGAGCTATGGTGAAGAGCGTCCGGTGGCTAGCGGTCAAAGCGAAAGCGCTTACGCTCAGAACCGTCGTGTTGTCTTTAATTACTGATGGCATTGGCGCGCGCTGCGCGCCAACCCTTAATGTTCGGAGTCATCATGATCCACAGTCTCAAACGTTATTTTGAGAGGCTGTGCGGTGCGGGAGCCATAGTGCTCCCGCTGTCCGTATTGCCTTTAACAGCCTTTGGTCAGCAGCCATTAGTGCATGACTTATCATCGGGGTCAGGCGGGTTTTATCAGGAAGCTCAGCGCCATGAAGCTTCTGGTGGTAATTTAGTACTATTTAATCAGGTACAAGAACACCAGAAGGAGATTCAACAACTACGTGGTCAAATTGAAGAACTTCGACACCAGTTAGAGCAGCTTCGTCGGCAATCACAGCAGCAATACCTGGATATTGAAGATCGTTTGATGAATAGCGGCCCTAGCCAAATTGAACAATCGACTCCTGCAGTGGAACCCGAGGCGGCAGAGCAAGTTGCCAACGCAGCTTCTACTCGGAACGTCAGCGAAGACGCTCAGGCTGACTACCAAGCAGCGTTTGCCCACGTTCAAGCACGTCAATTCGAAGATGCGATCAATGCATTTAAAGCCTTTGTTACTGATCACCCCGACAGCAGTCTGACCGCGAACGGACATTACTGGCTGGGGGAGCTTTATGCTGCTGAAGGTGAACTTGGCGCTGCTGATGAATCATTTAGCCGTGTTATTGAGCAGTACAGCGGCAGCAGTAAAGTACCCGATGCGCTTTATAAGCTAGGGTTAGTAAAAGCGCGGCAGGGCGAGGCTGAGCGCAGTCGTGAACTGCTGGAACAAGTACGTGATGATTATCCGCAGAGTAGCGCTGCAGGACTTGCCAATGACTTTTTACGTCAGTCTGCAGGATAACGTCTGTTTACACTTTTGTATCAAGGAAACCTCATGAGCTGCAAAATCGACTATCAACCAGCGTCCAATCTTTTGGAAAACCGCGTCGTGTTGGTAACCGGTGCGGGTGATGGAATTGGACGTGCTGCTGCACTTACCTACGCCCGCCATGGGGCAACCGTGATACTGCTTGGCCGCACGATAGCCAAGCTTGAGCGTGTCTACGACGAAATTGAAGCAGAAGGCGGGCCACAGCCTGCAATTTTTCCGCTCAACTTTGAGGGTGCAACACTCAAAGATTTTCACGACATGGCTGAAACGCTGGACAAAGAATTTGGTCGTTTAGATGGATTGCTGCATAACGCTGGCTTGCTAGGCAGAATTACTCCTTTTGAGCAGTACAATCCAGCGTTGTGGGAACAAGTCATGCAGGTCAATATCAATGGGCCTATTTGGATGACCCAAGCGTTGCTACCACTGCTTCAGCAGTCAGCTGATGCTTCTGTGGTCTTCACCTCATCAAGCGTTGGGCGAAAAGGCCGAGCCTACTGGGGGGCATATTCGGTTTCAAAGTTCGCCACTGAAGGTTTTGTGGAAGTGCTTGCTGACGAACTTGAAAACCAGTCTACTGTGCGAGTCAATACGTTAAACCCAGGGGCAACACGTACCCAAATGCGCCGAACTGCTTATCCAGGCGAAGATCCGTTGACGCTGCGTACCCCTGAGGAAATCATGCCCACTTACTTATGGCTTATGGGGCCAGACAGCACGGGGGTTAGTGGCCAGAAATTTGACGCTCAACCACCACGTGCATAAACGTACCTTGCCCATAGCTTTCTGACGTACCGCACCGCTTGTCGATGCTCTATGCGTTTTCATTCAATTAACGCTATGAATGAAAAGCAGTCAGAGCATCGACTAAGTCTTTACAGGTTTCAAACCATAAGTCAGCTGGCCATTGCTGATAGTCGTCTTCCTCACTGATATACCCGTAGCCAACGGCAACAGCCGTCATTCCCGCCGCTTTTGCTGCCTCCATATCACGGATATGATCACCGACGTACCAACACGCTTGTGGCGCCACGTTAAGCCTGCGCGCAGCCTCCCAAAGAGGTTCCGGAGCGGGTTTTCTGACCGCTAGATCATCTGCACATAAAAGAGCTCCTGGCGTGAGCGCCAGGGCCTCAAGTAGCGGAAGGGTATAGCGCCTTGGTTTGTTCGTTACGATTCCCCACAAGCGTGATGCTGAATGCCAGCGGTCTAGCCATTGGTCAAGGGGTTCAAATAGCCGACTGTGAACAGCAACTGCTTTTTCATAATTATCTAACAAATACTGTCGCGCCGTATCATGTTCAGTTGAACCACTTTCGATACCAATAGCCAAGGTTACTAAGGCACTGCCTCCGTTAGAAACCTGACCTCGTATTTTCCCATAGGGCAGTGGTGTCAGCCCATGATGCCGCCTCAATGCATTCGTTGCTTCAGCAAGATCAGGGGCAGTGTCAACAAGAGTTCCGTCTAGATCAAACAGTATGGCTTCAGGTATTGATGTTGACATTTATTGGCTCGCTTTTCGGCAATACATCATGTAATTGACCGATACATCATTTGCGACCAAGCGGTAGTGACGAGTCAACGGATTATAGGTCAGTCCCGTTTGTTCATTAATCTCAAGGTCTGAGGCTCTTGCCCATGCGGCCATCTCAGAAGGACGTATAAATTTTGCATAATCATGGGTGCCGCGCGGCAATAGCTTAAGCACATACTCAGCACCTAAAATCGCAAAAGCATACGATTTAGGGGTACGATTTAGGGTCGAGAAGAAAACGTAGCCCCCAGGGCGAACCAGCTCACTGCAAGCACGAATGACCGATGCAGGGTCAGGCACATGCTCAAGCATTTCCATGCAGGTTACGATGTCATAATGCCCTGGCTGCTCTGCTGCTAACGCTTCAACACTTATCAGCCGATAGTCCACCGATGCACCGCTTTCTGCCGCATGTAGTCGGGCAACGTTAAGGGGCGCTTCTCCAAGATCAATGCCGGTAACATTAGCACCTCGATGGGCCATCGATTCACTTAAAATCCCACCACCACAGCCGACATCAAGCACCTTCTTACCGGCTAAGCCTGCACGCGCGTCAATAAAGTCAAGCCGCAAGGGATTGATAGCGTGCAGCGGCTTGAATTCCCCCTCTGTGTCCCACCAACGACTAGCAAGTGCTTCAAATTTCGCAACTTCCGCTGCGTCGACATTGTCGTGGTTGCGATGAGTAGTGCTATCCTGAGGTATCGCTTGCATGTTTTAACTCCCATTGTCGGTAAGTTGGCATGAAGGTGGCAACCAACCAGTCGTTCAGTATTATGTCATTCTAACCACTCCTGGAAAGGAACGCATGAAAAGGAACGCGACATGAATCTTAACCCCCTATTTTCGCGACTTTTATTTTCTCAGGGAGCGTGATGAATGCGAGTATTACTCCACGGAAGTGAACTAAGTGCCGCCACCGCCGCCGCAGCGTTAGCCTGGGTAGGCCATCAAGTTGAGTGGCTACTACACGAAAGCGCACCATGGCCACAGCTTTTAAAGGCGGACTGGTTGCGCAGTGAGCCTGAGTTAATGACGCATATTGAACAAGCGTTAGCCAGTGGAACACTGAGAATCATTGAAGCGCCAGAGCAGGCTCACTCTCCTGATGTAGTTTGGTTGGCTCTGTCGCCCAATCAGCGTCAGGCGGCCAAGGCACTGCTTGAAGCCTCTATATTTGAGCGCCATAGTGGTGCTGTATTAATTAATAATTCAACATTTCCAGTAGGCGAAACAGAGCAGTTGCACGCGCTTATGGGGCCCCAGCACAATAGCGTTGCCTTACCCGACACTTTGGAAGAAGGGCGGGCCTGGCTCTCATTTACGCGTCCTTCACGCTGGCTGCTCGGCTGTGACGATGCAACAGGTGAACAGGTGGCGCGCGAGCTTTTACGTGCCTTTAATCGCCGCAATGATGTGTTCCAGCGTATGCCTTGTAGAGCGGCTGAGCTGACTAAGCTCGCTATTAACGGCATGTTGGCAACACGTATCAGCTACATGAACGAGATTGCAGGACTAGCAGACACGCTCGGAGTTGACGTTGAACATGTACGCCAAGGCATGGGGGCTGATACTCGCATTGGTTATGAATATTTATATCCTGGCTGTGGCTTTGGTGGCCCCAATTTCTCTCGCGACCTAATGCGCTTAGCTGATGTTCAGTCAGCCAGTGGTCGTAATTCGGCATTGCTAGAGCAAGTAATGGACATCAATGAACAGAAAAAAGAGACGTTATTTAGGAAGCTATGGACGTTCTTCGAGGGCGATTTAGCCGGCAAAACAATTGCTATTTGGGGGGCTGCCTTTAAACCTGGAACTACCCGAATCGATCATGCGCCAGTGCTGACACTCCTTGCCGCCTTATGGGCACAAGGGGTGAAGGTGAAGCTTCATGATCCAGCGGCAACCCCCGCGCTGCTCAACGCTGTCGGTGACCGAAACGATCTAACTACGTTTACCAGTGACCCTTATCTGGCATGTGAAGGAGCCGACGCACTAATGTTGGTGACTGAATGGAAATCTTATTGGAACCCTGACTGGCATCGTTTAGCCTCCTTATTGAGCGCTAAGTTGGTGTTGGATGGACGAAATATTTATGATCCAGCCTTCGTGGCTAGCTGTGGCTTACGGTATAGAGGAATCGGGCGTCGAGCAGATCCCACAACGTATTGAGGAAAAGTCATGCCCAACAGTACTGCATCTTCTCGCATTGTTCCCGATGTGGATCAAAGCTTGACCGCACAACACTTGCGTCATCGCAGGGGGCCCAAACTGTGGCCATTGTGGTTATTGATGATGCTTATTATCATTTCGCTGGGCGCCGCAGCAGGGGGCCTTTGGTATGAAAGAGAACGCTTATTAGAAGAGGTGCATCGCGTTAGTGGAGAAGTGTCTAATCTTCATGCAAGACTCGACTCAGGTGACACGGATACACAAGATGCGATAGCCTTTTTACAAGCACAGATGAGAACACTGTTCCAAGAGCAAGAGCAATTAGCCGTTGCGGTGACAAGCACACGTGAAGAGCTGTACGGGCTCTTGACGTCAAACGAAGAGCTCATTAATGGTGATGCCCTGAGCAGCATTGCTGACCGTATTAGTCTGTTGGAAGAACAAGCAGCGTTGCGTGACCAACAACTTGCCGCAATACGCACATCACTTGATTCACTTGAGCAAGCGGGCATGTCTGGGCGGCAAAATTTAGCAGAAGAAGTAACTTACCTCGAAGAAATGCTGTCACAACGCTTGTCTGCTACTGCAAGCCGGTTAGATGAGGTTGCTCAACTGGAAAATGAGAGCAGCGAATTGGCAACAAAGGTTACAACATGGCAAGAAGAGATCGATCAGCGCTTTACTGAGGTAAACTCTGCTCTCGAAACGCTAAGAAGTACTGATATCCCAGCTACTCAAGAAGCTTTAGAAGCGCTTGAGCAGCAGTGGGCACAACGGTTAAACACCTTAGAAAGTGATATCCGTCAGGTGCGGCAAGCCCAACTGGCATTCAGTGCCCAGATGGAGATGCTCCGCTAGAAATACACCGTTAAAGATTGCCGGTATCATAGGGCAATTAGTAATAAAGCCACCGAGTCGCTGATTTGGTTAGGGATGAATTGCATGGAAAGAAAACGGCGATGGCCTACCGTTAAAAAAGCGACTTGTGGGGTGGTTTTACCACTTCTTGTAACGTGGTCAGCACCTTTGTGGGCACTCAACGCTTCCATCAATGGTGTTAGCAGTGAAGTTGAGGCCAATATTAATGCTTATCTACAAAATATTAATGAAGAGCAATACACCGATGTCAGGTTAGAAGGTGAGATACGGAAACGTGCGCAAGAAGCCATGCGCGTTTTCGGCTACTACGAACCAGACATTACGGTTGAGGTTGGTAGCTCACCCATCACACTCCGTATCGAGCCCGGTTCGCCGGTCAAAATCGATGTGCTTTCTGTCAATATCGCCGGTGAAGCGAGCGATGATCCTCCGTTTCAGGAAGCACTCGATGCATTTCCCTTGAAGGAAGGCGATACATTGCGGCATGCCCCATGGGATCGCCTGCGCAACCAGTTTTCAGGCTTAGCACTGGAACGTGGTTATTTCGACTCGGAGTTTACCGATCGCCGAATGGAAATAAGACCCTACCTTGAAAGCGCTCGTCTCTATATGGATTTCAACAGCGGTCCACGCTATCAATTTGGCAATACGACTATTGCAGGCAGCCATATTGAGCCTGAGCGGTTACTTCAAATGCAGACCTTTACGTCGGGAGAGCCTTATCTAGCGGAATCGGTAGCCCTTTATAATCAACGTTTGGCTGAAACAGGATGGTTCAGCTCTGTGACGGTTCGACCACGTTTAGCGACAGCACGCGAACTGACCTTATCGCCACCAACGGGTGGCTCACCGTGGTGGGATGAAGCAACAGCATCACAGCCCCAACGCCCCAGACTTTCCAGCGTAGCGTTTGCCAGCGCACTTAGCATAACTAAACGAGACGATACCAGCTTGCCTATTGACGTAAGTGTAGAGCCTGCTGATCGCCATCAATTTGAAGTCGGGGTTGGCTTCGCAACTGACGTAGGGCCGCGTATGCGATTTGGCTGGAAACAGCCATGGATCAATCGTTTTGGTCATAGTTTAAATCATGATCTGTATGTTTCAGCACCCGACCAGCGTTTCACCGGTACCTACAATATTCCATTAGAAGACCCTCTACGTGACAGCTATCGCCTTCAATATGGTGTGCGTAACCTGGATGACGGTGATACCCAATCATTAGAGGGCACCGTAGAAATTGCTCGTCGATGGGAATTTGAAAACCGTTGGGTGCAAACACTTTACTTCCGCACCACCTACGAAGACTTCACCCAAGGGGGAGTGTCTGATGAAGTATTACTGTTTTATCCAGGCATTCAGTGGTCTCGTACGAGAACGCGCCCCCAGCGGTTTCCGCTTTGGGGAGATAGACAACAATTATCGATTGAGTACTCAGACACCCTATGGGGCTCAGACGCCCAATTCGCACGTGTAACAGGCGATACTGAATGGATTCGCACCATCGGCGATGACAACCGCTTTTCTGCAAGGCTAAGTATCGGTGCTATCGAAACAGATAATTTCGATAAGCTGCCACCCTCGTTGCGATTCTTTGCAGGCGGCGACCGAAGCGTTCGGGGTTACTCCTATGAAAGCCTATCGCCGCGAAATGAAGAAGGGCTTTTACGTGGCGGCCAGCAAATGCTGACCTCGACCCTCGAGTATCAGCGTCGAGTTTCTGGAGACTGGTGGGGAGCCACTTTTGTCGATACTGGAGATGCCTTCGATGACTGGGGGCCAGAAGAATTAAAAACGGGCGCAGGGGTTGGTGTACGTTGGATTTCCCCTGTGGGTCCTATCCGACTTGATGTAGCACACCCATTTGACGATGAAGACGATTGGCGGCTGCATTTTTCCATCGGTCCAGAATTTTAGGAGAGCATTTTGGCTAAGGTTGTAACAGCGGCATCCATTAAGCGTCAACCGCTCTCAGTTAAACATCGTGCCGGGTTGTTTTTGTGGAGTTTTGTACGGTTAGCCATTGTGCTACCACTCTGGCTATTTGGTTTGGTCGCTCTTCTATTAGGCATTGCGCTCTCTCCTTGGGGAACAGGACAACTATTTTCTCAAGGCGAGCAACGGGGGTTCTTTACGTATGAACACCAAGAAGGCGCACTGCTCGACCAGTTTGCATTGCGCGGTTTTCAACTATCGCTCGGTGAGACACGCGTCAACGTCGACAGCCTAGAGCTCGCTTGGGCTGAAGACTGTGTGCTATCAGGCAAGCTTTGCCTAGATCAATTTCATATAGAAGGTGCAGATATACGTTTGGGGGAAAGCGCTGAACCGGACCCTGAATCACCAGAATCAGAGGGGATGCCTAGCATCCAACTTCCTTTTCCTATTGAGCTACGCTCAGTTGAGTTCAATAACGTTCAACTGCAGCTAGCTGATGGAACTCGCATCGGTTGGGAATCGTTTTCAACCGCGATCACTGCACAACAGCATCTTGTCAGTATCGCGCCTACTACGCTCATGCAGCCAACCGTGTACTTACCTCCCTCGGCAGGCACTCAACTGACCGAAGGTATTCAGACGCCGTTACATGCATCTGGCATTGATGGTGCTGTTATGGCTACCCAACCCCTCATAGAAGAACCTGATCAAGCAGTAGAGGCCTTAACAGCACGGGAGCGAATTGAGCTACCTGAAATAATGCTTCCCATTGATATCGACTTAGCATCCCTCACCGTGACTGACGTCACTGTCAGCGGAGCCGTTGATTACCAAGTCGAACGATTAACCGTGGTTGCGAGTGCCGAAGGCAACCAAATAGCTCTCCGGTCATTAGAGTTGCTCACGCCAGATGCCGAGGCAAACTTAACAGCCAACACTACATTATCAGGCAGTTATCCGATAGATGCTCGATTAACGTCAACTTTGTTTTTACCCGAGATATTTCCCGAGCTAAGTGGGGAAGAGCTTGTTTTGGAGCTGTCAGGATCCCTAGATGAGCTTACAGCCAGTTTAGGGGCATCCGGTGTCGTTAATGCAACACTGGAGGCTCAAGTCGATGTACTAGCACCGACGCTACCCTTTGATATACGACTACAGAGTAACCGACTACAGTGGCCACTCACACAGCCCAGTAGTGATGAATCAACGGCAGAACCTTATGTTGCTGAAGATATAGACATCGTTGCTAGCGGCAATTTGGAAGCGTACCAGTCAACGCTTTCCTTAAACGCTCAAGGCCCGCAAGTGCCAGCCACCAACATTCGCCTCAGTGGCGACGGAGATCTTTCATCGTTCCGCTGGGCGCCACTAACCCTAACGATAGATGACAGTTCGCTTAGCAGTGAAGGGGAAGTTAACTGGGCTTCGTCACTTCGAGTTGATACCACCATCAGGCTGGATCAATTCGATCCTTCTCACTTTGTCGAACAGCTCAACGGCAATCTCAATGGCGATATTACCGCTAGTGTGAGTCAAACGGGCGACCTCTGGGAAGTCAGTCTGCCAGTCCTCGATATTAATGGGGAGCTCCAGGAGTACCCTCTGACGCTACAAGCCTCCCTAGAGGCTAACAGTGCGCTTGAAGTTGATATCCAAGAACTACTTTTCACTCAGGGAGACAACCGATTAACGGCCTCTGGCCAGGTTAGTGAACAAGCAATGTCGCTAGATACTGAGATTGCATTACGTCAATTACAGACGCTGCATCCAGACTTAGCGGGTACATTAACAGGTAATATTCTTGCCAGAGGTAGCATTAGCCAACCGAGAGTAGAGGCCGAAGTAACAGGTCGCGATTTGCGTTTTGCCGAGAACCGTATTGAAACGTTATCACTGACCAGTAATATCGAGGGTATCGACGATCCATCGCTAGACATTAACCTTGGATTGCAGCAAGTCAATGCAGGTGGGCAGGCATTTTCAAGTATTACCCTTGAGCTTAACGGCCGCCTATCTCAACATGCGCTCGCTGTTAGTGTCGACGGCCAGGCCGATAACATGCTAAGCCGTGCGCTTTTAACGCTAAATGGTCGTTTTGATCAGCAAGCGCAGCAGTATCAGGGCCAACTAACACCACTGGAAGTTGACTCCGAGTTTGGCAACCTACGTTTAGAAGCCCCTCTTGATATTCGTTACAACCTTACTAACGGCCAAGCTCAACTCTCACCTTTCTGTTTACGGCGCGAAGAAGGAGGGCTTGTTTGTTCAGAAGAACCGGTTACTGCATCAGCTGATCAAGGGCGCACAGTGCTAAGCATCAGAGAAGTGCCGATGGAAGCACTGGAGCCTTTATTGCCTAAAGAGTGGAGCTTTGAAGGCGACACGACGGCAGATCTTGTTGCAGCTTGGCGCCAAGGGGGAGCCCAGTGGCAAGCCGACGTTCAGGTATTAAGTGAGTTAGCGATTACTGCAGTCAATGATTACGGCCAGCCCGTACAGCTTCCTGTGATTAGTTTAAACACGCAGCTGGAAGCCAGCCAAGCTCAAGCTGATGCCGATATTGTACTGTCGCTTGAAGATGCTGGTGAGCTGACACTCGATCTCACCATTAGTGATCCACTTGGTCGTGGTGGTCTTAGTGGAGAGCTAAGTGCCCAAGAGCTTTCTTTAACGCCTTACCGCCCATTAGTGGTGGGTATGGATCGTTTAGAGGGCGACTTAAATGGTAGTATACAAATTACTGGAACAACCAGTCAGCCAGATTTACAGGGGCAGCTTGCACTTCGCAATCTAAGCGCTAATGGCCCAGATATTCCTCTTGATATTAAAAATGGCGAGCTAGTCGTTGCGTTTGACGGCGAGCAAGGGGACATAAATGGTTTTATTGCGGCTGAACGTGGCCGCTTAAATATTACCGGGGATGCGTTTTGGCCCGCAGGTGACGACTGGCGTATTGGTGTCGATGTAAACGCTACCCAGGAGCCACTATTAATCGTTTTACCACAGTTTGGGCGTTTAGAAGCAGCCCCTGATATCCGCATTCGCGTAACGCCGGATCGCTTGCAAGTGCGTGGCAATGTCGATCTACCTTGGGCGCGCTTAGAGATTGGCGATCTTCCTGCCTCGGCTGTTAGCCCAAGCTCTGACGAAGTCATTATCACCGAGCGTGACGACCGAAAAGCGGAACGGCTGGCTCAGCAACGAGCTGCCAATAACGATTCAAGCGCGGCTGACGAGCTCTCACAATCAGGCATGGACCTTGATGTGCTCATCACACTAACCTTGGGTCGTGATATGCAAATATCAGCATATGGGCTTAATTCTGGCTTGGGTGGCACATTAGAAATTCGTCAAAACCGTGGTGCACTACAGCTGTTTGGTGATGTCAATTTAGTCGATGGCCGCTTTCAAGCCTTTGGTCAAGATCTCCTGATTCGCCGTGGACAGCTAATATTCAGTGGTCCTCCGGGGCTTCCAATCCTCGATTTCGAAGCCATTCGAAATCCAGACATCACAGAAGATGAGGTTATTGCCGGCCTTCGCGTCAGAGGCAATGCCGAAGAACCTAACGTACTTATTTTTTCAGAACCAGGAATGAGTGAAACCCGTGCACTGTCATATTTATTGAGAGGGCGGGCGCCAGATGCTGCTGCTGGTGGTGGAATTGGCAGCGAGCTAACTACCGCCTTGATTGGAATGTCTCTTGGACGGACAGGCCAAGCCGTTGGTTCAATTGGAGAAGCCTTTGGTATTAGCGATTTAACCTTGGATACCACTGGGGCAGGTGACAACAGTCAAGTAGCGCTGACTGGGCAGCTAACCGATGACATCCGTATTAGCTACGGTGTTGGCATTTTCTCGCCCATTGCAGAACTGACGTTACGCTACACACTTTGGCGTAATCTATACGTGCAGGCAGTATCGGGCGCCAATCAAGCCGTCGACTTAATTTATACCTTCACCCGGCCCGGTGACCCTACGATTTATCCACGGCAATAAGAGGGCGTTATGACGCTATTTTCTAAAGCAAATTCAACACCACTTGGCCGCGTGACGCCTATTGAAACGAGTAGCGTACATACCGTTACTGGCCACTCACTTCACCCTCCTTTTCCAGAAGGGTATGAAGAAATTGTGTTAGGTATGGGGTGTTTTTGGGGCGTTGAGCGCCTGTTTTGGCAAGTACCGGGGGTTTACGTCACTGCCGCAGGTTATGCTGGGGGAGAAACACAAAACCCAACTTATCAAGAAACGTGTACGGGACAAACAGGCCATACCGAAGTGGTTAGAGTGGTATACGACCCCAGTGCCACATCCTTAGATACGCTGTTGCAAATTTTTTGGGAACAGCACGACCCTACACAAGGAAACCGTCAAGGCAACGATGTAGGTAGCCAGTACCGTTCTGCTATTTTCACAACAACGGATGCGCAGTTGATTGCGGCAGAAAAGAGTGCCGATACCTACCAAAAGGCTCTCGATAAGGCTGGCCGTGGTGCTATTACTACCGAGATCAAGCCGCTGAATACCTTTTATTACGCAGAGGCTTATCATCAGCAATACCTGAACAAGAACCCCGGTGGTTACTGTGGGCTCAAAGGTACCGGTGTGACTTGTCCCATCGGTTAGTCGTGGTGAGGGCCAAATCATTCATCATAAGGTCAGTAAAATGCCACACACTTTAAAACGTTCATGGCTCATGCCTTCGGTTTGGGCTCTGACTATCTCTAGTGTAATTGCTACACCGGTCATGGCTGAGGAAGTCACTGAAGACACCGTTCCAGCGATGCCTCAAACGGTTGAAGAAAGCCCGTTTGCCAGTGAACGAGAAGCAGTCATATGGCGTCAGGATGAATTGAAAGAGCTAGAAAGTCTTCTGCGTCAGCTGCGTTTTGACTTGGTGAATAACCAGGATGCCCGCGGAGCCGCTCCACGGTTAGCAACGCTTCAGGAACAAGCTACTCAAGCTCATTTTTTGCCCGCGTTTATTGTCGGCACCCATGGACGTGGGTCTGACGCTCGCCCAGAAATATGGGAGGAATGGGAAGACTTCGCAGCGGGATTTACAGATCTTGAACAAAAGGTGGCAGTGCTGATTGATGCTGCCGAGCAAGAGGATTATCGCGCGGCTACGCGAGCATTTTCTGATGTTGGCTTAAGCTGTAAAAGCTGTCATCGCGCCTACCGCTATAACTAACTGGGATCGATGTCATTAGAGCGATAGGCACAGATAGTGTCAGTCGCTTTGTTGAAGGCGGTCGATACGATAAAGGGTCTCAACCTGCTCCAGGCCGGTTATGGTGCAATTTAGATCTTTTACACGGCCGTCGCTCAACCCATAGACCCAACCATGCACTGAAATATCCTGGCCTCTCTGCCAGGCACGTTGCAGAATTTTAGTTCGGCACAAGCTATTAACTTGAGCCTTTACGTTCAATTCACACATGCGGTCAATTTGCTCTTCCAATGGCAAGTGTTCAAGCGTATCACGGTGGCGGTTATACTGTTCGCGCACCGAATGCAGCCAGTAATCGACGACTCCGCATTCACCGCCGGTTACTGCCGCCTTAATGCCACCACAACCGTAGTGCCCCACAATCATGATATGACTGACCTTGAGTACATCCACCGCAAACTGCACAACTGATAGTGCGTTCATATCGGTATGGTGGAGAAGGTTAGCGACATTACGATGGACAAAGACTTCGCCTGGCGGAAGGGCAATAATCTGGTTAGCGGGCACACGACTGTCAGAACAACCAATCCAGAGGTAATCAGGGTTTTGCTGATTGGAAAGGCGTTTAAAGTAGTCAGGATCTTCCTCACACATACGCTCTGCCCAGGCGCGATTATTATCAAGCAGTGTTTCAATAGCGTTAGACATTGGATCTCCGTCACAGGTTAGGAGCTGTTAGGTTCAAGATAGAGCAAACTAGGATACAGAGAGAGGGGTTTTAACCTTCTCGGAATCTAAGGTCAATCTTTGTGCTTAGCGACCGTTGTCGGCAAGTGCATGACCGATAAGTACATGCAATGGTTCAGGATAGGAGTAGCACATGGCAGATAACGCGGAATATGAATACGATTTACTGGTAATTGGAGCAGGGTCAGGGGGGGTTCGCGCCGCACGAATGGCGGCGGCAACCGGTGCCAGAGTTGCTATAGCAGAAGATCGTTACTTGGGCGGTACCTGTGTCAATGTCGGCTGCGTGCCTAAAAAACTGTACTCCTATGCGGCCCACTTTCACGACAGCTTCGATGATGCCGCGGGCTTTGGGTGGCAGTTGCCTGGGCCTGCTGTCTTTGATTGGTCAGTGCTACGCGACAATAAAACCAGTGAAATAAAACGCCTAAATGGCATTTATCAGCGGATGTTGGAGGGCGCGGGGGTCGTATTGCTTCACGCTAGAGCAACCGTGACAGATGCACACACCGTTTTATTGACCTCTGAAGAGGGTGTTACCCAAGTAACAGCACAAAAGATACTGCTGGCTACAGGTGGCTGGCCATGGGTACCTGATTTTCCTGGCAGTGAATATACAGTCACTTCAAATCAAATATTTGACCTTGACGCTTTTCCAGAGCGGTTTCTCGTTTTGGGGGGCGGCTATATTGCAGTCGAGTTCGCGAGCATTTTTAACGGCCTCGGTAGTGAAACGCATTTGATTTATCGTGGAGAGCTGTTTCTAAAAGGGTTTGATGAAGAAGTTCGAGCTTTTACCCGCGATGAAATGAGCAAAAAAGGCGTCAATCTGCATTTCAATACCAATATTGAACGGATTGAACCCAATGCCTCTGCGTTTAACGTGTATTTAACTAACGGTGATGTTCAAGAGGTAGATGCCGTCTTAGCAGCGACAGGACGTAATGCCAATACGCAGGGGCTAGGGCTTGAAGCATTGGGCATTCATCTTGATAGCAAGGGAAAAATCCCAGTGAATGCGCGCTACGAAACGTCAGTCCCTTCGATTTTGGCGCTTGGCGATTTGACCCAGGGGCCTGAATTGACGCCCGTGGCATTGGCTGAGGCGATGCAGCTAGTCGATATCCACTTCAATGAAACACTGCCTAAACCGCTGGACTACACCACGATTCCTACGGCTGTTTTTTGTCATCCCAATATTGGGACGGTAGGGCTATCTGAAGAGGCTGCCAGAGAAAACATTGGCAAGATTCGCGTTTATAGCGCGGACTTTAAAGCAATGAAACACACATTGTCAGGTAGCCAAGAACGCACCTTAATGAAGCTAATCGTTGATGATGCGACAGATGTTGTCGTAGGGGCTCACATGGTAGGTGAAGAGGCCGGTGAATTAATACAAGGGATCGCCATTGCGGTCAGAGCTGGGCTTACAAAAGAAGATTTTGATCGTACCATCGGTATCCACCCCACAGGTGCGGAAGAGTTTGTGACAATGAGAACAGCTACTCGCAATTGATTACATAAAATTCACATTTTTAAGGCGAGCATTAGCTCGCCTTTTTTGTCTCGCAGCTATGTGAGGTTGATCTAAACTCTTCCAATACAGCGGTTCTTTCAGCTGTTTTTTTGCAGGTAGAGACGCTTTTGATAACCAAAATTTATGGAAAAGGACAGGATGAATAATATGATTTTTGAATTGCTCATAATCAGCTGTTATAATGGCGCTCAAATTCGCTACAGCGAAGCATAACCATGAGCACGCCAATAACACCTTTTACCCCTTCTGCAGATCTTGCCCGCCCGACAGTCGCTGATGCTGTGGTTGGGCATGCGTCTACTCCGTTATTTATTCGCAAGCCGAATGCAGATGATGGTTGGGGCGTATACGAGTTGATAAAAGCTTGTCCGCCGCTTGATGTTAATTCTGCTTATGCTTATCTACTGTTGGCAACTCAGTTTCGTGACACTTGTGCGGTTGCAACAAATGAAGAGGGCGAGATAGTAGGGTTTGTATCTGGTTATGTGAAAGACAACGCGCCGGACACCTACTTTCTATGGCAGGTTGCCGTCGGTGAAAAAGCACGTGGCACAGGCTTGGCACGCCGCTTAGTCGAAGCCATTATGTCGCGTCCAGAACTTGATAATGTGCATCATCTGGAAACGACGATCACTCCAGACAATCAGGCCTCTTGGGGCTTATTTCGCCGCCTAGCGGCACGTTGGCAAGCCCCTTTAAATAGCCGTGAATATTTCTCTACCGAACAACTCGGTGGAGAGCATGATCCTGAAAACCTAGTTCGCATAGGTCCATTTCAAACAGACAGTATGTAACGGAACGGACCAGCTATTGCCCAGTACGCGGCTCTCCATAGCTGGTTACGTTTTTAAATTTGTTACCACTGCTTCCGCCAGTTTGCCCTACGCTTGGCTCAATGATTTAAAAAGGAGGTCGTTAATGCAGACCCAGACGCTTGAACGCATGGAATCTAACGTACGTACTTATTCGCGCTCATTCCCCGTTGTGTTTACGAAAGCCCAGAATGCTCGTTTAACAGACGAGAATGGTCGTGAGTACATTGATTTCCTGGCCGGTGCCGGGACTCTCAATTACGGTCACAATAACCCACATCTCAAACAAGCGATGATCGACTACCTGTCAACAGATGGCATTGTTCATGGCCTGGATATGTGGACCGCTGCAAAGCGTGATTACCTAGAAACCCTTGAAGAGGTTATCTTCAAACCTCGTGGCTTAGACTACAAGGTACACTTGCCTGGTCCGACAGGAACTAACGCAGTAGAAGCGGCCATCCGTTTGGCCCGTGTTGCTAAAGGTCGCCATAACATTGTGACCTTCACCAACGGCTTCCACGGCGTCACTATGGGGGCATTGGCAACCACGGGTAACCGCAAATTCCGCGAGGCGACCGGTGGCATTCCTACACAAGGCGCAAGCTTTTTACCCTTCGATGGTTATATGGGAGAGCATACGGATACGCTGGATTACTTCGAGAAATTACTTAACGACAAATCTGGCGGCCTCGATATTCCGGCGGGTGTTATTGTCGAAACTGTGCAAGGCGAGGGCGGTATTAACGTGGCAGGCCTTGAATGGCTCAAGCGTTTAGAGAGCATCTGTCACGCCCATGATATTTTATTGATTATTGACGACATCCAAGCTGGCTGTGGCCGCACGGGTAAGTTCTTTAGCTTTGAACACGCGGGCATCACGCCTGATATCGTAACTAACTCAAAATCACTCTCTGGATTCGGGCTGCCCTTTGCCCATGTGTTGATGCGCCCAGAGCTTGATAAATGGAAGCCTGGACAGTACAACGGTACGTTCCGCGGCTTCAGTCTGGCAATGGTAACCGCTACGGCTGCGCTTAAAAAATATTGGTCAAATGATGTTTTTGAGCGTGATGTTCAGCGCAAAGCGCGTATTGTTGAAGAACGTTTCCAAAAGCTGGCGGCCTTACTCAGTGAGAACGGCATGCCTGCCACTGAACGTGGACGTGGCCTCATGCGTGGTATTGATGTTGTCTCTGGTGATATTGCCGATAAGATCACCAGTAAAGCATTTGAGCACGGCCTTATTATTGAGACCAGCGGCCAAGACGGCGAAGTAGTGAAATGCCTATGCCCGCTGACCATCAGTGATGAGGACTTGCTGGAAGCGCTGGATATTCTAGAAGCCTCAGTCAATGCTGTTATCCAAGCGTGATGTAGAGTTAGGCTAATTTTGCAGCATCGATTCAGCACTGGGCTGCTTCGGTTAATACCAAGTGCCTCATAACGGAGCAATTCTATGATCGTTCGTAATCTTGAAGAAGCACGTAAAACAGATCGTCTTGTCACTGCCGAAAATGGCAACTGGGACAGCACGCGTCTTGTTCTAGCCAATGATAATGCGGGTTTTTCATTTCATATTACCCGTATTTTCCCAGGTACTGAGACGCATATTCATTACAAAAACCACTATGAAGCTGTGTTTTGCTATGAAGGCGAAGGCGAAGTAGAAACCCTAGCCGATGGTAAAATCTGGCCGATCAAAGCAGGCGATATTTATCTGCTGGATCAGCACGACGAACATCTGTTACGCGGTAAAGAAAAAGGCATGACCGTCGCATGCGTCTTCACGCCAGCAATTACTGGTAATGAAGTACACCAGGAAGACGGCTCATACGCTGCACCTGCTAGTGAGTGATAAGGTCAACGTTAGCTTTCTAATTGGCTAATGACAAAACAAAACAGCCTGCTTTATTAAGCAGGCTGTTTTTAATGGAAGATTGGCATAGGTGATATGGAATTAGTTGCTAAGAAATTAGGTGTTAAGAAATCAGGCTCACGAATCGACTTGCTCGAAAACCAAGGTGATTTCTCCTAAGGTAAAGCCAAATTTCTTCATCGCGGTGCGGTTTATCAAACGCCCATCGGGCTGCAGATACATCCAATCATCCATTAAGAAACGGATAGTGCGACCGCTAACCTCGATATCAAGCGGGTAGCGCATATGGAAGACGTGACCATACTGACGCGCATCTACTTGGCCTTCAACATCATTCGCAGTGCCAACCCAGTGATGATCGTCTACTTGCTCAAACTCCCACACCCGTCGATCCGTCTCACCATCAGCAAACAAAAAAGCTTCATCAAGAGTCAGCTTGTTGCCGTCATAAGTTCCCGTGATATCGACTGTGAAACGGCGCTGTACTTCACCAGAGTAGTCTTGCACCATACCCCAAGCTTGGGTGTTGCCAGTGAAGTACTCAGCGATATCTAAGCGAGGAGTTGTGCTGGCATAATCTTCAACCTCGACATTGGCACAGCCAGCAAGCACAAATAGGGTAGTGGCAATTATGAGTTTGCGTATCATTAGAGTATTCCTACACGAAGGATGTTAATCGTATAGCTATTGTAGGAGAAATTGGTGCGTTACAGTAGCATTAACAGGCGTTTCTACATAATCTATAGGTTCGCATAATATATATTATGTTAAATTGGGTAGATAAAGGTTCCAAAACCAGCTGATCAAGTTGGACAATCCAGTGTCCTTCTCCTTATCATTCATGCTCTTCTTGTTTAAGGATATCTCACGTTATGCGCTCAGGTGTATTGTGTCTAATGGCTGGTTTGTCGCTTTCGTTTGCAGGCTGTGCTGTGACACCGCCAGAAACGAATGAGCCACCGCCATTAAGCGAAGCGTCTTTTAACACCCGCATCCTTGAACTTGAAACCTCTCTTGCCCAGCAGTGTGCATCCGCGTCTGCACTACTACACGAGCAGCAGCTTAACCAGCAGCAAGCGTTGACAGCTGATGTTCGCGAAGTCGGCAGTCTGTTGCGCTATTTGCGTCAAGATGTGGCTGGTATACAAGCTCGCGGTGAAGACCCCGTTATTGTTCGTGAAGAGTGCGATGTTGAGGCCGCTCAAGACAACAAAACGCTGCTAGGCCGCAGTGAATGGATTGGTTTACCCAGCGTTGGCACTTATTTGAAGGCGCGCGTTGATTCAGGAGCCAACACGTCATCACTATCAGCGTCTGAAATTACCCGCTTTGAACGTGATGGCGAAAATTGGGTGCGCTTTAAGTTGGCACTAAATGACGATGACGTGGTCGTAGATCGCGTGCGTGATGAATGGATCGAAGCGCCAATTGTACGTAGGGTGCGTATTGTTCAGGCATCTGGTGAAGAGTCTCGCCCAGTGATCTCACTGTTAATGACCCTGGGCCCAATCCGCGAAAACGTTGAGTTCACGCTTAATAATCGCACCCATCTGGACTACCCAGTGCTGTTAGGACGGCGATTCATGATGGATATTGCCACCATTGATGTTGCTCAAACCTATCTTTACGAACGCCCAGAATTCCCGGGTGGTGAACCCGCCGATCAAGCCGCTGAAGATGAAGCAGCAGATCAAGACGATACTGAAGAGTAACAGCTCTCCCCCGCCGTTTTTCGCTGAAAGGAATCATGATGTCACGGTTGCCATTTTATTTAATCGTTGGATTACTGCTGTTAGTTGGCATCGCCGCCAGTGTACATCGACATGTTCAGTTTGAAATCCCCTGGCTACCCGGTGAGCAGCGCCAAGTGTGGGAAATCGAAGCGGTTATCAATTTTAATGCCCAGGACGGCCCTGTGCAGGTTGATCTAGCGCTGCCTTCTCATCAGGCCGGATACCGGGTTTTGACGGAAAACACCGCGTCTTCCGGCTATGGGCTTGCCTATAAAGCAGATGAACTAGGTCGTCAGGCTGAGTGGACTATTCGCAATGCCGCCGGTAGCCAGCAGCTTTACTATTCAGTGCAGATGCTTGTTTCGCCAGATGCGCGCTCACCCGTGCAAACGCCACCAGAATTATCGACCGTTCCGCCCTGGGAAAGCCCGTACGATACTGCCGCTAGCCAATTAATTGATCGCGCTTGGGCGCGTAGCGCCAATAACGCCACCTTTGCGAGAGAATTGATTTTAGATATTAATGGCGAACGCCAAGGGGAAAATGCACGACTACTCTTAACCCAGGAACAGCCATCGCCGCTGATTGTGCGCTTGTTGAATCAAGCAGGTGTTCATGCAAGGGAAGTCAGCGGTCTATTGATGGAGGATGGTCGTCGTCGACAAACCCTCAGCAGTTGGATTCAAGTGTTCGATGAATCTGCTGAAACATGGACACTATTTAATCCCGCGACCGGCGAGCAAGGAAAGCCCGACAACCTTCTGCTCTGGGAAACTGGCGGTCGCGCTGTCCTAGAAGTTCAGGGCGGCACCAACTCACGGGTTACCTTTTCTATGTTGACGCATTATCAGCCTGCGTCTGCGGCGGTTCGCAATCATTATTCTGACGACACGCTACTGAACTTCTCTATCCATAGCCTTCCTTTGGAAGAGCAGGCACTTTTCCAAACGATTCTGCTGATTCCCATTGGTGCACTGGTAGTAGTGTTCTTGCGCGTGCTGGTTGGGGTGAAAACGTCGGGCACGTTTATGCCGGTGCTTATTGCATTAGCATTTATTCAAACTACCCTGCTAACGGGTTTAATTGGCTTCCTGCTGATTGTGGCCATGGGCTTGATCATTCGTAATTATCTTTCATATCTCAATCTATTGCTGGTAGCGAGGGTTTCGGCGGTCATCATCACTGTCATAGCAATCATCTCAATTTTCACTGTCATTGCTTATCGTATGGGCCTAAGTTCGGGGTTAACCGTCACATTTTTCCCAATGATCATTCTCGCGTGGACGATTGAGCGGATGTCGATTCTTTGGGAAGAGGAAGGGCCAAAGCAGGTATTGGTTCAAGGCGGAGGCAGCCTCTTAACCGCTGTATTAGCGTTCCTTGCCATGAACAACCCCTGGGTTCGCCACATTACTTTCAACTTCCTTGGCGTTCAGTTCATTCTGATGGCGCTCATCTTGTTGCTTGGTAATTACACGGGCTACCGTTTATTGGAGCTACGCCGTTTTAAGCCAATTACCGATGAAGAGAAATCCTCATGAGCTGGCTAAAGAACTGGACGTGGCCGACACGACTTAGAGACAAGGGAATTATCGGCATGAATCGGCGAAATATTCGCTACATTGGCCGCTATAATTCCCGACGCTTATATCCGCTTGTTGACGACAAGCTGAAAACCAAGCTTCTTGCGCAGCGTTACGGCATTACAACGCCAGAACTCATTGGTACGGTAACGACTCAGTTTGGTGTCAAGCATATCAGTGAGATGCTGAGCGGCCATTCAGGCTTTGTGATCAAGCCAGCCAAAGGCAGTGGCGGAAAAGGCATACTTGTTATTGAAAAGGTACAAGAGGGTATCTTTATCAAGCCAAGCGGTGTCAGTTTGTCGATTGAAGATATTGAGCGCCATGTTTCGAACATACTTTCTGGTCTCTATTCGCTAGGCGGCTCACCGGATGTCGCCGTCATCGAAACGTTGATCAATTTCGATGAAAGCCTGATGGCTTATACCTATGAAGGCGTACCGGACATTCGAGTCATCGTGTTTAAAGGGTATCCTGTCATGGCCATGATGCGGCTCTCTACCGCGGCATCAGATGGGAAAGCCAATCTTCATCAGGGGGCTGTGGGTGTTGGGTTGAACATTGCCACAGGCGCGGCCCTACGTGGAGTGCAGTTTGATCGTCCGTGCTTTAGCCACCCCGATACAGGTCACGACTTGGCAAGTCTGGTTGTCCCACAGTGGGATACTCTGCTCCACCTGGCAGCAGGCTGCTACGAGATGACCGGACTTGGCTATCTTGGCACCGATATGGTACTGGATAGAAAGCATGGCCCCATGCTGCTTGAGCTTAATGCGCGCCCCGGGCTTGCTATCCAAATGACCAACGGAGAAGGGCTTCGTCGCCGGCTTGACCTGATTGAACACCAGCCTGACGGTGTTCCCGTCGCTGAGCGGGTAGCGTTTGCACAGCACCACTTTGCCCGCCAAAGCGAACTAGTAGAAACGCCTGACACTTCTTCGGCGACGGCGTAGACTACGCATATACCGTTCAACGAGTGCCCTAATGACAGAAGCTAATACGCTATTACAACAAGCGGAATCCCAGTGTCATACCCGAGGCGTGAGATTTACTCCTATTCGCCGCCGAGTACTAGAACTGATTGCTGAGAATGGTGGCGGCCTAAAAGCGTATGACTTGTTAGACCAGCTATCCACTGAGCATGCCGCAGCAAGACCCCCCACGGTTTACCGTGCTCTCGACTTTCTTATCGAGCAAGGTCTCGTGCATCGTATAGAGTCACAAAACGCTTACGTTGCCTGCGCTTGTCCTGAGCATGCCCATGGGTTTCAGCTGTTGATTTGTCGCCATTGTGGCTATGTTGAAGAGCTTCACTTAGATGAAATAAGCGCTCAGCTGGCCGAATTAGCCAAACGACAAGGGTTTAACGTCGAGCGCCAAACGATAGAACTTCAAGGCTTGTGCCAAAATTGCCGATCTGCGAGTAATGAGTAATGTCACGTTTTGACCAATTAGCCCCGCGCGACCTATTCAAAGCCCTAGAGTCTGCCAGCCCTTCCGACACGTTGCCCGGGACGGAAGCACTTCTTGACGCAGTGCGCTTTAACGAACAAGGCTTGCTGCCTGCCATTGCCCAGCAGTTTGATTCAGGCGAAGTGTTAATGATGGCATGGATGAACCGCGAGGCACTCGAAGAAACGCTAGCAACGCAGCGTGCTTGCTACTATTCACGCTCGCGTAAAAAGCTCTGGCGCAAAGGTGAAACCTCGGGTCAACAACAGCAGCTGAAATCTGCGGCTCTCGACTGCGATGGTGACACACTATTACTTCAAGTCGATCAGACTGGACCCGCTTGCCACACCGGTCGACGCAGCTGTTTTTACTTATCGGTAAGTGAAGAGCATGCGGCGATTACCAGCGAGCCGCTTATCGACCCAGCGGCACTTTACGGCAAGAAATAGTGGTAAAAGAAATAGTGGTAAAGCCGCTATCCCAAGCAAAGCACTGGGCCTTGAAGGCACTCGCCATCGTCATGATTGGCTGTATCAAGGTCTATCAATACACCATTAGCCCCCTGCTGGGGCCGCGCTGCCGCTTCTGGCCAAGCTGCTCGTCCTATACCGTTGAAGCCATTCAAGTGCATGGCCCTTTCAAAGGCGGCTGGATGGCGATAAAGCGTATTATGCGATGCCACCCAGGCAGCGCCGGTGGTATCGATCCCGTGCCTGGTGGCAGAAGCGAGCAACTGTGTCGTGAAGACCCCGACTTAACAGCGTCGCCGCATTCAAAGTGCGACCATCATCAATGATAAAGCTTTCCAATGCGCGTTTACAATTAAGACTGTTTTGCCACCTGGTAAATACGCTCCAACATGGCATGCAAGCCATTACTGCGGGTAGGTGATAGGTGCTTATCCAAACCTAAATCTTTCAAAAAGTGAGGCTCGGTTTGGCTAATCTCATCAGGTGTGCGATCACTATAGATTCTTAGCAGCAACGCAATCAGTCCTGAAACGATGGCCGCATCCGACGTTGCCTTGAAGATAAGCTTGTCGCCCTGCCCTTCGTGACACATCCACACGTTAGATTGGCAGCCCTGAATCTTAAACTCTTCAGTTCGCTGCTCCTCCGGAAAGTCAGGCAGTTGCTTCCCCATATCGATAATGTATTGATAACGATCCATCCAGTTATCAAATATTTCAAACTCTTCGACCAGTTCTTGCTGGGCCAGCTCAGCGCCTGAAGTTGCCATGGCGTTTCCTTTGGGTTGGTGTCTCAATATCATGCCTATTATAACGGGTCAGAAGGCGTTTTTGGGGCTGTTTTCAAGCGATGACGCTGCTGCTCTTGGTGCCATTCATTATCTTCGGTGTGTAAGTAGCGACTCGTCGTATCCAGTTTAGAATGACGGGCACTCTCGGCTAAATGGCGCAGGCTTACCCCCGATTGCGCTTGATGTGTAATCGCCGTATGTCGCAGCCAGTGGGGTGTTGCACGACGCAGCGCGTTCACATAGGCAGGCTTGCCATTTTGCGCTTCTAACGCGTCAGCCGCATCGCTAAATACACCTTTAATCAGCCGGTAAAGTTGGTTATCGCTAATGCCACGACGTTTATCTAGCGCACGGATAAGAGGGTCGGGTTCGTGATAACAGGGCAGACCTGATAATCCAAGCGCTTCCCGCCATTCGAGCACGCACTCAAGCATGTCATCGGGCACCGGAATACGTGCAAGCTTACTCCCCTTACCGACCACCACCCACCACCATCGCCCCTCGCTTTCCTGGAAGTCACCCATCCGAGCGTTAGCCATTTCACTAATACGAGGCGCTAGTAGATAAGCGAAGCAGAATATAAATCGTCGTCGCGCTTGCTCATACGCTTCTCGCTCACTAGCGTGCCCGACTGGCGCATTCAGCCACTGCCAAAACCATGCCCAAAGATCTCGTTCTAGATAACGCTCAATGGTTTGAGCCTGGTTATTCAGCCGCCTAGCCTTGTCGCGCATTAGCACAAATGGATTATGGCGTACCCACCCAGCTTCCACTAGCCAGCTAAACAAGCCCTGCAGAATAATCAGACTTTGCCGCCGACTTGCAGGCGAGAGCCCACCACGAAAAGGTCGCCATTGCGCATGATAGCGAGGCTTACTTGCCCCCACCCACTGCTCAGCTGGCTGAGGATCTGCCAAAAAAGCCTCGTACTGGCGCAACATTTCACGATTCATATCGCATAACGACGTGTTATGGCTGGACAGCCAAAGCAGCAGGCGCTCCGCCTCTCGGCGGTAACTTTTCAATGTCTGAGGGCTGCCTTGGTACTCCCTAAGCCACGCAGCAACAGCCTCAACGTCGTTTTGAGCATCAATTAGCTGCGTTGGGGTGACGGGCACGGAAGACTTAGCCAGCAAGTCAGGCCAGCTGCCCTTTTCTAGGCCTTCACGTACGTGTTTTTGCTGTTTTTCGACCTCTCTGGGCATCGCCACATTCCCCATATCTACCGCGTTATTTTTCAATGGGTTAAGTGTGCTGCTATCGGCACTAAAATTCAAGATAATAGCAGTAATCTTGAATTTATAGCGATGAATGTAAATAATATTACGCTTTATGTATTACGTAATTATTGTAATTTTAACCAAACCCTACGAAAATAGCGCTACCAATCTGACAGGGATAAGCACCATGGCTCGCAGCGGGATTCAATACAGTGATGTTCAGCAAGCAATCGATACCCTGCTCGCTCGCGGCGACACCCCTAGCGTGCAACGCATTCGCGAAGTACTGGGAACTGGCAGCTTCACAACAATCAGTGAGCATTTCCGTAATTGGCGTATTGAACGAGAGCAAAATCGCGATGTTCCGCCACCTAAGGGCGTTCCAGAAGTCATCGTTAACGTCGCAACCGAGCTATGGCGCGAGGCGCAAGAGGTCGCCAATCAAGCGCTCATCCACTATCGCGAAGATGCTAAACGGCAAGTAGAGAGCGCCCAGCAGGAAGCCGCCGAAGCGGTTCAGCAGACAGCCAATGCGGAACAACGAGAAAGCGCCCTTGCAGAGCATTTGCGACATACAGAACAGCGCTTGGAGACACTTAATCGTGAGCTGGCCGCTAGCCAAGCGAGCGAGCATCAGTGGCAGCAACAGGCAGAGCAAGCCACCCAAGATGCTAAGCGATACCAGCAGTTGCTTACCCAGTCTGAGCATGACGTAGCTTCGCTGAAAGAGCGCTTCACTGAGGAGCTGCAACAACGCCAAGCCGCTTGGGAACAGCGCCTTGCTCAGGAAGAGCAGCGTAACGAAGCAGCAGAAGGAAAACTGATGGCGTTGCTAGACACGCTAAGACAAGAGCGCGCCCAAGAAGAAAAAGCACTACAAAAGCGCCTACTCCAGTTCGAGCAGCGCTCAGACAGCTTGGCGAAAGAGCTTCAGCTCAAAAAAGACACATTGCAGCACTACCAGTTAGACAACAGCAGCTTGCAACAACGAATTGACGAACTTGAGCGCAACAATATATCGCTAAAAGAGCTGCACTCCAGCCTGCAGAGCGAGCTCGATAAGGCCCACCAAGCACTAGAACAGCAGCACAAAACGGCGCTTCAGGACGAAAACTGGCAGCAACAGCTTTGGCAACGAATGGAAGCCCTTCAGGCGCAATTAGCAGCGCTGCCCGAGACACTCTCCTCGCAAGAAAAAGAAGATAATCCACCCAACGAATGATCTAGCACTTATAACCTATTACTCACAACCTACCACTCATAAAAAAAGCCCAGCAGATTTCTGCTGAGCTTTTCGAAGCGAACACGGTGCCACCAACAGCGCGTTAGCGGTAGTAAGCGTTCGTTGTATCCGTGTGATCAGTCACGTCACGGATACCCGCTAACTCAGGAATCCGCTCCATCAGCGTTTTCTCAACGCCATCTTTAAGCGTTAAATCTACCGCTGCACAACCTTGGCAGCCGCCACCAAAAGCAAGGATCGCCACCTTGTCTTCGGTCAGCTCTACCAGTTTGATTTCACCACCGTGGGCCGCCAGTCCTGGGTTAATCTCACTGTAAAGCGTGTAGTTGATGCGGTCTTCCAGCGGGCTGTCCGCGTTAACTTTAGGCATTTTCGCGTTAGGAGCCTTGATGGTTAACTGGCCGCCCATACGATCCGCGTTAAAATCAACAACCGCCTCGTCTAAAAACGCCAAACTGTTTTTATCGAGAAATACGTTAATTTTTTCAAGCTCAAGCTTAACGTCAGTGGGTTCTTCTTCACCTGGACGGCAATAGGCTAAACATGTTTCCGCGTAAGGCGTGCCGGGTTGGGTGATAAAAATACGCACAGCAATGCCTTCAACATTCTGCTTTTCCAACAGTTCAGCAAGATATTCCTGAGCACTGTCAGTAATATCAATACCTTGGGTATCAGTTTCGATAGTCGCGGTCATAAGGGATGTTATCCTCCCGTGGTTGTGGCTTGGCCACATCACATGTCATTTATAACTATTTCATTAACGCCTATGGTAAGCAAAACTGCTCGCCAGCACAATCCCGACTATTTTAGTAGGCTATTGCCTATGTATATGAGCGCGACTCATTAAGATACTGCAATAACTTCACGCCCTTACTTGCTGCCCTATGGTGTGCCCTTTGTTATGATAGGCGCCGCTCACACTATGACGACGACTATAAAAAATATCCTTTCGACTGAGACGCTGGAGATTCCCCCCTGCCATGGCTGCTAGTGATTTGACTGCTTCCCTCACCCAACGCCTTTCCCAACGTATCCTGATTTTGGACGGCGGCATGGGCACCATGTTGCAGAACGCCGAACTCAGCGAGGACGATTTCCGTAGTGACCGCTTTCGTGACTGGCCCTCGGATCTTAAAGGTAATAATGACCTATTAGCACTTACCTGTCCGGACTTAGTGGCACGTATTCACCGCGACTATCTAGAAGCTGGCGCGGATATTATCGAAACCAATACGTTTAATAGCACACGTCTTTCTCAGTCAGACTATGGCATGGAAGATTTGGTGCCTGAGCTAAATCGTGAGTCGGCACGTTTGGCGCGTAATGTCTGTGACGCCGTGGCTGCTGAAACGAATATCCCGCGGTATGTCGCTGGGGTACTTGGGCCAACCTCACGCACCGCGTCTCTGTCGCCAGATGTCAACGACCCTTCTAAGCGCAATGTCACCTTCGACGAGCTTCGCGAGAACTATTACGAAGCTGCTAGTGCGTTAATCGAAGGCGGTGCCGATCTTATTATGATCGAGACTATCTTTGACACACTTAATGCCAAAGCCGCTATTTATGCGCTTGAAGAGTTGTTTGATGACCTGAACACGCGGCTGCCGGTGATGATTTCCGGCACCATTACCGATGCCTCAGGTCGCACGCTTTCTGGTCAAACCACCGAGGCATTCTGGAACTCTGTTCGCCACGCCCAGCCGCTCTCGGTTGGCTTGAACTGTGCTCTAGGTGCGGAAGAGCTGCGCCCTTACATCGAAGAGCTTTCCACTAAAGCCGATACCTTTGTTTCTGCGCACCCCAATGCGGGTCTACCCAATGAGTTTGGTGAGTATGACCAAACCCCAGAGGAAATGGCGGCCATTGTCAGCGAGTTCGCAGAAAGTGGACTGGTCAATATTATTGGGGGTTGCTGTGGCTCAACCCCTGAGCATATTCGTGCCATCGCTGAGGCAGTCAGCTCGATGGCGCCCCGCAAGGTTGCAAAGCGTAGTCATGCGTGCCGTCTGTCTGGCTTAGAGCCCTTCAACATTGAAGCCGACGCGCTGTTTGTCAATGTCGGTGAGCGCACTAACGTGACCGGCTCGGCACGCTTTAAGCGGCTGATCGTCGAAGAAGACTTCACCACCGCGCTTGAAGTCGCCTTGGAGCAGGTCGAGAACGGCGCGCAAATTATCGACATCAACATGGACGAAGGCATGTTGGAGTCCCAGGAAGCGATGGTTCGTTTCCTGAATTTAATCGCTGGTGAACCCGACATCGCTCGCGTTCCGATCATGATCGACTCCTCCAAATGGGACATCATCGAAGCGGGCCTTAAGTGCGTTCAAGGCAAGGCGGTGGTTAACTCTATCTCGCTGAAAGAAGGCGAAGCCGCGTTTCGCGAGCAAGCCACCAAGTGTCGCCGCTTTGGCGCCGCCATTGTGGTCATGGCGTTTGATGAAGAAGGCCAAGCAGATACCTTTGCGCGTAAAACCGAGATTTGTGAACGCGCCTACCGCTTACTAGTCGATGACATTGGTTTCCCGGCGGAAGATATTATTTTCGACCCTAATATCTTTGCTATCGCGACCGGCATAGATGAACACAATAACTACGCCGTCGATTTCATTGAGGCTACCCAGTGGATCCGTGAGCACCTGCCTCACGCGATGATCTCCGGTGGCGTATCGAACGTCTCGTTTTCATTTCGAGGCAATAACCCCGTTCGTGAAGCTATTCACTCGGTATTCCTTTATCACGCCATTCGTGCAGGCCTCAGCATGGGTATCGTCAATGCGGGCCAATTGGCGGTTTATGATGACTTACCCGCCGAGCTGCGTGATGCGGTAGAAGACGTCGTACTCAACCGCCGTAGCGATGGTACCGAGCGACTGCTTGACCTTGCCGACAAGTACAAAGGCGATGGCAGCGGTGCGGCCAAAAAAGAAGACCTGGAGTGGCGAAGTTGGCCGGTTAATAAGCGTATCGAGCATGCGTTGGTTAAAGGCGTAACTGCATATATAGAAGAGGACACCGAACAGGCTCGCGCCGAGGCCGCCAGGCCCATCGAGGTGATCGAAGGCCCGTTAATGGATGGTATGAACGTGGTTGGCGACCTGTTTGGTGCCGGCAAAATGTTCCTACCCCAGGTGGTTAAGTCGGCTCGCGTCATGAAGCAGGCGGTTGCCTACCTGATTCCCTATATCGAAGCGGAAAAAAGCGAAGAGACCAAGGCTAAAGGTAAGATCGTAATGGCCACGGTTAAAGGCGATGTTCACGATATCGGCAAAAACATTGTTGGCGTGGTGCTGCAGTGTAATAACTATGAAGTTATCGACCTTGGCGTGATGGTGCCCACCGAAAAAATTCTTCAGGCCGCTCAAGACCATAATGCTGACATCATTGGGCTTTCAGGACTGATTACCCCATCGCTTGATGAGATGGTGCATGTTGCTAAAGAAATGAAGCGTCGGGGCATGGATCTGCCGCTGCTCATTGGTGGTGCCACTACCTCCAAAGCCCATACAGCCGTAAAAATTGAGCCACAATACGATCACCCCGTGATTTATGTAACCGATGCCTCCCGGGCGGTCGGCGTTGCAGGCCGTTTACTGGCACCGAACCTTAAAGCCGCCTACGTTGCCGAGATTCGCGAAGAGTACGAAAAAGTGCGTGAGCGTAACGCCAAACGCCGCCCTAAAGCCGCAGACTTGGATTACACCCAAGCCCGTAAACGACGCTTTCGCACGGATTGGAACAGCTTTACTCCAGTTAAACCTCAGGTGTTGGGTCTCAAAACCTTCGACGACTACGATCTTGAAGAGCTGGTTGAACGCATCGATTGGACACCGTTCTTTATGAGCTGGCAGCTCGCTGGCAAGTACCCCAAAATCCTTGAAGATAAGGTAGTCGGCGAAGCTGCACGCAATTTGTTTGCAGATGCCAAAGTGATGCTGCGCAAGCTAATCGACGAAAAGCGTGTTCAGGCGCGCGGCGTCATTGGCCTGTGGCCCGCTAACAGCGTCGATGACGATGTCATTGAAGTCTATGCCGATGAAAGTCGCACCGAAGTAGTTGAGCGTTTGCACCACATTCGCCAGCAGACCACCAAAGGGCGTGACGGTATTTGCTACAGCCTTGCGGATTTTATTGCGCCTAAAGAGAGCGGCAAAGCCGACTGGATTGGTGGCTTTGCGGTTACCACAGGCCATGGGGTTGATGAACTTTCCAAAGCCTATGAAGCAGCTGGTGACGATTACAATGCCATCATGGTGCAAGCATTAACCGACCGTTTGGCAGAAGCGTTTGCCGAGCGCATGCACGAGCGCGTGCGCAAAGAGTTCTGGGGCTATGTGCCGGAAGAGACGCTGGATAATGACGCGCTAATTGCCGAGAAATATCAGGGTATCCGCCCTGCTCCCGGTTACCCAGCCTGCCCTGATCATACCGAAAAGGCCACGCTGTTCCGGCTGCTTGATGCGACAGAAAATACCGGCTTGGCACTGACCGAGAACTTCGCTATGTGGCCTGCGGCGGCGGTCTCTGGCTGGTACTTCGCCCACCCCCAGTCAAAATACTTCTCCACTGGAAAAATCACCCGGGATCAAGTGGAAGCGATTGCGCAACGCAAGCAGATGCCGTTAGTGGAAATGGAACGCTGGCTCTCTCCGGTACTCTCTTACGACCCTAGCTAATGTCAGCAGTGGGCCGCCGCCAAGGTAAGGTCATACGCTTAGCCTTACCTATCATGCTGGGCATGCTCTCACAGAGCATGCTCAACCTTATTGATGCTGCGCTGGTAGGCCATTTAGGCCAAGAGGCATTGGCAGGTGTTGGTATCGGCGGCTATGCCATGTTTATGATGACGGCATTGGTTTTTGGCCTCTCTTCCAGCGTCCAGTCGCAAACCTCTCAAGACCTGGGCGCAGAACACTTCCCGCTAACACGCTCACTTCACTCTGGCTTGCTGATCGCCGTTATGGTCGGTATTCCATTATCGTGTCTCGCGTGGTGGCAGGCTCCCCGGTTAATACAATTAATTACGCCAGCAGATGATGTGACGACCATTGCCGTGGAGTATTTCCGCTGGCGCGTTGTATCGTTAGCCGCGATTGCCTTAACACTTTGCTTTCGCGGTTACTGGAACGGCCGGCAGCACACGCACCTTTACCTGCGTATTATCGTCATTGTGCATGTGTTCAATGTGATCGCTAGTGCAGGATTAATTTATGGCATTGGTGGCCTTCCAGCGCTGGGTGCCAATGGTGCAGGTATTGGCACGACGCTTTCGCTACTGCTGGGACTGATTATTTGGGCTTACGTGACGTATAACGCCCACGCACTTACCCGACAGAAGCTGACATTGCGTTCATTACAGACCACACTATTTTTGGCTATCCCACACTCACTGCAACAAGTATGGTTTGCCGCCGGCTATGTGGTGCTGTTCTGGCTATTAGGTAGGATGGGCACGCAGAGTGTCGCTGTCGGCCATGTGCTAGTGAATCTATCGTTGCTACTTATTTTACCTGGAGTCGGGGTGGGTGTTGCGGCAATGAGCTTGGTCGGTGAAGCGTTAGGGCGCGATGATCAACAGGCAGCACACCGCTGGGGAATCGACGCATTAAGCGTCGCTGGTTTGCTGCTGACAGTGTTGGCACTCCCTATGCTGTTGTTCCCTGCAACTGTTCTGGCTATTTTTTTTGAAGATCACTCACTCATTCAGTTAGGCACTCTTCCCTTACAAATTACTGGCCTAATGATAGTGCTGGATGCTGCCGCACTGGTGCTGGCCCAAACGTTAATGGGCGCTGGCGCTCAGCGAACAGTGATGTTGCTTACTTTGAGCATGCAGTGGCTAGTGTTTCTGCCACTGGCTTGGTGGGTAGGCATTGAGTTGGAATATGGGCTACTCGGTGTATGGCTAGTGCAGCTTTTCTACCGTGCGCTCAATTCCAGCAGCTTCTTATGGGTGTGGCAGCGTCGACGCTGGCTAGCTCAAGAGCTATGACTTATAAATCCCAAATACCATTTAGCGATAAAAAGATAATTATATATTCTTTTGTAGAATATGACGCCCGCGTTAAGGTGACGGCACATTACCGTCCGTCTCGACGTGACCATTTCGCTTTTAGCAGGATCGTGCCACATGTACCGTTATGATATTCACGACCAAACGTTGGTTGACGAGCGCGTCGCTCAGTTTCGTGACCAAATGGACCGCTACCGCGCCGGGCGTTTGGGAGAAGAAGAGTTTCGCCCGCTGCGACTCCAAAACGGCCTGTATATTCAGAAGCATGCGCCAATGCTGCGAATCGCCATCCCCTACGGCATGCTGGCGGGCAAGCAGCTTCGCGCGTTAGCGGACATTACCCGCCGCTATGACCGTGGCTATGGCCACTTCACGACTCGGCAAAACTTGCAGCTGAACTGGCCCGCATTGGAAGACGTGCCCGATATTTTGGCTGACCTCGCCAAAGTACAAATGCACGCTATTCAAACCAGCGGCAACTGCATCCGCAATACCACCAGTGACCAGTTTGCCGGTATCGCGGGGGATGAAGTGGAAGACCCACGCCCTTGGTGTGAGCTAATTCGTCAGTGGTCAACCTTACATCCAGAGTTCGCCTACCTGCCGCGCAAATTTAAAATTGCTGTCAGCGGTGCCGCCCAAGATCGCGCAGCTATTCAAGTGCATGACATCGGCCTGCGGCTATGGCGTAACGAGGACGGCGACGTACGCATTAAAGTGCTAGCAGGTGGCGGCCTTGGCCGCACACCGATGATTGGCGACGTGGTGCGCGAAGACCTTCCCTGGCAGCATCTGTTAACGTATTTGGAAGCGTGTGTTCGCGTGTACAACCAATTTGGTCGCCGCGATAACAAGTTTAAAGCACGTATTAAAATACTCGTCAAAGCGCTCGGTATTGAAGAGTTTCGCCGCCGCGTTGACGAAGAGTGGGCGCATCTTAAAGATGGCCCGCAAACACTTAACCAAGCAGCGATTGATGCGGCCAAGATTCACTTCCCTGAACCAGAGCGCCGTCCGGTTGCTGAGAGCGCCATTGCCGATTTCGAACAGCTACGCAGCGAAAATCGTAGTTTGGCCCGCTTTGTGACGAATAACGTCACCGACCACAAGGTCCCTGGTTATAAAGCGGTGACCCTTTCACTTAAGCGCCGCGAACACGCGCCTGGTGATGTCACAGCGGATCAAATGGAAGCCGTCGCCGACCTGGCCGATCGCTATAGCTTCGGTGAAGTGCGCGTGACCCACGAGCAAAACCTAGTGCTGTCTGACGTTCCCGTCGATGAGCTAGAGGCGCTCTGGAAAGAGCTTGATGCACTGGGCATGGCCAATCCGACTGTAGGTACGCTGAACGATATTATCTGCTGCCCTGGCGGCGACTACTGTGGCTTGGCCAACGCGGTCTCGATTCCCATCGCTCAAGCACTGCAGGAGCGATTTGAAGATCTGGACTTCCTCTATGACCTCGGCCCACTGGATCTCAATATTTCAGGCTGCATGAACGCTTGCGGGCATCACCACGTTGGCCACATCGGCATCCTCGGCGTCGACAAAAAAGGCGAAGAGTACTACCAGATCTCGATTGGTGGTAACTCAACTGACGATGCCTCGTTAGGTAAAATCCTAGGGCCCTCTTTCTACCGCGAAGACGTGCCGGACGTTGTCGATAAGGTACTTCAAGTCTATGTGGCCGAACGTCACGCAGACGAGCGGTTCCTCGACACCTATCGCCGTATTGGCTTAAAACCCTTTAAGGAGCGTGTTTATGCCCAGCAATGACACTCAGACTGACGCGGTTGAGCTCACGCCAGTACATGTCGACCATCTGATCGCTGATGGTGAACTGGCAGCAGAGAATGCGTGGTGTGTGTCCTATGACGCAGACACGCTCCCTGAACAGCGTCCCGCCTTTGTGCCGCTGGCACTCTGGCAAGCGAACCAGGACGATGCCGAGCTAGCACCACTGCTTTCAAGTGATACCGAGTTAACCACGGAGCTTGGCCAGCAGCTAAGCAGTACCAGTGCGATTGCCATCGATTTCCCGGCATTTACGGATGGACGTGGCTACACGCTTGCTCGTTTGCTTCGCGAACGTTACGGCTATACCGGCGAAGTACGTGCAGTCGGTGATGTGTTGGTCGACCAGTTGGATTACATGCGCCGCTGTGGCTTTACCGCCATGGCTCTGCGTGATGATCAGCATCCAGACGACGCTATACGTGCGTTAAACATGTTTAGCGTTCGCTACCAAACCGATGTTGAGCAGCGCCAAGCATTGTTCGAACGCCGCCTGGCGGACACCAAGCAGTAACCGCAAACGGTATCGAGATAGAATTAGAAAGATAGAAGTAGAGATAGAAAGGGCAGTTCCTCGGCTGCCCTTTTGCTTGATAAACAATTACTTGATAAACAATGGCAGGCTATCCGCGACGTTTTTGCTGGCGCTCACGGTTGTTAGCTTTGGCACGGTCACTTTTACGTAGCATGACCCAGGTAGCACCAAGGCCACCCTCCGAAGGTTGCGCAGAAATATAAGCCTGCACTTCGTCGAACTGAGTAAGCCATTTAGCCAGGTAGGAACGCAGGACATTCGCAGGACTATCTATTTCTCGACCTCTCCCATGCACAATGAGCACAGAGCGAAGGTCGTGGAGGTAAGCTTCTTGAATAAACGGGAACAGCATTCTGCGGCACTCTGCCAACGGCCGTCGTAGCAGATGTAGTTGAGCCTGAACACTGTACCCACCATGCTTCAGTTTATCGACCACACCTTGCTGAATACCCTCACGGCGGTATTCAATCGGATCAAAGGGCGGCAACAAGTCGACAAAATCATCAGATAAGAAATTACGCTCTTCCAGACGCTGCTCAGCACTTTCACGACGAGCAAGCTGGGCCTCTGTAGGCCGCTGGCGCTGGGTACCTGTATCTGCGCGGTTATGCTTGGGTAACGGCTTTACATCGCCGACCAACGCACTGAAATCCATCTCATCACGAAGTGATTGATTCATAACAGGCTCCTCTGACAGGGTCTAATGCCCTTATCCTAGCAAACCCGCCGACATTGCTTAAGACTTGTTTTCATTAACATCTAACGCCACGCTGATAGCCAACATTATCAAAGGAGTGGGCATGGTTTGGTTAAAACGTTTGATCGCGTGTAGCGCAGCACTACTAATCGGTGCTGCAGGTTGGCTTTGGCTGACAATGCTGAGCCCGTGGTTTTACGAGCGCCCCTCCCACCTGCCAATCATTGAAGAACGAACCCACAGTGTCTTCGTCTATGGCACGCTGCGCTATCTCCCTGTGCGCTGGGTGGTGATGGGCAGTTCAGGCAACCCACAACCAGCACGTCTTGAAGGCTTCAAAAAACAGGGCCTGGACTTGACTCCCGATACCCATAGCCATGTAGAAGGGTTACGGTTAGAAGTCACTGCGGATCAGCTATTGCGCTTGGATCGTTATGAGCGCTTGGGTATTCGCTATGAGCGGGTCAAACAAACGCTAACGGACGGTTCAACCGCATGGGTTTATCTACGCCTGCCCACGCTTAGCCAATTGCTTAACTCATCTCCTGTACAATCGGTAGCTCTGGTACCATAAGCAGACAACGCAGTGCCCTCTTTACGTCGTTATTTCTAGGATACCTCATGAGTGATTCCACGCCGTTTGTTTTAATTCTTTACTATTCGCGCTCAGGAGCCACTGCGGATATGGCAAGGCAAATTGCAGCAGGTGTCGAAAGCATTACGGGGATTGAAGCGCGGTTGCGCACCGTTCCCCCTGTCTCTACAACCTGTGAAGCCGTTGATCCCGAAATTCCAGCAGAGGGAGCAGTTTATGCAGACCTCGAGGATTTGCGCCACTGCAGCGCGTTGGCATTGGGTAGCCCTACGCGTTTTGGCAATATGGCTGCGCCGCTTAAGTATTTTCTAGATACGACCAGTAGCCTATGGATGAATGGCGCGTTGATTGATAAACCTGCCTGTGCGTTCACATCCACTTCCAGCCTCCACGGTGGCCAGGAAAGCACGCTTCTCAGCATGCTAATTCCGTTACTGCATCACGGCATGGTCTACGCCGGCATCCCCTATAATGAAACCGCCCTGCTTAGCACCCAAACCGGTGGCACCCCCTACGGGGCTAGTCATGTTGCCGGTGCGCGAAGTGACCGCTCTGTCGACGAGCACGAGCGTGCACTGTGTCTTGCTCAAGGCAAGCGGTTGGCTAGGCTTGCGCGAGCGCTGCATAAAATGCGCCAGGAGGAAGCGGCATGAGGCAGTGGTTAGAAGGTCTCGAGACTCGCCATGGACTCGATAAGCTCACACAGCAAGCAAGGCAATTAGTACTCGTCAGCTTTGTCATTCTGCTGCTGCTAGTTATCTATCGTGGCTTTTTTATTCAGGGTGATACCTTTAACTGGCGTCCTGTAGTCGCATTTGTACTGCCACTCTTACTATTCCTACCCTCTATCATTGGTCAGCGAGCCAGAGGCCATGCTTGGTTAGCATTTGTCAGCCTCCTGTACTTTACTCAAGGCACTATGCTGGCAACCCTACCCGGCCAAGGGGTTCGCGGTGTGCTGGAAGCGGTTGTATCGCTGGCACTATTTACTGGCTGTATGGCGTACGCACGTTTTCGCAGTCGTCAACAGCGCCAGGAGTAAGCTTAGATAACGCTCTGTTTGCTAGAACTATCAGTAAGGATAAAACCACAACCAGCCACAAACGCCCGCCGCAACTAAAAAAGCACCTAGCGCAAACAGGCGGTGCTTAGTTCGGTGGGCAGGTTTTATATCAATCGGTTCACTGTTGAAATGTTTGATTCCCGTCACCATTGCAGCGACTAACTTTTCCCCCTGCAGAGCATGCACAATGATGCCCGCAACATGGATGCCTATCATGATAAGCAGCACATCACTATTGAGTGAATGCAAACTGGCTAGCTCGCCACTTATGTCTCGGCCCAGCAAACCGTAAAGTGGACCCTGGAAGAAGATATCGTCACTCAAAAACAGTCCACTCACTGCCTGAAAACTCAGTGAGAGCAACAAAAGGACCACCATCCAACCCCCCAGGGGGTTGTGGCTCGCGTAGCGGGGGGCACGTCGCTTCAGCAGCGCATTTGCATAAATTGCCGTATCTTTTGGACCATAGATAAACGCACTAAAGCGAGCATAGGCAGGACCTGAGACGCCCCATATCACGCGAAATATCAATAAACCAATAATGAGGTAGCCTGCTTGGGCATGAGCCTCAATCGGAAACAAAAACGGTGCGCCATTGGTTTTTGCGGTGTAAAACGAAATGATCACCGCTGCCAGCAGACACCAATGGAATAAGCGTACAAAGACGTCCCAAACGACCAGCTGTTTTCTTTCATTCTGCATTACGTTGCCCTTTATCTTCTATTCATACATTTTCTCATTTCTTCAATGTTTCTGATATAACGCATTACAGAGCACAGTCGACGCGTTATACAATCAAGCAACTTTGCATTACCCGTAACGCCATCAACTTCTCGGCTGGGCTTCTAAATAGAGCTTGTCAGCAAAGCTTAGAGACAGGGCTTGAGCTTTACCGAAAGACCAGCGACCATGAACAAAATTTAAAGGGAGCAGTATTCAATGACACGCAATATAGCTGATATTAGGCGCGATTATGAAGGTGGCCGCCTTGATGAAGCCCAAGCCCCCGACAATCCCTTTGTGCTGTTTGATGAGTGGTTTAGCCTAGCGCTGGAAACAGAAGGACAAGACGGTAACGCAATGACTCTTGCTACGGTAGACAGTCAGGGGCGCCCCCATGCCCGTGTCGTTCTGCTCAAGGGGTTTGACGAGCAAGGTATGGTGTTCTTTACCAACTACCATAGCCACAAAGGTAGCGAGCTGAGCAACGTACCTTTTGCCGCCATCACCTTTTGGTGGCCCTCGCTGTCACGGCAAGTTCGCATCGAAGGTCCCGTAGAACAAGTGGCACAAGAAGAGTCTGATGAATACTTCTCGAGTCGGCCACGTGGTAGCCAGTTGGGTGCCTGGATTGCTACCCAAAGCGTTGTGATCCCTGATCGCAATTGGATTGAAGAGCGGCAAAAACGCTTTGAACAAGCCTACGAAGGACAAGATATTCCGCGTCCGAATCACTGGGGCGGCTATCGAGTTAATCCTGAAATGA
The DNA here is from genome assembly GCF_021151565.1 of Halomonas sp. IOP_6. Lineage (NCBI taxonomy): Bacteria > Pseudomonadati > Pseudomonadota > Gammaproteobacteria > Oceanospirillales > Halomonadaceae > Halomonas > Halomonas sp. IOP_6. Next base: position 101,759 of record NZ_JAIRBO010000001.1, on the reverse strand, counting down.
TTGAGTTCTGGCAGGGGCAACCCAGTCGTCTTCACGACCGCCTACGCTTTGAACGGCGTGACGGCGGCGATTGGAGCCGCTTCCGCTTAGCTCCTTAATTAAGAAATCCATTAATTTAGTGGCTTCTTAATTTAGACACTGTTTTCACTCGATTTACCCATCCCATGAATGAGCCTGCCTCTTTTGAGACAGGCTTATTTGGGTCAGCAATAGCTTAGTCAGGCTGACTCTCCAACCGGTGACGCTGCCATTCGCTTTCAGGCTCGTTCAACCTGAGCACGGCATCAATCACCTGCTCTTCCATGTTGTAGCGACATCTAAAGCCCAAGTGCTTCATCAAGGCGCGCATGGGATGGTTATCTACCATAATTTTGCCGATCATTTCGAGCGTGCCAATGTTGGTGCAGTAATCGATCATCTTTTTCATTAACAGGCTACCAATACCCAGCCCCTGCAAGTCGTCACGGATAATGACCGAAAATTCCGTGCGAATATTATCGGGATCATTCCATACCCGAACGACACCCAACATCTCCTTACTCCCGTCATCGTGCTGATGTTCGGCAATAAAGGCCATCTGTCGGTCGTAGTTGATATGCGACAGAATCGACAAATCACGCTGGGTTAGGTTGGATTTATTATGGAAATAACGAAAACGAATGCTCTCCTCTGATAACTGTCGGTGGAACGTCGTAATCAGAGGGGCATCTTCCGCGCGGATGGGGCGAACCTCTACCCGCCATCCATTTGTCAGCGTTACCCATTCACGTAGCTCTTCAGGGTAAGGCATGATGGCAAAACGCGCAGGCGGGCCTAAGTCCATGGCAAAATCCACTGCTAACATCCCATCACGGTTCAGCAGCAAAGGATTGAGTTCGAGCCCCCTCAAGTCGCCCAAGTCAGAAGCCATTTGGGATAGCTTGACCAACAGTTGGCAGAGCCGCTGGATATCTCGTTCGGGGTCGGCCGAATGCTCGCGAATCAATGAAGCCGCATGGGTTCTACCCACCACGTCAGCGGCCAAACTCATGTTTAGCGGTGGTAGCGCAATCTGACGATCCGCTAGCACGTTCACTTTATAGCCACCTATCCCGAAAACAATCAGCGGACCGAACACAGGATCACGAGTGATCCCGGCACAGATCTGCATTGAGTGTTTACCACGCTGCATTGGCTGCAAACAGTATTCGCGAATAGCATATTCGGGGAATTTCTCGCGCACCTTATCGCCTAGCTGACGGATCCCTTCGGCCACTTGCTCCGGCGTTTCTAAATCTTGCAGTAGACCCGCGGATATTTTATGGGGGTGTTTACGGTAGCGATAAGGGCGGCAATTGCCCTCGTGAATGACTTTTAGCGCCTTAGGACCTGGAAAATGATCTGCCATCGCTAAGGCATCTTCCGGATTAGCCAAATAGACACTAGGTGCGGCAGGAATGCCATAGGCTTCTAGCACTTGGGCTGTTTCTGAATGGGTCAACGTTTGCCGCCCCTCCGCTTTGGCATTTTTAATCAGCGCGCGACACTCCGCACGAATCTCTGCGCTGGTGGAAAAAGGTAAGCTAGGCGGAATTTCATGCAGCAGCGCCTGAACACGCTGATAGTCCACCATATGCATAAATGCTTTCACTGCCTTTTCCGGCGATGTATAGGTGGGGATACCCGCCAAATTGCACACATGCCTAGCATTCAGGGCTTCTTTCAGCCCCATCCAACTCGTCAGCAAGTTACGTTTAAATGTTTTTCGATGATCAATCAGCGCCTGAGCGGTGGCCAATGAGGGCGCTAAACGAGTAGGCGCGTGAACCACCAGTACGGCATCCACATTTGGATCGGCAGTGACAATTTTTAACGCTTCTACAAAACGCTCTGGCGTCGCGTTGCCGCCTAAATCCACTGGGTTCTCACCGGGTTTGCTCATATCTACCTGGCTTTTATGCAGCACACGCTGGGTCTCTTCGCTAAACTCCGCCAGTTTACCGCCCGCACTTATCAGTTTATCGATCGCCAGCATGGCGGGCCCTAAGCCATTAGACACAATAGCCAATCGGTCGCCGCGAAGCGGCTTCATGCGCGATAAGGTTTCAAGCGCATCCAGCAATTCATCATAATCATTGACGCGAACAACGCCCGCTCGAGCGAAAGCCGCGTCAAACACCACATCACGATTAGCAATACCTGGTGTGGGAGCCATACCCGAAATATCAGACTGTGGCGTTCGCCCACTCTTGATGGCGACTACCAAGCGGTTACGCGATGCATCACGTACGGAGGTCATAAAGTGCTGAGCATCCATCACGCGCTCAAGGTGTAGCAGAATCGCTTGCGCTGGAGAAAACTGATTCACATAATCAATCAAATCTGGCAGTAGCACATCAACACTGTCACCTACCGTGATCAAGTGTGAAAAGCCAACATCGCGGCCAGCAGCCCAATCAATCATGGCATTTGCCAACATGCCCGATTGCCCTAAATAGGCCACCTTGCCTGCTTGAACTGGCTGACTGGCATAGGAAACATTCAGTTTCTTCCCAGGCACAATCAGCCCCATGCACTCGGGCCCTAGCACCCGGATACCCGACTCTATCGCCGACTGCAACATACGTTGCCGGATTGAGCCTTTGTTGCCCGTCTCACGATCAAGGTAGGCACCACCGGAAAGCACCAAAGCAGCTTTAACACCAAACTGCCCAAGTTTTTTGATAAGACTAGGAACACCATCGATTGGGGAACAGATAACCGCTAAATCAGGGATTTCTGGCAGTTCATTCACGGTGCGGACGCAATCCACGCCGAAGACTGTGTCATATCCTTTCAGATTGACCGCCCATATTTTCCCCCTAAAACCGCCCTCTTGGAGGTTACTGAGCACTAAACCACCCAACGAGGCTGGCTTTTCAGAGGCACCGAACACGGCCACTGTGCGCGGTTCGAAAAAATGATGCAAAAAACGTGTGCTCACGAATGCGTCTCCCCTGAAATTAATAACCACTGTGTACGACTTATTGACACTGTCGCGCAAGCCCCTGAGACGATTAAGGTGGCGATATTGTCTTCGGAGCGCTTGCATGATTACTGCCTACCTTACTCACCCAGACTGCGCATTGCACCATATGGGGCCTGAGCACCCTGAAAGCCCTCAACGGCTTGAAGCGATTCGTGCACGCCTATCTCTAGCAGGCCTTCTTCAACAAACCATGCAGGCGGACGCCAAAGAGGCGTGTGACGAGGCGTTAGCAAGAGTGCACCCAACAAGGCACCTTAATGCGTTAGAGAAGTGCCTGCCGAAAGAAGGCATCGTTACACTCGATAGCGACACAATGATGAACCCCGATAGCCTAAAAGCGGCGAGAGTGGCCGCAGGAGCCGTCATTCGCGGAGTTGATCAAGTCTTTAAGCGCCAAGCTGACAACGTATTTTGCGCAGTACGGCCACCAGGGCATCATGCAGAAGCGGCTGATGCGATGGGGTTTTGTTTCTATAACAACATTGCCGTCGGTGCGGCCCATGCAAAAGCAAAATATGGTGCTAAACGTATCGCAATACTCGATTTTGATGTCCATCAATGCAACGGCACGATTGATATCTTCAAAAATGATCCAGAGGTACTGGTGTGCACGAGTTTCCAGTATCCGTTTTACCCATGGCGTTATTTACGCAGTGAATGGCAGAATGTGGTCAATACGCCGCTGGAAGTAGGCACTGATAGTAAAGAGTTTAGACGCATTATCGAACGACAATGGCTTCCCGCTCTCCATGCGTTCAAACCAGACTTAGTCATGCTTTCTGCAGGCTTTGATGCTCATCGCGACGACCCTATGGGAGACATCTGTTTAGAAGATGAGGACTTTTATTGGATAACCCACTTAGCAATGGAGATTGCAGCCCTCTATGCAGAAAACCGGGTAGTTTCAGTACTTGAGGGGGGATATAACCCGAAAACCCTCGCTAGCGGAGCAGAAGCTCACTTAAAAGCGCTATTGGGTTTGCCCTTTACGGATGTTCCATGACGTATGCCAATCACTATTGAGAAACCGTCATGCGACGGCGACCTTGATACAGAGCGTCTGTGATAACATGCGGTTTTATTGACGTTTACTCACGTGGCTTTTTATGACCGCTACTACTGAAGAGCATGCTGCGCTGCGCATAGCCTCTGGGCGAAAGCCCTTTGTCGAACCTTTACGCCTGGGGGAACGTTTAAAACAGATTCGCCTTGCTAACCAGTGGACATTGGAAGACGTCAGCCAGCGCACAGGCTTAGCACGCTCAACGCTCTCCAAGATCGAAAATGACCAAGTGTCGCCTACGTTCAGTGTGGTTCAAAAACTTATTACCGGCCTGAACATCGACCTGCCCCAGCTATTTACGCCGCCGAAGCGTGAGCGCTATACCATGGGGCGTAGAGATCTTACCCGTAAGGGCAAGGGCCAAGTGCACCCTACCCCTACCTACGAGCATGAGCTGCTAGGGCATCAGCTTGCTCAAAAGCGCATGATTCCCTTCAAGACCATTGTTAGAGCACGCAGTTTTGATGAGTATCATCAGTGGGTTCGACACGACGGTGAAGAATTTCTGATGATTTTAGAAGGCGATATTTTGTTATACACAGAATTTTATGCGCCTCTCCTGCTCGCCGAAGGCGATAGTATTTATTTTGATAGCGACATGGGGCATGCCCTTGTTTCTACCAGCCCAGAAGATGCGGTCGTGCTTTCTGTTTGCACACGGGGCGACTCGGTCTAACGCCAAGATTTCGTATTGCTCAAAATAACCGCAAAAAATAGCTATAAACAGTTTGTGGGCTTAGGAAGGCCAGCGATGCGAGCAATACGCTTTGGTGGACTCCCCGGAAACAGCGTCATTAAATAAATCGAATTCCCCTTCTCATCACCCAGCGCCTGTTTTGTGGCTTTCACTAAGGGCCGCATTGCGGGTGCCATTTCATATCGACCATAAAAATCGCGCACCAGCTGAATAATTTCCCAGTGTTTTTCTGTGAGAGTTAACCCTTCATCCTCAGCGAGTAACTGAGCAACCTCATCGCTCCACTGATCCTGCTTAACTAGATATCCCTCAGGATCTAGTTGAATTTTTTGTGATAAATCGAGATAACGGTATAAACTTTGATTACTCATATTCAATACCAGGAAATGATCTTTTCATTTTGCTCGGTCAACCTAATAAAGCCATCCATCTCTATCAAAGGCAGCCCATGGCTTGTGGCAACAGAGTGAACCCCTCTCGAAATAGCATCTTCAGCTAGCAAAAAAATCGACGCTGTATTGGCTGCCCAGCCTTGCCATTCAGGATAGAGCGCAGCCTGCACGCCGTCTTCTATCAGCACAACAGAATCGCCATTGCTGAGTGCGTTAAGCATTTGCACAGCAGCATCGCTATGGGGAGGTTTATTCAGAATATGCAGCATAGTTATTGGCTACTCTGCTAAAAATTGAGCGCAAAATTAAAAATTAAGAACATAATTATAACGCTGGAATAGGTCTGGCACGTCTGAAGGCGAGACTAGGGTAACTCCCTCAACCAGCTGATCAGTGGCTATATTGAAGGCTTGTAGAGTCTCGGTAGGGACTAATATGTTTTCTATATCGTACATTTCTAACATATTAATTGTCGGTAGCGTGGCTTTTTGGCCAGGCGCGCCAACCTGTTGCTCTTTGAGTAACGCGAATATCCCCTGCCCTAAAAACAGCAGATCAACAGCTTGCCCAAAGGCAGCAGACACTAGCGCAACATCCAGCCCTTCCCGCAACTCATTTGAGCTATAGGGCGCATGTCGTATAACGATAAGTCGCTCATTTGCTTCAGCCATCTTAGTCCTACCTATCTACTCTGGTCGCCCTGTTTTCAGCCCTGTTCTCACTACTAAGCAAACGTAATCAAACGATCACAGCGCTGCTGTAGCTCAAGCAGTTGTCCTAGCCCCGTTAATTCAAAGGGTGGCTCAAGATTGAAGTTCACTTTCCCGTGCCGCTTTGCCTCTGCTTCACTCACCACGCCACGGCGTAACGCCGCCGCGATGCATACATCTAATGCCACCCCGTGCTGATGATGCAGGTCAACCCAAGCATCTCGCATATTGAGCTCATCCTGTGGAGGAGACATTAGTCGGGAGGCATTATGAACGCCATCTTGATAGAAAAAAACGCCCTTGATGTGGTGTCCTTCATTTAGCACTGCTTGGGCAAATCGCAGCGCGGAATGAGGGGCTGCACTACTATACGGCGCCCCCATGACCAATAAGCCATACTCCATCGGATTATCTCGATACAGTCCGCCCTAAAAAAAACAGACCCTAGCAAGTAGGGTCTGTCGCGATAGTACTGCAGGGGTTGATCAATCGTTGCTCATAATGCCTAAAATCGAGAGCAGACTGATGAACAGGTTATAAATGGAAACATAAAGCGTAATAGTTGCGAGGATGTAGTTGGTCTCTCCCGCCCGGTGAACAATTTCACTGGTTTGGTAGAGGATCGCAGCTGATGCAAACAGCACAAAACCAGCGGAAACCATCAATGAAAGCGCAGGAATATTGAAGATCAGCCCAGCTACCATGGCCAAAATCAACACAATGGCACCAGCCATTAGGAAATTACCTAAAAAGCTGAAGTCTTTCTTGGTGGTTAATGCAACCGCAGAAAGGCCAATAAACGTCAAGCCAGTCATTGCCAATGCATTCATTATCAAAGCGCCACCGTTAGGCAACGTAAGATAGGCGGAAATGATTGGGCCAAGCGTAAAGCCCATAAATCCGGTGAATGCAAAAGTCGCCAGCAGACCAGCTGCTGAATTGGCCGTTTTGTGAACCAGGAACATCAGCCCGTATGCACCGATAAAGAACACAAAAATGTTCATTTGTTGGATGCCCATTGCGACAGAGGCACCAGCGGTGACTGCAGAGAATAGCAATGTCATGGCCAATAGCGCGTAGGTGTTACGCAGAACTTTATTAGCGCTAACACTACTTACTTCGCTGCGCGTTTGCGCTCTCGCCGTGTTCGAATCGTTAAAAGCCATTTATCTATGCTCCCTAATGGTAATACTAACAACGGACAAGGATGCCGTTACCAAGTTCCAGACGCAAGTATTTGTCTTCCACGCAAACAACTGCTTTTTAAGGCACTTGCTCCTCCAGCGTTGACTATGCTTAACATTCCACACCACTTTGGACATAGAAATGCGCTATAAAATTCCCCTGACCGTGCCACATTTGGCGTGATTATCTTCGCCTCTTCTGCTTACAGCTTCACTGCTGGCGGTGAAACGTTATCGTCGTCTTCTTCCTTGTGAGGTAAATGCTGCATTGTCGCTGCTTGACGCGCATCCTGAGCGTTATAGAGACGTGCATCGATCACGTTCAGCACCGCCAACTGTGCAAATAGCACGGCAAAACAAATAATCAGACCTTTTAACATGGCAGTGCTCCTTGGTGGGCTAACAACATCGTCGTTGGTAGCGAATAATAGTCCTAGGCGGAAAGAAAGCAACGGTGTTTGGTAAAATCACCATTTGCCCTATCAATTTACTCTATTAATCCGCAAATTCTTCAGTGTCAATATCGGCTTGTTGCGCATCGCTATAACGAGCGCCAGCGACTTGGCTCGGCAACAGCATACCGTTGAGCTGAGTCACTGTTGCGTCATCCAGTACGACCGTTTCAGCGCGTAAGTTCTCGCGTATATGCGTCACTGAGCAGGAACCAGGAATAGGCACAATATGATGGCCCTGGGCGTTTAACCAAGCTAGCGCCAGCTGTGCGAGTGAGATCTCAAGACGCCTAGCCATTGTTTTAACGTCATCCAACAAAGCTATATTGTGAGGTAAATTGTCTTTACTAAAGCGAGGCATTCCGGCGCGCATATCCCCTGTCGAAAACTGGGTACTTTCTTCCACTGCCCCCGTCAGAAAACCACGCCCAAGTGGACTGAACGCCACTAAGGCGGCACCGAGCTCCGCACATACATCCTTCAGAGCAATGTCGGGATTACGTGTCCAGAGTGAGTATTCTGACTGTACTGCTGCGACTGGATATTCCGCATTACCTCTACTAAGTGTTTCTGCCGATACCTCAGATAAACCAACCGCACCAATTTTACCCTCTTCCACTAGTCGGCCCAGCGCCCCAACACTCTCTTCAATAGGAACACTGCGATCTAGGCGATGCAGGTAGTAAATATCCAAATAATCCGTTTTCAGTCGTGACAGACTCTCTTCACACTGGCGACGCAATGTGCCGGGGCGACCATCGATAATGCGCTTCCCTGTTTCAGCATCCAATGCCATTCCACACTTGCTGGCGAGAAACAGCTGGTGCCTTTTTGTTTTTAAAGCGAGCCCCAACAACCGCTCATTTGCTGTTCCACCATAGAGCGTCGCCGTATCAAAATGGCGGTATCCCATATCAAAAGCTTCTTCCAATACCCGAAGCGCCTCTGTTTCTGGCACATACTGCCCATAGCCATGGGAAAGATTCATGCATCCCAAGCCAATACGAGGAGACGAGACACCGTTTAATCGGTCAAAGAACACGGACATAGCAACCTCAGGGTGATTGACGTTAATTGGATAGTAGTGCGCTAGTGTTATGCGTTTTACCCTGGCTACAAACCTGCGACTGCAGCCAGTCAGGCAATCGGTGTTCAAGATAATAACGCGGCCGCCACGGAGGACCCTCTATAAAGCCCACATGGCCACCCGAGGCATGAAGCTCCAGGGTGACATTGCTTGGCAAAGTTTCCGCATTAGGAACGCTCTGTGGGTAGATAAAAGGGTCATCTAGCGCATGCACAATGAGCGTTGGAATACGAAGGTGCTCCACGAAGAAAGCACTGCTGCAGCGATGGTAATAGTCATCAGCACTTTCAAAGCCATGCAGTGGCGCAGTAACGCGGCCATCGAAGTCCCAAAACGTCTTCATACCTTGTAATGTTTCAAGCGCCGCTAAACGCGCCAGTTCTTCCCTTCGCCCTTGGCATAAAAACACCTGCTGTTTATGTTCAACATACTGGCGCAAGTCTCGCAGGAAACGGGCCTGGTAAATTCTGGAGAAGCCTTTACTTATTCGGTCTGCGCAGTGGTCTAGCCGAAACGGTACCGATACTGCTACCGCCGCCTGCAACGGAGTATTGCCACCCTCTTCACCCAAATACTTGAGCAACACATTGCCACCCAATGAGTAACCTATCGCGGCAAACAATTTGTATGGATAGCGTAACGTTAGTTGCTGAACCACGTCCGCTAAGTCCTCACTCGCGCCAGAGTGATATCCCCTGGCACGATGGTTTGGCTCACCAGAGCAGCCACGCCAATTGACAGCCACGCTCTGCCAACCGCGCGCCGCTAACGCTTGTTGTTGCCCTAGTATATACAGTGAAGAAGAACTGCCAGTTAGGCCATGAAGCAGCAGTACACAATTCGCCGACTCACCCTCAGGCCCATACCAATCCACATCGATAAAATCACCATCTTGAAGCCTCATTCGCTCCCGCCGGCGTTGTAATTGGGGCGATGTCCGCCATAGCGGGCTATAGAGCGTTTGCAAATGTCCGCCTGGCAGCCAGCGCGAAGGTCGAAATGGAGGCAGAGATGAAGACGGGATTGAAGACATGGAGGAAAAGCGCCAGCAAAAAAACAGCTGAATAGCTTAGCAAAATTTGTAAGCAGATTTGATTATGGCAGAAATATCGCCTGGGGCTCGCCTAAAGCAGAAGCCACTTGTGTGCAGCGTTCTCATAGATGCGACAATACGCCATGCATCATTAGATACTTTCAACTTACGTCGCAGAGTGGTTTCAACTACTATTGTTAATGATTAAAGAAATATAGCCATAGCCTTTAAGAATATAGCTCCTGCGACAACTACTGATTTTCAATACTTTCATGCCACACGATCTAGGAGGTCGCCATGGAATTAGATCCTCTGTTGCTTTCAAGGCTGCAGTTCGCTTTTGTTGTCTCTTTTCATGCCATTTTTCCGGTGTTTACTATCGGTCTGGCTTCCTACATCGCGCTACTGCATGGCCTGTTTTACAAAACGGAAAACCCCGCTTGGGATCGCTTGGCGCTCTTCTGGACAAAAGTGTTTGCCGTTGTGTTTGGCATGGGCGTCGTATCAGGCATTGTTATGTCGTTTCAGTTTGGTACTAACTGGAGCAACTTTGCCTACGCCACATCTAACTTCTTAGGTCCTGTCCTCAGCTATGAGGTAGTAACGGCCTTTTTCCTAGAAGCTGCTTTTCTAGGCGTACTGTTATTTGGCCGCAATAAAGTACCTGAAGGTGTGCATTTATTTGCTGCCATCATGGTTGCTGTAGGCACGTTTATATCTTCTTTCTGGATACTTTCTGCCAACAGTTGGATGCAAACTCCTGCAGGTTTTGAGCTGATCGACGGTCGGTTTCATATCACTTCTTGGATGGAAGCACTCTTTAACCCCTCCTTCTGGTATCGCTTTGTTCACATGGGCATGGCTTCTTTCCTAACCGGCGGGTTCGTCGTTGCAGGTGTTAGCGCCTGGTTCTTACTGCGCAAGCGTGATGTTGAAGCTAACAAAAAAGCGCTATCCATGTGTTTGTGGTTACTGCTGATCTTAGCGCCAGCACAAGCGGTAGTCGGCGATTTTCACGGTCTGAACACCTTGGAGCACCAGCCAACGAAAGTAGCCGCCATGGAGGGTAACTGGGAAACGCAAACCAATGTGCCACTTCTGCTTTTTGCTATTCCTGATAAAGAAGCCCAGACCAATCATTTTGAAATTGGCATCCCCAACCTTGCCAGCTTGATTCTGACGCACCATGTCGATGGTGAAGTTCCGGGGCTTAACGCAGTACCGATAGAAGAGCAGCCTCCTGTCATCATTGTATTCTGGGCTTTCCGCGTCATGGTAGGCATTGGCTTGCTGATGATTGCTGTTGCGCTGACTGGATTGTTTCTGCGTCGTAAGGGGCGTGTCTATGAAAACCCGCTTTTCTTAAAAACGCTTACCGTCATGATTGCATCCCCTTTCCTTGCGGTTCTGGGTGGTTGGATTGTTACCGAATCAGGACGTGCGCCTTGGTTAGTGTATGGCGTCATGACTCACGCGGAAGGGTTAACGCCTTCCCTTACTGGCGGTATGGCGCTGTTTACCTTGATTGGCTATATCGCTGTTTACAGCGTGGTGTTTTTTACCGGTATTTATTATCTAACGCGCGTTGTGCGCAATGGCATGAAAGAAGAAACACAGGCTGAAGTTGAAGGCGAGGTTGAACGCCCGAAACGCCCCCTATCAGCAGCACACACCCCCTTTGATGATGATTTGGAAGGAGCCAACACATGAGTATTGATCTTTCACTCATCTGGGCTGCCATTATTGGCTTTGGCGTCATTATGTATGTCTTGATGGATGGCTTCGATCTAGGGCTTGGGATTTTGTTTCCCTTCGCGCCTGATGAAGAGTCACGCGATGTGATGATGAACTCTGTTGCTCCCGTGTGGGATGGCAATGAGACTTGGTTAGTACTAGGTGGTGCAGGGCTGCTCGGCGCCTTTCCTTTAGTTTATTCCGTGTTTTTGCCCGCGCTCTATATCGGTGTTTTCCTAATGCTGGCTGGCTTGATTTTTCGCGGCATCTCGTTCGAGTTTCGCTTCAAGTCTAAGAAAAACCGCCGTTGGTGGAACCGCGCATTTTGTTGGGGCTCTGCCATTGCGACCTTCGCTCAAGGCGCGGTCGTCGGCGCTTACATCCAAGGGTTTGCTGTCGAAGACTTTCGCTATGTCGGTGGCGCACTGGATTGGTTGACGCCCTTTACTGTATTGACGGGGCTTGGACTAATGGCGGGCTACGCACTGCTTGGTTCTACGTGGCTGATCCTGAAGTCAGAAGGCCATGTCCAGCAGTGGGCCTATCGCATCACACCAAAATTACTCTTAGCGGTATTGGTGGTATTTGGCATTGTTAGCCTGTGGACACCGCTGGTTAGTCCAGAAGTGCGTGACCGCTGGATGAACCAGATCCACCTAATTTGGCTGTTCCCCATTCTTGCCATGGTCTGCGCTGGCGCTCTTTATCGTGCCGTCAAACGCCAGCAGGAAGGCTTACCGTTTGTCTCAACATTGGGCCTATTTATCTTTACCTACCTAGGCCTCATCGCCAGTAAATGGCCGGTTATCGTACCGCCAAACTATACAATTTGGGATGCCGCTTCAGCACCTGAGTCGCAATTGTTTTTGCTGATCGGCGTGCTGTTTGTAATCCCTATCGTATTGGCCTACACCGCCTGGTCTTACTGGGTATTCCGCGGCAAGGTCAAAGTGGGCGAAGGGTACCACTGAGGCTCTACCAGTTAATCTGTTGATTGCTTGTCACAAATTGCTTGTAACAAAAAAGAAGGGTGCCATTTGGGCACCCTTCTTTTATTACTTTGGATATAACGTAGACCTCACTGAGCGCGGTCTAAAGCTTGACAGTAGGATCAGCAAAACCATGCGGCACATAAAGATTATGAGGGCCTAAGCGGCTAACATCTGTTTCTCCACATAGCGCCATTGTGGTATCAAGCTCTTTATGAATAATCTGTAGCGCCCTGGTGACGCCCTCTTCACCGGCAGCCCCTAAACCATAGGTAAAAGCACGCCCAATGTAGGTTCCCTTAGCCCCCAGCGCCAACGCTTTCAGCACGTCCTGGCCCGAACGGATACCAGAATCGAGATGGACTTCTATCTCGTCACCCACTTCATCGATAATACTTGTCAGCATTCGGATCGAGCTCATTGCTCCATCAAGCTGACGTCCGCCATGATTAGAAACAATAATGGCATCAGCGCCTATCTCTACGGCACAGCGCGCATCCTCAGGGGTCATAATGCCCTTCACAATCAGCTTACCACCCCACCACTCTTTGAATTGCGCAATACGCTTCCAGTCCAGCGATACATCGAAGGCTTCTGCTGTCCACGCTGACAATGAGGAAGGGTCAGTAACCCCTTTGGCATGCCCCACAATATTGCCAAATGAGCGACGCTTGGTTTTCAGCATCTCCAGACCCCAAGGAATTTTCGTCGCCATGTTGGCAATCGATTTTGCGGTCAATTTAGGGGGTGCAGAGAGTCCGTTTTTGAGATCTTTGTGGCGCTGCCCCAGTACTTGCAAATCGACAGTGACCACAACAGCTGAGCAGTTAGCCGCCTTGGCACGCTCAAACAAGCGGCGCATAAAATTATCATCTTTTAAGGTATACACCTGGAACCAGAACGGCTGCGTAGTGTGTTCTGCGACGTCCTCAATCGAGCAAATCGACATGGTCGACAGCGTAAACAGCACACCAAATTTTTCAGCCGCCCGTGCTGCTTTAATTTCGCCATCTGCCGATTGCATTCCCGTTAGCCCTACAGGTGCAAGCGCAACCGGCATAGCCACATCTTCGCCCAGCATAGAACTTCGCGTAGAACGCCCGGACATATCGACCGCAACACGCTGTTTTAAATGAATATGCTGGAAGTCGCTGGTATTTTCACGAAAGGTTTGCTCTGTCCAACTGCCCGACTCGGCGTAGTCATAAAACATTTTTGGTGTACGGCGGGCGTAATGGCGACGAAGGTCTTCAATGTTGGTATAGATCGGCATAACACATCCTTAATAAATATTGTTCTCATTAGTATCTAGAACAGACGGCCTATATTGTTCTCCAATACTGCACAAGTAAACGCCCTGTTTCGCTCTCTTTACTCAGCAAACTATTTCAGCATAACCAGTAGAGATTTGAGGAAATGGCAGGGCATTAAAAGGAAACAAGTTACTCGGTGAACGCCAATATCTGCTCCAACAGAGCACGCTTACGCGGCAGCAAACTCACTTCTAACCCTAGCGGCCGAAATACACGATTCTTAACCTCTAGGGTGACATTATTTTTATCACCCTCCAGATCCGACAACGTTCGTCGACTGATGCCCACCAAGGCGGCATAACGTGTTTGGTTTAATCCCAGCACATCGCGGCGTAACGCACGCAATAATGCTCCATCGGTGATTTCCCCCGCATAGAAGCGTTTCAACAGAGCCACCAGGGCCTCTTCGCGATCATCAGAATAGCGCTTCATAGCAACCCCCAGCGCTTGAGTCGAGTGTTGATAGTGCGTAGGCCGACTGCAGGCATATCAAGGATTCGGGGTGGAACTCCACGGGCAGCCAAGCGTTCATCGACGCCCTCTAGCTTCAATGCAAGCGCACGGAGCTCTTCCATCACTCGCGCTGGATCGACAACGTCTGCCAGGGTGTCGGCAATTCCTCGCCAATCGTACTCCCCGCCAACTTCCAGGGGCGTTCCCCATTGCGTTGTTCGTGTCACACCCTCGGGGTCAGCCTTCATGGGCGCGAAGTCATATACGGGGGCAAGTTCAATGCCTTCGGGGCGCTTCAATAACGCCGTATTCCGGCCATGATTGTCAGAGTTGCCGAAAGCGATATTCAACAAATCACGCTTAATCCACTCCAAAGCAAAGCGCTCGCCATCGAAAACGGCGCCTTGTTCTTGCACGTGATATTGAGCCTTCAGCAAACTAATTAGTTGGCGAATTGTTTCGCCATGATGAAGGAAAGTGCCCGGCGCGGCGCCTACCAAGGAGTAGACTGACTCCAGGCCATAGCGAACCCAAGTGCCGTCGAGGTACTGCATGTCGAAACGGGGTAACCACAGAGACGGGTAACGCTCTCCCTCCACCAAACGCATCTGTTCGGTATCTATCGTGGCCACCCCTAACGATGCAAGCTCCTGATAGTAGTGATATTCAGCTCTCAAGATGTCGCAATCGTCAGCTGAGCGTTTACCGCGTGGAAATTTCACCAGCATGGGTAGGTCAGGTCGGTGGCTTTCATCCTGCCAGGTATCAATCCAAACGTGGTCGTCGTTCGTCAATCTGAGCAGCAATTTTGGCGCTTCACCGCCAGCCCCAGTGGCACCACCACTGGCCGCCCCCATCTGCTGGGCATACTCTAAAAAGTCCACCTGACGCTCTACAACGCTTTGCAGCGGAAACCGTCGCTCCTCTAAGGCTTTCTTTACGGAGAGATCAGGCACTGATTCTTTGATTCGTAAGTTACCGACCGGCGCGATAGTGCCACGTGCCAGTAATTCAGCATCCTGTTGCCCAACCGGTAAATCGTGAAGCCCTAGATAATCCACCCAAAAACGTCGGCTAGCTCCGGCCGGCATAATGTCTTCCAAGAAACCGAACCAGTGTGGCGATTCATGGGTCAGCATTAACTCGATAGGCAACCGCATACTGCAAGCGTGCAGGTCATCTTGAAATAGCCACTCAACGGCATAGTCAGTCGCATAGCGCAGCCGAGACTCCCCACGAGTACCCTGCTCAGGGTTAGGCAACGACAATTCAGCCGCATCATGCCACGCTTGTTCAAAATGAACCTGTATCGTTAACTTCACGAATCACCCATGCCGAAAGCCGCTGATGTCCGAAATTATTGATGCGCAGTAAAGTGCTCAAAAACTCTTCCGCCGATCACTTATGAGCAGTTTAACGCACACAATTACCACAACAAAGAATTAATGAGCATTATAGTGCACACTGAATTATCCGCACGAGCGCCATATTGGAGCCTAATGTGAATATTACCCATTTAGAGCATGTGTTTGTCGCGCTACTGATTCAAATGGCTCTACTTCCTTTTGCAAACGCAAGAGTCACCGGTGCCATCGCGGTAGCACTGTTGCTTGGACGTGAGATTGCACAACATGAATACAGGTTAGCCGTTCAACGTGGTTGGGAATGGGGGCAAACGTTACCGGTGGGCATATTTGAAGGTGTTTGGCGTGGCTGGACGCTGGATTCGGTATTAGACGTTGTTTTACCTGCCCTGACATGCACAGTAGTGGCCATTACGATCAAAATCATAAAGCCAAACGGCTAAATCGCGAAAGCTAAGCGTCTGGGAACGACAAAAGACCCTGACTCCTCAGAAGCTTTTAACAAGCCTCTATAAAGAACTTTACCTATTACGCGAATCATGCAAAATTACTTAATCAACACCTTATATAAAAACGAAAAAAGGAAAGTCTATGCCCCGCAGTCACATAGGAATAGCAACGGCGCTTACATCACTGCTATTTGCCGTTCCAGCCTACTCCGACGATCCACTTCGCCTCGCTGTTGATGTTCCCTTTGAGCCTTTTGAGTATCGCTTGCCCGACGGCACCCTAACAGGCTTTGAGGTGGAGCTGGGTGAAGAAGTATGTCGACGCATCGAGCGTGAGTGCGAATGGGTAGAGCAAGGCTGGGACGGCATCATCCCCGGCTTATTAGCACGCAAATACGACGCCATCATGTCCTCAATGGCAATCACCGATGCGCGCCGCGAGCAAGTGCTGTTCTCAGAACCCTACTACAGCAACCCTAGTGTCTGGGTGACTCAGGAAGGCAAAGAGATCGATATTGAGGATCACGACGCCCTTGAAGGCATATCGGTAGGCGTTCAGCGTGGCACCATCCGCGATGAGTACATCACCGACACCTATGGCGATCTCGTTGACGTACGGCGCTATGCAACAGGCGAAGATCTCGCGGTAGACATTAGAACAGGTCGTTTAGACGCAGCTTTTATGTATTACCCACTAGCGCTGTCATCGCTTGAAGTTAACGCTGAAGGCAGTGGGATTGTTACCAGCTCGCCGCTGATCCGCGAGCCCAAGCACTATTTCGGACATGGCGTGGCGGCAGCCTTCCATCCTCGCAATGAAGCCCTGGCGGAGCAGTTCAATGAGGCACTGCGAGAAATCAAGCAAGACGGTACCTACGACGAGCTAATGAACAAATACGTCGACTACGACATCAAGATCTAAGATCTGTCACTATCTCAACAACTATAACCCCAGGGATAACACGCTACGCTTACCCCTGGGGTCGTTGTATTAAGTAGAGAACAATCTAAATCTAATTCCGAGACAGTGCTTCATTAAGAATGGGTACTTGTACTCTACTTAGCCCAGCTAATCTCCACGTCTCAACGGGCTCGCTGCCTTCTGCCCCCTGGATTGAGCCCCAAGCCACTCGAATCGACGTTGTGTAAACAGCCCCGTCTCCCATCACAATATTCGCGTCAATTAAATAGCGTCGCTTCTGCTCTTGCATGACGTCATCATCAAAATCCGAGGTTACTTCAATCTCCGCAATACCCGCATCGTTACATGCTTCATGGAAGATAGAAAATTTCTCTTCATAATAGGGATCTGGTTCAATTTTCCGTTGATGCATCCCAAGGTGTCTTTCTATATCGCCATCACAGATTGCTTGAACAACGAGCTCAACCATCCCTGTTGCCGTCTCGCTATACACTCCATTCGCCTCACTGACCTCACTGACCTCACTGACCTCACTGACCTCACTGGCCTCACTGGCCTCACTGGCCAGCGTAGAGGAAACTAGCAGCAGAGAAAGCGCTACAGCAGTCGAAATAGAGAATAAATTGCTTTTTTTAAACATGCTTACTTCCCTTTTTTAGCGCTACTCAACGTGACTTAAGGTCGAAACCAGCCTATCGCAATCACTCACAATCCTTAAGATGACAGTAGCTTAGGAAGCGAAACCTGTCACAAAAAATTACCCCACATCTCACTCAACTAAAAAAGCGCTTGAGAGCGCTTCGATGGAACGTTATGAGTGAATAGGCTGTGGGGAGTAGTGAGCGAAGCGAACTGTTTGAACCACTTATTAGCCGATAAGTTTGCACATGATGTGGGAGTGATCTTTAAAACCTAGCTTCTGATAAAACTTTTGTGCTGATTGGTTAAAGGCCATAACCTCTAGCCTGATTTGCTCCGCGCCTTGCGAGGCAGCCCACTTGCTACATGCCGACATAAGTTTTGTGCCAACGCCTGAAGCACGATACTTTTCATCAACGACTATCGTCCCTACACGACAAACCGGACAGCTAACTAGAAACGGTATTGTCTCGTTTTTAGTGATTATTGCCGTTAGAAATCCGACAACTCTACTTTCTACTTCTGCTACCAAAAACAGCCTTGACTTATCACTCAGAGCATTTTTTAAAAACTCTTTGTCAGCGGCGGAAGGCTTTGTAAATGCTTCTGGTGCATTTTCGAAATGTAAAGTACCTATTTGCTCATTCAGTACCAATAATGCTTCTAGGTCCGTTGCTTCCGCTTCTCTGGTTCTCATAGATCCCTTTGATGCCACTGCTTCCGGCTAATGCCCACCATAAACGGCGCGAGGAACGAGCGTTCTACGACCGAAGGGAGCGTAATTGATGGTTTGGTTATGCATTAACTGCTCGTTCTACCTCAGAGAAACTGCTGCAAACTACTATTTTATGAGCTTGAGCTTTGGAAAATGCATAAAACCGTACCAGATTGTCCCGGTCGTACTTTTGGTTCCAAGATATCAGTTCAATAAGGTTTGCAAACGTTTCGTCTTTTTCGTGGCTACGTGAAAGTTTGTAGCCCAAATAGCGCCGCAGAACTCTCCATTGCCTCAGCAACACTGGCGTATTGAGAACAATTATCTTATCGGCGCCCTCAAAGGACTTCTCTAGCCATTTATAATAGACCCCTTCAATTATCCAGGCGTCATTCGACAGGATTGACTCTAAGTTTCTTTGCCGTGCCTCGTCGCTAGACCTGATGTAATCCGTATGGTTTCGGTCCCAAAATATGTCATCTAAATCGTGCTGGGGCAGACCATATTTCTCTGAAAGCCTTCTAGCAATATATGACTTTCCGCTTCCCGGACCACCAATTATGTGCAGTTTTTGATATTTCATAGCTTCGTGCGCTTCGATACACTTCTTTTAAGTGGTTTTAGTTTGCTGGCGCTTGATGAGTAAGATCGCGGAAGTTAACGCCTGTGGCTTTAATCACCGCGGTCATAGTTCGAAGTGTTGGGTTGCCCTTGGGGGACAAGGCGCGATAAAGGCTTTCGCGTGATACTTTGGCACGTTCTGCTACCAGCGCCATTCCACCTTGAGCTTCAACGACATGACGCAGCGCCATCAGGAAGGCTGACTCTCCCCCCTCTTCGTCCAGCTCATCAAACGCTGTTCGCAGGTAGTCCAGAACTATACCGGGGTCAGTGCGCAGCATCTCAATAACTGCTTCATCATGACGTTTCATGACGTATTCTCCTTTTGTGGTCGGCCAAAAACGCTTTTGCCTATTCGATGTCAGACTGCTGGCGCTGTTTGGTACCACCTATTAACAACATTACTAAGCGCGCCCCTACCTTGGCGTAGTAAACGCGGTAGCCAGGGCCATGGTAATGCACAGCTCTCACACCCCATCGCCTACTGTCTTGGTACCACCTGCCGCTAGCCTGTTAAGGCGTGTTAGCACCCGCATGGCGGCTTGACGATCTTTAGCCTTAGTGGCAACCAGCCAGGCTTGAAAAGGGTCATAGCCATCAGCGGTAAGGTAGTGGGCAAGTTCAGTCATAATGCATTGTAGCTTTTAAGCTACAAATTAAAAGAGATAGCTTGACTTTAAGCGATTGAAAAAAACTCAAACGGCAATGGCTTTTTTTACCAACGAATTCTTAGTAGCTGAATTTTCAATGAGGCATACTCGTTGACCTGGTTACGGGCGCGGTTGATATTCACTAACAGCTTGCTTAGGTCAGCTCTCTCAACATGACCGAGTGAAATACGCACCTTACGCCATACCGGGCAAGAGACGCGGTAGCCAAGTTCGATCACGTTCTCATCACGTTAAATAACCGATGGAGAGTATCGAGGCGCTGCTAGGAAGGAAAAAGAAAGCCTAGAAACGAAAAAAGCCCCGTAAAAACGGGGCTTTATAATCGAGGTGGCGGAGGGACAGGGATTCGAACCCTGGATAGGCTATTAACCTATGCCGGTTTTCAAGACCGGTGCATTCAACCGCTCTGCCATCCCTCCGGCTTATGGGTGCGTATAATAACAGCTTTCCCTTGGAAGTCAACGCCTTTCCGGTTAATTAGTAGAGCCTTAAGCCAACACGGGTAATGTTCCCGCCTTCCATTTCACTAACCACCCAGTGAATGCCATGCCAGTCGACATCGTCGCCGACTACTGGGTGGCCGCCGACGCGTAGCGAGATAAACTCCGCAAGCGTCATGTCCTGCTCGCCGGGGCTTAAGGTTAAACCATAGGCTTGGGCAATATCCTGCATTTGCGCTTCGCCATCCAAGGTAAAGGTACCAAAGAAGGCCCGCTCTTGTTTAAGCTTTGCATCGCCGTTGAATAGGCGATTGAGCGCGACTAGGTCTTCGGTACGGCCAATGACACAAATGACATCATCAAGCTTAAGCCGCGTACTCCCTTTGGGGTGAAGCATAACGTGGTTGCGAAATAGCGCCGAAATCAATGCGCCCGAAGGGAAACGCAGTAGCCGGATAGGAACATCTTCTAAGTCTTCGTTTTCAACCACATAAACAAACATCTCAAAATCATTATCCGGCATTATGCCCAGCGGCCCTCGGCGGTTCGGCGTGGTACCTACGGGTACTTCTACTTTCAGCCATCGCGCCATAAATGTTAGCGAACCGCCCTGAATAAGCAGCGACATCAGTACCACCGCAAACGCTACGTTAAAGTACAACGAGGCGTTTTCTACCCCGCCGATTAACGGGAAGATAGCCAGCACGATAGGTACCGCGCCCCGCAAGCCAACCCAGGCAATAAAGAAGGTTTCTCGCCAGCGGAATTTGAAAAATGGCTTAATAGTGATCAGCACCGCAAGGGGGCGTGCAACAAAAATCAGTGCTAGCGCAACTAGCCCTGCTGGCAATGCCACGTCCCAGAGCTGGCTTGGAGTGACGAGTAAGCCCAGCACCAGGAACAAACCAATTTGGCTCAGCCAAGCCAACCCGTCGTGTACCGGAAGAATAAAGTTAAGGTGGCGCCCAGGCTGATTACCAATCATCAACCCTGCTAAATAAATGGCCAGGAAGCCGCTGCCGCCTAGCACGCTGGTTAATCCAAACACGCTAAACCCAAGCGCCAGCGCTAGCATGGCATAAAGGCCCGGGGCTAGATCTAACCAACGCAGCAGCTTAGCGCTTAGCCAACCACCACCAATACCAACAACTAAACCAATCCCAAACTGGGAAATGAAGAACAGCAGTGTTTCGCCAATGCCGCCAATATCACCAACCAACAGCTCGACCAACATCAACGTGAGGAAAATGGCCATCGGGTCGTTGGTACCCGATTCAATTTCCAGCGTGGCCCCTACCCGCTCGTTGAGGTTAACCCCACGGCCGCTAAGCATCGAGAACACGGCTGCGGCATCGGTGGAGCCAACAATTGCCCCAACAAGCAATCCCTGTACTAGGGAAAGGTCAAACACCCACATGGAAATGACACCAACAATAGCGCTGGTGATAAAGACGCCAAAGGTGGCTAACGAGAGCGCAGGCCTAAAGCCGACACGGAACGTTTTTAATCGAGTGCGAAGGCCGCCATCCAGCAGAATCATTGCGAGCGCTAGATGGCCAATCGTGAACGCCATGGTGTAATCGTCAAACTCAACCCCTAGCAGGCCCTCTTCCCCCGCCAGCATGCCAAGTCCTAAGAAAATCAGTAGCAGCGGCACTCCCATCATTGAAGAAAGACGGCTCGCTAAAATGCTGAGCGCCATCAGGGAACCGCCTACTAAGAAGAACGTGTAAATTGCGTCCATGTCTCTCCGTCTCACCATCAATGCCGTTCTATTATTACATGCCACCGTACAATTTACTGAGCTTGTTAGGCTTGTCGCTTACAGGGGCTAGCCAGATCCTTCACCTCACAGCTAAACTCCGGCGTCATACCATCGGGAGTTAAGGTTATGTTGAACGCTTTTTGGCGTGTCGGTTCACTTGTATTCTTCACATTAAGCATTTTTTTATTATTTTCAATTTCAGCCACTTACGCAAATGAAGACAGCGAAACAGTTAGTAGCAGTGAGCCGCTTACGCTTGAGAGCGAGGTATCATTGCCCATTGGGCTATGGCCACCTACAGGCAATGACGCAGCAGAAGATGACCCGGAAGAAGCGCCCAGCATGGCGCTTGCACCACCACCGCCATTAGAGCCGCCTCCCTTAAAGCAGCTTCGTCTAATGCTAGACTGGTATGTCAGCCCTCAGCACGCAGCCTTAATTGTGGCGAAGCAGCGTGGCCTGTTTGCTGCCCATGGACTTGAACTTGAATTATTAACCCCCGCAGACCCATCTATCGCGATCAAACTGTTGACGGCGGGAGAAGTTGATCTGGCGTTAACGCGTCAGCCGTTGTTGCATTTACACGTTCACGATGGTGCCGCTATTACCCGTATTGGCACGCTGATTGAGACACCACTAAATGCTGTCATCGTGGCGGGAGACGTCCCTACAGGCGAAACTACCGATCAACTTGCAGGGTTGCACTATGGCTTTTCCACCCGCGAAGGGCGTGATGTGCTGGCAGATCAGCTGGTGCCTACCTCATTTCGCCAAATCGACGATTTCGCCCCGCCGGAAAGCGTCCACTTTGATGCTGCCAGTGCCCTGCGAGAAGGCCGAGTTGATGCAATCGCCGATGGCTTTTATCACACTCTGCCACAACAGCTGGCGTCAGATGGCATTATCACCCACACCGTACGTTACAACGACGTTGACGTGCCGCGTCATGACGGTTTGATACTACTGGCAAATAGCGACACAGTAACAAGACGATCAGCCACTTGGTCACGTGTCCTTATTGCTTTGGAAGAGGCGAGCAATTGGATTATCGAAAACCCGGAAGCAGCGTGGTCACTGCTGATTAGCAGCCATCCTGTACTGGATAATGCGATTAACGAAGCCGCCTGGGACGACCTATTACGCCGCATTGCCATTAGTCCGGCGGCTCTTGATGCCCGACGCTATGCATCATTCGAACACTATCTTGAGCAAGCAGGTATTATCGAAACAGCATTGCCGGTTGCCCGGCTAGCCGTCAATCCTCATACGTTGACCGATGTACGCTGAAATAAGGTAGTAATGACGCAAGCACCATGAGTAACACACCACTGATATTTATTGATGTTGAGACGACAGGCACCCGTGCGACGCGTGACCGCATTACCGAAATTGCTGCCTTAAAGGTAGTCAATGATCACATAGTGGATCGCTGGGTCAGCCTGATTAATCCTGGCACCAGCGTGCCTTCTCACATTAGCCAGCTCACCGGCATTTATGATGAAATGCTGATTGATGCGCCCTCTTTTCAGACCATTGCGCACAGCTTGCGCGAATGGCTCGGTGAAGACTGCCTTGTAGCCCACAATGCACGCTTTGATGCCAGCTTTCTGCGCAACGAGTTCAAGCGTGCCGATATTACCTATCAGCCGCTACTCCGCTGCACACTGCGCATTTCCCGCCGCTTAATACCTGAACTGCCCAAGCACAATCTCCGCGCCTTATTGGCGCATTTCAACATTCCACAAGCCCGCCAGCATCGGGCAGAGGATGATGCCACTGCGCTTTGGAAGCTGTGGGAAACCTGGCAGCAGCAGTATGACGCTGGCAGTTGGCAAGCCGCTCTAGCCGATGAGCAGCGCCACCGAAGCCTGCCCGCACATTTACCCAGTGAGCAACTAACCGGGCTTCCTGCTTCTCCAGGGGTTTATTTGTTTTATGGTCACAACCGCCTTCCCTTGTACGTTGGCAAAAGCATTAATTTACGCAGCCGCGTGCTTGGCCATTTCCAGCGCGACCACCAGGACGACAAAGAAATGCGCCTTGCCCAGCAAATACAGCACATTGAGTGGGAAGAAACCGCTGGCGATTTAAGCGCCCAGCTAAGAGAGGCTCAACTAGTCAAAGAGCTGATGCCGATTATGAACCGACAGTTACGCCGTCAGGGGCATTTAAAAACGTGGTATTGGCCAACCGATCAACCTTGCCCAACGCTGGTCAGCGGCAAAGCCATCAGCCAGCCTCAGCCGGGAAAGCTCTTTGGGCTGTTTCGCAGTGCCAAAGAAGCTAAAGATGCGCTGCGTAATATTGCCGAAACACATCAGCTTTGCCCGCAAGTGCTCGGAATAGATAAGGGAACAGGACGGTGTTTTGCTAATCAGTTAGGCAAGTGTCGAGGCGCCTGCTGCGGGCAGGAGCCACTTGAAAGCCACACGCAGCGCGCCCAAGTAGCATTAGCAGCTTTTCAAGTAAAAACATGGCCTTGGCCGGGGCGAATTATTATTCGCGAGAAAAGCCGTAAAAATGGCCCAACTAGCCACCATGTGGTCGATCACTGGTGCTATTTAGGCAGCGCCACGACCAAACAGCGTGCCTTGGGGCTAAAGGGAGTCACTGCTAAATTTGATGTGGATACCTATCGCATCCTAAACCGTTTTTTACGCGAACCAGAGCGGCACAACCTGACGGTTCTGCCGCTCTAGCTCTACGCTACTTAGCGTTGCCTGCAGGGCTACGCGTTGGCGGCCATAAATGTATCAACGGCTTGCTGGAATGCTTCTGGCTGATCGGCGTGAAGCCAATGCCCGGCGTTTTTAAGTGTTACTACTCTTGCGCGTGGCAGTACTTCGCGTAGCGCTGGTAGCATGTCATCTGCGACGTAGTGCGAATCAGCGCCTTTAAGCACCAGTGTCGGCCCTTCGAAAGCGCGGTCACCATCAGGTTTGCCGATAATCGCTTCATAACCACGTTGAATTTCATCCAACCCAACGCGCACCTCCATCTCACCCTGCTCATTGCGCACTAAATTGGTGGCAAGAAACAGCCGAGTTGGACGGGAGTCAACATGCTCGGCCAATAAGGCATCGGCTTCACGGCGGTTAGTGGGTTTACCCGCTTTTACCCGTTCGAGTGCAGCAAATACATCGTCGTGGCCATGCTGATAAGCTACCGGGGCGATATCTGCCACCATCAGTGACGCACAGCGTTCAGGGTTCATACGCGCCAGCGTAATAGCCACCTTCCCGCCCATGGAGTGACCCAGTACATGCGCGCGTTCGATCCCAAGCTTATCGAGCGCCACCAACACATCTTGGCTCATAGCGGTATAGCTCATACCTTCTGCATGAGGTGAACGACCGTGGTTGCGAAGATCCACAGCAATGACCCGCCTACTGCGCTGCCAAACCTTTAAATGCGAACGCCAGTTATCGGCGCTACCCAACAAACCGTGGATCACCACAAGAGGCAGTTGATCGTCGCTACCTGATTCGTCGGGTAAATCGATCACATAAAGATCAACACGGGCATCATCAGACATGCGGGCTCCTCAGTCGTTACGCTTGGATTTATGCTTGGTCGTTAAGCCTAGCCGTTTGCGGTTTGGGGGGATGCGTCAGTTTGCCCTGTCCACACGACTAGCCGACGCGTTAGCCACGCTAACAACAGGCCATATAAAGGCAGGAAGAATAATAGACTAATGCCTAGCTTAATGGCGTAGTCGACCACGGCTATTTCTACCCAATGTTCGGCCATAAAAGGGTCTGGGCTGTTATAAAATGCGGTCGCAAAGAAAGCAAACGTATCCGCTAGATTGCCCAATACGGTAGAGCAAACAGGAGCTACCCACCACGCCCACTGACGAAGACGATCAAACACTTGAACATCGAGCAACTGGCCTAGCACGTAAGCAAGGAAACTAGCCAACGCGATACGGGCAACAAATAAATTCCATTCACCCAAGGCTTCGATACCGGCAAAGCTTCCCCGTGGAAAAATTACCGAAACAACGTAGGAAATCACCAGCGCCGGAAACATGACCCGCAGTATGATTGAGCGAGCAGGCCCTTTCCCGAACAAACGAACCGTTAAGTCCGTTGCAAGAAAGATAAAGGGGAAACTGAACGCGCCCCAGGTGGTATGAAAACCAAACAGGGTAAATGGCAATTGAACCAAGTAGTTACTGGCGGCAATGATACCAATATGAAACGCGACCATTACCAGAAGGCAACGGCGGTGCTGGATGTCGGTTAATGCAAACATGCAGGTTGGCCTTTTTTTGCAAGTCCGAGGGGTTAGGGAACCCTCATTTAAGCGCGGTTAACGCCACTGGGGCGCGCATTATACGCCTTCCGTTAGGTAATTAAAGTCGCCCACCTGCCGGGGCGACTCTATTCATCACGCTATTAGCAACGTTTTAACCTAAACGTCTAGCGACTTAGCTTGACCCGACGCGCCGACAGAACGCTCGCACATCGCCGCATGCACATCTTCTAAGCTAGTCGGATCATCAATGGTCGAGGGAATGCCGAACGACTTACCGTCGGCAATATTACGCAGCAACTTGCGCAAGATTTTACCCGAGCGGGTTTTAGGCAATCGATTGACGACCAACACCTGCTTAAAGCAAGCAATCGGCCCAATGTGCTCGCGCACTCGACTAATCAGCTCTGCTTCAAGCGTTGCTTCATCGCCATCAAAACCATCTTTAGTGATCACTAGCCCGATGGGTAGTTGGCCCTTTAGCTCGTCGTGAATACCAATCACGGCACACTCAGCCACCGCAGGGTGCGCACCGACGATTTCTTCCATTTCGCCGGTAGAAAGACGATGTCCGGCAACGTTGATCACGTCATCGGTTCTACCCATGATGAATAAGTATCCCTCTTCATCGAAGTAGCCACCATCGCCAGTCAGGTAATAACCCGGGTAGGCTGCCATGTAGGCACTATGAAAACGTTGGGGATCACGCCAGATACCGATAAGGCAGCCAGGTGGAAGTGGTTGCTTAATGACCACGCTGCCCTGCTGCATTGGGTCTGTTTGCTCACCGTCACGATCCAAAATTTGCACGTTAAATCCAGGCACCGGGAAGGTTGCCGAGCCTGCTTTGGTGGGCGCAGATTCAATGCCCGGCAAGTTTGCTGCGATAGGCCAGCCGGTTTCAGTTTGCCACCAATGATCGATTACCGGTACATCCAGCAGGTCATCAAGCCAATGAAACGTCGGAGGGTCTAAACGCTCACCGGCTACATATAAGTGTTCAAGGCTGCTGATATCATAATTAGCTAGCAGCTTGGCATCAGGATCTTCTTTTTTGATGGCGCGGAAGGCTGTCGGCGCAGTGAAAAAGCTTTTAACCTTGTACTCGTCAATTAACCGCCAAAAGCCGCCTGCATCAGGTGTTTTAACGGGTTTCCCCTCATACACTATTGTGGTACATCCTCTTAGCAGCGGCGCATACACAATATAAGAGTGTCCTACTACCCACCCTACATCCGACGCCGTGAACATCACATCGCCAGGGTTCAGGGCATAGATTGCTTCCATCGAATAGGCTAACGCTACCGCATACCCGCCTGTATCTCGCATAACCCCCTTGGGCTTACCTGTCGTGCCAGAGGTATAAAGAACATAGAGTGGATCGGTCGCTTTTACGGGAACACAATCAGCAAACGGTGCATCCGCTACCAATGTTTGCCAGTCATGGTCGCCTTCGTGAAGTTCCGCACGGTGGGCTTCACGTTGAAAAACGACGCAGGCATCCGGCTTGAAACTGCTGAGTGAAATGGCCTGATCAACAATAGGTTTGTAAGGAAGCACTTTATCTACTTCTATACCACAGGAAGCAGCAATCACTACTTTTGGCTCAGCATCTTCGATGCGCACCGCCAGTTCGTGGGGTGCAAAGCCACCAAATACCACCGAGTGAACCGCCCCTAATCGAGCGCAGGCATACATTGCGATGAGCGCTTCTGGCACCATCGGCATGTAAATAACCACTCGATCCCCTTTCGTCACACCAAGGCGAGCAAGTCCTCCGGCAAACTGCGCGACACGATCACGCAACGCTTGATAGGTAATGGCTTGCTTTGTTTGGGTAACGGGAGAATCCCATAGAATAGCAGGCTGGTCACCCCTGCCTTGCTCAACGTGATAATCGATCGCCGCGTAGCAAATATTCAGTTCGCCATCGTCAAACCAGCGAGCATGTTGATGATCGTCATAGCTAAGAATTGTGGAAGGAAATTTGAACCAAGGCAGTCGCTTGGCCTGCTCAGCCCAGAATGTTTCGGGGTTTTCGACAGATTGCTGATAAGTTTGCTGATAGAGGCTCATGATGGGCTTGCCTTTATTGTGTCAATGAAAGCGATCGATTGTTGACACTTTATAAAGAAAATAGCCGCCACACCCTCATACTATGGGATAAATCGCGACTAAAGCGCTACACGCCCAACATCATTGTCGACAAAACACTACTTCACTACCATTGATAGATCGTTAAACCAGTGTTTGGACAAACACCGCTAAATTACTGATCATTCAACAACTGATCCTCGCGACGCGACGATGCCTAAATAACCTATAACAACGCTGTCACAACAGTGTAGGCAAGGAGATCCTCATGTCTGCTTCTACTAGCGCCGCTGCCCGTTTGCTTGAACATGATTGCCACGCCATTGAGGCGGGCACTAATCTACTTAAAGCATTGGCAAACGAAAAACGTCTCCAAATACTCTGCCTTCTGGCAGAAAAAGAGCTCTCAGTCACTCAAATCAACCAGCAATTGGAGCTGAGCCAGTCCGCGTTAAGCCAACACTTGGCAATTTTGCGTCGCGATCAACTGGTCGACACTCGCCGCGAATCGCAAACCATTTACTACTCACTAAGTAGTGAAAGCGCCAAGGCGATTATTGACACCCTGGCGCACCACTACGCCACCTAACTGAAAAGCAGCTATTAACAGTAGCTATCGACTATCGACGTTGCCAACCAGCCGCATCGATTAAACCAAGCCCTTTAACAATGGCTTGCTCGACGCCCGCCGACACAGCCAAGCCTACCTTACGGCTGAGGGTTTTCGGCGGTTCAAGCTTCACGCTGTACACCTGAGCCTGCGCCATGCGCTCTACCAAATACGCCTCACTGGTACCAATGCTGTCGGTCAGTTTCTGTTCTAACGCTTCACTGCCGTACCAAATTTCACCCGTCGCTAGTGCATCAATGTCCATGTCAGGACGATGCTGAGAGACATACTCTTTAAACAACCGATGGGTATTTTCTAAATCATCAATAAACTTCTCACGACCCTCTTCGGTATTTTCCCCCAGCACGGTCAAGGTTCGTTTGTATTTGCCCGCCGTCAGCAGTTCGACATCAATATCATTGCGCTTTAGCAAGCGATGAATATTAGGCACCTGAGCCACAACGCCAATAGAGCCAATCACCGCAAACGGCGCAGCTTTAATATGGTTGGCCGTACACGCCATCATATAGCCGCCGCTGGCGGCCACTTTGTCGATACATATCGTTGTGGTTAAACCTGCTGCTTGAAGACGGTCAAGCTGCGCTGCCGCTAAGCCATAGGCATGTACGAGCCCGCCCGCCGACTCTAACCGCACGACAACTTCATCCTCGGCTGCGGCAACATCAATAATCGCGGAAACTTCTTGAGCAAACTGCTCAGTTTGCGAAGCCTTGAGATCACCATGAAAGTCCAACACCCATACCTTCTGAGCGCTCTGAGCCTCTCCTTTACCTTGCTTGGCGGCCTTGTGTTTTGCTTTCTCTTCTTGGCGAAACGCTTTTACCAGTTTTTTCCGTGCACCTTGTTCTGTCGTGGTAACGCGCAGCCTGCGGCCACGAGAGCGCCGCTGGTCATTAAGCGACTCTACGCTTAGCTTAAGGCTATTATCCCCACTCTCCTTATTACGCAACACTAACGCCAGCACGATGCCCACCATCGCCATCAGCAAGGTGGCTTGAATCAAAAACGTGCCCATCTCTACCATCCAGTCACTCATGCCTTCTCTCCTACTCGACAATCCAGCTTGATTAAAACACTTGTTTAAAATAACCTCGTTGATAGCGTCGTGAGAAACTAACTCACCTAACGCCTTACACCTGCTTGGTTAACGACCAAATAACTTTTGGGAATTTATAATGTCATCGAACACGTTAGATAAACTTCAGTCGCGCTTTAACCCAGAAGCTGCCAAAGGAATGGATGAGGTATTTCAATTTCATTTCTCTGACGCGGGCAGCCATTACATGGTTATCCAAGATGGAACTCTGGACGCACACGAAGGCGAGCACGACGATCCTTCTGTAAGCCTAAGCATGAGTTCAGATACGCTTAAAGGCATCATGAGCGGCGACATCAACGGCATGACGGCTTTTATGACGGGTAAGCTGAAAGCTACCGGCAATGTCATGCTGGCCACTAAGCTGACCAGCCTGTTTCCCAGTAAATAACGCCCGTTCTCGCCCGCGAGCATTCAACGCCAGCGGGCGAGATGCGCTTCGATAAGTTCACGTGAAATTGAGTACGGTGGTGGCAATGAAGGTAACTGCCTTGGCGAAAACCAAGCGGCATCACTAATCTCCACACCATCGATATGAATGCGCCGCGTCGTCGCTTCTGCAAAAAAACCAAACATTAGTGAGTGCGGAAATGGCCACGCTTGGCTTTGGTGATAACGAAGATTTTCTACATGTACGCCTACCTCTTCGTATATCTCACGATGTACCGCTTCTTCAGCAGACTCCCCAGGCTCAATGAAGCCCGCAAGTGTTGAGTAACGTCCAGGAGGGAATCTTGGGCTTCGTGCTAACAGCATCGCCTCCCCACTGGTGACTAGCGTGATAATGCAGGGTGAAATGCGCGGATAGTTACGATGCCCACAGGCATGACAGTGCATCGCAAACTCAGCTTCCAACTTGGTTGCCTTCTCACCGCAACGCCCACAAAAACGATGGTTCTCTAACCAAGCACCGACCTGAAGCGCCGTCGATAACAGGCTGAACCAGGAAGCAGTCAACTCCCCTAGCCACTGCCGTCCATCTATCCAGTCCTCACCCGGCTTACTTTCCACTAACAGCGCCACCGGCTCATCGTGCCAGTAGCACAGCGGCTGCATCCGCTCGTCCCACGGTTGAGTCGGCTGTAACGGCGTCAACTCACCACCTTCAGCCAACGGTGCTGGCGCTAGATGACTACGGGACACGCGGATAACACGACCTTCTCGCGCATAATGGGGAATTTCTCGTCTAAGCATCGGCACTATTACCTTCAGACCAACCACCCTCGAACCAACGTAATTGATGCGCCTGACATTTAGCTTGGTGAGCGGCGCGCTCTTCCTCACTAGGCCGGACGACCCTTAACTGCCCTGGCGTCAACGCTAAACGCTGCACCGACAGCCCTTCATTGGCTTGATTATTTTGCTGCTCACCTGACGATGCTTCTGAATCAAGCGTCAGCGCCGTTTGCCCGCCGGTCATCGCCAAATAGACGTCGGCTAGGATCTCGGCATCAAGCAATGCGCCGTGCAACACACGATGACCGTTATCAATGTCGTAACGCTTGCATAACGCATCGAGACTATTACGCTGGCCTGGGTGCATCTGACGAGCCATCACCAACGTATCAAGAATGCGGCAATGTTCACTAACAGGACCTAACGCGGGGGACCGTCGCCGCTGGTTTAACATGGTCAGCTCGTGATCAATAAACCCCACATCGAAGGGGGCGTTATGAATCACCAGCTCGGCTCCTGCTATAAATGCCCAGAAGTCATCGGCTATTTCGGCAAACACCGGTTCATTCGCCACCTTGGCGTCATCAATACCGTGAACCGCCACGACTTCAGCATCAATATGCCGTTCAGGATTTATATACTGATGATAGGAGCGCCCTGTAAACCGCCGGTTAATCATTTCAACGGCACCAATTTCCACTAATCGGTGACCATCTTTTGGGTCAATGCCGGTTGTTTCCGTATCCAAGATCACTTGGCGCATGCTGCTCTCCTGTTATGCTCATCAATGGCTTCGTTAGCCAACGCATCGGCGCGCTCATTACCGGGGTGCCCGCTATGCCCTTTTACCCAGTGCCACTCGACACGATGCCGCTGTGTCTCCTCGTGAAGGGTCTTCCAAAGCTCAGCGTTTTTAACCGGTTGCTTGGCCGCTGTCTTCCAGCCTCGCTTAATCCAATTGTGAATCCATTGAGTAATTCCTTGGCGCACATACTGGGAATCGGTCCAGAGAGCCACTTCACACGGCTTGTTTAGCGTTCTCAACGCCATAATGGCCGCCATTAATTCCATTCGGTTGTTAGTGGTATCTGCTTCGAAGCCTTTTAACGTCTTTTCATGCTGCCCGCTTGACAGCACTACACCCCAGCCGCCTGGGCCCGGATTTCCTCGACAGGCCCCATCGGTATACACCGTAACGCGAGGCAACCCATCGGTTGCTTGCTTACTCACTTTCACTATCCTTTTCTAGACGACGTTGACCCGAGTGGTATCGCGCAGAAACACCGGTTCGCGTAGCTCCCAGAGAAGTGGGAGTGATCGGTGCACGCAACCCGAATTTAAGACGCTCTACCGGCGCATGGCGTTGTCGCCGCTGCGCTTGAATCATGTAACTTTCACCCAATGGTAAATTATGCCTGCGTCCCAACGCTTCCCAGCGCTCTCCACAGGTGGTGCTCATCGGCCCCCGAAAACAGCAGTAGTCTACGCGTTCTACGTCAAAATCGACAAACGCCAGCCAATCGCGCAAACGGCTAGCCGTACGCCACTGCCCGCTCCAAGGGAAATTCCCTTGCTGCTTACGCCAACGCTGGGTTAACCCGTTCAATCCTAGCGGATTGAAACCAAACAGAACTAACACACCGCTATCGGAAGTTACCCGGGCAGCCTCTTGTAAGGTGTGATGGGCATCTGGCAAATGCTCTAGCCAGTGATGAATAATCACCACCTCTAAACTGCGGTCTGGTAAGGCAAGGTGATCAGGCGGACAAACTAACGTGGACGAAGCCTCCGCCATTGCTCTCGTCGGTGACCAGCGAATGACATGAGGAATAGCCGACATCGTCATCAACGTCGGCCCCATACTCATCTCTAAACTGTGGCCACCTTTGCGTCCTTCAACCAGCGGCCCCAAACACGCTCGCTGCGTTTCCCATAGCGAACGGCCAGCCTCTGTTTGCCAGTACGCTTGGCTTTCCGCCATCTGCTGGGCGAGCCGAGTTGCCGTTGACGAAGTTGACATGAACAACGCTTCCCTCCACAGTAAATGCTTTTTAACGTTTTGAACGCCAGCGTTAGCGCATTCGAAAGCGTCTAATTGAGCGTCTATTTTTTGAACTAAAGGATCTCGCCCATGATGAGCGTGACACCGATTCCCGCACTTAGCGATAACTACATTTGGCTATTAAGACAGGATACCAGTCAAAGCGTTTGCGTGGTGGATCCCGGTGAAGCAGCACCTGTCATCGAGTTTCTTGAGCGTGAATCCTTAACGCTTGATACGATTTTAATCACTCACCATCATCATGATCATACGGGTGGCCTTACAGAGTTGATTAAACGCTTCTCTCCCCGGGTTATTGGCCCCTCCAATCCTACTATTGAAGGTATTAAGGAACAGGTAGGGCATGGCGATGAAGTACGTATTATGGGGCGTCTTTTTGAAGTCATGGCCACGCCAGGGCATACGTTAGATCACGTGAGTTACTTCACTCCAGGAATTCCTGCGCTACTTTTCTGCGGCGACACTCTGTTTTGTGGTGGATGTGGCCGCTTGTTTGAAGGGTCGCCAGAGCAAATGTTTGCATGTCTTCAAACCTTAGCGGAACTCCCAGAGGATACGCTGGTCTTTGCAGCGCATGAATATACGCAAGCGAATCTAACATTTGCTCGTGCTGCAGATCCTGATAACGAAGACGTTAAATATGCACTGCAGGAGTGTGAGAAGGCTCGGGCATTAGACCGACCTACCTTACCCAGCACGATAGGACGCGAGCTGAAGATCAACCCCTATTTGCGCGTGAGCACCGATAGTGTGCGTCAAGCAGTAGGTACACATGGGGTCAATGATGATGATCTCGCCACGTTCACCACTTTACGCGAGTGGAAGAACCGTTTTTAAGAACGCTATCGAGTAAAAACGAACCGACTATGACTTATCGAACGATTCGCCAGCGCTTATTACTAAGCGCTGGAAGCACTGTTATTGTGAGCCTATTTTTAGCCGCAGCGGCCAGCTCTCAAGCCTCTACTACCGAAGCATATCAACCTAACAGCGCCCTCAATGACGCGCCGGCTTCACCCGATTTCCGCCCCAATGCCTTTCAGCATCACTTCTGGGAAGCACTTGAGCTACAACCTCAAGATGCCTGGAGCACACTTCGTGACAGCTTCCAGTGGCAGGAAAAAAATCTCCCCGCCGATGCTCAAGCACGCGTTGACAAGTGGATAGAGTACTACCGTTCAAGCCCGCAAAATATTGCCGCCATCACGGAACGAGCAACCCCCTGGCTTGCCTGGATCACCCAGCAAGTGAGCGAGCGTGGCCTTCCTGGTGAGATCGCGCTGATTCCGTTTGTTGAAAGTTCTTTCGACCCCAGCGCCCGAAGCCATCGAGGAGCCGCTGGGCTTTGGCAGTTTATGCCGGGTACCGGAGATGCATTAGGCCTGGTTCGCAACGGCAACTACGATGGACGTTTAGACGTCGTGACGTCTACCGCAGCAGCGCTTGATTACCTGGAAATGCAGGCAGATGAGTGGTACGAGGGTGACCTAATGCTCTCGCTGGCCGCTTACAACGCCGGTGCTGGCACTGTTAACCGTGCGCAACGCCAAGCTCAGGGCCAAGGCCTTGCAGGCGACTACTGGGAACTATCACTGCCCCACGAAACGATGCAGTACGTTCCCAAACTTAAAGCCATTGCGACGATCATCAATAATCCAGAACAGTACGGGGTCTCACTCCCTGACATTCATCCTGATCCCGCTTTTGCCAAAGTTCAGTTGGAGCAGCCAGTTAGCCTGGCACAGGCCTCTCAACTTCTGGATGTTAGTCAATCCGCGCTGGCCGAGCTAAACCCTGGCTTGCTGAATGGCAGCCTTGACCCACGTAGTGCACAGACGTTACTTGTGCCTGAAGAAGTCGACACTCAGGTGTTAGCTCAGCTTTCGCAATCAAACAGTACTTCGTTAGCATCGACCAGCACGCCAAGCGTTCACCGCGTTGAAAGTGGCGATAACCTATCAGTGATTGCGTCACGCTATAATGTCACTCAACAAGATTTGATCAGGTGGAATGCTATTGAACGCCCAGAGGCACTGAAGCCAGGTCAACTGCTGACGCTTTCAGGACGGTAATTTGGGGAATCTAACCAGGCTTTGTTAACTAGGTTTAAAACGCAGTCTTTATTAATCTTTCTTGGCCATATCTCAGTTACTATTAGCGCCGCTACTGTGACTCAGCAGTTGTGTCTAAGGTTCTAAGCCCGGTTTCTAAGCCTTCGTTGCTACAGGAAGTTACCAATGCCAAGCGGTGTGTTGTTTACCAAAGCACTTTTGTTAACCAGCGGCTTGCTGTTGAGCCTGTCGCTGTTGGCTTCTGAAAAAGACGTCGAAAACAACACCTCTACCCCCGTTGAGACCGTGCACGGGCTATCTCTCTACAATAGCCCAGAGCTACCTCCCGATTTTGCCTACTTCCCCCATGTTAATCCGTCCGCCCCCAAGGGCGGAACGATTACCCATACTGCCGTGGGGGGCAGTTTCGACTCTACCAACCCGTTTATTATTCGTGGCACGCCTGTTACCGGTATTTCTAAAATTTATGACTCGCTGATGGCCAGCAATCCTGGCGAGCCCTTCAGTTTGTACGGACTGCTGGCAGAAGGCGTCCGCCTGGATCCGGAACGTCGGTGGATAGAGTTCGATTTGCGCCCAGAGGCTCGCTTTCAGGATGGGGAGCCGGTAACGGCCTATGATGTGGTGTTCTCACTGAACCTGCTGCGTGAACAAGGCAACCCCTTCTACAGCAGCTATTACGCCGGTGTCGAACGCGTTATCGCCTTAAACGATCATCAAGTGCGCTTTGAATTTAATGACACTGAGTCACGCGAGCTGCCACTGATTGTGGCCCAGTTACCCATCTTGCCTCGTCACTACTGGGAACCCCGCGACTTTACCTCTCCGACCCTGGATGCACACCCTGGGTCAGGTCCCTATCGCATTAGCGAGGTAGACCCTGGGCGGCGAATTGTCTATCAACGAGATGACAACTATTGGGGTAAGAACTTGCCCGTCAATGTGGGTCGTTACAACATCGACCGTGTTGTTTATGAGTACTACCGCGACCGCGATATTGCCTGGGAAGCCTTCAAAGCAGGCCTTACCGACTTCAGGACTGATGCACGTGCTGCCACTTGGGCCATTGGCTATGATAATTTTCCTGCCTACCAAGACGGCTTAATTAAGCGGATTACCGTGCCTGATGTTAACCCCTCCATGATGCAGGCGTTTGTCTTCAATTTACGCAAAGAGAAATTTCAAGACCCTAGGGTTCGAGAAGCGCTGAGCCTCACGTTTGATTTCCCCTGGCTAAACACCAATATCTTCTATGGCACCTATCGGCGCACGGAAAGTTTTTTTCAAAATTCTGAAATGGAAGCGACTGGAACGCCATCAGAAGAAGAACTTGCGCTACTCGAACCTTTTCGTGAAGCGTTGATGGACTCCCATCATTCAGAACGACTGTTCACTGACCCGCTGCCCATTGAACACCCCACAGAGCTGCGTGAACGCCTGCGGCTTGCGCTTGATCTACTGCGCGACGCTGGCTACCGCGTAGAAGATGGTGTGCTGGTGCACGGTGAAACAGGCCGACCGCTTACCCTGGAAGTACTGCTCTACGACTCGGGCCTGGAGCGAGTTGTGCAACCCATGCTACGCAATATGGCACGTCTTGGGGTTCAAACGTCGCTACGCATTGTCGATATCAATCAATACCTTAACCGAGTTCGCAGCTACGATTACGACATGGTCATCAGCCACTTCCCCCAGTCTAACAATCCTGGCAATGAACAACGCGATTTTTGGACCAGTGCTGCTGCAGAGGCACCACAAAGCCGCAATCGCATGGCCCTTGCCCACCCTGCTGTCGATGCGCTGGTGGAGCAGCTGATTCGTGCTGATGACCGTGAAACGCTAGATACCATTACACAAGCGCTTGATCGCGTGCTGCGTTGGGGCTTTTATGTCATCCCTCACTATCATTCAGGCGAAACGCGGATTGCTGTGTGGGATAAATTTGGCTACCCAGAACCGTTTCCGGCTTATGCCATGGATTTAGACGCTTGGTGGGTAAACACCGATCGAGAAGCAGAACTACAACGCCGTCATCGACGCCGCTGATTTAGCCAACATAAATTCATCAAACATAGTTATAACAGCTTACCGGCAAAAACTTTTGGCCCCCAATTACTCATGGAGCGCGCTGTGGCACGTTATACCTTACGCCGACTGCTACTGATGATCCCGACCCTGTTCGGCATCATGCTGCTTAACTTCATGATTGTTCAGGCTGCCCCAGGGGGGCCCATTGATCAAATGTTGGCCCGCTTTGAGGGGGCCGACGCCATGGCAAGCACACGCCTGGATATGGGGGGCGCGGATGTACAAGTTAATGATGACTCTAGGGGCGCGCGTGGAATCGATCCACGCTTTATCGAGCAATTAGAGCAGCAATTTGGCTTTGACAAACCCGCTCACGAGCGGTTTATCGGCATGATGGTGGACTATCTCACTTTCGATTTCGGCACTAGCTTTTTTCGTGATCGACCGGTGATTGAACTGATGATCGAGCGCCTGCCCGTGTCTATTTCGTTAGGCTTATGGACAACGCTGCTGGTCTATCTCATTTCTATTCCTTTAGGCATCAGCAAAGCGCTACGACACGGATCTCGCTTTGATGTCTGGACCTCAGGCCTAGTGATCGTAGGCTATGCCATCCCTGGTTTTTTGTTCGCCATTCTTCTTATTGTCGTGTTTGCTGGTGGCACTTACCTGGATTGGTTTCCTCTACGCGGCTTAACATCACCCGATTTCTCCGAGCTATCCGCTTGGGGCAAAATTAAAGACTACTTCTGGCATATCACCCTGCCGGTACTGGCTGCCGCGATTGGCAGTTTTGCCACCCTCACCATGCTGACCAAAAACAGCTTTTTGGATGAAATTCATAAGCAGTACGTACTGACAGCCCGGGCTAAAGGGGCCGACGAGCAGCGTATTTTGTATGGCCATGTTTTCCGTAACGCCATGCTAATCATCATTGCTGGGTTGCCCTCTGCAATGATTGGCATTTTCTTTACCGGCGCACTGCTCATCGAGGTAATTTTTTCCTTGGATGGCCTTGGCTTATTAGGCTTTGAGGCAGTAATGCAGCGAGACTACCCCGTCATTTTCGGAACGCTATTTCTGTATACGGTGATCGGGCTGCTGCTAAAGCTAGTATCCGACTTGACCTATGTGTGGGTAGACCCACGCATTGATTTTGCGTCGAGGGAGTCATAAACATGATATTTATCAGCTCGCGTCTTTCGCCGATTACGCTGCGTCGCCTAGCAGCATTTAAAGCCAATCGCCGCGCCCGAGCATCGCTGTGGCTCTTTGGTGTTTTGTTTATTGTCAGCCTATTTGCTGAACTCATCGCCAACGACAAGCCTCTCGTAATGAAATATGACGGACAGTGGTATATACCGCTACTGGTCGATTATCCGGAAACCGAATTCGGTGGTTTCTTACCCACCCGTACCGACTACTTAGACCCCTTTGTCCAACAGCAAATTAGCGACCACGGTTGGGCGCTATGGCCGATTATTCCCTACTCCTACCAAACCCTCGATATGCTGATGACACGACCTTCGCCTGCACCACCAGATAGGCGCCATTGGCTGGGTACCGATGATCAAGGGCGTGATGTATTAGCGCGAGTCATTTACGGGTTTCGACTATCGGTTGCCTTTGCTCTGGCGCTCACCGCAGGCTCCTTGGTCCTGGGCGTGGTGGCGGGCGGTGTGCAGGGTTATTTTGGCGGCAAAGTAGACCTCATCGGACAGCGCATCACAGAAATCTGGTCTGGATTACCGGTGCTATTTCTGCTGATTATATTGGCCAGTTTTGTGCAGCCCGGTTTCTGGTGGTTACTGGGCATCATGCTGTTGTTTTCGTGGCTGGGACTGGTTGATATCGTACGCGCCGAGTTTTTGCGTGCACGCAATCTTGAGTACGTGCGTGCAGCCAAGGCCATGGGACTCCCTTCTCGGCTGATTATGTGGCGCCACGTGCTACCTAACGCGATGGTAGCCACGCTGACGTTTATCCCCTTCCTGTTCACTGGTGCCATTGGCACGCTCACCGCGCTGGACTTTTTAGGCTTTGGCCTGCCACCCGGCGCACCTTCACTTGGTGAACTGGCGGCACAGGGCAAAAACAACCTGCATGCTCCATGGCTTGGCATCACCGCGTTTATGACGCTTGCCATTATGCTCTCACTACTGGTGTTTATTGGTGAAGGGCTTCGCGATGCCTTCGACCCACGACATGTGAAGCAGCAACAGTCACCCGCCCAGGAAACCAAGCATGCCTAGTCACGCAAACAATGCCCAACCACTACTGCGCTTAAGCGAGTTTTGTGTTTCCTTCGATGGCAACGTCGTTGTCGATTCCCTCTCTCTCACTGTCAATGCGGGCGAAACGCTCGCTATCGTGGGGGAATCTGGCTCGGGCAAGTCGGTCTCTGCCCTGGGCGCGATTAATTTACTGCCTGACAACGCTAAGGTAAGTGGTCAGCGCTGGTTAGAAGAGACCGATCTTAATCAACTAGGCAAACGTGATTGGAATGGTATACGCGGTAATCAGGTGGGATTTATTTTCCAAGAGCCGATGACGTCGCTCAACCCGCTTCACCGCATTGGCAAGCAAATAGGCGAAACCCTTCGTTTACACCAGGGCCTTAGCGGGCAGGCTGCACGTACACGGGCCAAGGCACTGTTAGAACAAGTCAAACTACCGCGTCCTGACGAACTGCTTGACGCCTGGCCACATCAGCTTTCTGGCGGTCAGCGCCAGCGGGTAATGATCGCCATGGCCATTGCCAATAATCCGGCACTGTTGATTGCGGATGAGCCAACGACGGCGCTCGATGTGACCGTTCAGCAAGAGATTTTAGCCCTGCTGAAAGAACTCCGCGATCATCACGGTATGGGTGTGCTGTTTATCAGTCACGACTTAAATTTGGTACGCCGCCATGCAGACCGGATATGTGTCATGTATCAAGGGAAAATCCAGGAAACCGGTAGCGTTGCCGATGTATTTAATAATCCCCAAAGCGACTACACCAAAGCCCTCATTGCCGCCGAACCAGAAGGCCGGCCTGCTGAGCCTGCCGATACCACGCCGCTTTTGACCACACGCCAGCTTAGCGTGAGTTTCAAGCGCCCGAGGACAGGACTTTTTCAGCGCCAGCCACCCGCTTTTGAAGCCCTGAAAGCCACCGACCTAACCATCGCTCCTGGCGAAACGCTGGGTATTGTTGGCGAATCAGGCTCTGGAAAAACAACGCTGGCGTCAGCGGTTATGCGATTAGTCGCTAGCCAAGGTGAGGTGACACTGGGCAATGCCACGTTGAGCCAGCTCTCTGGCGACACGCTGCGACGCCAGCGCCATCGGCTACAAATGGTTTTTCAGGATCCTTACGGAGCGCTTTCTCCACGCATGCCGGTATTTGATATTGTCAGTGAAGGTCTGCAGTTTCATTACCCTAACTTGACCAATACAGAAGTCACCGAACGCGTGCATCGCACGCTGCGAGAAGTGGGTCTGCCGGAAAGTTGTGCTGCCCGTTACCCTCATGAGTTTTCGGGGGGACAGCGCCAGCGCATAGCGGTGGCGCGGGCAATTATCCTAGAACCTGAGCTACTGGTACTGGACGAACCAACCTCAGCGTTAGATCGGACCGTACAAAAACAGTTGGTCACGCTGCTGCGCGAACTTCAGGCACGCCGCCAACTAAGCTACCTATTTATCAGCCACGATCTCGCCGTGGTTCGTGCTATGGCCCACCGCATTATGGTGCTAAAAGATGGCGACGTGATTGAACAAGGGGATTGCCTGGAAGTGCTCGCCGCGCCGCAGCATCCCTATACCAAAGCGTTGATAGAAGCTGCCCACTTGCACTAGCTACCTGGTTAACATAAACGGTTATCTCGGCAATTTTTCAAGTTGGTTATGCATGAACGCAGAACACAAGATAACGGTATAAAAATTAATTACTCATAATAAAAACGCCCCG
The DNA here is from genome assembly GCF_021151565.1 of Halomonas sp. IOP_6. Taxonomy (NCBI): domain Bacteria; kingdom Pseudomonadati; phylum Pseudomonadota; class Gammaproteobacteria; order Oceanospirillales; family Halomonadaceae; genus Halomonas; species Halomonas sp. IOP_6. The sequence goes on along the minus strand of NZ_JAIRBO010000001.1, from coordinate 60,688 downwards.
GCCTTGGCACGGGTGTGCTGACCGGGGCGTTTTATCCACTAGCAGTGACGCTAAGTGTATTTAGAAGCTGGCAATTTCTTCAGGCGTTAGCTCCCGCCATTCACCAGGTGCTAGGTCATCTGGCAAGACCACATCACCAATCGAACGGCGATGAAGCGCATTGACGTGATTACCTAGGGCTGCAAACATACGCTTCACTTGGTGATAGCGCCCTTCTGTAATGGTCAATTCCGCTTGCTGAGGAGTAATAAACCTCAACACAGCAGGTTGCGTTGGCGTTTCTTCACCATCCAGTAGAAGTCCTTCCTCTACTTGGTTAATTGCCCACTCAGCGGCGCTACCTTCCATAGGCTCTGCCAACTCTGCAATGTATACCTTGGCACAGCGATGGCGCGGCGAGGTGACACGATGGGACCATTGGCCATCATCAGTGAGCAATAACAAGCCGGTGGTATCTACATCCAACCGCCCTACCGGCTGCAGTCGCTCTACTTTGGGTAGATCAATGAGGTCAATCACCCTTGGGTAGAGCCCACGGCGTGCAGTGCACTCTACTTCCAGCGGCTTATGCATCATCAGGTAACGCAACCCAACCAGCGCTAGCGTCTCACCGTTGAGCTTTACTTCGTCGTTCTGGGTGTCAACTTGGGTCGCCGACTGCTTGATGGGCTCGCCATTCAGGGTCACCTCGCCATTTTTCAACACACGCTTTGCTAGGCTGCGCGTCAACGGGGTTGTTTCACTCAAAAAGCGATCAAGGCGCATTATTGACCCACTCCTGGCAGAAGCGAAAAGCGGTCGGCATCTTGCCAGGCAGGAAATTTTTCTCGAAAAGCATCTAGGTCCGTTTTATTTAGCGTCCCCGTTTCAATAAACGGAGAGTTTGCAGGGTGGTCGATCAGCGGTTCCCCTTTGAAATCGACCAGCATGGAATCGCCGCTATAGGCGAGTCCTTTGGCATCTTCACCGACGCGGTTGACACCCACTACGTAAACTAAGTTTTCAACTGCACGCGCTTGTAAAAGCGTGCGCCATGGGTGACGCCGGGGTGCAGGCCAGTTCGCCACACACAGCGCGGCATCATACTCGAAATGTTCGCCCTCTGCTGGCTGCTGGCGCATCCAAACGGGAAACCTCAGGTCATAGCATACGCTCAATAGCAGCCTGAAACCTTTCAGTTCCACTATTTTCCGGCTGTTGCCCATACCATAGCGTTCATGCTCTCCGGCCATACGAAATAAATGGCGCTTATCGTAGTACTGCAAGTCGCCGCTGGGGGTAGCCCATACCATACGGTTGAAGTATTGCCCTTCATCGACAATTGCCACGCTGCCGGTCATTACACAGCCTCTCGCCTTGGCCTGCGTCTGTAACCAGGCAACGCTCTGGCTCGAGTTCATGGGCTGGGCCATTTCCCGTGAGTTCATGGTGAAGCCAGTCGCAAACATCTCTGGCAACACAATTAAATCGGTATCGCGGCTATCTAATTCGCCTAATAGCCGCTCAAGATGCGCATGGTTGGCCTGAGGATCTTCCCAGCGCAAATCGCACTGCACTAAGCTCGTTTTCAGTTGACTCATGCCATGTCTCCTTTGCATCAGTGTGTTCGTCAATTATGTGCTAGATTAGCATTTTTAATTAATGAGGCTGCTATGTTTCCACCCGCATCAAGGGATCCTGAAGCGGTCAAGGGCGTTATGTTCGGCTTAACGGCCTACACTATGTGGGGCTGCTTCCCACTATTTTTCGCTCTGTTTGATGGCATTCCCGCATTTGAAATCCTGATACATCGGATTTTGTGGTCGTGCCTTTTCCTGGTCGGGTTAATCAGCATACTGCGCCGCTGGACGCCAGTGGTTAGCGCACTTGTTGAGCCCAAGCGCTTAGGGCGCGTACTCGCTTGCGCGTTACTGATTGCCTTTAACTGGGGTCTCTATATCTATGCTGTTGAAAGCAAGCAGGTGTTACAAGCCAGTTTAGGCTACTTTCTAACGCCGCTGGTAAACATTGCCTTGGGCGTGCTGGTGCTACGCGAAGTAATGGCTCGCCTCCAGCTGGTTGCCCTCGGTTTGGCAAGTTTAGCGATTGCAATCCAGTTCGTGATGCTGGGCGAACTGCCCTGGATCAGCCTGTTGCTAGCACTCAGCTTTGGTAGCTACGGATTATTTCGCAAGCAAGTGCCTCTTGATGGGCTTTCAGGCCTGTTTGTAGAGACGCTGTTGCTATTCCCACTAGCACTGATAGCGCTCACTTGGCTCAGCTGGCAGGGGGAGTCTCACTTTATTCATAATGTGCCGATGACCGCCCTGCTAATAATTAGCGGCGTATTAACTGCCCTGCCCTTGATGGCCTTTGCTGGGGCTGCACGACGCTTACGGCTGGCAACGCTAGGGTTTCTGATGTATATCAATCCCAGCATTCAGTTTTTGATTGCAATCATTATCTTTGGCGAGCCTCTAGGGCTCATCCAGTTAGCGACCTTTGTGATGATCTGGGCGAGCTTAGCGCTATATTCCTGGTCCTCTTGGCAATCACGTCCGCGCCAGAAGGTGGCTACCTGAGGCTAGTTCTTCCACTGGTTTTTCAATCACCACTGCACTGGTGTCATTTGTCTTTTCAGGCTGGTAGCCCACGCGAAAGCCTCCCCAGTGCTTACCATTAATGTAAATGGGAACCGAAAGATCGTGCATGATTTCGCCAGTGTCACGCTTATAGGTTTGTAGCAGCAACGGTTTCTCATGGGCGCCGCAACGACTGCCCGTCGGATCATCAAAAATGCGTTTGCTGCGGCAATACTTAAGATCGTGATCGTAATCACCGATGGGCTCGCGGCTAACGGCTGAGTTATGGGTAGGCACATAGCCGTTGCGGTCACATGCAATGGCGTAACTCAACCCGTGCTCAGTAAGCAACGGTTCTTGCAAGCTGGGTAACTGTAAGTCCGTGAATGCATCAAAGCCTGTGTGGTAAAGCGGTGGCTGTGTCCCTGGCATGACCCTGTAATCAGGCTGGAACAGCGACGCTTCTGATAACTCACCGGAGGCAATGGCCTTTTCAAACAATTTACCAATACGGTTCGCCGCTTGACGAGCAACACTAAACACATGCTGATGACGCCCCTGTAAACGCTGCTGCGCCAGCTCGCCATCAACGCCTTCTGCAGCTTCCATTAACGCCCGAGCTTGCTGAGCTAAATCGCGCATATCGCGATTGCCCTCATCTACATCGTCTTCAAGCTGACGTAAGCTATCAGCAACTGTTTGGCTATGGACTTTAGTGCTTTCCATTGCTTCTGCGACGCTGGTGATTTCCTGCTCAACTTGATCGAACTGTTCTGTGATAGTGGCAAGACTACCGCCCACCTGCTGCATCCCTTGGGAACGCTCTCTGATACGGTTCATCAGCACTCCCATGGTACCAACAACACTTTGGCCACTCTGGTGCATATCTTTAACAAGCTCATCGACGCTTTGTGTCGCCGTTGACGTCTTCAGTGCTAGGTTGCGCACTTCGCCCGCGACAACCGCAAATCCTCGTCCATGCTCTCCCGCTCGAGCTGCCTCAATAGAAGCATTGAGTGATAGCAGGTGCGTTTGTTCTGCTATTCCCTCAATCATCGACGTCACATTGCGGACGCGCTCAATTTTGTCGTTTAGCGCCGATAGCATTTCCAGCGCCTGATCAGAGCGCTCGGAAACATCACTCATATCGCCAATAATATCAGCCAGCTCATCATGATTGTGATGACTTGCCTGACGAGCGCTCTCGGCAAGCGAAGCGACATGGGTAGCACTGGCACTCACTTGCATAATGGCAGCATTAATAGCGTTCATACTCGATGACGCGTCACTGGCCATGGCTTCCTGCTTAGTAAGGCGTTGCGCCATAAGATCAGCGTAATGAGAAACTTCTGCCGAGGCGATAGCAGTGCTACTTGCTCGGTTCATCAACCGATAGGCCATCGCGCGAAGCGCACCATAGTCGCGAATGGGCTTGAAACCGTGAATGGGTTTTGTCAAACGCGCTTGATCAGCTGAGTAAACCGACGTAATCGTTACGAGCATTAAACCTGCACCAGCCCCCGTTGCCAACAGCAGCGTGACATAGGGAAAAGCACCAGATTCAGTCATCATCCAAACAGAAACACCTAGCACTGCCAAGGGCACTAATAGCCAAAGTAGTCGCATGTGGGGTACTCTTTTTTATTTGACGTTATTGAGCAGTCAATCAATAAAGAAGGAGCGATTAGCCACTTTTCAGTCAGCTTAACGGGTTATGCTAATCAATGAAGTAGCACTTTCGGGTCAGAACATGCTTTTGTTTGAAAGCAAAGGCAATCATTGCCCACACAACACGTTAAACTGACGGACTCACCAGTGGTTGGGGTTTAAAAAACAAAGCTGACGACAGGAGCTTATGTTCAAGCGCTATTTTCCTATTCTTACATGGCTGCCCCACTACCATAAGCGCCTGCTAGGTGCCGATATATTAGCGGGACTCATCGTAACCGTAATGGTGATTCCGCAGTCATTAGCCTATGCCCTACTTGCCGGTTTGCCCGCGGTAGTAGGCCTATATGCCAGTATTTTGCCGCAACTTCTGTATACCTTTTTAGGCACAAGCCGCACTCTAGCCGTAGGGCCAGTGGCCATCATTGCATTAATGACGGGTGCTGCGCTCTCTTCTGTAGCAACGCCCGGCAGCCCCGACTATTTGCAAGCTGCACTGGTACTTTCATTACTTTCTGGCGGTATATTGGTGGCAATGGGTGCTCTTAAAATGGGCTTTTTTAGCAATTTTTTGAGCCATCCGGTTATCTCGGGCTTTTTAACCGCATCGGGCATTCTGATTGCTGTTAGTCAACTGGGAAGCCTAATAGGCATCTCCAGCAGTGGCTTTACTCTGGTAGAGCGTGTGATAACCCTCTTGCCTAATCTCCCCACCTTTAACCCCTATACGCTTGTAATCGGTACTGGAACGCTGTTTTTTCTCGTTATGATGCGGCGTTTTGGTAAGCAGAGCCTTAGTGCTATTGGTTTGCCTAGAGCGCTCGCCGAGTTAATCACCAAGGCGGGTCCTGTCTTTGCGGTGGTTATTACCACGCTGGCTACTTGGCATTGGCAGTTGGCTGACCAAGGCGTTGCCATTGTCGGCGCTATTCCCAGTGGGCTACCTGCGCTAAGCTTTCCCTGGGGAGATACGTCACTATGGCGTGCCCTGTTCATCCCTGCGCTACTCATTAGTTTGGTGGGGTTCGTCGAGTCTGTTTCCATGGGGCAAATGTTGGCAGCGAAACGGCGCCAGCGTATCTCTCCTAACCAGGAACTGATTGGCTTAGGTGCCGCTAATCTAGCCGCAGGGTTTACCAGTGGCATGCCGGTCACCGGTGGCCTTTCGCGCACGGTCATCAACTATGATGCTGGGGCACAAACACCCGCGGCCGGAGCCTTTGCAGCACTGGGAATAGCCTTGGTAACGATGGCGTTTACTGGCTGGCTCTACTACCTGCCGATTGCTACGTTGGCCGCGACAATTACTGTGTCTATTTTAACCCTGGTCGATATCCCCATGTTGCGCCAAACGTGGCGCTATTCTCGCAGCGATTTCGCTGCGATGGCCGTCACCATTCTGCTAACCCTAATTGAAGGTATCGAAGCAGGCATCATCGGTGGCGTGAGTCTCTCTATCGCGTTATTTTTGTATCGCACCAGCCGCCCCCATAGCGCGTTGGTTGGCCGGGTTCCGGACACCGAGCATTTCCGCAATACCGAACGCCACGATGTTGAAACCGTCAGTAATGTGGCGCTACTGCGAATCGACGAAAGTCTCTATTTTGCGAACGCCCGCTACCTTGAGGATACCGTTTATAATTTAGTTGCCAGCTATCCTGAGCTGGAGCACGTCGTTCTTATCTGTTCAGCCGTTAATTTAATTGATGCATCAGCACTCGAGAGCCTGGATGCGATCAATGCGCGCTTAAAAGACTCCGATGTAAAACTTCACCTGTCAGAGGTGAAGGGCCCTGTCATGGATCAGCTCAAAAAAAGTGATTTTTTAGAAGCCCTGACCGGGCGCGTTTTTCTTAGCACTTATGCTGCATGGCGCGAATTTTCATAAGCATGATTTTTATAAGCTTAACGAAGCAGCTTTAACTAAGATTTGTTTGAATGCATCATAGACTTCTAAACAAGCGCATCGATACCAAGAGCGCAAAGGAGTGGGGATGCCAAGCGAGTGGATAGCGCGTCATGATCAAACAGTAACCCTTAAAGGCGAGTGGACGCTTGCCAATTATCGCCTTATCAAAGCGGCGCTTCAGCAAAGTGAAACTCAAACTGAGCTTGGCAAGCCAACAGATGCGTCGGTTTCACTAGACGCAATAACTCGCCTTGATACCGCTGGTGCCATACTCGTTGTGGAGCTGATTGGCGTTGAGAAAGCGCAATCGGTAGCGGATTGGGCAGCAGAACTGCCTAAAGAGCAGCAGGCGTTGCTGGTGCGTATTGCCGAAGCCATGGAAGCACCGCTGGACGTTGATCCTCCTTCCTATTCGCGCATTAGCCAAGCGCTTGCCAGCGTGGGTCAACACATGGTGGGGCTATGGTCCCAGCAGCGCCAGCTGTTGGCCTTTATTGGTCTCGTCGTGGCCACCCTCGTCCAGCTGATATTGCGGCCACGCCACTGGCGCTTAACGGCCACCGTGGCCCATATCCAGCAGAGTGGTCTTAATGCCGTCCCCATCGTCGCGCTACTCACCTTTATGGTGGGCGCCGTGGTGGCTTTCCTTGGCGCTACCGTTTTGCAGGATTTTGGCGCCACAATTTATACCATCGATCTTGTGGCGTTCTCATTTTTGAGAGAGTTCGGCGTTCTGCTTGCTGCGATCCTACTCGCGGGACGAACCGCCAGTGCCTTTACTGCCCAAATTGGCGCCATGAAATCCAATGAAGAGATAGATGCCCTGCAGGCTCAGGGGCTTGATCCTATCGAGCTTTTGGTGCTCCCACGGGTAATGGCGATGTTAATTAGCCTGCCCATGCTCGCCTTTGTAGGTATGCTCAGCGGCTTAGCGGGCGGCGCCATGGTCACCTCTCTGTCACTGGATATTTCACTTACCCAGTTTATGGCCACGCTGCAAAAAGATGTATCGGTGACACACTTTTTGGTAGGACTAAGCAAAGCCCCGGTGTTTGCCTTCGTGATCGCCGTGATCGGCTGCCTGGAAGGCTTTAAGGTCAGCGGTAGCGCGCAGTCGGTGGGAGAACACACCACCTCAAGTGTCGTTCAATCGATTTTTATGGTGATTCTAATTGATGCCGTCGCCGCGCTATTCTTTATGGAGATGGGCTGGTGATCAATTCAGATAAACCGACAGAGCAAAACGACTTACCGGTCATTAAGGTTCGAGGCTTGGTGAACCGCTTTGGTACTCATGTGGTGCACGAAAATTTAGATCTGACCCTTGAACGCGGGGAAATCCTCGGCGTTGTAGGTGGTTCTGGTACCGGCAAATCAGTGCTGTTACGCAGCATCGTCGGTTTGAAGCGCCCCAATGACGGCATGGTTGAAGTCCTAGGCACAACGCTTAACGAGCTTAACGAGGCTCAGCGCAGTCAAATAGAGCGACGCTTTGGCGTGCTGTTTCAGCGCGGTGCGCTGTTCAGCTCGTTGAACCTGCAAGAGAATATTGCCCTACCGCTAATTGAACATGCCAGGCTACCCCGTGAAGACGCCGAGCATCTTGCCAGGGTCAAGTTATCGTTGGTCGGGCTTCCGCCACAGGCCGCGCTGCAGTTTCCTGAGTCGCTGTCTGGCGGCATGGTCAAGCGCGCCGCCCTTGCCCGTGCCTTAGCGCTTGATCCTGACATCCTGTTTCTTGATGAGCCCACGGCAGGGCTTGACCCTATTGGCGCGGCGGCCTTCGATCAGTTGCTGGTCACCCTTCGCGATGCGTTGGGGTTCAGCGTATTTCTGGTTACCCATGACCTGGATACGCTCTACGCTGCCTGCGATCGGGTCGCGGTACTCTCACAGAAACGTGTGCTGGTGGTGGATACCATCGATAAAGTGGCGGATACCGACGATGAATGGATTCAAGACTACTTTCACGGCCCGCGTGGTCGAGCCGCTCAGCGTGCTCATACCGCCTTTTCAAATAACGCAAACGTCCAGGAGTGACTGCACATGGAAACCCGCGCGCATCACGTTTTGATAGGTTTGTTCACACTGGGAACCGCCGTCGCAGCACTGCTGTTTGCGCTATGGATGAGCTATGCCGCCGGAGAGCGTAACTATCAACCTTACCGGATTCTGTTTGAGCGCAGTGTTAGTGGTTTATCAATTGGCAGTAAGGTGCAGTACAACGGCATTGAAGTTGGCGATGTTACCGAGCTGACACTGAACCCTGACGACCCACGCCAAGTTATTGCTAGTGTGCGAGTCTATGAAGACACCCCCGTCAAAACAGATACTCGAGCAAAGTTAGCCTTTGCCAGCATTACCGGCAGCATGTCGGTTCAGCTGTATGGAGGCACCCCAGAAAGCCCCCGCCTAGTAAACCAAACGGACAGTATGGCACCGTTTATCAACGCAGACCCTTCACCGATTGCCACGCTATTTGATGAAGGCGAAACAATGATTCAAAACATTAATTCTATTCTGATAAACGTTAATGAACTATTTAATGACGGCAATCGTGAACAAGCCGGCACTATTTTGACGAGTATTGCGCAGATCACAGAGATGATCGCTTCACAACAAACAGCGCTTGATCAAAATATGGCACTGTTCGGCGAAGTGTCACGCCAAGCCACAGCGACCCTTGAAAGCATCGATACGCTTAGCCTCGAGGCGACACAGCTATTGCGACAAGATGGTCAGCAAATGATGCGAAGCGCTGAAAGCGCCAGTCGTGATGTGGCCAGCGCCGCGCAACGAATTGAACAGCTCGTTAACGACAATGCCGATGCTGTCGATAGTACGCTGCAGGGGGCACAAGACATTGCTCCCGCACTTTCAGCCCTACGTTCTACACTAACTAATCTTGATCGTATTACTCGCCAGCTTGAAGAGAGTCCCGCAGACTTTTTCCTGGGCCGGGATCAGGTAGAGGAGTTTCGTCCATGAGCTTGCGCTCTACGTTTAGCATCGTCACATTAGCGGCGCTTGTATTAAGCGCCGGTTGTTCAATACTGCCCGAAAGTAATCCCGCAACGCTCTATCGGCTGCCATCGTCTGCCACGCAGTCTGAACACATGGCTGCCCCCCTCCCCGTAAGACTAGGCATTGCTACCCCGGGGGCAGGCCACTTGCTGAACAGCAATCGTATTGTGGTATACCCAGAAGGCAATGTAGTCAATGTCTATGAGGGGGTACGCTGGCATGAGGACGCCCCAGAAATGCTTCAAGCGCGCTTAATTTCTGATCTGCAGCAGCGCCAGCTATTCACTGGCGTAAGTAGCGACCGATTGCCTCACGATATACTGCTACTGAGCGAACTGCGCCATTTCCAAAGTGAGTACGACACTTCCCCACCCAGTATTCATCTTCAATTAGATGTCCAGCTTGTGAATACACAACACCGAAAACCACTGGCTGCGACTAGTTTTGTTATCCGCACCCGCGCGGATAGTCCAGAGATTCCGGACGTCGTGAATGCGTTTGGCGCGGCTAGCGATGCGCTAGCGGAGCAGCTTTCAGCATGGGTTGCGGCGCAATCAAGCACTCTGAGAACCGCCGATTGACGGCGTCTTTCTTAAAAAATCACGCGGGTCTTTAGGATAAAAATGTTCAGGCTGGCACTCTAAATGGGTAAAAAATCGCGTGTCTTTGTAAGGCATTTTCATAAAGCCGGACACGCCTAACCCCTCGATCTGGCTTACAGACGCCAACATCTGCGCCAGCAAAGCCCGAAACTCGGCCTCCCGGCTAGGGTCCAGAAGCCGATAATAGCTATGAATTTTAAGATGCTTTGGTAGTGACTCAAAGATAATCATGCCGGTGTGATGAATCTCATTCAGCCGTTGCAGTATGTGCATAATGGTGTCCGGTAGGACAAGTAGCTCTTCTGGATCAGGGCCGTCTTCAAAGTAGCTATGCTGGCGAGTGAGGTCTTCCATTTCTGGAACCGCGCTCAGCTCGTAGTCAATCGTGGTGCCAGGATCACAATGAAAAGGCTCTTCCGCACTCGCGCGCTCTAAATGCAGCGTTTGGCGGGCATTAAACAAGCAGCTTTTAAACACCCCTTGGCGATGGATGGCTCGCGCCAAGTGCACCATATTGTTGACGGCTTGAATAAACGCTGGCTTTAACGCGGGATCGTGTAGGTTAAGTGAGGAGTCTATATAGACGCCCTCTCGCTCCCAGCGTACTGCTAAACCACCGACAACCGGGTATTTTCCTAAGCGACTCACCGAGGCCAAAAACGCCTTTTCGGTTTCCCCCATGCCCTGCATAAATTGCTTGTAATAGCGGTCTAACTGCACATCATTGACATCATTAAGTGTCTCTTCCGCGTTCGCTTCGCGCAGAAATGCCTTCCGAGAGCTGTAAACGACCGTATCAATCTCTTGGTGCGCCGCACGGCCCCAGACAGGCACTAGCGGTGTTTGTATTGGCGTGGGCAAATCTAACATCACCACTTTGGCCATGCGGGACATCGCCTGTAAATAGTGATCCCCTGCTTTATGGCGTATGTGGGGGTCGGGATCCAGCATACCGTCCAAGGTGCGGGCAAACTCCAAGGGTAGCCCCAGCGAGCTAGCGGGAATGGCACGATGACCAAAGCGGCAAGATTGCGCAGAAGCTAATGCATATAGCGTTCCTGCGGCCCCTTGCTCATCGAAACGGGGCGATGATAGCGCTCCATTTAGCTGCTCTTCACCAATAAAGTAGACATCGCCCAGCCGGGCGTTGGTTTGCTGCAGATTGTCGGACATTAATTCCATCACGTTTGCCCCGACAAATTGGAGCTTTTCGTCTAACTGGGCAAATACGGACGATCCCCAGTCAATCAACGCAATGGACTCGGTATCTGGATCAAATACCAAATTTGACGGTTTGATGTCGCCATGCACAACGGGACGTGCATTGGGCCCCGTTTCGCGGCGCAGTGCAGAAAGAATATCGGCCAACTGGTCGGCAATGCGCACCACTAACCGCGGAGAGAGACGGCCTTCTTTCAGTGACACCTGTTCAAGGTTCCAACCAGGCGCACGCTCCATCACCAGAATGGACTGGCCTCGGGAGCGTTGGTAAGCCACAAGCTTTGGTATGCGGGGATGGGAAACCTGATCAAGCATAAACGCCTCTTCTTCAAGGCGTTCTTGTAAATGAGTCGGTAGCGTAATACGTGAGAATTTAAACACGTAGTGGGCAGGCACATCTTGGTGTTGCGCGCTGCCCGCAAATACAAAGCCATAGGCACCTTTACCCACCAGCTCAATCCCCGTGTAGCCCAGCTGGGCGAGTTGTGCCTGACACAGTGCTACCCAGTCTTTAAGCTTACGAGCATCGTGATGGCTGAGTAGATATACCGACTGCTCTTCCGGTATATAAAACTGCTGGAGCGGTGCCTGAGACATTTCTCATTCCTTGCTAACCAACTTCTGGCTATTTAACCTCTTGCTATTCAATGTCTAGCAACCTTAGCCCAAGTGCAGCAGCATGGTTTCAGGCGCTTCCAAATAGCCTTTCCAAGCATTGCAGAACCTAGCGATAGTACCACCATCAATAAAGCGGTGATCGCCTGCCCAGGTGATGGTCATAATGGCTCGCCGCTGAACTTCTCCTTGCTCATCGAAGCGCGGTAACCACTGAGTTTTACCGATGGCGACGATGGCGGCTTCCGGCGCGTTAATGATAGGCGCTGCATACGTTCCACCCAGTGCACCAATGTTAGAGATACTGATGGTGCCACCTTTAAGATCAGCCTGATCGACACGCCCTTCGCGCGCCGCTATGGTTAATCGCCCTACTTCACGGGCAATGTCTAGTAACGTTAGACGCTCAACACCTTTCACATTGGGCACCAGCAAACCGGCTTTGCTATCCACCGCCATGCCGATATTGCACTGTTCGTAGTAGTGCAGCTCGTTGGCTTCCGCGTTTAGCTGGGCATTGATGATCGGCGCCTCAGTAACCGCTAGCCCCATGGCTTTCATGAAAAAGGGCATAAGTGTTAGCCGCTCACCAAGCGCCTCGACCCGTGGCTTTAGACGCTCGCGCAGCGCCAGCAGATCGGTCACATCGATCTCTTCGCCATAGTGGAAATGCGGGATGGAGCTGGCTGCCTCAACCATTCTTTTCGCCATCACCGCGCGCACACCGCGAAGCGGTTCGACGCGAGGCAACTGTGCTCCTTGGGTGACTTGCGATGGTGCTTGGCTAGGATCAGCAGAAGGTTGATTCAGGTGCGCCAGCACGTCTTCTTTTAATACCCGGCCATCTTTACCACTGCCAGCAATGGCAGTTAACTCAAGTTGATGTTCACGAACAAGACGTCGCACGGCTGGGCTGGCAGGTATTTTGCCGCTGCTGGTACTAAGGCTGCAGGTACTGGATGCCACAGCGGCTTGCTCAACCGCCTTGGCTGAGCCACTGTCAGCGTCAGCTACAGGTGATTGAGGCTCGTTAGCCTGTTCCGTCGCGCCCGCTTCTTGGGTGTCATTTTCTGCTTGGTAGGCATAAAGCGGTGCGTGTACTTTGGCAATTTTGCCTTGGGCAACATAAAGTTTGGTGACCACGCCTGCTTCGGGAGCGGTAATTTCCACTAGCGCTTTATCAGTCATCACCTCGACAATCGGCTGATCTTCCTCAATCCGATCACCCTCCGCAACGCGCCACTCCACCACTTCACATTCAACAATGCCTTCGCCGATATCCGGCAGCATGAAATCGCTCATTATTTTTCTCCCTAGCGCTAAAAGTTAACGCTTTCGCGAATCGCTTCAAAAATTTTCAGATGGTCGGGTAAATACTCTTTTTCCAGCACTAGCGGGAAAGGTGTATCTAGCCCCGTTACCCGAGTAATCGGCGATTCAAGATAGAGAAAACAGCGCTCTTGGATCGTCGCGGCGATTTCACCCGCAAAGCCACCTGTTAACGGCGCTTCATGGCTGACGATCAAACGTCCTGTTTTTAGAACAGACTCAACGACAGTATCCGCATCCCATGGCAGCAACGTGCGCAGATCAATCACTTCACAGGCAATGCCCTGCTCTTCAGCAAGCTCAACGGCTTTGCCGATGACTTCCATTTGCGCGCCCCAGCCCACCAACGTTATATCAGTCCCCTCTTTAATGACCTCCGCTTCACCAATAGGAAGCTGATAATCCTCTTGGGGCACCTCACCCACCGACGCACGATAGAGACGCTTGGGTTCTAAAAAAAGCACCGGATCTGGATCGCGAATGGAAGCGAGCAGTAGCCCTTTTGCTTGGTAGGGATTGCGCGGCACAACGACTTTTAAACCGGGCGTATGTGTAAAGTAAGCTTCTGGTGACTGCGAATGATAGAGCCCCCCCGCGATACCACCGCCATAGGGCGTCCGGATGGTTAATCCACCCACATTGAATAAATCCCCCGAACGGTAGCGGAATTTCGCAGATTCATTAACGATTTGGTCAAAAGCGGGAAAGATGTAGTCGGCAAACTGTATTTCAGCAACGGGCACTGAGCCTTGAGCAGCCAGCCCATTAGCAAAACCAATGATGCCTTGTTCTACCAACGGCGTGTTAAAGCAGCGCGATTTACCATACTTTTCCTGTAAATGGCTGGTAGCACGGAATACGCCGCCAAAAACGCCAACATCTTCACCAAAACAGATAACTTTGCCATCTTCAGCCATGGCGATATCAAGCGCATTGTTGATCGCCTGGAGCATGTTCATTGTGGGCATGTTATGCCTCCCCCTGGGAATCTGTGGACGTATTCACCTCAAGGTCTAGCGACCGCGCTCCACGCGGGTAGGCCTCTGGATAGCGGCGAATATGGCGCTTAAGCTGGTCAAATTGACGCTGTAACTCAGGGGTTATGTCGGCATAGACATCAGTAATCAGCGACTCCAGCGGTGGGGGTGAACGCTTTTCTGCCCGTTTCATGGTATCTAGAACTTCGCGGCGCAACGTTTCCTGCTGGCTGGTTTCCTCCTCCTCGCTCCACCAGCCTTTTTTCAACAGCCATTTCTGCATGCGCAGTATGGGGTCTTTTAACCGCCACGCTTCTTCTTCACTTTTGGCACGATAGCCGGAAGGGTCATCCGAAGAGGAGTGAGCAGCAAGACGGTAAGACATGGCTTCAATCAGCACGGGCTTGTTTTGTTCAACAGCAATCTGACGCGCTTGGCGTGTCGCTTCATAAACTGCCAGTGCATCGTTCCCGTCAACGCGTATCACATGCATATGATAGCCAAACGCCCTGGGGGCAATGCCATCCGCTGCAAACTGCTCGGTTGATGGCGTCGAAATGGCATAGCCATTGTTGCGGCAGAAAAAAATCACCGGTACTTGATGGACTGATGCCATATTCAGCGCGGCGTGGAAATCACCTTCTGATGCAGCACCCTCACCGAAGAACGTTAAGGTGCAATGCCCATCACCCGCTAATTTCTGACCGTATGCGTAGCCTGTCGCCTGGGGGATTTGCGTTGCAAGCGGAGAAGAAATGGTCATGTAGTGCAGCTTGCGTGATCCATAATGAATCGGCATTTGGCGGCCTTTACCGTAGTCAAGCTCGTTGCCAAATAGCTGATTCATAAACTCATCAATGGAGAACCCGCGGTACATTAATGCGCCTTGCTCGCGGTATTGCGCCATGATCATATCGGCATCGTCTAGTGCAGCAGCAGCACCAACAACGGCGGCCTCTTCACCCGTGCTTTGCATATAGAAACTAAGCCGCCCCTGGCGTTGGGCAGCCATCATGCGCTCATCTAGGATACGGGTGGCCAGCATGGCTTGATAGAGCCGTCTGGCATGATCACGCGGTAGGTCTGGCTCTCTCGCCCCTTCGTAAAGCTCGCCCTCTGGGTCGAGCAGGCTGAAGGTAGCCATTGAGAATTCGTCGCCGGTCATAAAGAGCGGCTGATGTACGTAGTTTGTCATGCTTATTATCCTTGTATTACCCCTTTTGAGGGCAGTGTTGTTGGTGTTGACCGTTTTTGCCAGTGGATTTATCTAGCATAGGTCAAGCTTGTCGAGGTTAGTGTCACCTCGATCAACGCAACACAAGGACAGTAACGCAGTCTGCTACTTTTAGGGATACAACTTAAGACGCAGATAGACGAGTGCGCAGCTGTTGTTGCAACGCATCAAATAGACTATCGACGGTCAACGCGAGCAACGCGATCAACAGCGCACCTTGTAAAACATACGCCATATTGCCATTCACGATACCTGCTATGATCGGGTCACCTAAGTTACTGGCGCCTACCGTCGCCCCTATAGCCGCTGTGGCAATATTAATGGTTACCGATGTTCGGATACCGGCCAGAATTACGGGTGTGGCTAATGGCAGCTCAACGCGAGTTAATACCTGCCAAGGGGTCATCCCCATGGCAAACGCCGCCTGTTTAAGACTCGCATCTACATCCTGCAGCCCAGCAAGCGTGTTTCGCACAATCGGTAATAAGCCATAGAGCATTAGCGCCACGATAATCGGCAATGTTCCAAAACCCAATACAGGAACCGCCAGGGCAAGCACTGCCACAGGAGGAAATGTCTGACCCAGTGAAGCCAACTGCCCGGCAAGGGGTAAGAAGTCTCGCCCCCACTGCCGAGTGACTGCAATGCCGGCCAATACGCCTACGCTTATCGTGACGACAGCCGCTACTCCAACAACGAACACGTGCCTTGCCAGCAGAGAAGCAAAATCAGCGCGGGCATAAATCACCTGACGGACGTCTGGCTCCAGCCAACGAAATGCAGGCTCTAATGCCGGGATACCCAATACCCCTATCAGCAGCAAGAGTGCCCAACCAATAGGCCATAGCCAGCGCGGGCCTGCTGCAATCGATGATTCACCACGGTTACGATCACGCGTCACGGTGACTCACCTTGTCTAACTGGGCCTCTTTCACCACTTTGCGCAGCGATAACTCACCAATCGGCATATCATGCTGGTCGACAACCGTCAGCCTATCGCAGTGGTCTCGCAGCATCATTGAAAGCGCTTGGCGCAGTGAAAAATCACCCGGTATACGCGACTGGGCAGGCAGTGTCTGTCCAAGCGATGACATGTGATCTTTCACGCGTGTTAAGGCAGCCTGCTTTAAACCACGCTCCAACCCTCCCAATAGCGACTCAACAAACGGATCGGCGGGGGTTTGAAGCAGCGCTAGCGGTGACCCCTGCTGCACAATACGCCCTTCGCGCATAACGACTAAATGATCTGCCAGTTTGAGCGCTTCATCCATATCGTGAGTCACGAACACCACGGTTTTATGCAGCCGCGCCTGAAGCTTTGCCAGTTCGTCTTGAAGCTTTTCTCGCGTAATAGGGTCTAGCGCTCCAAAAGGCTCATCCATCAGCAAAATATCAGGATCTGCCGCCAATGCGCGCGCAACGCCTACCCGCTGCGCCTGGCCGCCAGAGAGCTGGTGAGGATACTTATGGGCAAACTCTTCCATGGGAAGGCCTAACAGACGCATTAACTCTTCGACCCGTGCTTTAACATCAGCGGCAGGCCATTTTAGCAAACGCGGTACCAGCCCAATGTTGCGCGCTACCGTCCAATGGGGAAACAGGCCAGTACTCTGGATCGCATAGCCGATACGCCGGCGAAGCTTAACCGGATCATAGTGGCCTATTGCCTGTCCGTCGATGATAATGTCGCCGCTACTATGCTCAATCAAACGATTTATCATACGTAGCGTCGTCGATTTTCCGCAGCCTGATGACCCTACCAGCGCACAGAACTTTCCTTTCGCGACGTGTAAGGATATGTCGTCTACCGCTGTGTCTTCGCCAAAGTGCTTCGACACATGGGAAAGCTCTATCATTTATGTCCTCCGGGGCGAAGCGCGTCGGCTAATGCCCCCAAACTAGCATCTACAATTAGTGCCAAGACTAAAATAGGCAGCGCGCCAAGTAACACCATGTCCATAGCCGCTTGGCCCAATCCCTGAAAAATAAACGTGCCAAGCCCACCTGCCCCAATCAACGCAGCAACGGCCGTTAATCCAATAGCTTGAACAGCGGTGATTCGCACACCTTCTAATAGTATTGGCAGCGCCAAAGGAAATCTTACCTGCCAGAAGCGCTGATACGGTCGCATCCCCATCGCCTTAGCAGCATCTAAGGTTTCAGGGTCGACTTCATCAAGCGCAATATAAGTATTGCGCACCATGGGTAACAGGCTATAAGCAATGAGCGCAATCAATGCGGGTGTGGCGCCAATACCGCTAACACCTAACTGGGCTAAAAAAGGCACGTTAGCAGCTAGCCAAGCAAGCGGAGCCAGCAGCAGCCCAAACAGAGCTAAGCTCGGAATCGTTTGCAGGAAGTTCAACCATGCAAACGCTATGCGTTGTAGACGTTGGTAACGCCGCATTAGCATAGCGAGAACCAAACCGACCACCACACTAACGCTCACCGCTATGCCGACCAGTACTACATGTTGCAGCATGGCACGATAAAATTGCTGGTCGCGCGCTTGAAACTCCTGAACAAGGGCTAAATTTTCAAGCCATAAGGCGGCACAAAGCAGCCACGCCCCCCCCACGCTGCTGAGCAATAGGGTGGTCCATAAACGCGACAACCCCAAACGTAAACGCACTTCCACTAGGCACAATAAAAGCAAAAAAAGCACGACCCAATAGGCAGCACCAATACCTAAACGCGCTTGCGGCAGAGTGGGATCAATCAGCCAGTGGCCTGCTACCATAAGCCCGAATGGCATCAATAAGAGTGTCAGGGTAACGATACACAGTTGAGCGTAGCAATGAAGGCGGCTTGGCCTAATAGCCAAGCCGCCCATAGCGATAAATAGCAAGGAAACAAGCAGCGCACCGGGCCACCCAATCGCATGTAATAAGCCATAAGATGTACCCGCTACAATTCTATTAGGCGCGACGCTAACAAGACCCAGTAGCCAAGAGGCCCCTAACATAGCGGCACTTAAACATATCAGTACTGAGTTTAAATGCCCATATTGACGGGGTGGCGATGGCAAGGCGTCTATCTGCGACATTCATTAGTCATCCAGGCTATCAAGATAGTCGCTTGCGACTTGATCAGGAGAGAAACCATTCACCGCTACATCAGCGTTCAGCGTTTGCAACGTCACAAGGTCAAGCGTTGCAAATACGTCGTTGAGTAGCGTCTCAATTTCAGGGTAGGCATCCAGCACTTCGGCACGCACCACTGGCGACGGCTGATATACCGGCTGAACCCCCTTAATATCTTCTAAAACAACCAGTCCCAGCGCACTTAAACCACCATCGGTGCCATAGGTCATGGCACCATTAACACCGCTTGTTTGTTGGGCAGCGGCTCGCATAGTAGCCGCCGTATTACCACCGGACAGTACAAGCAGCTGATCATCGCCAAGTTCAAAACCATAAGCATCCTGAAATGCAGGCAATGCCTGAGCGGACTCTACAAATTCTGCACTCGCTGCGAATTTAAACTCGCCGCCTTCGTTAACATAGTCGGCAAGGTCATCAAGGGTCGTTAAGCCGTTGGCCGTCGCCACGTCTTCACGAATACTCATGGCCCAGGTGTTATTAGCGCTAGCAGGCTTCAGCCATATTAGCCCCTGCGCCGCATCGCGCTCTTTAACAGTCTGGTAGGCATCCTCTGCACTATTCCAGACAGGGCTGTCAGTCATATCAAAGAAAAAAGCGCCGTTACCGGTATATTCGGGATAAAGGTCGATTTCTCCCGCTTCAAGCGCACTACGCACAACGCTGGTGCCACCTAGCTGTAGGCGATCTTCTGTAGGCACACCGCCACGCTCTAGCGTTTGAATAATCAGCTCACCCAGCACGGACCCTTCTGTGTCGATTTTGGAGGACACGACAACAGGGTCGCTGGCGTAAGCAGTCGAAAAAGTAATGGCTGATAAGCAAGCGACGATGGTCGGTTTTAGAGTAAAGCGCATAGTGGTCATCCTATTATTTAGCGTCTTGAAGGTATCATCTCAGTATAAGAGCCAACGACATTGACGTCAGACGCCATATCAACGGCGCCTGACATCTACAACGTTTCTATTCAATGCCCTCACTGTCATCACGCTCAACATCGATAACGCTTAAGGCGCTTCAATCACCCAGGTTGTTCCCTCACGGGAATCCTTCAGGATAATACCCAAACTCGCTAGTTCATCTCGAATAGCATCTGCCTGAGCAAAATCTTTATTGGCTTTTGCTTCTTTACGCTGTGCTATTTTGGCATCAATCTCAGTCTCACTCAGCGCTACCTGCTGCTGATTACCTTTCAAAAAAGTCTGAGGATCTTGCTGCAAAAGCCCTAGCACACCCGCTAGACTTGTTAATTCCGATGCTAAACGCTGCGCTTTTTCTGGCGACTCGCTCTTAGCGCGATTGAGATCCCGCGCCAGATCGAATAATACCGCTAACGCCTCAGGCGAATTAAAGTCGTCATCCATCGCCGTGGTGAAACGCTCAGCATAGCCTGCCTCATCACCGTCACCGCTAGATGACACTTCCACACCCTCTAATGCTGTGTAAAAGCGCGTAAGCGATTTGCGAGCCTCATGGAGAGAATCTACCGAGTAGTTAATTGGGCTACGGTAGTGGCTAGCCACTAGCAAGAAACGCACGACTTCCGGATCATGCTCTGCCAACACATCGCGGATGGTAAAAAAGTTACCCAACGATTTTGACATCTTTTCCTGGTTAACCCGCACGGCCCCGGCATGCATCCAGGTGTTGACGTAGGTTTTACCAGTCGCCGCCTCTGATTGGGCAATTTCGTTTTCATGATGAGGAAACGTAAGGTCAGGACCACCACCATGAATATCGAAGGTGTCGCCTAAGCAGCACGTCGACATTGCTGAGCACTCAATGTGCCATCCTGGGCGGCCATTGCCCCAAGGAGAGTGCCAGTGTGCTTCGCCCGGTTTAGCGGCTTTCCAAAGCACAAAATCAAGCGGGTCCTCTTTATGAACATCAACCTCAACCCGAGCACCAGAACGCATATCATCAAGTTGACGATTATTTAGCTTGCCGTAATCAGCGAACTTGCGTACCCGGTAATACACATCCCCATTGGCAGCAGCATAAGCAAAGTCTTTCTTAATCAGCGTCTCAATCATGGCAACAATGTCATCGATATGACCTGTCGCCCGAGGCTCATGGCTTGGGGGCAATACACCAAGACGTGCTTCGTCTTCGTGCATTGCCTGAATCATGCGCTCGGTGAGTGTGCTAATCGATTCGTTATTCTCTTCGGCACGCTTGAGAATTTTATCGTCAATGTCGGTGATGTTACGGACATAAGTAACATCATAACCGCGATAACGCAGGTAGCGGGTTATCACATCGAAGGCCACCATGACCCGCGCGTGGCCAAGGTGGCAGTAGTCATACACCGTCATGCCGCAGACATACATGCTGACTTTACCCGCCACCAGCGGGGTAAACGGTTCTTTGCGGCGTGTCAGCGTATTATAAATGTGCATATGACGATTCCTTAGCCCTTCTGTTTGATTTTCGCCCAGCTATCTTTCAACCCAACGGTACGATTAAACACCAACTGCCCTGGCTTGGAAGCATGACGGTCAGCGCAGAAATAGCCCACCCGCTCAAACTGGAAACGATCTTCTGGAACAGCATCCGCCAAACTGGGCTCGCCAATGGCGTGGCACACCGCCAAGGAGTCGGGGTTCAGGTGTTCGAGGAAGTCGACATCTTTGTCACGATCCGGCTGTTCAACCGTGAACAAATTGTCATACAAGCGCACTTCCATCGGTACACCATGGGCGGCACTCACCCAGTGAATCACGCCTTTCACCTTGCGGCCTTCAGGATTTTTTCCTAGCGTATCGAAATCCACCGAACAGTGCAGTTCCGTCACGTCACCGGCTTCGTTCTTAACAACGTCATCACAACGAATCACGTAGCTGTTACGCAGGCGGACTTCTTTGCCAGGCGCTAAACGGAAAAACTTTTTGGGCGCGTCTTCCATGAAGTCGTCTTGGTCAATATACAGCTCGCGACTAAACGGCACCTTACGCACAGCCATATCTTCTCGCGCGGGGTGCCCAGGCACGTCATACACTTCTTCATGGTCTTCAGGAACGTTGGTCAGTACCACCTTAAGGGGTTTCAATACGCACATTGCCCGCGGCGCATTGTCCTCAAGATCAGAGCGAATCGCATGCGTTAGCATGGCAATATCCACCAAACCGCCATCGGCGCGCGTAACACCAATCATCTCACAGAACTTGCGAATGGATGCCGGCGTATAGCCGCGACGACGCATACCTGAAATAGTTGGCATACGCGGGTCGTCCCAGCCATCAACAATCTGCTCGTCAACCAGCAGTTTCAGCTTGCGCTTCGAAGTGAGGGTGTAATCCAAATTAAGTCGAGCAAACTCGATTTGGCGCGGCTTGGCGGGAACCGGCAAGTTATTCAAAAACCACTCGTAAAGCGGGCGATGGTCTTCAAACTCTAGCGTACAGATTGAATGGGTAATGCCTTCGATGGCGTCAGACTGACCATGGGTAAAATCGTACGACGGGTAGATTTTCCACTTGTCACCTGTTTGATGGTGGCTGGCATGGCGAATACGGTAAAGGATCGGGTCGCGAAGATTGATATTGGGCGACGCCATATCAATTTTTGCACGCAGTACTTTTTCGCCTTCGCCAAACTCGCCGCTACGCATGCGTTCCAGCAAATCTAGGCTTTCGTCAACGCTGCGCTCGCGGTAAGGACTTGGCTTACCCGGTGCCGTGAGTGTGCCACGGTATTCGCGAATTTCATCTGGCGAAAGATCATCAACGTAAGCTTTGCCCTCGCGAATAAGATGTTGTGCCCACGCATAAAGCTGGTCGAAATAATCAGAAGCAAAGCGAACTGGGCCTGCCCAGTTAAAGCCTAACCAGCTGACGTCCTCTTTGATAGCGTCGATATACGCCTGTTCTTCCTTCGCGGGGTTGGTGTCGTCAAAGCGCAGATGACACTCACCACCTAGCTGCTCTGCCAACCCGAAGTTTAAACAGATCGACTTTGCATGACCGATATGTAAAAAGCCATTAGGTTCGGGAGGAAAGCGCGTCACGATTTTGGTGACCTGGCCGCCCTCTATTTCGTCGCGTACTTGGTTGCGAATGAAGTTCGGCGCTGGGGTGGTCTCGTTGGTCATGGTGGTGTTGATAACCTCATGGTGGATGGCGGGCTAGGCAACCAATGCCTAAGCTATTAGGGTTTGCGCTTCGCGGTGCCAAGCAAAACCGCTATTATAACGTGACGCCGATGCACAGCGCCAAGGCGAACGCCTTTATTGAACAGGAATTTATCTATGATCGTATTACAGACCAACCACGGTGACATCACTATTGCGCTTAATCATGAAAAAGCGCCAAAAACTGCCGCTAATTTTGAGCAATATGTCCGCGATGGTTTTTATGATGGCACTTTGTTTCACCGTGTTATCGATGGCTTTATGGTTCAGGGCGGTGGCTTCGATCAAGATTTTAACCAAAAGCCAACGCGTGATCCGATCGAGAACGAAGCCGACAATGGTTTACAAAACACGGTTGGCACACTGGCAATGGCACGCACTCAAGACCCTCACTCTGCCACAGCGCAGTTCTTTATCAACGTTGGTAACAATAGTTTCTTGAATCATAGTGGTAAAAGTCTTCAAGGCTGGGGATACGCAGTGTTTGGCGAGGTTGTCGACGGCATGGACGTGGTAGACGCCATCCGCGGTGTAAGCACCACACGTCGTGGTATGCATGCTGACGTGCCCGCAGACGATGTCATCATTGAGCGCGCCTATGTAAAAGAAGCCGACTAATTACGGGAGTTCTATGCGCACTCTGCTGATAGCTGATATGCATCTAAGCAGTGATACCCCTGAGATTAATCAGGGGTTTTATCATTACTTAGAGCACACCGCTACTGGGGCTGACGCCCTGTATATTCTAGGCGACCTGTTTGACGCCTGGATCGGAGATGATCTCCTTGACACACCACATCCTCTTAGCGACATTGCCTGGGAAGTGATCAGACGGTTACGCAAATTAAGCAGCAACGGAACTGCGATTTATTTCCTGCACGGCAATCGCGACTTTCTGATTGGCGAGCGCTTTATCAGTGAGTGCCAAGCCTCTCTGCTACCCGAAAGCCAAACGGTGGAACTCCAAGGAGTGCCTGTCGTTATTCTACATGGCGACAGTCTTTGCACTAAAGATGATGCTTACATGGCGTTCCGCCAACAGTCCAGAGATCCTCAGTGGCAAACGCAAATCCTATCCTTACCCCTTGATCAGCGACTGGAGCTTGCCAAGAGTCTGCGTATGCAGTCGGGCGATGCCAACGCGAGTAAAGCGGAAGCGATCATGGACGTGACACACGAAGAAGTGGTGGCGCTGATGGCGCACTCTGGTGTAACCACCATGATTCATGGTCACACCCACCGGCCAAAAGTACATGACCTGACGGTTGAGGACGTACCTGCAAAACGTTTTGTTCTTGGTGACTGGGATGTTCACCATGGCTGGGACATTGTCGTTGAACGCACGGCAGAGCATGACGCCATGCCTATTCTGCGTCAATTCACCTTAGCCAACCCACCCTAATACTTAACGTTGCACATCAGCAAAAAACCATCAAAAAAGCCGGCCAAATCAATTTTTGGCCGGCTTTTTGGGTTAATAAAAACGCGTTAATTAACGCTCAATCTTCGCGTCACTACGCAGATCGTCTACCAAGCCCTGAATGATAGACTGGGCGCGGAGTTGTTCAGCCATTTGAGCTACAAAAGAAGTAAGCTGCTCGTCAACTTCGCCTACGGATACGCTATCCAACGCTATGATGGCAACGCCTTCCGGAAGTGACACAGAACGGTAAACGCTATCACCCTCCTGCGGACGCGGCATACGAAACACCTGTTGCACTACCGCCTGGGGAAGCACAGTGTCAGACTGGCGCGAGATATTGCTAGCCTCAAGCCAATCAATGTTGCTGGCCTCGCCCGCTTCCACCGCCTCGATCATACGAGCCGCTTCTTGCTCAAGTGCTTCTTGGCGTTGTTGAGCAACAACAGCGTTAGCGACTTCGTCACGCACATCGTCTAGCGTGAGTTGAGTCGTTTCGCGATGCTCCGCAACACGCAGCACAAGGCGACGATCATCATCCAGCTCGATCACTTCGCTGTTATAGCCTTCTTCTAGCACATCAGCACTAAAGGCCTCATCTAGCACCCCCGGCTCTGAAAGCACGCCCTCACCTTCACCGCGTGCTAACCAGTCAGTCTGGTTTAGCGTTAGACCGAGGTCATCCGCTACGCTTTGCAGATCATCGGCAGCAAAACTCTCATCAATTAAGCGCTGAACTTGCTGATTGAACTCATCATTGACTTCACGCAGAGCAACATCTTGCTGAAGTGCCTCACGCTGCTCTTCAAAGGCGGGTGCGACCAGCTCGGTTACCTGAAGGATATGAAATGCACCATCCATTTCTACCAGTTGAGATGTTTCACCTTCATCTAGAGCAAAAGCAGCTTCATCAAAGGCATCACCAAAGAAACCACGACTAATAACCCCCAAGTCGCCGCCTTCCTCAGCACTCGCCGTATCATCTGAATAACGCAGTGCCGTATCGGCGAAAGTTTCACCGCTGCTCAAGGCTTCTAAAGCCTCATTAGCGTGTGCTTGCGCTTCTTGGCGACTGCGCTCTTCGCCAAACGTCACCATAATATGAGAGACACGTCGATCGGCATTGCGATTCTGCTCACGCCATGCATCGCGCAAGCTCTGCTCGTTAACCTCAACGTTTTCCGCCATGGCTTGACGGTCAACTAACACATACTCAACGCGCACCTGCTCAGGACGCTCGAAACGTGCCTGGTTTGCATCGAAATATTCCTGCATTTGCGCTTCAGTAACATTCGCCTCTACGCTTACATCATCGGCATCTAATAAAACATAGCGAAAACTGCGCTGTTGGCGCTGCAATTCAGCTAAGCGTTCCTGCTCGCTTTCCAAGCTAAAGTCGCTAAACGCAAGGCCTTGCTGCAAGTGCTGGCGCTTGATATCGGCACGCAGCTCTTCACGAAACGCCACTGGGGTATATCCTGCACCAGCAAGACGGTTGCGGAATATTTCGGCCGAGAACCGACCATCTTGATCATGAAACTCTGGCAGACCAACAATCATTTGGTCTAGTTGGGCATCGGAGACGAACACACCACCGTCTTCAGCATATTGTGTTAGCAGTTGCTGAGTTATCAACTGGTCAAGGACATCATTACGAAGCGCCCGCTCTTGCTCTGGTGGCACCTGTCCAGAACGAAGCGCACGTTGTACCTCAAGCTCAACCTGCTGACGCATGATTGGTTCGCCGTTAACGCTCGCCACTTCATTAGGGTCATCGCCAAAGACACTAAACAGCGACTCCACGCCAAAAAGCGCCATGGCAGCCACCATGACACCGATAATTATTTTGGCACCCCAGCTTCTGGAGCCATCTCGAATACTTTGCAGCATGCTAGCCTCAGATCATCACAGCTATCTATCGCCCTAACTATCGGGCCAGAAAAAAACATGGGCGCATCGCGAATGCGATGCGCCCATTAGCTTACAGCAAACGCGAGCCAATTAGTTGACGGCGTCTTTCAGCGCTTTACCGGCTTTGAAGCTGGGGACTTTTGCAGCGCTAATTTCAATCGGCTGGCCGGTCTGCGGGTTACGACCAGTACGAGCAGCACGCTCTTTAATTGCGAAAGTACCAAAACCTACCAGTGAAACACTTTCGCCTTTTTTGAGGCTATCGGTGACAGACTCCACCATGGCATCCAATGCGCGGGTTGCCGCTGCTTTAGGAATATCAGCAGACGCGGCAATAGCTTCAATCAGCTCGGACTTATTCACACTTCACCCCTTAACTGTTTCAAAAAAATGGCTCTGAACGGCACTGCCACCGTTAGATACAACTTCAAAGCGTAGCTGTGTTTTATAGCAATGCCTTGAAACTCCTGTCAAGCGACAGTGCCGAGAAATGCCCGCAACTCAAGGTCTTGGGCAAAACTATTAAGTAATGTTAAAACTCAATGGAGTATTAACGCTTAATGGGTACTCGTTACGACGGTTGAATTAAAAGCCGGATCAGAACCTTTCAACGAGACGCTCTCGTCAATTGGATCGTTATGTAGCGCTACGGCCAGTACTTCATCTATCCACTGTACGGGACGGATATCAAGTGCCCCTTTAATATTTTCTGGCACTTCCTTGAGGTCTCGACGATTTTCCTCAGGAATTAAGACCGTCTTTATACCACCGCGACGGGCTGCCAGCAATTTCTCCTTTAACCCCCCAATGGGCATCACTTCGCCACGTAGGTTCACTTCTCCTGTCATGGCCACATCACAACGCACAGGGCGTTGAGTATAGGCAGAGACAATCGCGGTTACCATGGCAATGCCTGCACTTGGGCCATCTTTAGGCGTAGCACCTTCCGGAACGTGAATGTGCAAGTCTTCATTCTCAAACCGTTGCGGATCAATACCATACTCTTTTGCACGCGCCTTAACGACCGTTTGCGCCGCACTCACCGACTCTTTCATAACATCGCCCAGCGAGCCGGTTTTGTTGATACGTCCTTTGCCGGGCGTAACAACAGATTCGATATTCAGCAATTCGCCGCCAACCGATGTCCACGCTAGCCCTGTCACACGACCAACTTGATCTTCCTGCTCAGCCAACCCGTAGCTATAACGGCGCACGCCGGCATAGGCTTCAATATCTTCAGCTGCCAGTACTTGTTGAGCCTGCAGATGGCTACCCTGCTTACCACTCGCTGCCTGCTCGGCTTCTAAACGCTCGCGCAACACCTTACGGCAGACTTTGGCGATCTGACGCTCCAGCTCTCGCACCCCAGCTTCACGGGTGTAATAACGCACTAGTTCTAGCAGAGCATCATCATTGAGCGCCAGCTCTTCTGTTTTGAGGCCATTCGCTTCTTGCTGCTTCGGCAACAAATAACGCCTAGCGATCGCTAACTTTTCATCTTCGGTGTAACCCGGCAAACGAATGATTTCCATACGATCCAACAGCGGACCAGGAATATTCATTGAGTTAGCAGTACAGATAAATAGCGTTTCTGATAGATCGTAGTCCAACTCAAGGTAGTGATCACTAAAACTATTGTTTTGCTCAGGATCAAGCACCTCTAGCAGCGCCGACGCAGGGTCACCGCGGTGATCCATACCGAGTTTATCGACTTCATCCAATAAAAACAGTGGGTTCTTAACGCCAGCACGACTCATCCGCTGCATTAACTTACCTGGCAACGAACCAATGTAAGTGCGGCGATGACCGCGAATTTCAGACTCATCACGTACGCCGCCTAACGCCAGACGAACATATTTACGATTCGTGGCCCGCGCGATAGATTGACCAAGAGAGGTTTTACCCACACCAGGGGGACCCACCAAGCATAATACAGGCCCTTTCATCTTGCGCACGCGCTTTTGTACCGCAAGATATTCAAGGATACGAGCCTTGACTTCTTCTAAGCCGTAATGGTCCTGATCCAGCACTTCCTGCGCTTTCACTAAGTCGTGCTTGACGCGGGTACGCTTCTTCCAGGGGACAGCTATTAGCCAGTCTAGGTAAGAGCGAACCACCGTAGCTTCGGCCGAGTTAGCAGCCATCATTTTTAGCTTACTAAGCTCTTGAGTAGCCTTTTCTGCCGCTTCTTTGGGCATTCCAGATGAAGCGATGGCTTGCTCGTATTTTTCGGCCTCATTTGGCACATTATCCAGCTCACCCATCTCTTTCTGGATGGCCTTCATCTGCTCATTGAGGTAATACTCGCGCTGGGTCTTTTCCATCTGCTCTTTCACACGCGAGCGGATGCGCTTTTCAACCTGCAGCAAATCAATTTCGGACTCAATCAGCGCCATTAAGTGCTCAATGCGATCACGCACGCGATCCATTTCGAGCAGCTCTTGCTTGTCGCCTATTTTTAATGACAAGTGCGCACAGATGGTATCGACCAAGCGGCTCGGATCCTCAATTCCAGAAAGCGAATTGAGCACCTCGTTAGGCACTTTTTTGGACAGCTTGACGTATTGCTCAAATTGGTTGAGCAGCACACGTACCAGTGCTTCTTGCTCACGACTGGTTAGCGGCTCGCTCTCACGAGGCACCAAGTAAGCTTGGGTGTAGCCCGTTTCGTGCTCTTCAATATCAATAACATCAGCGCGAAAATTACCTTCAATCAGCACTTTTACAGTGCCGTCAGGCAATTTTAGCATTTGCATGATATCGGCCACGGTGCCCATGGCATAAAGATCAGCGTTATCGGGCTCATCCTGGGAGGCCTCACGCTGAGCCACCAGCAGCACACGCTTGTCGGCCTCCATCGCCGCTTCCAACGCTTGGATGGACTTCTCACGACCAACAAAAAGTGGAATAACCATTTGCGGGTACACAACCACATCCCGCAAAGGCAACAGGGGTAAACATTGTGTCTGATCGGCGTTCTGCTGCATCGCAGACGTTCCTCAAAATCGGATGAGTACTTGAAAGGGTACTTAGCCAAGTACCTCACAGTATGAAAAGCATGGCGCTAGGGCGCTGAGCAGCTAGGCAAACATTTCATGAATAACTTATGAATAACAAGGGGCCGCCTAGGCGACCCCTTGGTTTGGCGCAAGCGGTAAAAGCTAGGCCGTGGAATGCACGTCGGGACTAACCGTCGGTGCCATCAACACGAGCATCTTCCTGCTGCGAATAGATCAGTAGTGGCTCACTTTCGCCTGCAATCACTGAACTATCAATCACCACTTTGCTAACACCTTCAAGCGAAGGAATCTCGTACATGGTGTCTAGCAGCACAGACTCAAGGATAGATCGCAAACCCCGCGCGCCAGTTTTACGCTCCATTGCCTTGGTTGCGACAGCACGCAGCGCTTCGTCTCTAAACTCGAGCGTCACATCTTCCATTTCAAAGAGCTTGGCATACTGCTTAACCAGCGAGTTTTTCGGCTCAGTTAAGATCTGTACCAACGCATCTTCATTTAGCTCAGTGAGCGTCGCAATCACGGGCAGACGTCCAACAAACTCAGGAATTAAACCAAATTTCACTAAATCATCTGGTTCTACGTCGGCCAGTAACTCACCCACACCACGCGAAGACTCTTTGCTCTTCACGCTAGCATTGAAACCAATGCCACCTTTCTCAGCACGGTCACGGATAACTTTATCAAGACCCGCAAAAGCGCCACCCACAATAAACAGCATGTTGGCCGTATTGACCTGAACAAACTCTTGCTGGGGATGTTTACGACCACCCTGCGGCGGCACGGATGCTGTTGTGCCTTCAATCAACTTGAGTAGTGCCTGCTGGACACCCTCGCCCGACACATCACGTGTGATGGAAGGGTTATCAGACTTGCGCGAAATCTTATCGATTTCATCGATATAAACAATGCCTCGCTCAGCCTTTTCGACGTCGTAATCACACTTCTGCAGAAGCTTTTGGATGATGTTTTCAACATCTTCACCCACATAACCCGCTTCTGTCAGTGTAGTGGCATCGGCAATGGTAAAAGGTACATTCAATAACCGCGCCATGGTTTCCGCCAACAGTGTTTTACCACTACCGGTAGGACCAATAAGCAGAATATTTGATTTACCTAGCTCTACATCGCCTTCGCGCACTTCCGTCTTAAGACGCTTGTAGTGGTTATAAACCGCTACAGATAGCACCATTTTGGCGCGATCTTGTCCGATGACATAGTCGTCTAACGTATGACGTATTTCGCGAGGCGTAGGTAAACGCTCTTCATCGCTCTCGGCATCGGCTTCGAGAACTTCTTCGCGAATGATGTCATTACATAAGTCGACACACTCATCGCAGATATATACGGACGGGCCTGCAATTAGCTTACGTACTTCGTTTTGATTCTTACCACAAAACGAGCAGTATAAAAGCTTGCCACCTTCGTCCTTGCCTTTGCCGTCGGCCATTCGCGTACCTCTATCACTGCGGCGGCTTACGCCGCCGGAAAAGCTCGTTAGAAAAGCAGAATCCTACCACGCTATCAGGATGTAGGCCGCTTATCCAGCACTGCGTCAATCAAGCCATATTCTTGGGCTTTAGTGGCGCTCATAAAGTTGTCACGGTCAGTATCCCGAGCAACAGTATCAAGATCTTGGCCAGTATGATGGGCTAAAATCTGGTTCAGTTTTTCACGAATACCTAAAATCTCACGGGTGTGGATCTCGATATCAGACGCTTGGCCTTGATAGCCACCCAGCGGCTGGTGAATCATCACACGGGAATTAGGCAAACAATAACGTTTACCTGCTGCGCCTGCTGTCAGCAACAGTGCACCCATGCTAGCCGCTTGCCCAATACATACGGTCGACACATCAGGCTTAATAAACTGCATGGTGTCGTAGATAGACATACCTGCCGTTACAGACCCACCAGGAGAATTAATGTAAAGGTGAATATCTTTATCAGGGTTCTCTGACTCAAGAAACAGCAGCTGCGCCACCACTAAGTTCGCCATGTAATCTTCAACTGGTCCAACCAGGAAAATAACACGCTCTTTTAGCAGGCGTGAGTAGATGTCATAGGCTCTTTCCCCTTTGGCGCTCTGCTCAACCACCATGGGCACTAAACCGCCGGCGTTTTGAATATCAAACTCACTCATTCGTGATTCCTTACGTCCGGTAAGGGAAAGCGCACCCACATAGGGTGCGCCACGCGATGAAGTTAAGCGCTAGCTTGTTCGCTTTCTTCAACATCTTCATCTTGCTCGGCCTGTTGCTGAGCCGCTGCCAATGCCTGCTGGTATGACATTTCAACGTCTTTAACGTTCGTTTGCTCCAGCAGCTTATCAACAGCCTTCTCTTCCAGGATGGCAGACTTCACTTGGGTTTTGAGCTGCTCATTACCCATGTAGTATTCAACCACTTCGGAAGGATCCTGATACTGCTCTGCCAGCTCTTCAACCTTAGCTTTAATTGCATCATCATCAGCGTCTAACTCATTCGCCTTGATAACCTCGGCCAGCAGCAACCCTACCTGGACGCGGCCTTTCGCTTGCGCTTCGAAGAGTTCATTCGGCAGTTGGCTGACATCAAAGTCCTCACCCAGACCGAACTGCTGTGCTGCCTGACGCTTCATGCCATCAGTTTCTTGCTGAACAAGCGCACTTGGCACAGGAATATCGTTCGCTTTTTTCAGCGCATCCAATACCTGCTGCTTAACACGGTTATCCACCGCTTGGGCCGCTTCGCGGGTCATGTTCTTTTTGATTTCAGCGCGGAATTTCTCTTCATCGCCATCTTCAACACCAAAGCGCGCAATAAACTCAGCGTCTACGGCCGGCAGCGTTTGGCTACTGACTTTATGAACGGTGACTTTAAAGGTGGCTTCCTGGCCTGCAAGATGCTCTGCTTGGTAATCTTCAGGGAAGGTAACAGTGATGGTTTTCTCATCACCCGCCTTCGCACCGATCAACTGCTCTTCAAAGCCTGGGATGAAGCTGTTGGAGCCAATAACTAAAGCATGGCCCTCAGCACTTCCACCTTCAAAAGGCTCATCACCCAAGAAGCCCTGGAAGTCGATGGTCACTTGATCGCCATCAGCAGCGGCGGCGTCTACTTCTTCCCACGCAGCATTTTGCTTACGCAGTGTATCGATCATCTCATCGACATCAGCATCGTTAACCGCCACTACCGGACGCTCAACCTCGGTGCCTTCGATAGACGCAAGCTCAACCTGCGGGTAGATTTCCATAACCGCCACAAACTCTAGGTCTTTGCCAGCTTGGTTTACTTTTGGCTCAATCTGGGGAAAACCGGCAGGATTAAGGCCTTCTTCCGTGATGGCACGCACATAGCGCTCACGCATCACTTCACCTACCACCTCATTGCGCACGCTGTCGCCATAGCGCTGACGAACTACAGCCATCGGCACTCGGCCTTGGCGAAAACCATTCAGGCGAACGTTTTTCGCGGTGTCTATTAAGCGAGCGCTGACGGCCTCGTCGATTTCGGCGGCCGGCACCTGAATAGTGATACGGCGTTCGATCTGGGAGGTCGTCTCGACGGAAACTTGCATGAATTGTCCTCTAGCGGCTGGGCGTTATGTTGATTGCGTAAAATAAGTACAAGGGGGCAATTTTAAGAACCCTAGCGCATCGTGGCAAGCGCCATGCTCGCAAGATGGGGGCATAACCCGCAAATACAAGGGTAATCACTAGCAAAACGACCATTTTAGGTCGTTTTTTGACCACAATGCAGTCAAAATTATTTTTAAACGTTAGGTGAAGCCTTGTAGCCTGACTATTACTTCTAAAAGAGTGGCCTTTAATCGCGCTTCGCCCACCACAAAGAAACAGCATGAAATAGCAAACCACAGGTTGCTGCGTGGGAAATAAACACTTGCCAGCTGATCCAGTCAGTGAACAGACCATGCCATGCGCCCATTACCAAGGCACCCACTAGCAGCATAAATAGCAAGCGCTGACATAATTTTGGCAGCGCTTTTCGTGCGTCAACCGACAGCATTTTCCACTGAACAGCGGCAGCACCCACCACAATGGCTAGCGCAATAAGTAACAATGTTTGGCGTGTTTCATGCCCTTCTACCATGTAACGAGGTATCGCGGCCAACATCACAATACAAAGTCCGAGAGCAACGCTAATACGTTCCGGAGAAAAAGGGACTCGCTGCATGGTTAAGCAACCTTCAGTTGCTGAGACTCAATCCACTCTTCTACCCACGGAATAGCGGCGTCATCTGCCATAAAAGTTTCCATAGCATCCACTTCCAGCCGCTCACCTAAACGCGTTGCACCATAATCCGCTAATAACGCATCGAGCGCCCTTCCCGCTCCACAGAACGTGTCTCCGTATGAGCTATCGCCCAACGCAATCAACCCATAGCGCAACGATGTAAGCGAGGGACTTTTTTCCTGCAGCCCGCGCACAAAAGAAACAAAATTCCCTGGGTAATCTCCACTGCCCGTAGTTGATACACAAAACAGCGTAAGATCTTGGCTATTGGTCAAATCGTCAATCGTCGGCTGCTCAGAAATATCAACCTTGTAGCCAGCCTGCTCAAATAACGGCTTTACTTGCTCTGCGACATCTAACGCGCCACCGTACATTGTACCGACTAGAATCGTTAGCGTTGGCATGGCCTACTCCTCTGCAATAGTGTCGCACTGTGCTTTGTTCAGTCGACAAATACCCGATGAATTTGGTCAAATATTAACACGACTCGCAAAAACGACACACGCCTTCTCATGAGGCACTATCAATCATTTAGTAGGAAATCTTATGCAGCAGCTCTTTGAGGCATGGATAACACCGATCATGGTCGGTGGCTTAATCGTGTTTATGTGCTTTATTATTTGGGACTTAGCTAAGAAATCCAACGCAGGCAAGTTTGGCACGATCATGCTTTTTGTCGTTCTGGGTGCTGGCATGCTGGGTTATGTCATTAAGGTAGTGATCACTTGGCTCATTGAAGGACGTGGACTTTAGTCCAAAACTTAAAAAGGAGCACCCGAAGGTACTCCTTTTCATTTGCTACCACTCTGCGCATCAGCTCAGCACAACTGTTCGACACACTCACCCACCGACCAGTGCATTGAAGCTTCCCCCACACGTAAGTTAGCTGCTTGTGTAGCGCTCTACCTGCTGCTTTAGCTTTTGACCGGGACGAAAAGTAACAACGCGCCGTGCAGAAATGGGAATTTCTTCACCCGTCTTGGGGTTACGCCCCGGTCTTTCGCGCTTATCACGCAAATCGAAATTGCCGAAACCCGATAGCTTAACCTGCTCATTTTCGCGCAAGCAGGCACGGATCTCTTCAAAAAAAGCCTCAACCATGGCTTTTGCTTCTCGCTTCGACAGCGCGAGCTCAGTGTGTAAATGTTCTGCTAGCTCTGCTTTGGTCAACGCACCCATAAGGCCCCCTCCATGTAGCAAACGCATTGCCAAGAACGTGATAAGCGTCGTGTCATGGCATTATTTAATTATTCACGTAACTATCCACCAAACCTAGTCGCAAATCCTGTCCACAAATCCTATCCACGTAGCTCAGCATCTAATTCTGTTCGCACTTGCGATACGATGGAATCTACCAACAGGTTGATTTCATCGTCATTTAGCGTGCGTGATCCGTGCTGCCACGTCAAGCCCAATGCAATACTCTTACAACCATCAGCTACGCCCTTACCAGCATAGACATCAAATAGCTTAATGTCTTTTAAGTAATCGCCAGCTTGTGCTTTTGCACAATCAAGTAGCGCCTGAACCGGTATCTCCGCCTTAACAGTGAAAGCCAAGTCACGGCGAACTTCTGGATAACGTGACAGCGGCTCAAAGGCCGGGATGAGACCTTCGCTCAGCGCATCTAAGCGAACCTCAAACATGACGGCATCTACTTTCAGCCCTAGCTTGGCTCGCACTTGAGGGTGCAAGGTGCCAATCCAACCGGCTGGCTTACCATTATGCAACAGCCTTGCAGTTTGCCCAGGGTGTAACGAAGGATGCTCACCCGGCTCAAAACGCCAAGCATCCAGCGCGCCACCAAGCGCCAACAGGCTTTCTAAATCGCCTTTTAGATCGTAAAAATCGACTTGGGCTTTAGCCCCGCA
The DNA here is from genome assembly GCF_021151565.1 of Halomonas sp. IOP_6. NCBI lineage: Bacteria > Pseudomonadati > Pseudomonadota > Gammaproteobacteria > Oceanospirillales > Halomonadaceae > Halomonas > Halomonas sp. IOP_6. Next base: position 25,865 of record NZ_JAIRBO010000001.1, on the reverse strand, counting down.
CCAACCTTCAGCTTCACGACCTCCGCATACCAGCGCTCCCATCATCGGGACTTGCGAGAGGTTGTCCAAATGGCCATTAAATACCAAGCCGGTTTCAAACAGTCTGACACGGGTTTGCTGACGATTCAGATTATGCTCAAGCGCACGCACTAAGCCGGGGAACAGGCTAGCCCGCATCACCGACAGATCTGACGAAATCGGATTCGCCAACACTGGTGAAATAGCGTCCGGCAACATCACCGCCTGGAGATCAGGCGCAACAAAGCTGTAAGTTATCGCTTCCTGAAAACCGCGAGCTACCATTTGGTTACGCAGCTGGGCTTGGGTTAGCACCGCCTCGTTAGCCGGACGCAGTGCCAAACGCGCCGCAGGGCGCCGAACAGGTAGGTTGTTGTAACCATGAACCCTAGCAATCTCTTCAATGAGATCCTCTTCGATCGCCACGTCGAAACGCCAACTTGGCGCTGTGACTAACCAGCCATCTGCCTGCTTATCAACCGCAAGCCCTAAACGTTGCAGAATGTCAGTTACATCTTCAACGGGCAGCCGCTTCGAAAGCGCGCTCTCTAAACGCGCCTCGCGCAATACAATGTTACGCGGTGCTGGCAGGTGTTCGCCACTGGACGACTCAGTAACAGGGCCAGCCTGACCACCACATATCTCCATTAGAAGCTGAGTGGCACGCTCAATCGCCACACTGGCAAGCGCCGGATCAACGCCACGCTCAAATCGATGTGATGCATCCGTATGGAGACCGTAAGAACGCGCCTGCCCTGCAATAGCCAACGGCGTAAAATAGGCAGCTTCCAAGAAAATCGTATCGGTTTTCTCACTTACCCCTGAGTTCTCGCCCCCCATAACACCCGCCATTGCTAGAGGCCCTTCATCATCAGCAATAACCAGTGTTTCAGGTCTTAGCGCTACTTCCTGACCGTCCAACAAGGTCAGACGCTCTTCTTTACGCGCTAAGCGAACGGTAATACCGCCGTGAAGATTGTCGCGATCAAACGCATGCAACGGCTGGCCTAGCTCTAGCATCACGTAGTTAGTCACATCAACGGCAGGGTCAATGGAACGAACACCGCTACGCCGGAGACGCTCCACCATCCACAGCGGGGTTTCGACGCTAATATCGACACCCTTAATAATGCGCCCCAGGTAGCGCGGGCACTGCTCCGGCGCTTCAATACGCACTGAAAAAGTATCGTCAATGCTAGCTTCAATAACCGCAATCTCAGGCCCACTCACCGGAAGACGATTGAGCACGCCCACTTCTCGAGCCAGCCCCTTGATACTTAGGCAATCACCACGATTCGGCGTGAGATCAACTTCAATGGTCATGTCATCGAGCTGCATATACTCTCGAAAACTTAGACCTACCGGCGCAGAGGCGGGCAGCACAAAAATACCAGGAGACGTCTCTTCCTCAAGGCCTAGCTCTGAGGCCGAGCAAATCATTCCGCGTGACTCAACACCACGCAATTTGGCTTTTTTGATTTTAAAGTCGCCCGGTAGAATGCCACCCACCTGAGCAAACGGAATTTTTTGACCAACATCGACATTGGCAGCACCACAAACAACCTGCACAGGCTCACCGGTACCATCATTAACAGTACATACGTTGAGCTTATCAGCATCTGGATGCTTCTCTTTAGTCAGCACCTCTGCAACCACTACGCCACTAAACGCGGACGCAACAGCCTCAATAGCATCGACCTCAAGGCCTGCCATGGTAATTTGATCGGCAATTGCCTGTGTATCAAGCTGCGGAGCCACCCAGTCACGCAGCCACTGTTCTGAAAATTTCATATTGATTCCCGTCGTTGGCAGCGGTCTTAGGTAAATTGGCGAAGAAAACGCAGATCGTTCTCAAAGAACAAACGCAGGTCATTGACACCGTAGCGCAGCATCGCAAGCCGCTCGGCGCCCATACCAAACGCAAACCCTGTGTAACGCTCAGCATCAATACCCGAATGCCGGAACACCTCAGGATGCACCATCCCACAGCCCATAACCTCCAACCAGCCGCTATGCGAGCAGACCCGACAACCATCACCGCTACACATCACACACTGAATATCGACCTCTGCGGAGGGCTCAGTGAATGGAAAGTAAGAGGGACGGAAGCGCACTGAAAGATCATCGCGTTCAAAAAACGCCTGGAGGAAATCTTCAATAGTCCCCTTAAGATCTGCAAAGCTCACACCTTCGTCAACCAACAGGCCTTCCACTTGGTGGAACATTGGGGTGTGGGTGAGATCTGAATCACTACGGTAGACACGACCGGGGCAAACAATACGGATCGGCGGCTCACTACTTTTCATGGTACGCACTTGAACTGGCGATGTGTGAGTACGTAACAAGCGTGTAGCATCGAAATAGAAGGTGTCAGCCATACCACGCGCTGGGTGATGAGCGGGTATATTTAGCGCCTCGAAATTATGGTAGTCATCTTCAATTTCTGGCCCTACAGCCACATCGTAACCAATCCTGGTAAACAAGCCTTCAATACGCTCAAGCGTGCGGGTGACTGGATGTAGGCCGCCATTCTCCTGACCACGGCCAGGCAGTGTCACGTCAATTTTTTCAGCTGCCAAGCGAGCGTTAAGCGCTTCACTTTCGAGCTGCTGACGCTTTGTATCAATTTCAGCTGCCAGGGTTTGTTTCGCCTGATTAATTTGCTCACCGGCGGCAGGACGCTCTTCTGCTGATAGCTTTCCTAAGCCTTTCAACAAGGCCGTCACTTCGCCCTTTTTACCCAAGTAACGTACGCGCAACTCATCTAGAGCAGGGACACTTTGCGCCGCATGAATAGCATCGCGAGCCTCTGACACCAGAGTAGGAAGATGGTCCATCCGATTCACTCCGAATTAAGCGATTTCCATCTCTAAAGATGGCTGGCATGTTGAAGGTGACAAAAAAACAGGGGAAGAGCGGCTGCTCTTCCCCTGCATGGGTCACACTGAAATGACCTCTGACACGTCACACTGATTTAACTCAGTGCAATGTGCCTTATTGGGCAGCCTTGGCTTTTTCCACGATAGCCGCAAATGCAGCTTTCTCGTGTACTGCCAGGTCGGCCAATACTTTGCGATCAATTTCAATACCGGCTTTCTTCAGACCGCCAACAAAGCGGCTGTAAGACATGCCATTGATGCGCGCACCAGCGTTAATACGCTGAATCCACAGAGCGCGGAATTGACGCTTGCGGTTGCGGCGGTCACGGTAAGCATACTGACCGGCTTTGATAACAGCCTGCTTGGCTACGCGGAAAACACGCGAACGGGCTCCGTAGTAACCTTTAGCCTGCTTCAATACTTTTTTATGGCGACGACGGGCAACTACGCCACGCTTAACACGAGTCATAACACACTCCTGACTTTATGACTGAGGCTAAATGCACTCAGATAAGAAAATTCGACCTTACAGATTCGGCAGCATGCGCTGAATCAGCGCTTTGTCAGAAGCATGGATCTGCTTCATACCACGTAGCTGACGCTTACGCTTGGTCGACTTCTTGGTCAAGATGTGGCTACGGAAAGACTGCTTGTGCTTGAAGCCATTGGCGGTCTTTTTAAAGCGCTTAGCAGCGCCGCTGTTGCTTTTGATTTTCGGCATGAGAAAACTCCGCTCGATATTTTTTAGAAAACCCAGGGCCGATCAGCGCTTTCACGCTGACCCGTTAGCTTCGCCGTTGGATCACTTCTTCTTCGGGGCAATAATCATGATCATCTGGCGTCCTTCCATTTTCGGGAAAGACTCTACCGCTCCGATCTCTTCCAGGTCTGCCGCGATCCGCTCCATTAGCTTACGACCAATGTCCTGGTGCGCCATTTCACGACCACGGAAGCGCAATGTGACTTTGCCCTTATCACCACCTTCTAGAAAGCGCGTCAGGTTTTTAAGCTTGACCTGATAATCGCCTTCGTCAGTGCCAGGACGGAATTTGACTTCCTTGACCTGAATTTGCTTCTGCTTTTTCTTTTGAGCCGCTTTCTGCTTCTTCGTCTCAAAAACAAATTTGCCATAATCCATAATCTTACAAACGATTGGATCGGCATTCGAAATTTGCACGAGGTCTAAACCGGCAGCTTCTGCACGCTCAAGCGCTTCGGTGGTGGGCACAACGCCCAACTGTTCACCTTCAGCATCGATCAAACGTACTTCTTCTTCGGTAATTCTCTCGTTCATTGGTGGGCGTTTGTCTTGTGGACGCCCGCGCTGATTGCTTCGCTTGATTGCTCCGTCTCCTTAGGCAATTGACGATGTCGCCAGGGCTGCTCGCTCTGCACTGCAACGTTCGATGAATTCATCGACTGTCATTGTGCCGAGGTTTTCGCCGCTGCGAGTTCGCACGGCCACTGAGTCAGCTTCGACTTCCTTATCTCCCACCACAAGGAGATAGGGAACTTTCTGTAACGTATGCTCACGGATTTTAAAGCCGATCTTCTCGTTCCTCAAGTCCGCTTTAACTCGTAAGCCATTTTTTTGCAGCCGTTGCTCCAACTCAAGCGCATAATCACGCTGCGCATCAGTAATGGTCATCAACACAGCTTGCTGAGGTGCCAACCATAGCGGCATCGCACCAGCATAGTGCTCAATTAAGATTCCTAAGAACCGCTCGAAAGAACCTAAGATAGCACGATGAAGCATCACTGGGGTCTTTCGTGTCCCATCTTCATCAACGTATTGCGCGCCTAAGCGCCCTGGCAAATTAAAATCTAACTGTAGAGTACCACATTGCCAAACACGATTCAGGCAATCACGCAGAGCGAATTCAATTTTCGGGCCATAAAAAGCCCCCTCTCCTGGCTGAAGCTCCCAATCAAGCCCTGTCGCATTGAGCGCAGCTTCAAGCCCCTGCTCTGCTCGATCCCACATCTCTGCTTCACCAAGAAAGTCCTCAGGTCGAGTTGACAGCTTGAGTTCAACATCCTCGAAACCAAGCGTTTTATAAACTTGCAGGGTAAGCGCAATGAATGCTTCTGCTTCTGCCTGAATTTGACCTTCGGTACAAAAAATATGCGCATCATCTTGAGTAAAGCCACGAACGCGCATCAGACCATGCAATGAGCCCGACGGTTCATTCCGGTGGCAGCTACCAAACTCTGCTAAACGTAACGGTAAATCGCGGTAGCTTTTCAGTCCCTGATTAAATACCTGTACATGACAGGGACAATTCATAGGCTTAACAGCATACTCACGTTTTTCTGACTCAGTGGTAAACATGAGCTCACTGTAGTGCCCCCAGTGGCCCGATTTCTTCCACAACGAAAGATCTACTACTTGCGGCGTTTTAATCTCTTGATAACCATGCGCTCGCTGAATTTTCCGCATGTAATCTTCCAATGCCTGGTACATAGTCCAGCCATTGGGGTGCCAAAAAACCATGCCTGGCGCTTCTTCTTGCAAATGGAAAAGATCCATCTTGCGTGCCAATTTGCGATGATCTCGCTTTTCGGCCTCTTCTAGGCGCTTCAAATAAGCTTTGAGCTGCTTCTTATCGCCCCATGCTGTACCGTAAATACGTGTCAGCATGGGGTTTGAGGCATCTCCACGCCAATATGCGCCAGCTAACTTTGTTAGCTTGAAAGCTTTCAGGTGACGCGTATTCGGCACGTGCGGCCCACGGCACATGTCGGTGTATTCTTCGTGATGATACAAACGTATTGTTGCACCCTCAGGTATATCGCGAACAATTTCCTGTTTGAACGTTTCGCCACGCTCAATAAACGTTTTCATCGCCTCGTCGCGATCAACGTACTCACGCACGACATCGTAATCACGCTCAATAAGTGCTTGCATGCGTTTTTCGATAGCTTCCAAGTCGTCAGGCGTTACCGACTTGCCGAAATCAATATCGTAATAAAAACCATCGTCAATTACTGGCCCAATGGCCATTTTGGCATCAGGATATAGCTGCTTAACCGCATGTCCAATCAAGTGGGCACAGGAATGGCGGATAATCTCAAGCCCTTCGGGGTCACGGGCGGTAATTATCGCCACTTCAGCATCTTGCTCGATCAAATCAGCAGCATCGACCAATACACCACCAATCTTGCCAGCCACACAGGCCTTGGCCAAACCAGGGCCAATGGATTCTGCAAGCTGCATGATAGAAAGTGGTGCTTCGAACGTTCTTTGGCTGCCATCCGGCAATGTTACTATGGGCATTAAGTATTCCTTGAGCGCAGTGGTGATCCATACCAAGGATCACATTTCGCTATCAATGATCGAGAGTATTAGGTACTTTTTGAGGGTTGCCCAGCCTACCAGAATTTAGCAAGCCGTAAAATAAAACGGGAGGCATAAGCCTCCCGTTCCGTACTTAAAGGGCATTAATCACTGGCACAATGGCCCACCCCTTTAATGAAAAGCGATGCGTGGCTTAGTTCCACTCATCCATTTCTACACGACGGTTTTGTGCACGACCCGCATCGGTATCATTGCTAGCAACCGGACGCTCTTCGCCGTAGCCAACAGCACGCATACGGTTGACACCTACGCCACGCTGGGCAAGGTAAGCAGCAACGGATTCCGCACGACGCTGCGACAGGTTTTTGTTGTACTGAGCAGAACCGCGAGAGTCAGTGTGGCCTTCAATACTCACACGCACATCAGGATTATTGACCAGGCGCTCTGCAACACCGTCCAGAACACTTCGTGCTTGGGCAGTTAACTGTGCAGAGTCAAACTCAAAGTTTACGTCCTGCAACACAACGCTGTCAGGGCAACCCAGTGAGTTAACTGCAACACCTGCAGGAGTGTTGGGGCACTGATCGCGATAATCCGGCACGCCGTCGTTATCAGAATCGAGTGGGCAGCCATTTGCATTAACAGCTACACCAGCAGGAGTTCCCGGGCACTGGTCACGGTAATCTGGCACACCGTCACCATCGGAGTCCAGCGGGCAGCCTTCAGCATCAACTGCAACACCTGCGGGCACTTCCCCATAGCTTGGGCACTGCGGTGCTACTGGCTCAGGCGAACGGTCTGCACATAGCAGGCCACCGATCGCTGCACCAGCAGTTGCGCCAATAGCGGTATTTTCATCTTCGTCAGAATTGCCGCTAGTAGCGTAAGCAATACTGCCGCCGATAACACTGCCTGCCAATCCGCAAACGAAGGGATGTTGATACCAATCGCGGTCGCTACTTGCGCTGGTTTGACCAGATGATTGTGATGCTGAGCTGGCACAGCCTGATAAACCTACTACCAGTGCAGAACCGATTAGCAAGCCAGTCGTTGATTTTTTCATGCAAGACTCCTTCTTGATCCAATGCTGACATGGTCCTAAGACCAAATCTATCCAATGCTTCTTATTGCGAGAGCATCCATTTTTCGCTGCTCAGCACCATGGCAATATTATGCTTTCACCATATGGCTGAACGTTTGCCTATGATTAACGTTTAATCACCAGAAGGCAACAATGCCGTGATATCAACTTCTTGCCAATACCGACATTTTCAGCATAGCAAAATTGACGCAATAAACGTCAAAAAACATAGGTTACCGTATTTATAGCCCCCTATGCTCGTTAAACAAGGTTAATGAAGACCTGCAGATCCCTCGGATCTCCAGTTAATTACCTTCTGTGCTGCCTCAAGAACTGCAGGTCGCATTTCGTCCTCAACAGCGAGGCGCTCCTTGTCTTCTTGCATACGCTCTCGTGGCGTTAATTGCTTACGTGCAGAGTGAGTTTTTAAATGTCGAGTACGGTTGTACACTTCTGCAAACGCTTGAAAGTCTGGACGCTCTGCTAAGCTGGGATCAACAATCTCAAGCAGAACTTTGCATCGCCAAGACCCTTCTGTGATGTCGACTTGCTCTTGCACAAGCGCGCTAACGACAAAATCAAGGTTTTCCAGGCTGTTTTGGTGGGCACGACGCTCTTCGTCAAGCCGGAATGCTTCTCGACGCTTAACCTCTTGGCGAAGTTTATAAGCATAAAAACCAAGCGCTGCAATGACAATGATTGCAACGATGAATAACAACAACGCTCCTGTGGAACTCATAACGCTCCTTTCACAACGGAGAGGTAGAAAGCTTGACGACAATTGTACACCCTATTGCCTCAATGAGACCACTTTCACTATTTCCTCACCTCTTCTCCCGCACAAAACTAAGGATTACACAGCAACGTTTTTCATTATCCACTCCGTAATAACCATTATTGTTTTTGACGAAGCAAAACCTCTAGTTACCACCGTACGTCAACAAAACCTGAGATGACTTTAGATCATTCACATCATTAAGATTATAAGGATATTTCCAGCACCAGACAGCCCACCCCATACACAAGGTCAAGGCAACCGCTCCAGCGGTATGCAACAGAGCCAGCCATAAAGGAAGCCACAACAACACATTAGCAATGCCAAGCGCGACTTGGGCACAATAAGCAATTACCACCAAGGTGAGCGCTCGCCCAACAGACGCAGCCGCACGATTTCGCCACCATAGCGCTAACAAGACAATTCCGAGTAGAAGCGCTCCAATACGATGTATAACGTGAATTGCAGTACGTGCATCGGCATGTAGCTGACCATGTAAATAATTAGGGCCGACCGTTTGTGTCAGGTGGAAGCCTTCACTTATATCCATTTCAGGCCACCACTGAGTATTGCAGGTCGGAAACCCTTGGCAGGCAATACCTGCATAGTTGCTGGTTACCCAGCCCCCTAAAGCAAGCTGCAAAACTAATATCAACACGCCTATTACCCAGAGCGCATTAGCATTCTTAAATAGAGAGGTATAACGTGTGGGAGAAGAAGTATGGTCGGTAGAGGTAGGTACAGGCCTTGTCAAGCTGAGCCGAATTCGCAAATGCACCCAAAAAAACAGCATCAGTACACTTAGCCCACCCAACAAATGTAAAGTAACCACTTGTGGCCAAAGCTTTAGCGTCACTGTAAAAGCGCCAAACGCGCCTTGAAGCAGAATAACAACGAGCAAGGCAATACTTACTTTCCATGGAAACCCTGGACGCTTGCGCAATGAAAAACCTAGCGCCACTACGCTTAGAACAATAAGCCCTAAAAAACTTGCTACATACCGATGAGCCATCTCTACCCATGCTTTAAAAGGCACAAGAGGTACATCAGGATGTCGTAGAGCAGCATGCTCGGCATCAGGGACTAACAGCCGCCCATAACAGCCTGGCCAGTCTGGGCACCCCAAACCAGCGTCAACTAAGCGCGTCCATGCGCCAACTAGAATCACTAACGCTGTAAGCACAGTGCCGACCAAGGTTAAACGTTTCAGCCATTGTAAGCGCCGCTCAGTAGAATATGGCACGTTGCTTCCTTACGACCTGCGAGGTCGAGCATGCAGAGTAACGGTATATTGTTCGCTATAGCGGATTAACCTTAAACAAATGACGTATATCATCGAGAATATCAGCTGCGGGCACTGCATTATTAAATGACAACGCTGGCCTGCCGAAAGGATCCATTAGCCAGACGCTATTTTCTTCTCGCCATGCAGGTTCCACTCGCCAACGACTAACCTTTTCACCTGGAAGCTCTTGCGCACTCCCGCCTATTCGCAGCCGCTCTAACCGAGGGGCTTCTCGACCTAACGCTCGATGCAGACGCCACAATTCATCCATGCGCTCATCACAAAGAGAAGTACAGTCAAACACTAGTGTCCATGCATCATTTTTTTCGGGTTGAGTACTCAGAGGCCAATCATCTAGTGCGGGTACGCTGACATGCACTTGACCATGGGCAGTATCTTCACTAGGTATGCCTATTTGCCATGTCAACATCATCCACGCAGTAACAATAGGCGCCGCGAATGCTGCAAATATAAGCAACAATTTAACTCGCGGATAACGAACTGGCTGGCGTTGCTCCATGCTTTCCCCTCAGTAACCTGTAAGACTATCTTTTGTAAGACTATCTTTGCGCAGGCGACGCCCCCCCAACACCATGACCACTGTCGCAGCAAGCGCCAACCCCCACCATTGAAAAGCATAGCCAAGATGGCGACTAGGAGGCATCACGTTAGCTTCCCACCAGGGTGCAAACACCCCCTCACCCTGGTCAGCATGTAGCCAGCCGGTGTAAGTGAAGGCCGGCAGTGTTGACTCCCACGGGGTTAAGCTGATCTGCTGCAGTCTTAGCCCTTCCTTGTTTTTGCCATATAGCGGTCCGCCGGAGCGCGCGACCTGCCACTCGCCTGAAACGGTTACGCTGCCCTCTGGAGTGTCCGCTTGTGGCGCCGCCCTACTTGGCCCTGTCTCAATAAACCCTCGCTGAATAAGCCACAACTGATCAGAACTGTCTCGGAAAGGCGTTAACACAGCCACGCCCAGGCGCCCGTCCACAATGCGGTTATCCAGATAAAGCGTGTGATTAGCAAGGTACTCTCCTTGTAAATGCAGCTCAGATCCCTCTTCTGGCATAGCAGTAGGCGATTTAACCAAAGGCGCTGCCTCCCGAGCGGCTAACAAAACTCGCTTGTCAGCGGCACGCTCCCACTGCCATAGTCCTAGGAAGATACCTAGCAAAACTAATACGCCCCAAAACACACACCAGACGTATAGACGTTGCGACCCAAAAGAGGTTTTCGTCATGTGGTTAAAGCTGCTCATTGGCCTAGTTTTTATTGGAATAGTCGCTAGCTTAGCGGCCGGCGCAGGTTTTTTATTAAAGGATGACAGCAGCTCGCGACGGCTACTAGCATCCCTTAAATGGCGCATTGGGTTAACATGTCTACTCATGGCCTTGTTAGTGTTTGGCTTCTGGTCGGGAGATTTAGGCTAATTGATTAGAAAACGTATACAAAAATAAATAACCCAACCCATACAACATCTACAAAATGCCAATACCAACAAGATGCTTCAAAACCAAAATGATGATCTTGGGCAAAGTGCCCTTTATGTATACGTATCAGCATGCTGGTTAAAATTAACGTACCTATAATGACATGAACGCCGTGAAAGCCCGTTAGAATAAAGAAAGTAGCGCCGAAGATCCCTGCTTCAAGCGTAATACCATAATGGTTGTAGGCTTCATAATATTCGACGCCCTGAATCATAATAAAACAGCAGCCCAGCAATACAGTACCTGCCAGCCAGTTCCTGCACGTTTTACGTTCGCCTAATTTCAAAGCTTCATGTGCAACCGTCAATGTAATGCTCGACGTTACCAAAATTAGTGTATTGACGAGCGGCAATTGCCATGGACTTAAGACACTATCCGGGCCAGCCACCGACGAATCAGGAGGGTTTAACAACGGCCACTGAGCGACAAAATCAGGCCAAAGCAACGCAGAAACACCTTTTGCTCCTTCACCACCTAACCAGGGTATAGCGAACGTTCTTACGTAGAACAGGGCACCAAAGAAAGCCGCAAAAAACATCACTTCAGAAAAAATAAACCAGCCCATCCCCCATCGGAACGAGCGATCCATCTGAGCATCGTACAATCCGCTCATTGACTCGTGAATAACATCTCTGAACCAAAGCCCCATAACTGTAATGACACAAGCCATACCGATTAGCATGAGTGGGGTACCCGTGTCGTACACAAGTTTAATTCCTGTACCCACCATCATAGCCCCGAGCGCCAGCGAGCCTAGGATAGGCCATCGACTCGTTGCAGGAACATAGTAGCCGCCACTCATATCGAATCCCCTATCGTTTTGTTGTCATTCTTCGAGATGTCTTTTACTAAGTGATGAACCGGATACAAGGTATATACCAGCGTTATCGTATTAATATCCTCTGGAAGGTCACGCGCCAGCTGGAATATCAGAGGAATCGTCAACCGCTCATCCCCTTGAAGCTGCTGCTCCTGGAAACAGAAACAGCTTACTTTTCTTAAATGCGTCGTAGCGCTTGAAGGAGAAACGCTAGGTACAGCCCGCCCCCAGCTTTCGACATGACTGTTGTTAGTAAACGTAAAATCAACTTCAGCTGTTTGGCCCGGATGCACGCGCATTTGGCGAGTTTCGACGCTCATTCGCCATGGCAACCCCGCGCTACCTCGGGTAATGAACTGCACGGTAATATAGCGGGACTGATCAACTTCTTCATGAATAATGGCTTTAGCCGTTGTATCCACTTTGCCATTAAGGCCAGTCACACTACAAAACACGTCGTAAAGAGGAACCAGTGCGAATGCAAAGGCAAACATCCCAATTAGCGCCGCCACTGTACGAATGACTGTCCGTTTAACCCCAAGTGATTGCACCGTATCGTTGACTGCCATATATCCCCCTAGACCATTTTGCTGATGGGCAGCTAATTAGTCATGGTGATGAGTACGGTTAAATACTGGCGGTGTTTCAAAGGTGTGCAACGGTGCCGGACTGGGGACGCTCCACTCTAGGTCTTCTGCACCTTCCCAAGCTTTTGCAGGTGCTTTTTTACCTCCTCTCACACACATCACCACAACCAATACAAACATCAGCTGTGACGCACCAAAAAAGAAGGCACCAATGCTGGAGAGCATATTGAAATCCGCAAATTGTAATGCATAGTCGGGGATGCGCCTTGGCATGCCCGCCAAGCCTGCGAAATGCATAGGGAAAAACGTTAGATTAACGCCAACAATAGAGCACCAGAAATGACATTGAGCAAGTCGCTCGTTAGGATAATAACCTGTCCATTTGGGTAGCCAATAATAGACGCCAGCCATAATGGCAAAAATAGCACCGGGTACTAGCACATAATGAAAATGCGCCACGACAAAGTAGGTATCGTGGTATTGGAAATCCGCAGGCGCAATTGCCAACATTAGTCCTGAGAAACCGCCTATGGTGAACAGAACCACGAAAGCCAAAGCAAACAGCATGGGCGGTTCAAAACTGATCGAGCCGCGAAACAGCGTGGTCACCCAATTAAACACTTTCACGCCTGTGGGCACGGCAATCAGCATGGTCGAGTACATGAAAAACAGCTCCGCTGTTAGCGGAAGACCGACGATAAACATATGGTGTGCCCACACTAAAAATGACAGCAGCGCGATAGCTGCCGTGGCATACACCATAGACGCGTATCCAAACAAAGGCTTACGCGCGAAAGTAGGTATGATGGCTGAGACAATACCAAAAGCTGGCAAAATCATGATGTAAACTTCAGGATGGCCAAAGAACCAAAATAAGTGCTGGAAAAGCACTGGATCACCACCACCCGCGGCGTCAAAGAAACTGGTACCGAAGTTAATATCCATCAGCATCATGGTAATAACGCCCGCTAGCACAGGCATTACCGCAATCAATAGAAAAGCCGTAATTAACCATGTCCATACGAACAGAGGCATATCCATCATGCGCATTCCAGGTGCGCGCATATTCAGAATGGTCGCAATAATATTTATAGCCCCAAGAATCGAGCTAATGCCTGCAATGTGCAGGGCTAAAATAAAAAATGTTGTGGAGGCAGGTGCGTAAGTCGTCGATAACGGCGCATAAAATGTCCAGCCAAAATTAGGCCCACCGCCCGGCATTAAGAGCGTAGAAAGTAGCAATGTAAACGCCACCGGAAGCAACCAGAAACTAAAGTTATTAAGCCTGGGCAGCGCCATATCCGGCGCACCAATCTGAAGCGGAATCATCCAATTGGCTAGCCCAGTAAACGCTGGCATTACCGCAGCAAACACCATGATTAATCCATGCATGGTGGTCATTTGGTTGAAAAATTCTGGCTCTATAAGCTGTAAACCAGGTTGAAATAGCTCGGCTCTCACCACTAGGGCAAATATGCCTCCAACAAAAAACATGGTGAGAGAAAAAATCAGGTAAAGAGAACCAATTTCTTTATGGTTGGTGGTCAGAACCCATCGCAGTATCCCTTTGGGCTGAGCCGCATGGTCGTGATGAGAATGACCGCCAGTCGCTGCAGTAGAGCTGTGTTGCAGCGAGTGTTGAGGAGGTAGTTTGGGCGCCATGAGCATCTCCGCCTGATTTATTGTTAGTACCTTAAATTATTGTGCGATACGTTCGGCCACCGTAGCTGGCTGCACCACATCACCTGTCTCATTGCCCCAAGCATTGCGGGTATAAGTAACAACAGCGGCTATTTCGACAGGGTTTAACGTACTGCGGAATGCCGGCATAGCAGCGCCAGAAACACCGTTAATAACCCGATTCATATGCCAATCTAAATCACTAATCAGTTGATTATTATTGGCTAGTGCAGGAAATGCTGGTGGCGCCCCCTGGCCTTCGCTTTGGTGACAGGAAGAACAGATAGTCTGATAAACGGTCTCTCCCCGCGCCATCAAATCCTCCATCTCCCACTCCCGGTCAACCCCCATAGCCTCTTGCTCTGCGGCTTTTTTTCGTTCTGCCAACCATGCTTCGAACTCTTCTTCTTCCATCGCATGCACAACCACTGGCATAAACCCGTGGTTAACGCCACAAAGCTCAGCACACTGGCCACGATAGATGCCCGGTTCATTAATTTTCACCCAATTCTCATTGATAAACCCAGGAATCGTATCCTGCTTAACGGCTAGTTCAGGCACCCACCAAGAGTGAATAACGTCATCCGACGTCATTAAAAAACGCACTTTACGATTAATTGGCAGTACCAATGGCTCATCTACGTCTAATAAATAGTGCTCATCTCTCGCCTCCTCGCCACGAATTTGTGCTCTTGATGTACTCATATTGGAGGTAAACGCAACATCTTCACCAAGGTATTCGTAGCGCCAGCGCCATTGTTGGCCAGTAATCATCACATCTAAATCAGCTTCTGAAGAATCGTACATACTCTTCAACGTCGCCGTCGCAGGCACGGCCATGCCAACCAAAATCAGAATAGGAATAGCGGTCCAAAGAATTTCAACAGAGGTGTGCTCATGAAAATTCGCCGCTTTTTCCCCTTTTGAGTGTCTGTATTTAAATAGTGAGTAAAACATCACCCCAAACACAATCACCCCAATGACCACGCATACCCAAAAAATCGCCATATGCAGACCAAAAATATCTTGGCTGATATCGGTGACCCCAACAGGCATATTCCAGCTATTAGCATGAGCTTGAGTGATACTGAAGGCACTGGTAATGGTTAGCAGCCATTGCCACGATAGATGCATAGAAACCTCCGTTATTATTGTTGTTCTCGCCAATCCGTTTACTTAGGTCAGGATTAACTGATTAACGTCAGTATAGAAAACATGTGGCATTCGTCACGCACAACTATCGTGGGGTGTATCAACGCTTCATCGCGACGCAATCACTGCAATCCCAACCAAGATCAAAACAAATACGAGCGTGATCACAATTCCCACTACAATAAAGGCAGCGGGGTTACCGCTAGAAAAATCCTGTTGCCGCTTGAGGTCATTTTGTACGCCTAGCAGTGCTGACAGTACTGATTTAACGACTGACCACATTGAGCCTCTCCTCGTTATCACGTATCGCGTTGCCTAAATGAGCAACTCTTCTGCAGAGCTTTAGCTATAGTTGAAGATAGGAGAACCTGTGAAGAATGCCTCACAAATTGAAAAACTCGATAGGAACCTACTATGGACCATACAAACAAAAAGCAGCCCTCATCCGTCAACGACACGAACCAAGATATCGCAGCTTGGTGGCAGCATTACTGCCTATTGAGCACCATGCCAATGGTACGTTGTCAGATTGCGTGGCTTGAGAGCGTGACAGAAGCCATGCAGCTGGAGGCCGAGCTTTTCCAAGCTATCGCTAAAAGTAGCGAAAAACTGACGCTGTGCCTGACTGATGACAAAGAAAACTGCAGCGCTAAGGAACTCACTGAGCATTACCAAGAAATGGTCAAAACGCTTACCGACGCTAACCTTGAGCGTTTTGCTAAGGTATCCCAGCTTTCCCATGAGTTTCGACGTAGTCTTTGGGAAGAAATCTAACAATTTGGGATTAAGCTTGCGACTTACTGTCGTGCCATTCACACTACGCACGCTTTGCTAAGAGCAGCTTTTGACTGGTGATGGAGCCTAATATGCCCAAATGTCGTGGATTTATTTCGTTGTTCTCATTAATGACCGTGGTCTTAGTATCGTTGACTGGCTGCACAACTTACACTTGGCCGGATGGCTCGCAGGAGACTGTGCTGGGTGTGCCTCCAGAAGAAGAAAACCGGCGTTATGAAGAGCAACGTGCCGACGGAGTACGCTATCGCGTGCCAGGTAAAATACCTGAAGAGCAAACGCAATGACCTTCTTCGATCTGGCTTCTCTTTAAACGGTGTTATTAACTTTACCTTCGTTTCGTAGATGCCGTTGCTTGAGCGGTAATTGGATCTTCTGGCCAGGGGTGTTTAGGGTAGCGGCCACGCATCTCTTTACGCACCTCTGGGTAGCCATTCAACCAAAAACTGCGTAAATCCTGAGTAACTTGAAGCGGCCTTTTTGCCGGTGAAAGCAGATGAATGACAACAGACACATGACCGTCCGCTACGGCGGGAGTATCCTGCCAACCAAACGCTTCCTGTAACTTCAAAGCAAGCACTGGCGGCCTTCCTGCTAGGCAGGACTCATAATCAATTGTTGCTTGATTACCACTAGGAGCCATTAATGCCGATGGCGTTAAACGCTCAAAACGGGTTTGCTCATCCCAGCTGAGTGTTGCCATTAAGTAGTTATGGAACGGCATTTTTTCTAGCTGATTGAAACGTGTAATACCCGTCATGTAGGGTGCCAGCCAAACATCTAAGCTGTCTAATAGCGAGCTTTCTGACCAGTCAGGCCATGCATTAGAATAAATACTCGCCACTAGCGCCATTCGCCCCTGTAATTGCTTAACCTTGCCATTAAAAAGCGCTGCTGGTCGTTGCTTTAGTGCTCGCAGCAACGTCTGTTGGACCGCCTCTCCTGATAACTCCGCTAAAGGCCGACTTGCCAACACAAGTTCACCATGGCGCTGAACAGCTTCACCAAGCAGCTTTCCTTGGGCATCTGACCAAGTAACACGCTCCTCCCACTGTTGAGTTGCCGGGTAAAGGTCATTAAGCGCTGTCTGAGCAATCGGTTCTGCCAGATAAATTGCTGCCTCACTACTGGCACTCTCTACGCTAACGGCGACGATAAATGCTTCATTCGCTAGGGGGTGGCTAACGGAGAGCGTGGCAGTTTTGCCATTGGCAAGCTTGAACCGACCTGGACTGATGAATTGACCAACGCGATCCGGGTAAGCCATCGCCAGCAGATAGCTAAGCGGCTCAAGCGGTAGCTTATGTGGCACCTGAAGGCTAGCCATGTCCATAAGACGCTTGGTTTCTCGTTGCCAGTGAGGAAATCGCCAGGGTTGGCTGAGCCGCTGAGCCAGCGCATCTCTTAGCGAGCCACTGACACGCTCTCTACCCTCTAGCAGAGCTGCTAAAGCACAGGCAAGCGGTAATGCATTCAATGACACTGCCTTTGACAGCATGACCGCTAAACGAGGTTCAAGCGGCCAACGCGCACTTTGCTTACCTAGTGGTGTTAATAAACCCGCTGTATCAAGAATGCCAAGCTGACGAAGCAAAGCCTGGCTACTTTGCCATGCACCGCTAGGCGGTGGTGTCATCCAAATTAACTCTTCAGGCGATCGCGCTCCCCATACGGCAACCTCAAGCGCAAGTTTTGATAAATCAGCTTGGGCAATCTCAGGTTCACCGTAAGCAACCAGTGGCTGCTCTTGAGACCACAAGCGATAACATACACCCGGCTGTTGCCGCCCTGCACGACCACGACGTTGATCAGCGCTGGCACGATTGACACGCCGAGTAGTTAGTCGAGTGAGCCCAGTTCGCGGCTGAAACAACGGCACACGCTCCAAGCCAGCGTCAATGACCACATTAACACCATCAACTGTCACGCTGGATTCCGCAATGGCCGTCGATACAATCACCCGCCGGCGAGTTTCGTGTAACTTCAATGCTGCTTGCTGCGCCTCGATAGGCATGCCGCCATGTAATGCGCACACCTCAATATCAAAGGTGCTATTTTCCAGCATTTGCACTAGCCGTGTTATCTCTGCCACCCCAGGTAAAATCACCAACACGTCGCGGCTATCGGCATTCGCCAAGGCTTCGGTTACCACTCGGTAAGCGGCTGTGTCTAACGCTTCATCACTGCTAAAAGGGCGATAATACGTTTCAATTGGAAATTCACGCCCCGTACTTTCAATCACGGATGTATCGCTGCCCAATACACTTTTTAACGCAGCAACATCTAACGTCGCAGACATCACAATCAGTCGTAAGTCATCGCGAATGCTTTGCTGAATATCCAGCGATAGCGCCAGCCCAAGATCTGCTTCTATGCTGCGCTCATGAAACTCATCGAAGATGATACCGGCGACGCCTTCAAGCAGCGGATCATCTTGCAACATACGCGTCAGGACGCCCTGGGTGACCACCTCCAAGCGTGTGTGCGGGCCCGCTTTGCTGTCCCCTCGCATACGATAGCCAACTGTCTTACCGACAGGCTCATCAAGCTGCGCGGCCATAAAGCTTGCCGCCAAACGAGCCGCTACCCGTCGAGGCTCTAACAACACTATCTTCTGGCCCTGCGCCCACTGGCTGTTCAGCAAGGTCAGCGGAACGCGGGTTGTCTTACCCGCTCCCGGCTGGGCGATTAAGATTAGGCGGTTATGTGCAGAGAGAGCCGCCTGAATCGGCTTGAGGTGCTGTTCAATTGGAAGTGTAGACATCGCCAATATGGGCATAGCAGCTAAACTGATGAGTCGTTTGATAAATGCGACGCTGAAATACCGCATCCTTTCAAAATAACATGCTCAAGGAAACGGCAAATAGACTCGAAATCCGTTTCGCTGAGCACTTCAGTCCCTAATATTCCCGTTACCTGCGCACTGTATTCCGTGTAATGTTGGGTAGCCGACCAAATCAAGAATATAAGCCAGCGTGGATCGACATCATCCATTTTCCCTAGCTGAGACCACTGGTGAATAATTTCTGCACGGGAAACTACCCACTCTTTCAACTCACCAGAGAGATAATTACTCAAGAAAGGCGCACCAGCCAAAATTTCGGCGGCAAATAGCTTTGAACCTTCGGGGTAACGCTGGCCCAGCATCATCTTGGTGCGAATAAAATCGCTTAATACCTTAGCTGGATCACTGTCAGGTGTTATGTCTTCAAGTACCGCATTCCAACGGTTCATCATTCGATTAAGCAGTCGTACATAAAGCAGCTGCTTACTGCCCATGTAATAGAGAATATTCGCCTTAGGAAGACCTGCTATATCGGCGATTGCCTGAAGGCTGGCACCACGATAACCATGTTGAGAAAACACCTGCTCCGCAGCGCTCAGTATGGTCTGTTCAATGCGATCTCTGCTGGCATTTTCATGGTTAGCGGTATCCGCTGTCATTGATTAAGCTCCTTTAATAAGCGCTTTTGATAAGCACCAATGGTCAGCCCATGGGACTTATTACATATAATTGGTTTATCTACGCCGGCCGCGTAAGTGCACAGACAGCCGCATTAGCAACAAATTCTTGCAAGGTGCGCTCTTTTGTCTCAAGCTAAACAATATTGACCGATCGGTCAGAACAATCATAACGGAGTTTGGCATGGCTACGATTGAGTTCCTGCTCAACGGCACCCCCAAGCAGTGTCATGTACCCCCTGACACCAGCATTCTAACGCTGTTGCGTGATCATTTGGGCATCACTGGCACAAAAGAAGGCTGCGCATCGGGTGACTGTGGCGCTTGTACAGTCGCAATCAACAATCCAAGCGACACGCAAAACCGCTGTTTAAGCGTCAACGCGTGTATTACCCCGGCTCATCAACTTCACGGTCAGCACGTCATTACCGTTGAAGGGCTTGCGACTGAAGGCAACTTGCACCCAGCTCAACGCGCAATGATCGAGTGCCATGGCAGCCAGTGCGGATTTTGCACGCCAGGAATTGTCATGTCCTTGTTCACCTTGCATGCCAACCAACAGCAGCGCCCCTCGCCTCTTACACCAGAAACACTTGAAGCCACATTAGGTGGAAATTTATGCCGCTGCACGGGATACCGACCGATTCGTGACGCCGCATTGAGTATGCAAGATTTCTCTTGGGAAGCACCGCAGTGGTTCGATGCGTCTCAGCCAGCCAGTCACCCGCTTCATGTACCGGAGTCAACCGCAAAGAGTGAGCCACTCTTTGTACAGCCAACCACCTTGGCTGAGTTGGCCGACGCAAGATATCGCTATCCTGATGCACGCCTTGTGGCTGGCGCAACAGATCTATGGCTGGAAAGCACTCAGCGCCTTACCGCATTGACCCAGCTTATTGATACCACGCGTGTGGCTGAATTGCGCCAAATTGAAGAGGCGACATTCCAAGCTCAACCAGGTTGGTGGGTAGGCGCTGGGGTTACGTACTCGCAGCTTGAGCCCTTATTAAACAGTCACTTTCCTGCGTTTGCACACCTCCTTCACAGGCTCGGCTCTCAACAAGTTCGTAACCGGGGAACGCTCGGCGGAAACATCGCCAACGCTTCGCCAATTGGAGATACGCCACCTGTACTACTGGCGCTCAATGCATGGGTAGAACTTACCAGCCACGTCAATACTCGCCAGCTCTTGCTGAGTGATTTTTTTATCGACTATAAAAAAACAGCGCTGGCGGCTGATGAAGTCATCAGCCGTATTTTTATACCTCAACTGGCTGAAACAGCCACACTAAGGGTTTGGAAGCTTTCTAAACGGCGCGAGGATGACATAACGGCGGTATTAGGTGCGTTTTGCTACCGTGTTAATCAGGGTGTGATGGAGGATGTTCGCATTGCCTTTGGCGGTATGGCTGCAACTCCCAAGCGAGCTAGTCAAACAGAAGCTGCGCTAGAGGGCCAGCCCGTTTCCAAAGCTAGCTTTCAAGCAGCCCAACAAGCCCTTGCTGAAGAGTTTCAGCCAATGAGCGATGTACGGGGCAGCCAATACTACCGAGAACAAGCCGCTCTCAACCTATTGGAACGCCTCTACTTATCGCTTTCGTCACCCAACCAGGAGGTGATGCTCCATGCGTACGCTCACTAAACTTGATGGCGACAGCAGCCGCGCTCGTCGAGAGTTACATAACCACATCCAAGGGTCAGGCCCACTTGCTCGCCATACTGTAGATAGCCACGGTCAGCGCCAAGCAGGCACCGCTAGCTTCCATGAAAGCGCTGAAAAACACGTTACCGGCAAGGCTGCCTACATTGATGACCTCAAAGCACCGGCAGATGCCCTGCATGTAGCTCTGGGGCTTTCTCCTGTCGCACACGGCACATTGACCGCGCTTGATCTCGAAGCAGTTAAACAAGCGTCTGGCGTTGTCGATGTCATCACTTTTCACGATGTGCCCGACCATACAGATATCGGTCCTGTGTTTCCAGGCGACCCCATTTTTGTTGATCAAGAAATTAGCTACGCAGGCCAGTGTATTTTCGCCGTTGCGGCTACCTCGCTTCAGGCTGCTCGCCGAGCGGTAACGCTGGCCAGGTTAAGTATCGATGAACAACCAGCAAGCCTCGACCCTGTTGCTGCTGCCGAACACAATGATGTGGTTCGCCCTACCCACGTTCAGGAGAGAGGCGATTGGCAAGCGGAACTGCGCCAAGCCGAGCAAACGGTTGAGGGCGAGCTTTTCATCGGCGGACAGGAACATTTTTACCTGGAGGGGCAAGCATGCTTGGTTCTGCCCACCGAAGACGAAGGGGTCATTGTTCATACCTCTAACCAGCACCCTAGTGAGACCCAGAAACTTGTCGCTGAAGTACTGGGCATTCCCTTTCATGCCGTCACCGTTGAAGTGCGCCGAATGGGTGGCGGCTTTGGAGGCAAAGAAACCCAAGCATCCCCATGGGCATGTATGGCAGCCATCATTGCCCGCAGAACCGGAAAAGCCACACGTATACGGCTACCGAGAAGTGATGATATGCGCGCGACCGGTAAGCGTCACCCCTTTCATAATCGCTACCGACTTGCAATTGATTCGCAAGGCATCATCCAGGGGGGAGACATAACAGTTATTGGTGACTGCGGATACTCGCCTGACCTTTCGGACGCCATTGTTGACCGTGCAATGTTCCATGCCGACAACGCTTACTCATTAGGCAATGCTCGCGTCACCGGTCATCGAGCTAAGACCCATACGGCTTCTAACACGGCTTTTCGGGGTTTTGGCGGCCCTCAGGGCATGATGATTATCGAAGCGGCAATGGATGATATCGCGCGCAAGGTCGGTGAAGACCCTCTTACCATACGCAAACGAAACTTCTATCGCGACGGGCGAGACGCCACCCACTACGGGCAGCCAGTAGATCAAAAGCAGTTACTCCATACGCTGGTTGATACATTGGAAACCAATAGTGATTACTGGGCACGCCGTGCGGCGATTAAGGCATTTAATAGCAACAGTCCCATTATTAAAAAAGGGCTCGCGCTGACGCCAGTAAAGTTTGGCATCTCATTTACCGCCCAGCACCTCAATCAAGCCGGTGCTCTGCTGCATGTGTATACCGATGGCAGCATCATGATCAATCACGGCGGCACCGAAATGGGCCAAGGACTGCACACCAAGATTTGTCAGGTAGTGGCGCGCGAGCTTGGCTTGGATTTAGATAGCGTGCGGATTAGTGCCACTCGCACGGATAAAATACCCAATACGTCCCCTACGGCAGCTTCAAGCGGCGCCGACCTCAATGGCATGGCCGCGCGAGATGCCGCCAGTAAATTGCGCGAAAGGTTGTTCGACTTTGCCGCGATGCATTTTGAGGGCGGATTAGATCGAGAAGGTATGCGCCTGGAAGATGGCATGCTGATTGCGGGGATTAATGAGAGCGAGCGTCGCATCCCCTGGGGAGAGCTTGTTCAAACGGCCTACCTCAACCGCATCTCGCTTTCAGAAAAGGGTTTTTATGCGACACCATTGATTCATTACAACCGTGCAACGGGCCAAGGCCGCCCTTTTTATTATTACGCGTTTGGAGCAGCCGTTGCCGAAGTAAGTGTTGACACATTGAGCGGCGAATATTTAGTTAACCGCGTTGACGTGCTGCATGACGTTGGCAATTCGCTAAACCCTGCCATTGATATTGGCCAAGTAGAAGGTGGCTTTATCCAGGGAATGGGCTGGCTAACCAGTGAAGAGCTTAAGTGGAGCGATAAAGGTGTGCTGGTTAGCGACGGGCCTGCGACCTACAAAATACCCACGTTTGGTGATCTTCCCGCTATTTTTAACGTTGAACTATTGGAAGGCCACCCAAATTCCATGGCAAGCCTATATCGTTCTAAAGCCGTTGGTGAGCCACCGTTTATGCTTGGTATCTGTGTTTGGTCTGCACTACGTGATGCACTTTCAAGCTTAACCGATTACCAACAGTCTCCCCATCTCGACACTCCCGCAACCCCTGAGCGAGTGATGTTGGCTGCAAACGCAATTAGAGAAAAAGCGCTATGACACAGCCCTCAGCAGAAACTTGGCACGCGGCACTCGATCGATTGCAGCGTAGCGGTGTTCCCCACGTGTTGGCCACTCAGGTAACCAGCGCGGGCTCAACCCCGCGTGAGCCCGGCGCGCGCATGGTGATCACCCAAGAGGCTGTCTATGACACGCTAGGTGGAGGCACTTTCGAGTGGCAAACTATCCATGCTGCTCGAGACTTTTTACAGCAAGGCCGCGCTGGCTTTCACTTAGAGGCATTCTCGCTAGGTGGCCGCAGCGGCCAGTGCTGTGGCGGTTATGTCAATGTGCTGCTGGAAGTGTTTCCTGGTGCCGCTACCAATATCGCTTTATTTGGTGCTGGCCATGTCGGACGAGAGATCGTAAAGCTTAGCGAACCGCTACCCTGGCAAGTACACTGGTTTGATAGCCGAGCAGATGTATTTAACGAACGCGATCAGCAGCAATCCCGACTCAGCTGCCATACGCTGAGCAGTGCACAAGAGGGAACTTCAGCCCTGCCGCCCTACTGTCATGCATTGGTATTAACCCACAACCATGATGAAGATTACGCCCTTATCACCGCTTTACTACAGCGCCATGACATCGCCTCGATAGGGCTAATCGGCTCTGATAGCAAATGGGCAAGCTTCCGAGGACGACTGCAGCGCGAAGGCTACACCGCTGAAGAAATAGAGCGTGTACGCAGCCCCATTGGTTGTATTCATAACACTAAACTTAGCAACAAAACCCCCTATGCGATTGCTTTGACGGTGGTAACCGAACTGCTTTGGCTAACGGACAAGCCAGCCTCACTAGACATGCGCGGCCTTGAGCCGAACGCAATACGTGCACTTGATGACGATACGAAAACGACTCAGAGTTAATATGAATTCCTCAATCGATACGCTCATCCGCGCTGAAATTGTCAGCTTTGCACGCGACCCAGGTAATGATGACCTACCTCAGCCAGGTAGCCTAGAGCATTATGGCGACGGGCTACTGTGGCTAAAAGGCAGTCATATTCAGGCTGTCGGCCACTATGGTGATCTCGCTGATCAACTGCCAAGTGACGCCCATGTTATTGATTATCGCGGCAAGTTGATTATGCCCGGTTTTATCGATACTCACGTTCACTATGTTCAGCTAGACATCATGGCTTCCTACGGCCGACAGCTGCTTGATTGGCTAAATGACTATACGTTTCCTGAAGAGTGCCGTTTTGCCAATCATGCGCATGCTGAAGCGCTATCGAACGCTTTTCTAGATGAAATGCTTCGCGCGGGAACGACAACAGCCCAAGTATTTGGCTCAAGCCATCCTGGCTCAGTGGATGCGTTCTTCACCGCCTGCCAAAAACGTCAGCTACGCATGCTGGTCGGTAAAGTATTAATGGATCGCAACGCGCCTGACGCCCTAATGGATGGCCTGTCAGGGATTGCAGACAGTGAGCGACTTATTCAAGACTGGCATGGCAATGGCCGACTAGGTTATAGCGTCACGCCACGCTTTGCGCCCACCTCTACCAAAATGCAAATGGATGCTGCCGGCGCCCTCTTGCGTAATGACTCTAGCTTGTGGCTACAAACTCATTTGGCCGAAAACAGTGGGGAATTAGACTGGGTAGCCGAACTATTTCCTGGTAGCCGCGACTACTTAGCCGTTTACGAGGAAGCGGGATTAGTCGGCCCTCGCAGCACCTTCGCGCACGGCATTCATCTGAATAACGATATGCGTAAACGCCTAGCGGACCGAGGCGCCAATATTGCCTTTTGCCCAAGCTCCAATCTTTTCTTAGGCAGCGGATTATTTGACCGAGAGGCAGCTAAGCAGACCGGTATGGCATTTACCTATGCTAGCGATATCGGCGCAGGCACCGATTTATCAGGGTTTGGAACGCTTAAGGCAGCCTACCAAGTGGGCCAATTAAGAGGACAGCCTCTTACCGCATGGCAAGGTTTTTATGGTCTAACCCATGGAAATGCAAAAGCGCTCTCCTTAGATACCCATATCGGCCAGCTTGCCCCTTCCTACGAGGCTGACTTTGTAGTCATTGATCCTCATGCGACATCACTGTTGAAGCGCCGTATCCAACACAGCAAAACACTCGGCGAGCGTTTATTTGCGCTGATGATGCTCGCTGATGATCGCGCTATCTATGAAACTTGGGCCGCTGGCGAATGCCAGCATCAACGGGATTAATTTTCAAAGTTAACTCGTCATTCCCGCAGGCCCTTAGCGGGACTCCATGTTGAGCTGGGGTTTCGGGCTGCTGCAGTCCAAGGTCAAGGTGGATTCCCGATAACCCCACTCGGGAATGACGTGTGGTGCACGCTTCGGCAGGTGGCCGCTTTGTAATAGGGGGCCAGGGGGTGCTTTTTTTCTTTCGCGTGACCCGTCCTGAATAGAGTTGACACGTTCCCGTCCTTATTTTGGGAGAGCGTGATGAGTCAACGAGTTAAGCGCACACAGAAAGACTACACTCTGGCCTTTAAACAGGCCGTGGTAGAGC